>NZ_JBSFPC010000002.1:0-737608 GCF_053587995.1 Gordonia sp. NPDC003504
TCTGGACGCCGGCTCCGGATCGGCGGATGCGGCCACCACCCGGGCCGCCTCGGCACGCGCGCGGACGATCTCGTCGGTGACGTCGCCGACGCGGCCGGAGATGAGGATCTCGTCGGCCGTGCCGAGGTAGGCACCCCACCAGATGTGGTCGTCGGCATCGGCGGTGTACCGGAACGCGAGATCGGCGTCGAGCATCACGATCTGGTTGGTGTCGGCACCCGGCGGGGTGTCGGCAAGCCGACGCCCGGTGGTGAAGTGGATCGGTTCGCCCACGCGGTTGGCGACGATTCGGTGCGCGGCGGTCAAGGCGCTCGCACTGGTCACGCCGGGAATGACCTCGACGGCGACCTCGAGGTCGTCGCGGGCGGCGAGATCGTCGACGATGCGCAGCGTCGAGTCGTAGAGGGCGGGATCGCCCCACACGAGGAATGCGACGATTCCGGTGTCGGGAACGTGCTCACCGATCGCGCCGGCGATCACCTCGGCGCGGGCGGCGTGCCACCGGCGGACCTCGGAGTCGTAGTCGGCGGGGTGCCGGTCGCGCGGCGGATCACCGATCTCGATGAGCGAATAGCCCTGTGGCGCATGCCTTTCCAGGATGTTGCGGCGCGCATCGAGCAGGCCGCCCTTGCTCGTGCCCTTGTCGAGGGCGAGAAAGGCATCGACGTCGGCCATGGCCTCGATGGCCTGCAGTGTGATCTGTCGTGGGTCGCCGGGTCCGATACCGATGACGCGGATGGTGACGTGCATACCTTAGATCTTGACGCGCGGCAGGCCGTGTTTGCGCGCGGTGATGTCGAGGATCAATTGACGAGGTGCCAGGCGGCGCAGCAGAAAGACGATTCCGGCGCTGTTTCCCTTGGCGTAGAACGGCTTCGGATGCTCGGCGAGGGAGGCGTCGACGATGGTCGTGGCCATGGTCTCGGCGTCGATGCCCTGTTTCTCGTTGCGGCGGGTGGCCGCGGCGAGTGTCTGGTATTCCTGCGCATACGGTGAGCCGTCGGCGATGTGGATGCTGCGGCGGTCGCCGATCCCGGTGGCGATGGTGCCCGGTTCGACGCTGATCATCCGAATGCCGTACGGCGCAACCTCTCTGCGGGTGGCGAGGGCGAAGGCCTTGAGCGCCGACTTGGTGGCGGCGTAGTTGGAGCGGAAGGCGACCGGGAAGCTCGACAGCATGGACCCGACCATGACCACCGTGCCGTGGCGGCGCTCGCGCATACCGGGCAGCACCGCCTTGGTGATGGCGACGGGCCCGAAGACGTTGACGCGGAACAGATCTTCGATGGCACTCATCGTGGTGTCCTCAAGGGCACCGGCCTGTGATTCGCCGGCGTTGTTGATCAGGATGTCGACGGCGCCGACCTCGGCCACCGCCGCGGTCGCGGAATCGTAATCGGCATTGTCGAGCCGGACGTAGGTGACGCCGGGGATCGGGTCGGCCACCGTGTCGGGATGGCGGCTGGTTCCGTACACGCGGTGGCCGCGTGCGACCATCTGGCGGGCCACCTCGGCGCCGATGCCGCTGGTCGCGCCGGTGACGAGGACGGTGAGCGGAGCTGGTGTTGATGTCACCCGCCCACCGTATCGCCTAACCGAGCACCGATGACCGGGGTGGGAGATACGGCCCGCGCACCGCCTTCGCGTGATATCGAGCGTGGGACATCGCAACACGAATAATGCGGCAACCCAGACGTTTCCGTCGCCGATCGGCTCCTGCGCGTAACGAGTCCGACAGACCGGCTTATTAGCAAGTGAAAGGACCATCGAGACAGGAGAAGTTCATGAGTCACCCACGACGTACGTTTCGAGGCTGCCTTCTGGCGGCCGTCTCGGCAATCCTCATCGGCGTCGGCTTTGTGGCAGGTTCGCCCTCCGCGGCCGCTGCTCCGTCGACGGGCACCGTCAACGGTCTGAGTCCGTTCTGGGTGAAGCCCGAGTTGGCGCTGACGCGCGCCCAGGTCACCTACGATCCCGCTGCCGGCCACCTGCAGGTGACACTTACGCACCGAGCGGCTCGACCGCGTGGCGCGGAGCTGGGTGAGTCCATCGATGTCACCTCGACATCCAAGTACGCGATGTCGTCGACCGAAGCCGACGGCGTCCACATCTACAGTCACGTCGCCGCCAACGACGCGCGGCAGACCTGGTTCTACATCACCAAGGATGGCCCACAGAGCGACCGCGGCCCGGTCACCGTGCAGGTGAACGGCGCGTCGACCACGTACACCATCGGTTCACCCGACATCCGAGCACTCCCATTGCACTACATCTCCGCCCACACCGACGACGCGCAGGTCTGCGAGTCCTCGTGCATGCCCGGCGGAACCGTCGACGAGCATCGATTCTGAGTGGAGTTGCGTGGGATCCGACGGAAGCCAGCAAGAGTGCCCGGCAAGAGTGCACTGTGCGCCTTCGTAGATCTTTTTCAAACCACACAGTGGGCGCACACCCGGCCGGAACATCACTGTGCCCCAGGCAGGATTCGAACCTGCGACCCTTCCTTTAGGAGAGGAATGCTCTATCCCCTGAGCTACTGAGGCGGGGACCGGGTGAAGTGATGGAGGAAGTTCCCGCGATGTCGTGCTTTCGCGGAGCTTCTACCTGGTGTTTCTTCGTCCAGCCCGTGTCGGTGACCGCGCGCGCTCCGGCTGCCGACGTGTGGAGTCTACGGCAGCCGGATATGGACATGGCAATACACCTCACGCCGGTGGGGTGACGCCCTCACAACCAGCCAACGCTCCTGCGCATTCGAATCGCGACAGGTCGAGCATTCGGTCGGTCATCTCCCGCGACTGGCGCCACGCGCTCCAATACCCTGGGCAACATCACGAACGTCGAGCGCACCCAGCATCTCGCCGCGGTCGGCGTAGCGACGATAGATGGTCGTGCGGGCGACTCCCGACGCGGCGGCTGCAGTCCCCGCACGAGGCGCCAGCTCGGCCCTGGGCCGGCCGCGGTCACCACCCACGAGGCGGCAGCGGCCCGCGCCTTTGTCGCCGAGGTCCGTGCCCTGCCCGCCGCAGCCCGTCGGCACGACACCCCGCCCACCCGCGCCGCCGAATTCACCCGACCGCTCGCCCGTGCGACCATGACTGTGTGACGACCCCCGAAACCGAACGCGCGGCACGCCTGCTCGATGCGCAGGCCAAGGCGGAGAGCCTGTTCCAGGAAGTCACCGACCGCGGCATGATCCGGGCCGGCGTCACCGAGCGTGAACTCTCGAACGAGATCCGCGACCTCGCCGCCGACATGTTCGGCGTCACCCGCCACTGGCACAAACGCATCGTTCGGGCCGGCGAGAACACCCTGGAGACCTACCGGGCCAATCCCCCCGACCGGGTCATCGCCGACGACGAGATCGCCTTCCTCGATTTCGGACCGATCTTCGAGGAGTGGGAAGCCGATTTCGGGCGCACCTTCGTTCTCGGCGACGATCCGGCCAAACATGCCCTGGCGCAGGCGCTTCCCACCATATGGACGGCCGGCCGCGAGTTCTTCCGGATCACTCCGGATATCACCGGCGCTCAACTGTTCGACCACGTCGTCGCGCTGAGCGAGGACGCCGGCTTCATCTTCAGAGGTCAGATCGCCGGACATCTCGTCGGCGAGTTCCCCCACGAGACCATCGACGCCGCCGAGATCGAGAGTTACATCGCCCCCGGTTCCGACGGGCCGATGCGCCGAACGGACAAGCGCGGCAACATGTGCCATTGGATTCTCGAGGTCCACCTGGTGACCACCGACCGCCGGTTCGGCGGATTCCACGAGGAACTTCTCGACCTTCCCTGACGAATACCCAAGCAGTCTGGACTGTTCGCATTTCTATGGCTGGCATCTCAGCCATGCCGACAGCCCGGACCGTCTCCACCGATGCCGATTCCCCCCGACCATTACGACGACGTCGTCGTCTTCGGTTCCGGTTTCGGCGGTTCGGTCGCGGCCCTGCGGCTCACCGAGAAGAGGTATCGCGTCGCCGCCCTCGAGGCCCGCCGACGCTTCGCCGACGAGTTCGGCGGCGCGGGTCCGGAACGTCACACACGGACTGATCGCGCTCCTCACCACGACGGGCGGGGTGAGGCGCCCTCGCCGAGGATGCGTAATGCGTCGACGACCACGCGCGTGGCGGCGTCGCCGATGACGGCGGTCAGCGCCGAGATCTCCGCCGCGGCGGCCGCACCGGCCAGCCGCATCACCGACTCGCCCCGATCGGTCAGTTCGATCAGTCGCGCCCGGCGGTCACTCGGATGCGCCGTCCGCACGACGTACCCGTTCGATTCCAGCGCCTCGACGATGGCCGCCGCCGACTGCTTGGTCATCCCGAGGTGCCGGGCGATGTCGTTGATCGATGCCCCGCCGCCGGCGATCCGGGCGAAGACCAGCCCGTGGACGGGACGCAGCCCGTGGTGACCGGCCTCGATGACGCGACGGTTGATGCGTTCGTTCACCCCGGACTCCGCCTGCATCAGCAAGAACGGCAGCATCGGTTCGACCGACGGAACACTTGACATATGGACAGTCTAGCTGTCCTATAAAGACAGTCACACTGTCTACCTGGGAGTCCGGCATGCCGCTCATCGATTCGCCCCGCCACCACGACCTGCACGGGGCCACCTTCAGCAGTTACGTCTGCCCGTCCACCGGGAGTCGCGAACTGTGCGCCTGGCGGACGACGCTGGGCCCCGCTCAGCCCGGAGCCGACCACCGCGTCGACCACGAGGAGGTGTTCCTGGTACTCGCCGGCTCTCCACGGATCACGCTGGACGGCCTGGTCACCCACGCCCACGTCGGTGACGTGGTGTTTGTGCCCGCGGGAAGCTCTGTCCGCCTGGACAATCCGGGAGCAGACGAATGCCAGGTGTGGGTGTCCGCGCCCGTGGGGCTGACGGCGACCACCGCGCAGGGGCAGCGGATCACACCGCCGTGGACGTTGTGAGCGTCACGACGCCGCTCGGCCGGCGTCGGCTACCCGATCCAGTCCCAAGTGCTCGCGCAGGGTCGTCCCGACGTATTCGGTGCGGAAACTACCCCGCTCCTGCAGTAGCGGAACCACCTCGTCCACAAACCGATCCAGACCGCCCGGGGTGATGTGCGGGACGAGGATGAAACCGTCGCTGACGTCGTTCTGCACGAATCGATCGATGGTGTCGGCCACGGTCCGAGCACTGCCCACGAACGCCTGCCGTCCGGTCACCTCGATGATGAGTTCGCGGATGGACCACCCGTGGGACTGCGCGCGTTCCCGCCACTCGCGGGCCGTCTCGAGCGGGTCGCGGTAGGAGCGCACGCTGGCCCGGCCGCGCGCAACGGTGTGCTCACCGAGGTCGGGGTCGATGTCGGGCAGTGGCCCGTCGGGATCGACGTCGGAGAGGTCGCGATTCCACACCTGTTCCAAGAAGCGGATCGCGGTGGCCCCACTGACCTGGGCCAGTCGCACCTCGTGCGCCAACTCGGCGGCCTCGGCGTCGGTGTCACCGAGGATGAAGGTGGCCGCCGGCAGGATGAGCAGTTGCTCGCGGCGACGCCCGTACTTCGACAGCCGTGATTTCACGTCCTGGTAGAACTTCTGTCCTTCGTCGAATGCACTGTGCCGGGAGAAGATGGCGTCGGCCTTCGCGGCGGCGAACTCGCGGCCTTCCTCGGAGTCACCGGCCTGGAAGATCACCGGACGCCCCTGCGGACTGCGCGGCACAGCGAACTGGCCGGCGATGTCGAATTGCTCTCCGGTGTGGACGAATTCACCGACGTCGCCGTCACGCAGGAATCGGCCGGATTCCTTGTCGGCGACGATCTCGTCACCACGCCACGATCCCCAGAGTTCGACGGCGGTGTCGAGGAACTCCTTGGCGCGTGAATACCGTTGCGTGCTCGCCAGATAGCCGCCGCGACGGAAGTTCTCACCGGTGAACTCATCCCAGGAGGTGACGACATTCCACGCGGCCCGCCCGGCGGTCAGGTGATCGAGACTGGCGAATTGCCGCGCCACCTCGTACGGCTCGTTGAAGGTGGAGTTGATGGTGCCGGTGAGCCCGAGTCGCCCGGTCACCGCGCCGAGTGCGGCGAGGATCGAGAAGGTGTCGGGTCGTCCGACGACGTCGAGATCGTAGATCAGGCCGTTCTGCTCGCGCAGTCGCAGCCCTTCGGCGAGGAACAGAAAGTCGAACCTGCCGCGTTCGGCAGTCTGCGCGAAGTGCCGGAAGGACTCGAATTCGATGTGGCTGCCCGCCGTCGGGTCGCTCCACACGGTGGTGTTGTTGACGCCCGGAAAGTGGGCGGCGAGATGGATCTCCTTGCGTGGCGTGGTCATGGCGCTCTCCGATCAGGCTGCGTAGCGGTTGGCGGGTCGAGCAAGGCCGAGGTGGCCGCGGAGTGTCGGGGCGGTGTAGCGATCCCGGAATCGGCCGCGACGCACCAATTCCCGGGTGAGGTCGCGGCTGATCACGATCAGATCGTCGGGCAGTACCGCGGGCCGCAACCGCACCCCGGCAAGGGCCTGGCCGCCGTCGCCGCGCGGCACCCACTCCTCGATGAGATCGGCAAGTCCGGCTGGGGTGCCGACGAAGATCCGCGCGTCACTGACGAATTCGCTCCCGGCCAGATCATCGAGATGCGCTTGCCGCGCTGCGGCGGCCGCATCCGTCTCCGCGAGGATGACCGTCAGGTCCGCGAAGACCCGCACCGGAGGATCGCCGCCGGCCGCGCGTCGGGTGGCAGCGATCTCGGCCACCGACGCGACGGCCTCCGCGGCCGAGTTCGGGGTGATGAATCCGATGTCGGCCGACGCCCCGATCAGGGCGTAGGCGGCACTGTTGTGCCCAAGGATCGCGATCGGAGGTGCCCCTTGAGGCGGCCGTGGCGTGATCGCGGGACCACGCACGCGGAAGTACTCACCTTCGAAGTCAATGTAGTGCAGCTTGTCCCGGTCGATGAACCGGCCGGTCGCCACGTCACGGATCTCGGCGTCGTCCTCCCACGAATCCCACAGGCGCCGAAGGACTTCGGCGTGGTCGCGGGCCTCGGTGAACAGCGCGTCGACGACCACCGGATCGAGGTCACCGGGCACCAGATCCGGTAGAGTCCGGCGGCCGAAGAGTCCCGCATCGGCGGCGCTGCCGTCGACCCGCAACTGCACGCCCGCCCGCCCGGAACTGACAAAGTCCAGTGTCGCAACCGCTTTGGATGTGTGGAATGGTTCGGTGTGGGTGGTGATCGCGGCCGGGACGATACCGATCGCCCGCGTCGTCGGGGCGATCCGATTGGCGATGAGCACGGCGTCGAGCCGGCCCCGCACCCGGTCGGTACGTCGGTCCGGGACGAACGGATGATCACGCTGCAGACCGAGTCCGTCATCGATGGTGACGAAGTCGAGCACTCCGGCCTCGGCCTCGCCCACCAGGTCCGCCCAATAGCCGCCGGTGAGCAGTTCGGTGGGCCGCGCGGCCGGTTCGCGCCACGCCCCCGGATGCCATCCGGCATCGGCAAGGGCGACGGCGAGGTGGATGTGATCAGCCATGAGTGGCCTCCGTGGGGCGATGGGCGCGACCCTCTCCGGGGATGGCCGCGATGAGTTGGCGGGTGTAGTCGTGACGTGGATCGCCGAAGATGTCTGCGACGTCGCCCTCTTCGACGATGTCACCGGCCCGCATGACCGCGACGCGGTGACTGATCTGACGGACGACCGCCAGATCGTGGGAGATGAACAGATACCCGATGCCGTGGTCGCGTTGCAGGTCGGCGAGCAATGCCAGCACCTGCGCCTGCACGGTGACGTCGAGCGCGGACACCGGTTCGTCCAGAATCAGCAGGCGCGGTGTGGTGGCCAGTGCCCGGGCGATCGCCACCCGCTGACGCTGGCCGCCGGACAGCGCGGTCGGGCGACGGGTGGCCAGAGCCGGATCCAGCGCCACCGCGATCAGCAGTTCCCGCACCCGGCGATCTCGTTCGGCGCGCGGTGTCCGGCCCAGCGGCTCGGCGATGATCTGCGCCACCGTCAGTTTCGGGTTCATCGCGGCGTAGGGATTCTGATAGACGAACCCCACGTCACCGCGTCGGTCACCCACCTCGATCCGGCCGGCGTCATTCGATTCGAGGCCGGCCAGGATTCTCGCGGTGGTGGTCTTGCCCGACCCGCTCTCCCCGACGAGCGCGAGCGTCTCCCCGGACCGCACCCGCAGCGAGACGTCGTTCACGGCCGCGATCCGACCGGCGCGCCCGACCCGGAAGGTCTTCGAGACATGTTCTGCGCGTGCGACGATCGGCGCCTCCGGCGGTATTGGGGCGACCAGCCGTCGCGACGTGAGCCCGGGCGCATCGGCGATCAGGCGTCGGGTGTATCCGTGCTGCGGATCATCGAGGATCTGCTGTGCCGTGCCGGTTTCGACGATACGTCCGCCCGCCATCACGATGATGCGGTCGGCCCGGTCGGCGGCGACGCCGATGTCGTGTGTGATCAGCAGCAGTGCCGTCACCCCACTGCTCGTCCGCTCCTCGAGATGATCGAGGATGCGTCGTTGCACCGTGACATCGAGCGCGCTGGTCGGCTCGTCGGCGATGATCAACTCCGGTTCGCAGGCCGCGGCGATGGCGATCAGCACGCGTTGCCGTTGTCCGCCGGAGAGCTGGTGCGGGAGTTGACCGTAGCGTAGGTCGGCATCGTGGAGGCCGGCCTCCACGAGATGCTCGATGGCGTGCGCACGGGCGGTCCTGCGTGCAGCACTACAATGAATCCGCAACACCTCGGCGACTTGATCACCCACCGGATGTACGGGATTGAGCGCGGTGCCGGGGTCCTGGGGAACGAAACCGATACGTGCCCCGCGGATCCGGTTGAGGGCCCGCACCGACAGGCCGTCGATCCGATCGCCGGTCAACTCTACGCGTCCCGACGCGGATGCGTTGCGCGGCAGCAACCCGATGATGGCGTGGGCCAGCGTCGATTTGCCGGACCCGGATTCCCCCACCACCGCCACGGTCTCGCCCGGTTCGATCCTCAGGTCGACCCCGGCGACGGCGTCGGTCTCGGAATGGTCGACCCGATAGCGCACCCGCAGATCCGACACTGTCAGTAGCGTGCTCATCGCTGTTCTCCCTCGGCGATGCGGTGGCCGATGGTGTGCGCGGCGAGCACGACCGCGACAATCGCCAACCCCGGCAGGGTGGTCATCCACCACGCGGTGGCCAGATAGTTGCGGCCTTCGGAGATCAACGAACCCCACTCCGGAGCCGGTGGGGTGGCTCCGAACCCGAGGAACGACAGGGAGGAGATCAGCAGGATCGCCATGCCGAATTCGGCTGCGGCCAGCGCGAGTACGGGAGCATACGAGTTGCGCAGCACGTGACGGCCGAGGATCACCGGTCGCGGCACCCCGAACGCCCGGGCGGCCTCCACGTACGGTGCATGACGCACCCGTAACACCTCGGCCCGCATGACGCGCGCGAATCCCGCGATGAGCACCACCGCGACGGCGATGGCGACCTTGGTGGTGCCGAATCCGAGTGCAGCGATGATCGCGAGTGCCAACAGCAGTTGCGGAATCGCGAGCATCACGTCGATGGCGCGCATGATCACACCGTCGGTGAGATCACCGGCGGTGCCGGCGATCAACCCGAGCAGGGCACCGATCGCCAGTGCGATCGCGACGGCGGAGACCGTGGCGGTCAGCGATAACGCCGCGCCGTGGACGAATCGCGTGTAAACATCCCGACCAAGATTGTCGGTGCCGAACCAGTGCTCGGCACTCGGCGCCCGGAGCTTGTCGGCGGGCACCGCGAGGAGTGGATCGCCATCGGCGAACACCGATGGTACGACCGCGAATCCGAGTGCCAGCGCGATCACGGCCACGCTCAGGACCGTGGTGGCGTTGCGGCGCAACCACACCCCGATCGCGTCGGGGCGCGCACGCCAGACCGGCCACGACCACGACGACGCGGACGACACCGAGGACGGGGCACTGGACTGCTCAGACATTGACCACCTCACGTGGGCTGCGATCGTCGACGGACGCGGTGGTCGGTGTCGGGGCGGACCGCCTCACCACTCGAGGATCGATGAACGGATAGGCGATGTCCACCAGCAGGTTCACGGTGACGAAGACCGCGGCGGAGAACGTCACCAGGGCAAGGACCAGCGGGATATCCTGCGCCAGAACGGCACTCTGAGCGAGCTTGCCGACGCCGGGCCGGGAGAAGACGGTCTCCACGACCACCGCACCGCCGAGGAGGTTGCCCACCACGACACCGGCCACGGTCAACGCGGGCAAGGAGGCGATCCGCAGGATGTGGTGGGTGATGACCCGAATCCGACTCGCCCCCTTGGCGGTCGCCGTCTGCACGAATGGCTCGGCATCCGTGGCGCTCATGCTCGTGGCCAGAACCTGACCGATGACTCCGGCATACGGGATCGCCAGGGTGATCACGGGCAGGACCAGTGAACCGGACCGGGTGTCACCGAACGCCGGCAACCAGGCGAGCCGAAAAGCGAAGATCTGCAGCAGGATCAGACCGACCCAGAACGTGGGCAGGGCCACGACCAGCGGTGGGACCGACAGCAGTGCGCGCCGCAGCCCTGACCACGAGGTGTAGGTGGCGGTGACGGCCAATCCCACGCCGAGACACACGGCGAGCAGCACCGAGGTGAGTGTCAGGGCGACGGTGCTCGGCAGTGCGTCGGCGATGACCGCGGTGACCGGCCGGCCCTGAGAGATCGACACACCGAAGTCACCGTGGACCGCGCCGGTCAACGCCGACCAATACTGCTGCCCCACCGACTGATTTAGGCCGTAGCGGGCCCTGAGGGCCTCGACCGCCGCCGGATCCACCGGTGTCGACGCATCGCCCGAGGTGGCGATGGCCACCGGATCGGACGGCAGCAGAATCAGGATGACGAACGCCACGGTGAATGCCGCCCACAGCACCCCGAGGGCGGAGAGCAACCGGATTCCGAGATAACGCAGCATCGTCGCGTTCACCGCCCGGACAACCACGTGTCGTGGAACTGCAACCGCGACGAGGCGTCGAACGTCACCTGATGGGTGGTGGCCGCGGCACCGATGGCCTGCGACAACTCGATGGTCGGGACGAACAATCCGTTGTCGAGGATCTGTTGTTGTGCGGTCGCGAGGTGGACATTGCGTTGCGCGGTGTCGGTGGTGGACTGTTCCCCGGCCAGGGCCACATCGAGAGCGGGAATCGGTCCGCGCCGGTTCAGGTTTCGTCCGGTGAGCCCGAACTGGGTGCGCAGGATGTCGCCGTCGGCACGGGTCACATTGTAGTAGACCGCGTCGTAGTCACCGGAGTTCTGCCGGACCGTGGCCGTGGCCGCCGGCACGACGTCGAGTTTCAGTTCGACGCCCACATTCTTCAGTTGCTGCTGGACGAGTTCGAGGATGGCCTGGTTGCCGGCGAACACCGGACTGTAGAGCACCGAGAAGCTCAGGCGTTGTCCGTCCTTGGTCCGGATTCCATCGGCGCCGGCCCTCCAGCCGGCGTCCTCGAGAATCTTCTTCGCCGTGTCCGGCTGAAAGCGCAACTCGGCCGAGGAGTCCGAGTATCCGGGGGTGTTGGACGCCAGGACTCCGGTGGCGGGATGGAAATCGTCGTCAAGGACGGTGGTCACCAGCTCCTGCCGGTTGATCGCCGGCAGCAGTGCGCGCCGCACCGCGGCGTCGGCGAGGACACCACGGGAGACATTGGGCTGCAACCCGAACGGCACACCCGGGTTCACCGCGGTGAGGACCTGTCCACCGGCCGCGGTGATCTGCGGCTTGTCGTTGGGCAGGGCATCACTGATCGCGTCGAGCTGCCCGGAGGCGAGCGAACCGGTGCGCACCCCGGACTCCCCGATCACCGTGAAGTCGATGCCGTCCAGGTAGGCGTCACCGGCGTGACCGAAGACCGACGATCCCCAGCCGTATCCGGCGCGTTTGCGCAGTGACGCCGACTTGCCCTGCGCCCAGCCCGAATACACGAACGGTCCCGATCCGATGTTGGTGCCCTGGCAGCGCTCCTCCGGCGTCGCGGCGACGGTGGCCTCGGCCTGAATCCCCAACTGTGGAGTCGAGGTGGCCTGCAGGAACTGCGCATTCGGGGCACCGAACGCCACCCGCGCGGTCAGCGGATCGACGACGGTGGTGCCGGTGTAGCCGCCGAGGTAGGTCGCCGCCAACGGCGCCTTGGCCGCACCGAGCGGTCCGACGATGGCGTCGAAGTTCTTCTTGACGGATTCGGCGGTGAGCGGGGTGCCGTCGCTGAAGGTGACACCGGGCTTGAGGTGGAATGTGAAGGTCCGCGCATCCGGGCTCACCTCCCAACTCTGCGCGAGCCACGGCTCGAGTCGGCCGCTTTCCGGGTCCTGGTCGGTGAGGGAATCGACGATCTGCCGGGTCACATAGATCGTCTGGTTGGTGCCGCTCTGGGCCGGGTCCGAGCAGGTGGGGGCGTCGGAGAGCCCGTAGCGCAGGGTGCCTCCCGGCACCGGCGGTTCGGCGTCATCCGAACCCGAGGAACCCGAACCGCAGGCGGTGAGCACACCGGCCACGGCCACCACGGCGAGTGCGGAGACGGCCGATTTCGCGGTGACAGCAATGCGATTCATCAGATCAGCCCCCATGCCTTGGCGAGCAGCTCATGCGACCTCAGCCGGTCGGCATGGTCATGGGTGACCGAGGTGATGACGAGTTCGTCGGCGTCGGTGAGCCGCCCGAGTGCGGCAAGCCGCTGCACGACGGTGTCGGGTGATCCGACGAACTGGGTCTCGAGCCGATCGGCGACCAGTGCCAGCTGGTCGGCGGGCAGCGGCTGCGCCGTCGCCGGGTCGGGGTACTCGATGGCGCCGTGGCCGGTGCGGATGCTGTGCACCCACCGCCCGTAGCCGTTGGCCAGATGCTGCGCGGTCTCATCGTCGTCGGCCACCACCACGTCGGCGGACACCACCACGTAGGGTTCGGCCAGCACCGACGACGGGCGGAACGCCTCCCGATAGGCCGCGACCGCCTCGAGGGTGGTGCCGGGGCTGACGTGGTAGTTGGCTGCGAACGGGAGTCCGCGGGCGCCGGCGACGTGAGCGCTCTGCCCCTTGCTGCTGCCGAAGATCCACACCTGCACGTCGGCCCCCTCGCCGGGAACCGCATGTAGCTCCTGACCCGACGGACTGGTGTAGGTGCCGTCGAGGAGCGACAGGATGTCGTCGACCTGCTCGTCGAAGTCCGGTGGCTGCGCACCCGGCTGCGTCAACACCTCGAAGCTGCGTGCGAGAGGCGAATGTGCCAGTAGCGCAGTCACATCGAGGGGTTCGGGGATCACCACCCCGTCGACGAGCCGACTCGGGGTCGGTGCGGAAATCGCGACCGGACCCGCGGGTGTTGCCGCCGCCTCGGCGCGTCGCTGTCCGGATCGGCCGAGCCCCAGGTCGATTCGGCCCGGATGGAACACGTCGAGCATCCCGAAGGACTCGGCCACCGATACCGCCGTCGTCTGCCCGACCTGCACCGCCGCCGATCCGACGCGGATCGATCGGGTCGCGGAGGCGATCTGACCGATGAGCAGCGCCGGCACCGAACTCGCGACGGCGGCGAAATGGTGTTCGGCCACCCAGTAGCGGCGATACCCCCACTGCTCGGCGTGCTGCGCGAGATCGATCGTATTGTGCAGCGCAGCAGCAGGATCGGAACCCTCGCTGATAGGTGCGAGGTCGAGCACCGACAGCGGGGCATGGTCACGAAACGTCACGGGGTGTCTCCCATCGATCCCGGCGTTAGCACCCTGGGGCGGGTTGCTGCGACGTCGACGAGCCGGGTCTCTCGGTCGCTCCAGATGGTCGATTCACCGTAGGCCCGTGATGCTGAGACAGGCAAAGAGAATGTCGGGACGGACGCCGTCCACGCCCGAATGCGGCGACGATTTTCTCGCGCCGAAGAATTTAAGTCGGCCTCGCCACCGGTTGCTCGATGGGCTATCGTCGGTTGTGCGACTGGCGCAGCCGGAGTCCACCGGCAAGGAGCACCGTTTCCCGACATCGTCCGCCTGGGTGTCGATTCCACACCAGAAGGAAACGTGCCATGACCCAGCGCGTACCGGTTCCCGGCGGCAGGACCCGCCGGCACCATGTCGTCATCGTCGGATCGGGGTTCGGCGGGCTGGCTGCCGCTCGTCGACTCGAGCATGCCGACGTCGACGTCACCCTGATCGCACGCACGACTCATCATCTGTTCCAGCCGTTGCTGTACCAGGTCGCCACCGGGGTGATCTCGCAGGGCCAGATCGCACCGCCGGTGCGGGTGATACTTCGCGACCAACGGAATGTGACGGTGGCACTGGGCGATGTCGAGGCCATCGACCTGGAGAATCGTGCGGTGACCTCACGCATGCTCGAACGTGTCACCACCACTCGGTATGACAGTCTGATCATCGCCGCCGGTGCGGGCCAATCCTATTTCGGCAACGATCATTTCGCGGAGTTCGCGCCGGGCCTCAAGACCGTCGACGATGCACTCGAGTTGCGCGGCCGCATCCTCGGGGCGTTCGAGCAGGCCGAACTGTCCACCGACCCGATCGAGCGTGATCGCCTGCTGACGTTCGTGGTGATCGGAGCCGGGGCCACCGGCGTCGAGATGGCCGGTCAGATCGCGGAGATGGCCGGCACGACGCTGCGCGGCGCCTTCCGGTCCATCGACTCGACGCAGGCACGGGTGATCCTGCTCGACGCCGCACCGGCGGTGTTGCCGCCGTTCGGTGAAAGATTGGGCTCCCGGGCCGAGAAGCGTTTGCGCGCACTGGGAGTCGATGTGCAACTCGGTGCGATGGTCGTGGACATGGACTACGACGGACTCGTGGTGCGCCATACCGACGGTTCGACGCGTCGCATCGAAAGTCAGTGCAAGGTCTGGTCGGCGGGGGTTGCGGCCAGTCCGCTCGGCCGACAGCTCGCCGAGCAGTGCGGGGTGGAACTCGACCGCGCGGGTCGGGTGCGGGTCGAACCCGACCTGACCATCCCCGGCCACGCCGAGGTGTTCGTGATCGGCGACATGATGGCCGTCGACGGAGTCCCCGGTCAGGCCCCGGCCGCCAATCAGTCCGGGCGGTACGCCGCCGACGCCGTCGCCGCCCGGATCAACGGCACCTATCGCGACCGAAAGCCGTTCGCCTACTGGGACAAAGGCTCGATGGCGACCGTCGCCCGGCACTGCGCGGTCGCCCGGGTACCCATCCCGGGCACCTCACGGGCCGTCGAGTTCTCCGGCTTCTTCGCCTGGCTGGGGTGGCTGTTCCTGCACTTGCTGTACCTGGTGGGGTTCCGCAACCGGTTCATCACGTTCATCGACTGGACCCTGGCCTTCACCTCCCGCAACCGTCATCAGTTGGCGGTCACCGAGCAACAGGTGTTCGCGCGGGCGGCGATCGATCGGCTGTCACACGACCTCGCGGCCTGATCTCTCAGGTGATGGCGCCCATCGCGCGGTCCGCGGTGGGTGCCGAGAGGTAATCGAGGACCGGCAGCACCGTCCGCAGGGCGGCGGGAGCGATGCGTTCGGGCCGGTGGGTGATCGCCCGGACGATCCAACTCGCCGCCTCATCCACCGACAGTGCCGCCACATCGTCGTATTCGGCTGTGGGCGAGATCATCTCGGTCCGCACCAGTGGATAGTAGATATTGGTGGCACGCACGCCCGGATGGGGCCGTTCGGCGTTGAGGCTACGCCCGAAAATCGACAGCGCATTCTTCGACGCCGCGTAGGCGGAGAACCGCGGGAAGGTTCCGGCCATCAGTCCCCACGTGCAGACGTTGACGATCTGCCCGTGACCGCGCTCGACCATGCCGGGCAACAGTCCCAGGCTCAATTGGACGGCGGCGAAGTAGTTGATCGCCATGGTGCGCCGGTAGTCGTGGAGCCGGTCGGTGGAGTCGATGATGGACCGCCGGATCGACCGGCCGGCATTGTTCACGAGGACATCGATCTCCCGCCCGGACAGCTCACCGAGCAGCCGGTCGGTGTCGGCCTCGTCGGACAGGTCGGCCACCAGATAGTCGCAGCCGGTCTCGCCGGCCAGCGAGGCCAACTCCTCCTCGCGGCGCGCCACGGCGATCACCTGCGCCCCGCGCGCGGCGAGTTGCTGCGTGGCCACCCGGCCGATGCCGGCGGATGCGCCGGTCACCACCACCCGCAGGCCGGCGACGTCTCGTCCGCGACCGGTGAGGGTGTCCTCGATGACGGCCGGCAGCATCGTCCGACGCTGCATGACGTCGAAAACCGCCGACGACACGGCGCCGGGAGAGAGGGAGACCATACGAATCACTCCAATTCGTCGCGCAGTTTTTTCTCCGTGTGCCGGACCGCCTGGGCCGCGAACGGCTCCATGATCGCGCCCAGCGCCCGGCCGGCCAGTCCGCCGGGAAGGAGGTACTCGAACTCGGCATGGACCTCGGTGCCGCCGTCGGTATCGCGGAACTTCCAGGTGGTGTTGGCCTGGAACCCGTCGATCGCCTTGAGCACGATGAACTCGTGTTCGACCCACTCGATCGTCTCGACGACCGACTTCAGGGTCTTCGGCCCGGCCTTCAACTCGACGTCGAAGACCGACCCGACGCCGCTGGTGACCTCGGTCTGCGGCGCGAACTTGTGCACCCCGAACATGTATTCGGGGACGTTGGTGTAGTCGTTGATGTACTCGAACACCGCAGCGCGCGGCACGGAAATCTGGGACGAATGCCTGACAACGCCCATGACGGACCCCTCCTGTCGGTTCGCCGAGGCGCACGGCACGTGCGCCTCGCCACGCGCCACACTACGCACTGAGACAATGGCCGACGGCATGTACCCCGTCACGGCCTTCGGTCTCCGCCATCCGAGCCATAATGACGTATGCGATCGCGAGGCAAGATCATCGAGGCAACGCTCGACCTGATCTCCACCGAGGGCTTCGCAGCCGCCAGCATCGCTGCGGTCGCCGCGAAGGCCGGAGTGTCCCGGCAGACGGTGTACTCGATCTTCGGTTCCCGCGAGGACATGGTGTCCCAGGCCATGGGTGAACTCGCCATCTCCGCCATGCGCGAGATCCACGATCGACTCGAGGGCATCACCGACTTCGGTGACTTCCTGATCGAGTTCATCATCGCGGGTCGTTCGATGGCCATCGCCGACCCGGCCCTGTCGGTGTTGCTGAACTCGCAGGAGAGTCACCCGTTCTTCGACGAGGGGGCGATGGCGCGCACCCGGGAGGTGGCTGCGGAGATCCTGCGACCGGCCGTCACCGACAAACCCGAGTACCGACCGCACTTCGCCGACATCGTCGACATGACCGCACTGTTGAGCGTCTCACTCGTCGCCGTCGACGACGGCCACCGCTCCGACGACGAACTGCGGGCGTTCCTCGGTCGCTGGCTTCGGCCCGCACTCGATGCGATGGCCCGCCCCTCAGATGGCTGATCCGACGTCGTTGGCGACGATGCGGTCCAGCGCCCGCTCGGCGATGGCCGCGATCGTCATCGACGGGTTGCACGCCGCGGAGTTACCCGGCATGAGCGCGCCGTCGACCACATAGAGGCCCCGCTGTCCCAGGACGCGTCCGTCGAGGTCACAGACCGACCCCATGTTCGCGCCGCCCACCGGATGCCACGTCGACGGCACGATCGCGTTGGTGTCGACGAGTGTCGATCCGGGACCGGCAATCCGGGTGGCGGCCGGATGCAGGTGGCGGGTCTGGATCGAAGCATCGCCCTCGTGCGGCCATCGGAGTACCGCCTGGTGTCGCGCTGCGTCATAGACGAAGTGACCGCGAGCGTTGCTCACCCCGTACCCGACCATCATCGTGCTGTGCGCATCCACCGGTAGCGGCGGGATGGAGGCCTGGATGAGGGTGAAGGCGTTCGCGGGATCGGACCAGTTGGGACTGCCGTAGACCACCGGACCACCTTGCGTGGCACCGAAATCCGAGGTCGGGCTGTTCCAGATGTAGATCCGGTCGGCGTTGGTCCCCCACCCCTGCCCCAACGTGTCGGGTAGGTCGCCGATGGCATCGGTCGCCTTGGCGCGCATCAACATTCGCGTGGTGTTCATGCTTCCGGCGGCCAGGATCAGCGCGCCGGTCGTCAACACCTTGGTCTCCAGGACGCGTCCGGTCTCGTCGGTGCGGTGCACCTCGACGACCCATCGTCCATCGCGCGCCCTGCGAATGTCGGTGACGTCGTGCAGGGTTCGGACGTCGAGGAGTCCGGTGCGTTCGGCCTGCGCGATGTAGGTGACGTCGACGCTGTGTTTGCCGCCGTTGTTGACGCCGATGGCCCCGCTTCCGTCTGTGTAGGCCGGACGCATCCTTCCGGCCAGTTCGGCGAGGGCGTAGTCCCAGTCGATGGGCATCGGGATCTTCTGCACGGGCAGTCCGGCGCGGCGGGCGTGGGCGGCGAATTCCCGTGCGGCACGATAATTCGGACTCCGGATCAGCGAGTCGGGCGCCACCGCGGCGCCGAGCATTCTGGCGACCCGGGGGTAGTAGATGGTGTCCATCGCACGCCAGTCGATGCCCGCGGGGAAGTGCGAGGTGAACACGGACTCGATCGGCTTGAGCGTCATCCCTTGATACACAAGCGATCCGCCACCGAGCCCGGCCGCGACCATGACGGTCATGTTCTCGTCGCTGATCGACTCGAAGAGTCCGACATAGGGATCGACCGACAGCGGCCTGCCGAACACCTGCGGGGTGGACTGATGCCAGAGGATGCGCTTGTCCGGGTTGGTCGCGTTCGGGAAGGTGGTGGCATTGGGGCCGGTGACCCAGCGCCGACCGCGTTCGAGGAGTGTCACCGGCACACCGGCGGAGGTGAGGCGCAGTGCGGCTACCCCACCGCCGAAACCGGACCCGATCACGACGACGCGATGTTCTTCGCGGGTGACGGGGGTGGTGCGGGTCGGTGCGCCGAAACCGCGGCCGACGCCGGCCGTCGCGGCCACGACACCGGCGGCGCCCGCGGATGCGGCACCGATCAGAAATCCGCGGCGCGAGACCGACGATGTGACGAGTGATGACATCAAAGAAGATCCCCCTCAGGGTCGACGCCCCACACGGGGCTCAACACGGACATGAAAACGACTGCAGGACAGGACAGTACGACGTCGGCGCCGGAACGACCCCCCGACCGCGCCGATCACCGGGACACAACGACCCCAAAACTAGACAACTGCAGTGGTATGTGTCAATAATTGGCGGCACAGTGGTCCACCACACTCATTTGCTCCGACTGTCGCACCCGCCACTCTCCAAGGGGATTCCGTGCGTCTCTGCATGCTTGTCACTCGCCATCAGGCCTGCGCGTCGATGATCGCCGCGACCGTCGTCGCCGCCCTCGTCGGCTGGCCGGCCCACGCCGATCCGGCACCCGCCGCGGTCGCCGTTGCCCAGTGCGGACCCGGTTCCCACCCGGAACCCGGCCTGCAGGGCGATGTTCCTGCCGCCGAACGCGATTCGGGACGCAGCGCGGGCGGCTACTCGTGCAACATCTCCGCGGTCGGCGCATATGCCGGACGAGGCGGCGGAATCACCTCGACGAGCCATGACACCTGCGCCTACATGGGGAGCCTGTTTCCCGGCAGCCTGTTCGGACCGGAAACGGGCGTGCAGGTGATCGACGCGAGCGATCCACGGAATCCGCGTCCGACCCAGCGACTCACCGCGCCCGCCATGCTCGCCGGAACGTGGGAATCCCTCAAGGCCAACCGCACCTCGAAGTTGTTGGTCGGCACCGGGGTGCCCGCCCTCTTCGGCGCGGGTCTTCTCGCCGTGTACGACGTATCCGACTGTGCCGCACCCAGACTCCTCAATCCGGATACCGGGTCGACCTCGATGCCGTTGCCGGTCACCGCGCATGAGGGCGGCTTCTCCCCCGATGGGCGCACCTATTGGGCGTCCGGACTCGGCCCGGGATTCCTCAGCGCCGTCGACCTCACCGACCCCGCACATCCGCACGTGCTCTGGCAGGGCGTCACGGGGCTGTCCACGCACGGCATCGGGGTGAGTGCTGACGGCAATCGTCTGTATCTCGCGAGCAACACCGGCGGGATCAGCGTCTGGGACGTCTCCTCGATCCAGCGTCGTGAGCACCATCCGAGTGCGGTGCGGCTGTCCGAACTCACCTGGAGCGACGGCTGGGCCACCCAGCACGCCATTCCGGTCACCTACGGCGACAAGCCTTTCGCGTTCACGGTCGACGAGGGCGGTTCTGGCGGGGTCAAGGTGATCGACGTCTCCGATCCCCGGAATCCGCGTATCGCCAATCGGCTGAAACTACAGATCAATCTCCGACAGAATCAGGATTCGTCGGTCGCATCGAGTTCCGGCGGCGGCGTCTTCGCCTATGAATCGCATTACTGCGCGGCCGATCGCCCGACGAATCCGACGGCGTTGGCGTGCGGGTGGTTCTCCTCCGGAGTTCGCGTCTTCGATGTCCGTGATCCGTTGCAGATCCGCGAGATCGCGTACTACAACCCACCGACACATCCTCGCCACGGCGACGTTCTCACCAACTCGCCACACGCATTGCTCGCCGCGCTCGGGGTACCGCTGCTCAGCGCTCCCGCGATCCTGCACTCCATCGCCGACGGCTCGTTCGATCCCGATCAGGCCATCAGCCCACGCATCGGTTCGACGACGGCCGACCAGTCCACCGACTGGTGCGCCTCACCGCCGGAGTGGCGCGGACGTGAACTGTGGGTTACCTGCTCGGACAGCGGTTTTCAGGTTCTCCGGCTCGCTGACGGCGTGTATTCACCACCGGCGGACCAACAGTCGACGGTGGGATCATGACCCTACCCCGACCCCGGCCGAGCGCTGTGGCGGTGGTGATTGCCCTCGTCGTCGGGGCGGCCATCGCCGGCTACCTCGCGCGGCCCGCGATCGATGGCGCACCCGGCGCGCACCCCGCGCCGCTGACGTCGACGGAAACCGCCTTCCTGCAGGACATGATCGGCCACCATCAGCAGGCCGTCGTCATGGGCAAGTCCGTCGACCGCGACGGCATCGATCCGGGAGTTCGCGCGCTGGCACGTCAGATCGCCGAAACACAGCAGTATGAGCTGGGGACCATGATCGGATGGCTGCGATTGACCGGCGCACCGCTGCAGAACCCCACCCCCATGACCTGGATGCATGCCGGCCACGACACGACCATGCAGGGTATGGCCATGCCGCATACCGCCATGCCGGGTATGGCCACGACCGAACAACTCGATCGCCTGGCCGCCGCGTCGGGGCAAGCGGCCGAGGACCTCTTCCTCACGCTGATGTATCGCCACCATCAGGGCGGCATCGCGATGGCACAGACGGTCGACCCGATGGTGAGTCACGGGGCGGTGCGTCAGACGGTGCGGGACATGATCAGCACTCAGTCGGCCGAGGTGGGACTGATCGGCGTGATGCTCGAACAGCGCTCGGCCACCAGGCCGGTCGGGTGAATCCAGCGCATCCCCGGAATGCTCATGCCGCCGCAATCGCGGTGCGCGCCTCGTCGATCTCGCCACGGCAGAACTGGGCGTCGACCTGGTCGTCGACACGATCGAGAGCGTCGTAGATGAGCTCGAGATGCGACAGCACTGCGGCGCGGACATCGGGTTCGACGGCCGCGACACCGAGCCGACGGGCCAGAAGGATCGCCGCGGTCATCGCGATCGGATGGCCGATCGCATACGTGCGCACAGCCCCGAACACGTCGTCGATCAGCTCGGTCAGCGGCAGCCGGGTCACCACCAGCCGCAAGGTCCCGTCGTCGCCGCGCCGACCCAGTTGCGGTGCGCGGCGTCGGGCCAACGGCACCAACGACGCCGCGAGTTCATTGAGGGCGTTGTGTGCGGTGTAGGGATCGTTGGTTCCCGGCGACAGCGCCCGCACCGCCATCTCGGTGAGCTGCTGCACCGCGAATTGGATGTCCTGGTACGGGGTTCGCGTCTCGCCCAGATGGACGTGGCGGCACACGTCCGCGCTCACGCTCTGCCGATCATCGGTTCCGTGCAGCGTCGCCAGGCGGTCACCGTCGATGACGTGATCGCCGGGACGCACACGGAGGACGATGAGACAGTCCGACTTCTCGGCCTCGTCGAGCAGACCGTCCTCGTCGATTCCGATGACGAAGCCCGAGGTCCGCGAGTCCACCGCGCTACCGCCGTCGGGCGCCGGAGCCGGGCACGACTCTTCCGGTTCGGACTCGGGGTACTGGGTGCGCACAACGGCATCCAGCTCGCTGCGTACGCGCGCCGAGAGCGTCGACACCTGGATCGAGCGGGCGATGTGATTGATGAAGTACACCAGGACGATCACATCGATGATCGCGAGGAGTACCGCGACGTTGATGGCGATGTCGGGCACGAACTCCTCGCCGACCTCGCTGCCACCCCGAATCGCGCGGAGCACCATCAGCGAGTACAGGAACGTTGCACCGAACATTCCCAGGACGAACTGGTTTCCGCGATCGTTCATGAAGTTGCGCACGAGCCGCGGGCCGTACGTCGAACTGGCGGTGGCCAATACCGAGATGGTGATCGAGAACGAGGTGGCCGCCACCGCCAGCATCGACCCGCCGATCGCGCCCAGGATGTCGCGGCCACCGCTGACCCCGACCTGATAGAGGAGTGCACCCTCTCCACCCGAGCCGGCCGACCCCACCTTCCGGTCGACGGCAACGAGGATCTGAGCCAGTGCGATCCCGGCGATTCCGAGCAACATCGGCACGAGCCAGAAGGCGTCACGCAGTTGCGCCAGACGTAGCCTGCCCACAGACACTCCCCCTGCTCTCATTCCCCCAGTGTCATCGAAATCTTGCGCAACAGTTCGGCGAGCACGCCTCGCTCCGCACCGCTGAGCGCCGACAACACGCGCCGGTCATCCTCCAGCCGCCGCGGAATCTCCTCGTCGACGAGGCGTCGCCCCTCCTCGGTGGCCACGAGCAGCACCACCCGCCCGTCCCGATCGGACTTGCGGCGTTCGAGCAGACCCCGGCGAGAAAGACTGTCACTGATCTTGGTGACCGACGCCCCGCTGAGCATCGTCGTCGACACCACCTCGCTGGCCCGCAACGGACGAGTGGCGCGGACGAGGGCGCCGAGGACGTCGAACTCCGAGCGGCCGATCCCGTGTGCCTCGAGGTTGCGGTCGAGCTGGGCGCTGGTCACCGACGCGATCCGCTGCACCCGCCCGAGGATCCCGATCGGCGAGACATCCAGATCGGGGTAGGCCGCCGCCCACTCACCCATGATGCGATCCACCAGGTCCGGCGGCCGCGCGGCGTCTTCGGTCACCTCGTCATCGTAGTGGCCGTCACATATTTCACTAGTAAAATAGTGATAAAGTAGTTCCATGGCGTCCACTGTTCATCCTCTGCCCAATGCCGTGCCCTGCCGCCGCGCCGCCCTCCGGCACGCGGTGAGCACTCAAGCGTGGCGCGATGCGATGCACATCGACCTGAGCCGCGCGGGTGTGGCCGCCCCGATCCGAGTCGGGATCGCCGTCGGGGTCGTCCTGATCGCCGGCGGAGCGCTCGGGCACCGCGACGTCGCCGGCCTCGCCGCACTCGGTGCGCTGGTCTCGGCGTTCTGCCGGCCGGACCCCTACCCGGTGCGCGCGACCCGCCTGGTGGCACTCGGTGTCGCGATCACCGGGGCCATCGCCGTGGGTGCGACACTCGGCGCGTCATCGGCACCCCTGGCCATGGAGATCGTCGTCATCTCCCTGCTGGCCGGTGTCGCGTCCTATCTGGTCGCGGCGCTGCACATCGTCGGTCCGGGTGCGGTCATCCTGGTGTTCGCGGCGACGGGCGCCGCGGGCTTCGCCCACGATGCCGCCGACGTGGGACGTGCCGTCGCCGCCACCGCGATCGGTGCGGTGATCGGGATCGCGGCGGCGTTGGCGCCCTGGCTGCTCCGACCCCGCGCCGGCACGGCAGAGCCCGACTCGGCCACGCGCGAATCCCTGTGGCGCACCCTGATCGGCGGCCGATCCACTGTCGGGCACCGTCATCTCCTGGTGGTCGCGATGCGGATGACGACGGCATCGGCCATCGCCGCGGCGATCGCGGCCGGGGTCGGATTGGCGCATCCGATGTGGGCGGCGATGGGGGCGATCGCCGCGATGCAGGGGGTCTCGTATCACCACACGGTGAGCCGCGGGTTCGCCCGGCTCCTCGGCAATGTCGCCGGTGCCGTGATCGCGGCCGCGTTGCTGGCGTTGCCGCTGGGATACTGGGGTGCGGTCGTCGCGATCATCGTCTTCCAGACCCTCGCGGAGATCTTCTCCACGGTGAATTACGCCTTGTGTTCGACGGCGGTGACACCGATGGCACTGCTGCTGACCGGCCTGGGTGCCGCACTCTCGCCACAGATGGCACTCGACCGCGTCGGCGACACGGTGATCGGCATCGTGCTCGGCATCGTCGTCGCGGCCGTCACCATCAGGCCGGCCGACGTGATTCGTCCAGCCACGTGAACTGAGTTTTCACGGGCGTCACATTCACGCAACGATGCGGGTACCTGCCACTCATAGCGTCGTATCGCTCGACCAACGTCCCGGTCAATGTGATCAGCGCACCGTCAAGCGCCCACGCGCCGGGGACCCACACCCCAGGAGTATTGAATGAGTGGCAGCATGTCGCGCCGTCAGGCCATCGAGGCCGTGACCACCTACGAGATGGATACCGAAGGCTTCGATGAGCCGTTGGCCGGCACTTTCGGGCGCAACGTCTTCAGCCTGTCGGTGATGAAGTCTCGTCTCCCCAAGCACGTGTTCAAGGCCGTTGCGGCCACCATCGACAAGGGCGCACCGCTCGATCCGACCCTGGCCGACTACGTCGCCTCCGCGATGAAGGACTGGGCCATGGAGAAGGGGGCGTCGCACTACGCCCACGTCTTCTACCCGCTGACCGGCTTCACGGCCGAGAAGCACGACTCCTTCCTGGAGCCCGACGGCGCGGACGGTTCGCTGGCCGAGTTCCAGGGCAAGACGCTGCTGCAGGGTGAGCCCGACGCGTCGTCGTTCCCCAACGGCGGCCTGCGCGGCACCTTCGAGGCACGCGGCTACACCGGCTGGGACGTCACCAGCCCCGCCTACATCTTGGAGAACAAGAACGGGAACACCCTGTGCATCCCGACGATCTTCATCTCGTGGACCGGTGAGGCCCTCGACAAGAAGACGCCGCTGCTGCGCAGCCAGCAGGCGATGAGCAAGCAGGCCATGCGTCTGCTCAAGCTCTTCGGCCACGACGACGTCGACACCGTGGTGTCCTTCGCCGGTCCCGAGCAGGAGTACTTCCTGATCGATCGCCACTTCTACTTCGCGCGGCCGGACCTGATGACCACCAACCGCACCCTGTTCGGCGCCAAGCCGTCCAAGGGCCAGGAGTTCGACGACCACTACTTCGGCGCGATCCCCGACCGCGTGCTGGCCTTCATGATCGAGCTGGACCGGGAGCTGTTCAAGCTCGCCATCCCGTCGAAGACCCGCCACAACGAGGTCGCCCCGGGGCAGTTCGAGATCGCCCCGGTCTTCGAGCGGTCCAACATCTCCCACGATCACCAGCAGCTCATGATGACGACCATCAAGAAGGTCGCCGAGCGCTACGGCATGGTGGCGTTGCTGCACGAGAAGCCCTTCGCCGGCGTCAACGGTTCGGGCAAGCACGTCAACTTCTCGCTGGGCAACTCCAACCAGGGCAATCTGCTCCTGCCGGGTGACACCCCGCACGACAACGTGCAGTTCCTGGTGTTCTGCGCCGCCATCATCCGCGGTGTGCACAAGTACAGCGGCCTGCTGCGCAGCTCGATCGCCTCGGCCTCCAACGATCACCGTCTCGGTGCCAACGAGGCCCCGCCGGCGATCATCTCGATCTTCCTCGGCGAGCAGCTGGCCGACGTGTTCGATCAGATCGCCAAGGGTGGTGCCAAGGAGAGCAAGCAGGCCGGCGTCATCGAGCTCGGTGTCGACACCCTGCCGCCGCTCAAGGCCGATGCCGGCGACCGCAACCGCACCAGCCCGTTCGCCTTCACCGGCAACCGCTTCGAGTTCCGTGCACCCGGCTCCAACCAGTCGATCGCCGACCCGATGATCGCGATCAACGCGATCCTGGCCGAGTCGCTCGACTACGTCTCGACCTACCTGGAGAAGGCGATCGGAGACGGCGCCGAGTTCAACGACGCGGTGCAGAAGCTGCTCGAGGAGATCATCACCGAGCACGGCAAGGTGGTCTTCAACGGCGACGGATACTCCGACGCCTGGCAGGAAGAGGCGGAGGCACGCGGTCTGCTCAACCTGCGCACCACCGTCGATGCGATGGGCCAGCTCGACGAGCCGGCGAACATCGAACTGCTGAGCAAGTACGGCATCCTCTCCGAGCGGGAACTCAAGGCGCGCAAGGACGTCGTCCTCGAGCAGTACGCGCTGGCACTGCTGGTGGAGGCCAAGGAGACCCTGGAGATCGCCAAGACCCTCATCCTGCCCGCCGCCACCCGGTACATGGGTGAGCTCGCGAGCACCGCGGCCAGCCTGAAGGCCGCCGGCATCGACATGGAGACCCCCGCGCTGCACACCATGACCACCTCGGTCAAGGCGCTCAACAAGGTGATGGACGCCCTCGAGGAGGCCATCGACGGATTCCACGGCGAGGGTGTCGAGGAGGAGTCGGAGTACGCGCTGAAGTCGCTGATCCCGGCGATGACCGCGGTCCGTGAGGTCGCCGACAAGCTCGAGACCGTCGTCGCCGACGATCTGTGGCCGCTGCCCACCTACAACGAGATGCTCACCATCCTCTGAGTCGCACCACACTCTGCACCACTCTGCAGCCCCAGAACGGCGTCCGCCGGGATCTCTCCCGGCGGGCGCCGTTCTTTTGTCTGTGCGGACAGTATCTTTGTCGGTATGGACAAAGGCGGGATCGGCTTGGGGCAGTTGGTACTCGCACTCGACCGCACCCTGGTGTCGCTGGATGCGGCGCCCCGCGGCCTCGATGTCCCCATCGACTCCGTCTCGTTGCTCGATCCCGACGATCTCCATCTCCCGTTGCGGGCCTCGACCCGCTCCGCCGATCTGTTCCTGTTGGTCGGGGCCACACCGGAGGCCGTGATCGCCTGGCTGTCGACCTATGACAGCGCCCGTCCGGCCGCGGTGATGATCAAGTCCCCCACCCCCGAACTCACCGCGCATCTGACCGATCTCGGTGTCGCCGTGGTCTCCGTGGACCCGCACGCACGGTGGGAGCGCGCCTACAACCTGGTGACCCACGTGGTCGGGGCCGCGACCACGCCATCCGCCGACGCCGAATCCATGCGGTCGGGCACCGTCGGCGATCTGTTCGACCTCGCCGCAGAGGTCGCCCGCCGCACCCACGGGCTGGTGAGCATCGAGGACGATCATTCCCACGTTCTGGCCTACAGCAGCACCGGGGACGAGGCCGACGAGCTCCGGCGATTGTCCATCCTGGGACGCGAGGGGCCGCCGGATATGCTTGCGTGGCTTCGGCAGTGGGGTGTGATGGATGCGCTGCGCACCACCACCGAGGTGGTGTCCGTCGACGAACGGGCGGACCTCGCACTGCGCCCCCGACTCGCAGTCGGCATCCGCGCCCCACACGAGGACCCGATCCACGGAGAACACCTGGGCACCATGTGGATTCAGCAGGGACGTGAGCCGCTGTCCGACGACGCCGCCGAGGTGCTGACCGGTGCCGCCGCCGTGGCCGCCCGGATCATCGTCCGACGCCGCAACGCCGGAACCGGACACGACGAGTTGGTGCGGCGTCTGCTCGGGGCCCGCGGCGATGTCGTCGATGTCCCGTATCTCTGTGCGCAACTCGGCATCTCGCCGTCCTCGAGTGTGGTCGTGGTGGCGTTCGACGGGTTGTCCGGCGCCGAGGCCGACGCGGGGGCACCACTCTCGGCGGCGGGTGTGGTGTCGGCATTGACCTTGCACGCCAGTGCATTCAGCCCGCTGTCGGTGACCACCACGCTTGCCGGCCGCGCCTACGTCGTGCTCCCCGGTACCACACTGGACGCCACCGTCGACTGGGCCACCTCGGCCGTCACCGCGGCGCACCGGCAGTTCGGCGTCGATGCCCGAGCGGTGATCGCGGGACCGGGAACCGAGGTCGCGAGCGTGTCGAGTCTTCGCGCCCAGGCCGACCGGGTACTCGACGCCGCGCACCGCGAGGCCGGACTGATCCACCCGGTGACGACGGTGAGTGAGTCGAAAACCGGTGTGCTCCTCGGTGAGATCATCGCCCTCATCGAGTCGAATCCGGAACTGATCGACTCGCGGGTGATCGATCTCGCCGAGCGTGATCGCCGATCGGGTGGCGACCTGACGATCTCACTGCGGGCATACCTCGACCATTTCGGCGACGTCCGCGCCGCCGCCGACGCACTCCACGTGCACCCCAACACGTTGCGCTACCGCATGCGACGCATCCAGGAACTCACCGGAATGGATCTCGACGATCCCGCCACCCGATTGGTGGTCGCCCTGACCCTCCGCGCGAGCATGGCGTCACGGTAGGTGTTCTGTCAGCCCGGCGAGTGTGCTTCCCGAGGAGTCCCCGGACCGCAGTGGGGTCCTGTTGGGGAAGGTGGGCGCTACTGCGTTTCGTAAGTTTATCGTAACTGAGCGCATAACCGCTGGTCGGCCGAAAGTTGATGCATAGTGGTCGTCACTGCACACTACGCATAAGCGACCGTCTTCAGACGCGAATTTGCGGCTACGGCGGCAGTCCTTACGAGGTCCTGGTGTAGCTATCCGTGAACCAGGGAAGCAGCCGGCAACGTACTCCTCCCGGAGATTCCACCATGGGAATTTCCGATGACACTGGCGACCTCGAACGCTGATACCCCTCAGGCCGAATCTGGCCACGACGATCCGTACCGATGGCTCTGGCTCTCCGAAGCTGAGGCCGAACACTACGGCGCACGGTCCACGCTGCGCCGCTACGTCAACGAAGGCCGCTTCCCGACCGCCGAGAAGGTCGGTCGGTCCTGGCGTGTCCGCAAGTACGACCTCGACCGGTTGACCCGGCGGGCGGTGCCGCCGTCTTACGACGACGTGCAAGCAGCCGTGTCAGCCGTGGCTGGCCAGGCACCGGCCTTCTCCGATGAGCAGGTCCGTGCGCTCTCCAAGGCGTTCACTGAGCAACTCGCCCGGCGTCGGGCTGTCGGTGCCTGATGAGCGCGCAGAAAGACCCCGCCAGCGACGCTGACGGGGCCTCCGAGATCTCTGCTTCTCTCGGTCAGCATACTGCGGCGAGCCGCTCGACCGTGTACCTGGGGCGTCCCGACTTCGATGTGCTGACCGCTGAAGGCTGGACGGTTCGGGAGCTCCAGGACAGCATTTCAGCGACGTCTCACGCCCCGTTCCTGGTGTTGTCCAAGCGTGTCGCGCGAGTGAGTGAATCGGCCCGGAATCTGGCGCAGCAAGAATCGGTGCGCCAAGAAATCCCGCTGAAACCGCAGGTCAGACATGGGGGTCATAAGCGCCCATGGGAGGGAACCTGTGACCCCGACCCCGTCGGGGTCACAGAGTCTGGTTCTGAGGTCTGCGACAGGCGCTCGCAGCAGTTCGGCGACCTCGCCACAATCCGGGCCGCCGGAACCGGCGAGTCGGTTATCCCGGTCTCGTTCGACACCGAGTTCGTGCAGACCGCCGACGGGCATCGGGTCATCTTCTCGTACCAGTTCGCGACACCTGATCCGGTGGACCCGTCCCAGATGGTCCTCGTCGTCTTCCTGCCGCTGTCGCTCGTGCGGCTACGGCTGGCCACGGCGCTCCGGGAGGTCTGGTGCGAGGCCGGGCTGTGGCAGCACAAGCTCGGAGCGAAGTCGGGTATCGGTGCCGGTGGTGTTCGACGCGACGGGTTCGCTGAGGATGGTGACGCTGAGCTGAGTCCCGACGATCGCGGCCGTGCTCGCCGTCGTCGCGTCTACCGGCGTCACGGTGTGCCGATCGATCTGCGCTGCCACTTCGGCAAGGCGGACATGACGGCGTTCCGGCGAGTGCCGCCGGACCCCATGAAGAACCTGACCAGTGCGGCCGGGGGCCTGGTCACGCTGCAGAGCTTTCGGGTGTGTGCTTCCGATGATTCGCGCCACAACTGGTTCCCATTCTCGGTCACTGTCAGCGACACGATGTGCCATGCGCCGGCCGGTTCCAAGACGCTCGACGCACTGGGGACCGCCTGCGGTCAGCCCAAGGTCGTGCTGCCCGATGGCGTGATCTCTCGGATAGACCTGCTGCGCCGGGACGACCTGGTGCTGTTCCTCCGGTACAGCGCCAATGACCCCGTCGTCGTGCATGAGTACACCGAGCGTCTCTACGGTCCTGACACCAAGCCGCCGGTCACGCTGTCCAGCGGCGCGGCTAACGCTTTCAAGGAATCGGTCAAGCGCTACTGGGGCGGTCTGACCGACGACGAGTTCTCACTCAAGTTCGGCGGTCTTGTCAAGCGTGACCCCGAGGTCAAGCGCGACGAGAGCGACCGCTCCTACTACGAGAAGCGCGGCAAGGTTCCCGTGGACGGTGCGGCGCGGGCGGTCATCGACATGTGCGCCAACGGGTACCACGGCGGGCTGAACATGTGCCCGATGCCGGGCTACTACGACGACGTTCGACTACGACCTCCAGGGTGCGTATCCCACGGCGATGTCGCTTGTGCGGGACGTGGATTGGGAGCACCCGGGCGGCGTCATCCAGACGGTGATCCAGAATCGGGACCTGACCCTCGACGATGTGCCGTCGCCGATGACGCCGTTCGTTGCCTGGGTCGAGTTCGAGTTCCCCGGTGAGACCCGGTTCCCGTGCCTGCCGATCTTCACCGACGGTGCGCCGATGTACGTCCTGTCGTCGGCTGGCCGGTCCGGCACGCACGCCATGGCGCCGGAGATCCATCTCGCGCTGAAACTCGGCGCTCGCGTGCATTACCAGCTCGGCTTCGCGCTGCGATCGCTCGACAACTACGACGGCGAACCGTCTCACGCTCTGCGCGAAGGCGTCATGCAGATGGTCAAGGACCGCGCTCTGGCCCGTGAGTGGTTCGGCAAGAAGTCCTTGGAGAAGTTGGCGGTGAAGACCATGGCCAACTCAACATACGGCAAGACCGCGCAGGATGTTTCGCAACAGAACGCCTGGGACGCCTTCGCAGCAGATCATGGATGCCGTCGGCGGTAGTGCGATTACGTCTCCCTACCACGCCGCGATGACCACGAGCTTCGTTCGCGCGGAGCTGCTGGCTGCGGCGATCCAGCTTTATGAAAAGGGCTTCCGGTTCTTCTCCGTGACGACCGACGGATTCATCAGCGACGCGCCGTTCGACGTCGTGCGCGACCTCGACCTGTTCGGCCTGGCCGCGCTGGCCGCGGAGTCGCGCGCGCTGCTCGCTGACGGTGACAGCTCGGTCTGGGAGGTCAAGCACGAGCAGCCCGCGTTGTTGAACATCACCACTCGCGGGAACGTCGCGCTCAACGAGGGCGGGGTACTGGCCAAGAACAGCTACAAGACCCCAGACGCGATCAGGAAGTCTGGCGACGAACGTCAACACTTCCACAATCTGGTGATTTCTCGGACCGGCCGGGTGGCCGCTCCGGTGAAGGTGTTCCCGTCGTTCCGGGTGCTCTCGTACAGCGATGGCCGTCGTGAGGACTTCATCGCCTCGACTGAGGACCGGCACCTGTCGATGGATTACGACTGCAAGCGTCAGCCAGACCTGGACAGCATGACGACTGCGCATCCGTTGGACGCAGCCGGGACCGCGCACGAAGTCGCGTCGTTCGACACCCGTCCGTGGGACACGATCGACGAATGCGTTCGCGGCCGCGATGTCGCCAAGAACAACGCGGACGCGGGTAACTGTCTGCGGCTGTCGAGCAGTGGCGGCAGTGGGAACTGCGTCGCTCTCACGGTCAGGGGCACCGGATCGCTGACCCGTATCGGTCGATTCTGCTGAGCATTTTGATCGGCCACCGGCAGGGCGTCGTCGGCTTCAACGTGCCCACGCTCGACGCTTCGGCCGGTTCGGTCAAGAAGCGCCTCGACTGGCTTTCCGGCTGGGGTCTCGGCGCTGTCAAGGAGTCGGACTGGAAGAACGCCCGGCGGCCGGATCGCGTCGGTCAAATGCTCCCGGCGTCAGCCTGCGGACCGTACTTGTCGGTGATCCGCGCTGCCACGGCCAAGACCGTGCCGTGGGACCTGCTGGCTCCCGACGACGGGGGTGATGACAGTGCCCAATGCGCCGCCTGATTGCCCTCACCCCGACTACCCATTCCCGCCGGAAGTACCCGGCAACCAACGAAAGGAATCCAATGACTGACAACAAGAACGCCCGCAAGAACCTCGACGAACTGCTCGCCGAGGCCGAGTCCCGCGTCGCTGAACTGAAGGCGAAGCAGAAGCAGAAGGACGCCCGCGAAGCGGCCAAACTCGGTAAGCGCCTGTACTCGAAGATCGGTGATGGACGCGCTGTCTTCACCACAGAGTTCAAGCTCATCCGCGATGAGTTGTTCGGCGACGATGACGCTCCGGCCGATGGGCCGGTGGCGACGCAAGAGCCGCCTGCCCCGGCGTCGGCCGGGGCCGGCGAAACCGCTTGGGGCGGTGCTGGATATGGCCAGTAGTACCGCTGCCCGCATGGTGGGCGAAGAAGCAGAGACCCCGCCCGGACTGAGCGAAGCGAACGAGGACGGGGGCGCGGTAACTGCAGGGCGACGCGAAGCGTTGTCCGACAATTACCCTGCTGGCCGTGGGGGAAGTACCGCAGAAGCCGCGTGCGCGTCGGACCGGCTGTCCGCCCGCGTGACGGTGCGCTTCAGCGCTCCGGAACGGGCGGCCATCGACGCGCGCGGTGCGGCGCTGGGCGTCAAGCCCGGCGCGTGGTTGCGCGCCTTGGCACGCGATGGTCTCGACGCTCGGCGCGATGAAGTCGAGCGGTTGCACCGCGCCGCTGCACGGCGTCCGGACCCGGCGCGGGCCGCGCTGGTGGAGCAGCTCCGGCGCGCTGGCTCGGTGCTCTGGCGTGAGCGTCGGCGTGACGGGCTGGCGGTCAAGTTGCTCGCCGAGATCCGGGATCTGCTGCGCGACGGTAGCCAGCTCGACGGGAAGCGGGCGGCCGCGCTTGATGATGCTCTGGCAGTGCTCGCCGATCCCGGCCGGGATGAGGTTCTCTCTCCGGTGATCACTGCCGTCGAAGCGCTGCGTGCTGACGCTGGGGATCGGACCCGGTTGTGAGTACCGTCAATGTCCAGTCGTCGCGCTCGGCACAGTCCAGCGTGGACTACGCCCTCTACGGCGACAGCGGACAGCTGAGGGAAGAGCACCGGCGGCGCGGTACCAGCCGCGCCGCCGCGCTCTCCTCGTCCGTAGATGATCCCGACGAGTTCATCGCTCGCTGTGAAGACCACGGGCGCAGAGTCGAGCTGTACTCGTACACGCAGAACTTCAGCCCCGATGAGTTCGACGTGAACAACCCCGACGACGTCAAGCGCGTGAACGATCTCGGCCGCAAGCTCGCCGAGGACATGCACAGTGCGGACTACCTCGTGGTGACCCACGCCGACAGCCGGGGCGGTCATCTGCACAACCACATCTACGCCTGCAACAACGATCTCCTGACGGGTAAGTCGTTGCAGCGGAACACATCCTGGTCGAAAGGCGTCCACCAGGTCAACGACGCCCTGATGGAGCGTGAGGGCTGCCAGGTGCTCGACTCCCCCATGCAAGCGAAGGTCGATTGGTCATTGCAGCGCGAGCAGTACGAGGCCGACGGTTTCGAGCGGACCCTGGGCGACAAGATCGCGACGTCCCTGCGCGATCCGCGCTCGACAGACCGCGAGGCGTACGAGGCCGTGCTGGCCGAGCACGACGTGAAGTTCAGCGTCGCCAAGAGCGGCGAGCACCGCTACAAGCTGCGCCACCAGAACGGGAAGCTCCTGTCGAAGTCCGGCAAGGCGTTGTCCCCCGACTTCAGCGCGACGAGTGCTGACGAGATCTTCAAGTACCACAGCGAGAACAAGACGAAGGAGCGGAGTAATGCCGTTGCTGAACGACATGAAGAACGAGGACCAGTCCGCGCAGACGAGCGCCGAGAACTTGGCGCTGCTGCGCGAGTTGACGACTCGCCAGAGCCGCGTCGAGGAACACGTCGCCGGGTTGACAGCGGCGGTCAACAAGCTCATCGAGAAGCAGAGCAGCGACACACGGAGCCTGTCCGGGCGGCTGACGATGATGGAGCAGCAGCGGCCCAGCAGTCCGCCGCCGTCCAGCGCGGCATCCGGGGTCGAGCCCGTGCGGCAAAGGCTCGACGAGATCGAGAAGACGCTGAGCGTGCTCGCCGACAGCGTCAGCGGCAACGATCTGCGCTCGGCCACGAAGGCCCTCAGCGCCGAGACGAAGGGCATTACTTCGGCCAGTAAGCAGGCGGCCGCCGACGCCCGGAAGGCCGCCGACGCCGCTGAGAAGGCAGCCGGTGCTGTCGATGGTGTGCGGGCCGCTGCTGCGAAGGAAATCCGCGAGGTGGCCAACGCGGTCGTCCGCCAGGCCGAAATTGCTATGGACGACGGGGAGAAGGCGAAGTCCGCTCGCGTCGAGAGGCTGGTGGCCGCTGCTGACAAGGTGGCGGCTCGGCGGTACTGGGACGCTCTTGGCGCGCTCGTGTTGGCGCTGGTCCCGGCGGCCGCGATCCTGATGGCCTGGACGGTTCTCGTCGGTGGTGTGTTCTACGCCTGGGAGCTGGTCACCACCGACGGGTCCGCACCGGAGCTGATCTCGAAGGGACTCCTGTTCGTCCTCGCAGTGGGAGCTGCACTGTGGGGGCTGTGGCGCTCACTCGTGTGGTTGTACGTCGTCGTGAGGGACTGGCGGCGTCGAGATCGGATTTAGGGACCTATCCGTCGGACTGCCACTCGCGGCCCGCCGATGGGTGCACCCCACGCAATCTACTAACCGCGAACGCGATCGATCACAGACGAATGTAGCCAGCTCGTCGCAAGAGGATTGTCAAGGTCAATGTTGGGCTCCTCACACTGTAGGACTTTCCGGTACGTATCGTACGAGAACCGTGGCGTGTCCTTCCTCCCAGTGGCAAACGGTTGCGCATCATACGGCGGGTAGTCCGCATAAACGGGTGCGCAGTCGCTTGGGTGGTCTACCTCAATTTCCCTGCGGCCAGGCACCAGGTCGCCGATCTGCGAAAAGTCATACTGAGACCAATACACAGCGTGTGCGCGCGGGGTGCGGTAGGCAGTCCGCCGACCCTCTACGTACAGGCAGTTACCGGATAGCGGGCAGACTGATACTTCTGCGTACCCTTTAGGCGACTTCCACCCATAGTTGTTGACTTTCTTGCCAGCTGAAGGATCCGGGTGAGTGGAAATATCTATCGAGTTCCCGTGCCAAAGGGTGCCATGAACATCGAGTCTCACCTGGCCAGCCCGAAGCGACCAAGCCTCAACTGCGGCCCCCGACTTCTTGACGCGCAACTGCGTTCCTTGCAGCTCGCGCCTGCCGAATAAGCTGCCCTTAAACTGGCCTATCGCCTCCAGCTCCACTGCGTTCACAGTAGTATCTGGATGAATGCCCCTCGTTCTGAGAAATTCGACGGCTTCAACCAACGAATTCTGAAAGTTCGCCGCCTCACGCCTGACGTTGGCCAGCGTGCGCGACGTCTGATCCGCCTGATCACTGCGGTTGCTCTGATCCGAGCGCCAAGCCTCTTCAAACTGATTCATGCGCGCATTGTTCCACAGCATGGCCGACTGACGCTGCGCTACTTCCAGGCAAGCCGCACAGTGGCCGGGTCGAACCCGCGCCGTCCCTGTGGCACTGCAAGCAGGGTGACGGCCGCGATGATGTCGATGATCCGACGTCGACCTTCCAGGTCCGCGCTCTTGAACAGTCCGGCCGGGTCTGACGTTCCCAACAGGGGCACTGTGGCGGCGTTGCGTGAGAGTTCCAGCTGTTCGCGTTAGAGGCGTTCGATCTCCGCGCGCGCAGTGTCTCGGACCCGCTTCAGGTCGGCGGCTTCGATGAGATCGGCCGCGTAGTCCTTCTCTGCCCTCTCGATGCGTGCGTGCAGCCCGTCGAGGTCGGCGACGACCGTGGCCAGCTGCGGCGAGTCGCTCGCGGGCACAGCGGCGCTGGCCTCCGGTGCGGCCGCCAGCCTTTCAGCGATCTTCTCCATGACGTATTCGTCGATTGGCGCGCCGGTGCGGTTGACGTGGCCCTCTGTCCGGCACCGGTACCCGCGGGACGATCCGCGTACGGGAAGGCCGCAGACTCCGCACAAATACAGACCTGATCCCGTGTGCTTGCGGCGAGTGCTGCCGTTGTTCGTCACCCGGCTGTGGTCGTCGAGCTTGACCTGCACCGCTTGCCAGGTCTTCACGTCGATGATCGGTTCCCACTGCCCCATGATCGGCTGGCCGTCGTCGTCGGTGACGATCTGATGGCGCCACGACCGGCGCCGGCCGCGCTGCCTGTCCTCGTCGGTGGCTGTGCCGTTGTCGAGACGGGCCTGCTTCTCTGCGTTCTCGGCGACGACCTGCCGCCGGTCTTTCTTCTGCGTGTAGACGGCGTATGCCGCATATCGGGGGTTCCGCAGGATTTCCAATACACTGCTCTCCGGCCAGGGCGCGTCTGGCGCGCATGGCGGCTTGCGCAGTGGCTACTGCTTCTCCTTCGGGAGCTTCTTGTTCTCCCGTTGCCTGCGGGCGTTGCGTTCCTCGTTGAGAGTCCAGCTGTGGCGCGGGAGCTGGGGGACGTCCGAGTGGTGCTCGTCGGGCTTCCCGGACAGCGCCCGAGCAATCCCTCGCAACGTTCCCTTGTCGTCGTTGAAGGCGCGGTAGATCGCGTTGACGGCTTTCGCCTCGGCTGCAATCTGGTGGCCAGCGATGTCGTAGCCCAACGGGCGCACGCCTTTCGGCGCTCTCCCCTGCCGGGCGCGCTGTTGGTGGGCTGCCTTCTGCCTGGCCGACTTCCGCTCCATCTCGGCCCTGGCCACAGCCGCCTTGATCCGGGCGTACATGCGGCCGCCGTCGGTGCTCAGGTCGGCGTCGCCGTTCGCGGTCACCAGCGCCAGGCCGCGTTCCTCGGCCCGGTCGATCCAGTCTTCGAGCTGGCGGGGTTGTCGGGTCAGCCGGTCCATGTCCCAGCAGATGATCGCGTCGAACGTTCCGGCCTCGTAGTCCGCGATCATCTCGTCGTACTCGGGCCGCACAGCACACTTGTCGGTGGCCGACTTCGACTGATCGGTGTAGGTCTTGACGACCTCCCAGCGACGGAACTTGGCCAGGTTCTCGCAGTCTTCACGCTGACGACTGAGCGCAAGCCCGTCCGCCTCGCGGTCCTGGCTAATCCGGAGGTAGATCGCCGCTCGGGTAGGTTTTCTGGCGTTTGTGCTGGTAACGGCCATAAAGGCCAGTCTACCGCTTAGATGGCACTCCGCTGCGGAACTCGACAGCATCCAGGTTCTCCAACACGACCCGGTTTCGGTGGGCCGAGTCAACCCGAGTAACGACAAAGTTGTCCGATCAGACAACAATGAAGGTCCTCCTTTAACCGATCGGCCATCGCATTCGTGCATGCGGCCACGTGAAATGGCTCCATGGACGCCATCACCACACCCCCACGCCCGGTGAACGAGCCGGTGCACACCTACGCGCCGGGCACGCCGGAACGGGCCAGAATCGTCGCCGAACTCGATCGCCGGTCGCAGGCGAGTCCCGTCGAACTCCCCCACGTCATCGGCGGCTCCGCGCGCAGCGGGTCCGGTGACCGCACGCCCGTTGTCCAACCCCACGCGCACCGCGAGGTCCTCGCCACCATCGCGAATGCCACCCACGACGACGCCCGCGACGCCGTCGACGCCGCACTCACGGCCGCCCGGGACTGGGCGCGCACCAGCTTCGACGACCGCGCCGCGGTCCTGCTGCGTGCGGCAGACCTGTTGTCGGGTCCCTGGCGTGAACGCATCGCGGCGGCCACCATGCTCGGTCAGTCGAAGACCGTGCAGCAGGCCGAGATCGACGCGCCGTGTGAACTCGTCGACTTCTGGCGCTTCAACGTGGCGTTCGCCCGGGAGATCCTGGCCGAGCAGCCGGTCTCCTCGCCCGGAGTGTGGAATCGCCTCGACCACCGTCCACTCGACGGTTTCGTGTACGCGATCACCCCGTTCAACTTCACCGCCATCGCCGGCAATCTGCCCACCGCACCGATGCTGATGGGCAACACGGTGGTGTGGAAGCCTTCCCCCACACAGGCATACTCCGCCCACCTCACGATGCAACTGCTCGAGGCCGCCGGGTTGCCGGCCGGGGTCATCAACCTGGTACACGGCGACGGCATCGCGGTATCCGATGTGGCACTGGCCGATCCGAACCTCGCCGGCATCCACTTCACCGGATCCACGGCCACCTTCCAGCACCTGTGGCGCGAGGTCGGCACACACATCGACACCTATCGCAACTATCCGCGGCTCGTCGGCGAGACCGGCGGCAAGGACTTCATCGTCGCCCATTCGTCGGCCGATCCGGACGTGTTGCGCACCGCCATGATTCGCGGTGCCTTCGAATACCAGGGGCAGAAGTGCTCGGCCGCATCGCGTGCCTACGTCCCGCGTTCGGTGTGGGCACAGATGGGTGACGACTTTCTCACCGAGGCAGCCGAACTCACCTACGGTGACGTCCGCGACCTGAGCAACTTCGGCGGCGCGGTCATCGACCGCCGGGCCTTCGACAAGCACGTGGCAGCCATCGATCGGGCCAAGACCGTGCCGACGATGACCGTCGCCGTCGGCGGCCAGTGCGATGACTCCGAGGGATTCTTCGTCCGACCCACCGTCCTGCTCGGCGACGACCCGACCGACGAGGCGTTCACCACCGAATACTTCGGTCCGATCCTGTCGGTGCACGTCTACGACGACGCCGACTTCGAGAAGACGCTGCGGGCAGTCGATTCCAGCGCCCGGTACGCCCTCACCGGATCGATCATCGCCACCGACGTCGCCGCCGTGAGCACCGCGTCGGATCTACTGCGCAACGCCGCCGGCAACTTCTACATCAACGACAAGCCCACCGGGGCCGTCGTCGGCCAGCAACCCTTCGGCGGCGGACGCGCCTCCGGCACCAATGACAAGGCAGGTTCGAAGGCCAACCTGATGCGCTGGACCTCCACCCGAACCATCAAGGAAACCTTCGTTCCACCAACCGAATCCGGCTATCCGCACATGCGGCCCGAGTGATCTGGAGCATCTATGAGCACCCTCTTCGACTCCGTCCTGCGGCCGGTCATCATGAAGGCCGCGGCGAGCGCCCGTATCAAGGAGACCTCACAACGCCTGCCGGTCACCGAGCGGGTGGTCAACCGGTTCGTGCCCGGTGAAACCCTCCCCGAGGTCGAGGCCGCGATCCGCCGATCCCTCGACGACGGCCTGTCGGTCACCATCGATTTCCTCGGCGAGGACACCGTCGACGAGGCGCAGGCCACCGCCACCGTCGACGCGTACCTCGCTCTGCTGCAGACGATGTCAACGTTGCCACACGAACACGGCCAACTCGAGGTGTCCCTCAAGCTGACCGCCCTCGGTCAGTCGTTGCCGCAGCACGGCGCCAAGATCGCCGAGGAGAACGCGCACACCATCTGCGCCACCGCCGCGCGCAGCGAGGTCCTGGTGACGATCGACGCCGAGGATCACACCACCGTCGACGAACGCCTACAGATCGTGCGATCGCTGCGTCGGGAGTTTCCCGACCTCGGTACCGTGCTGCAGGCGTATCTGCGCCGCACCGAGGACGACTGCACCGAGTTCGCGGCGTCGGGGGCGCGAATCCGGTTGTGCAAGGGGGCATATGCCGAACCCGCGTCGGTGGCCTACCCGGAGCGTCCACAGATCGACGAGGCGTACCTGCGGTGCCTGCGAATCTTGATGAAGGGCAACGGGTATCCGATGGTGGCCAGCCACGATCCGGTGATCATCGAGGCCGCGCAGCTGATGGCCGCGGAGTTCGGGCGGGCACCCGAGTCCTGGGAACACCAGATGCTCTACGGCATCCGCACCCACGAGCAGCGGCGGCTCGCCGCCGACGGTGCGGGCGTGCGTGTGTACATCCCGTACGGCCAGGAGTGGTACGGCTACTTCGTTCGGCGCCTGGCCGAGAAGCCGGCGAACCTCGGGTTCTTCCTACGCGCTTTGGCCGGTTGACCGCAGGAGCGGTGCTCGTTCTGGCCTTCGCCTTCAGCACGGTCCGGACGCGCGCGACCTCACGCCGAGACGGCGGGCTCGCCTACGCCAGAGGTTGCGCACGCCGCACCTGATCCGCCGCCCGTGCGGGATCGAGTGCGACGTCACAGCCGATGACGGCCGAACCGAGTTGCAACACACCGGATGTGAGCGGTTGCGCCCGCAGGCCACCGCGCCCGATCAGCGCCTTACGCACGCCGTCGCCGGCGGTGGTGTCCATCCACGCACACGGGTGCGCCGGCCGTCCACCCCGGAACCGAATGGGCCCGTCACCGGAGTCGATGGTGAATTCCTGCCCCCGCAGCGGATCGAGTTCGAGTCCGCGAACGACGATGTTGCGGCGGGCCAGTATCGGGTCGGCGGCACCGGCCGCCGCCTGCCACGCCTCGATCGCCAGAAAGGTGACCGCGGCCTCGGTGTGCGCGCGGACACCGAAGAATCGGTCGCCGACAATACCCTTGTCGGCGACGATCTCCACCGACTCGGGTGTCTCGGTGTCGACGTCGTCGGCCGGACCATCCTTCGGCCGACCGAAGTACGCGTGCCGCGGTGAACGCAGCAACGTCACGATCTCGAAGCGATACTCCACCGCCCCAGCGTAGTGGCTATCCGCGGTCGGCCGGTGCGAGGTAGTGCAGCCCGCGAAACCGCGCACTGCTCGCGAACACCTCGGGATCGAGGTCGGTACCGCGGTGCTTGGCCATCCGAAGCGCCAGCCGCAGAAGCATCTTGATGTCGCGCGGGGTGATGTCGGGGAAGCCGCCGACCAGATCGTCGAGCAGGCTCTCCTCGAGCGTCACGTCATTGCCCGCCGCCAGGATCTGCCACACCTGACGGGCATCCTTCGGGCCGGGTGGCTGATACTCGATGACGGCCGCGCAGCGGGCCAGGATGGCCTCGTCGACACCGTCGATACGGTTGGTGGTCAGGAACAGCAGGCCGTCGAAATACTCCAGTGTGCGCAGGAATTCGGCGACGATCGCATTCTGCGAGAGATCCAGGCCGCGTTCCATGACGAACACGTCGGCCTCGTCGAGCAGTAGCACCGCATCCCAGCGCTTGGCGCGGTCGAAGATGACCTCGAGGTTCTTGCGGACCAACTCGGCGGTGATGCCGAGCGAGCCGGAGTGGATGGAGTAGAGCGGTCGGCCGGTGACCTCGGCGTAGACCTCGGCGGTCAGCGTCTTGCCCACGCCGGGACGGCCTTTCGCCAGGATCACATTGCCCGCCGACTTGCCGTCGATGATGTCGCCGGTGAACACCGAGATGTCGGTGGTGAGGATGTTGAGCAGCTCCCGCTGGTCGTCGGGCAGCACCAGCTTGTCCTGCAGGTGGGCGTCGTAGACGTATTCGGTCAGGTCGCCGGTGTTGACGTCGAGGAAGTCCTGGGCGCCGAGATCGAAGACCCGCACGGCGGTGATCACCGGCACCGGCCCGTAGGAGTCACCGTCAAAGAGGATGGACGGTGCCACCATGCGCAGCGACGCGATCTCCCCTGGCGCCACATCGTGGACCACCTTGCGGTTCTCCCGCATGTTCGGGGAGCGGTAGTCGTCGGTGCGGATGACCCGCCCGGTGAACCGGTACTGCCGCCCGAATCCGTCGTCGATGATCGACTGGTAGCGCGCACGCCGGGACTCGTACTCCGCCTTCAGTTCTCCGGTTTCCTTGTACGCGCCGCCGGCGACGAGGACATCGCCCGGCGACTTACCGACGACCTCGGTCTCCTCGAAGTACAGCACGCGTGGCTTGCGCGACGGGCGCTTGACGGTGGCGTTGTCGGCCTCCATCGTGAACTTGATCCGCGGACCATGCGTGCGGTCGGCGTGTTCGAGGGTGAGATCCATGACCAGATACGGATGCAGGTACCCGTCGGATTCCCGGACGTAGAGCCACCCGTCGATGAGGTTGTGCCGCAAGAACTCCCGCATGATCTCGACGGCGGCGTCGATGTGCGGGATCGCCGGGAAACTCCCCGACCGAGCCGAGGCGATGGCGGTGACCGCGCGAGCGAAGGACTCCGCGCCCGCCGACGACGCCGTGGCCACGAGATCGGCCAGGGCGGCGTCGGTCAGGTCGCGGTCGGTGATCCCGATCTCGGGTGAACGCCACGACCGCGCCTGCGTGCGGACGGCGGCGAGATCATCCGAGGACGTGCCGGCGACCACCGTGGTGGGTGCGACGAGCATGGGAGTCACCTTTCTCCGGGTGGGGGTTTCGGATCAGGCTTCCGGATCGAGCACGAAGTCGTACTCGGTGACGAAGCCCTCGCCGTTCGGGTTCTCCGTGACGTCGAGCATCAGCTCGGGCTTGACCGCCGAGGCGATGTCGTCGCCGTTGTGCGGGTCGCCGGGGAAGTACAGCTGGCTGGTGATCAGTTCGTAGCCGGGGGCACTCACCTTGAAGTGCAGATGCGCCGGGCGCCACGCGTGCCAGCCGGCCGCGGCGATGAGCTGACCGCAGGCACCGTCGGTCGGGATCATGTATGGCGCGGGACGCAGGGTGTGGATCTCGAAACGGCCGTCCTCGTCGGCGATCCAGGTGGCACGCAGATTCCATTCCGGCAGTCCCGGAGCGAATTGCGAGTAGAAGCCGAGATCGTCGGCGTGCCACAGTTCGAGCTTGGCGCCGGACAGTGGGGTGCCGTCGACGGCGCGCACCTGACCGGAGAAGACCAGCGGGTTGCCCGGCTCGTCGTCGCGCATCGGGATGGTGCCGTTCCACGCCACCTCGGGCGAATCCGGGATGTAGTACGGGCCTTCGATGGTGCCCTTGGAGCCCTCGCGGTGCTCGCTGGCGACCTCCTCGACGGCGTGCTCAATCCAGACATCGAGGAACAGCGGCCATTCGCCATCGGCGCCGACCTTGATCAGCCATGCCTTCAGGGCGTTGTACTCCTCGTAGCTGACCTTGTCCTCCAGGACGATGTCGGTGACGGCTTTGATCACCTTGGAGGCGAGGTGATCCACGCGGGCGGTGTCGACGACGCCGGAACGTCCGGAATGTGCCATCCGCTCGGCGAATTGGGCCGACGCGTTGGCACCGGATTCGGCGGCCTTGGCGGTGACCTCGGCGTCGAAGCTGGTGTCGGTGGTGCTGGTCATGATGGGTACTCCTTTGTGCTGAAACGTGATTGGGCTGTGAACGTCGGGGGCCGGAGGGGTGATCGGGGTGATCAACCCGCGGCGATGTCGGACGGATGGGTGGCCAGCGGGGTCACCGCGATGTCCATGTAGGGGAAGAGTGGGAGGCCGGACAGGATGGCGTGCAGTTCGTCATTGCTCTCGACGTCGAAGATCGAGTAGTTCGAGTACTCACCGACGATCCGCCAGATGTGCGGCCATTTGCCGGATCGCTGCAGATCCTGCGAGTAGGCCTTCTCCCGGGCGACGGTCTGCGCCCGGATATCCGGGTCGAGGTCGTGGGGGATGCGCACATCCATCCGTACGTGGAAAAGCATGTCGTGTCGTTCTCCTATCCGATCCGGTAGCGGCTGAGCTTGTCCGGGTCGATCTCGATGCCGAGGCCGGCGCGGTGGGACGTGTGCAGGTGTCCGTCATGGATCTGCAGGGGTTCGGCGAGCAGGTCGTCGCTCATGTCGAGGAAGTTCGACAGTTCACCGGCGTACCGCGAGGTGAGTTCGAAGGCCGCGCCGAAGGCCAGTGCGCAGGCGGTACCGACCTGACCGTCGATCTGATTGCCCATGACCACCTCGATGCCGAGGCCCTCGGCGAGGTGATGCACGCGCCGCGACCAGGTGAATCCGGTGCGGGCGGTCTTGATGGAGATCGCGGTGGCGCTGCGGCCGAGGATCTCCCGGGTGACGTCTGCCGGGGTGGGCACCGACTCGTCCGCGATGAACGGGACGTCGAGTTGTTCGACGAGCCAACGCCTTCCGACCACGTCGTCGGCGGGGTTGAGTTCCTCGGCGAACAGCAGATCGAGGTCGGCCATCTCCTTCATGGCACGCAACGACTCCGACGCCGACCACCCACGATTGCCGTCGACATAGAGTTCGATCTCGTTGCCGAAACGTTCACGCAGGGCACGCACGACGGCGGTGTCGAGGGATACCGGGCGTCGTCCGACCTTCACCTTGAACGTGGAGATGCCGTAGGTATCACGCATCTTCTCGGCCTCGGCCACCATCTTCGCCGGATCGTCGAACCCGAGCATGTGGCTGACCCGCATGCGGTCGGTGAATCCGCCGAGGAGTTCACTGACCGGAACCTCGAGGGTCTTGCCGAGCGCATCCCAGATCGCCATGTCCACAGCGGCTTTCGCGGTGGGATTGCCGACGGTGCGGTTCAGCCGGGCGACCATGACCTCGCGGTCGTGCAGGGTGAGCCCGACGAGCTGTGGCGCGAACACGGTCTCGATGACGGCGACGATGCCACGTTGGGTCTCGCCGTAGGTGAACGGACGCGGAGGCGCCTCGGCGACACCGACGATGCCCTCGTCGGTGTGCACCCGCACGAGGACGTGCTCGGCGACCGACACCTCGCCGGACGCGAACCGCAAGGGTTTGCGGTACGGGATGGCGAACGGAATCGCCTCGATCTCAGTGATTTTCACGGATTCTCTCCCAGGGCTGTGGAGGACGGCAGGGCGGTGAAGGACGGCGGGGCTGCGGAAGACGGAGTTGCTGCGGAGGACGGAGTTGCTGCGGACATGTCGAAGGCCTCGCCGATCACCCGGGCGACGGACTCGACGACGGGATTGTCGTCACCGGTGTTCCACGCCAGCGCGATCTCGGTGGTTCCCGCATCGGCCAGGTCGCGGATCACCAATCCCGCCAGGGGAAGTGCACGCACCGATGCGGGCAGGACCGCGACGCCGAGGCCGGCCGCGACGAGGGCGAGCAGGACCGGTGTCCCCGAGGCCTCGTGTGCTCGTTGCGGAACGAAGCCGGCCCGGCGGCAGGTGCGGATCGTCGCATCGTTGACCGCGGAGTCGCGACTGTCGTACATGACGAAGGGTTCGTTGCGCAGGTCAGAGGTGGCCACCACCGGTTCGATGGCGAGCCGGTGATCGGAGGCGACCACCAGAACCATGGATTCGACGTCGATGGTGCGCAGTTCGAGACCCTCACCGACCACCGGTGGTCGCAGCACACCGAGATCGATCTCGTGGGCTTCCAGCGCCGCGCACTGCATCGGTGTCAGCAGGTCGGAGACGATGCGCAGTTCCACGTCGGGCAGCGCCGCCTTGACCGCGCGCGCGATTCGCGGCAGGTGGGAGAACGCCGCGATTCCGGTCAGACCGATGCGGACCATCCCGCTGCGGCCGGCCGCGATGCGGCGTACCCCGTCGACCGCGTCGTCGACATCGGAAAGGATGCGGTGCGCCTCGCCCTTGAGGTACTCACCGGCCGGGGTCAGCGAGACCTGCCGGGTGGTGCGGTTGAACAGGGTGGCATCGAGTTCGGACTCCAGTTGGCGGATGGCGTAGGACAAGGCCGGTTGCGCCACATGCAAGGTCGCTGCGGCCTGGCCGAAATGGCAGGTCTCGGCCACCGCTGCGAAGTACCGCAGATGCCGAAGTTCCATGTCCTCACCTCCTCGATCATTCGGTCAGATCACTGGAAGAGGCCCGTGTGATCGACGCCACGTATCAATCACGGTAAGACTCTGATCCATACGACACAAGTACCGAGATTCGGGCAATTGATCGTGTATATCGATCAATCGGACACCTGGTCAGGACTCGGGTTAGCCCTAGTGTGATCGCCAACACGTCGTGCCAAAGTCTGAAGTACAGCCCACATAGGAGGTAGTTCATGACTGTCACCGACCGCCCCGACCAGTCGGCGCCGACCATTCCCTCGTCTGCCCCGTCGGAGCACGTCCGCAAGGTGCTCTCCGACGCCGTCATCGATGACCGTCAGGCCGGGGTCTACCGCGCCAACCGACGCATCTTCACCGACGAGGAGATCTTCGAACTCGAGATGCGCCACATCTTCGAGGGCAACTGGATCTACCTCGCCCACGAAAGCCAGGTGGCCAATCCCGGCGACTACTTCACCACCTACATCGGCCGCCAGCCCGTCGTCATCACCCGCTCCAAGGATGGCGAGCTGAACTGCCTGATCAATGCGTGCGCCCACCGCGGGGCGATGATCTGCCGACGCAAGACCGACAACCGGATGACGCTGACCTGCCCCTTCCACGGCTGGACGTTCCGCAACGACGGCACCCTGCTGAAAGTCAAGGATCCTGACGACGCCGGCTACCCGGACACCTTCAACGTCAACGGCTCACACAACCTGACCAAGGTCGCGAAGTTCGGCAACTACCGCGGCTTCCTGTTCGGCAGCCTCAATCCCGACGTCGTCGACCTCGAGGAGCACCTCGGCGACACCCGCGTCGTCATCGACATGCTGGTCGATCAGTCCCCCGAGGGTCTTGAGGTACTGCGCGGTGCCTCCACCTACACCTACGACGGCAACTGGAAGGTGCAGGCCGAGAACGGCGCCGACGGCTATCACGTCACCGCCACCCACTGGAACTACGCCGCCACCACGTCGCGCCGCAACACCGGCGAGTCGAAGAACGACACCAAGGCCCTCGACGCCGGCGGCTGGGGCAAGTCCGGCGGCGGCTACTGGTCGTTCCCGCATGGTCACCTGTGCCTGTGGACGTGGGCCGCCAACCCGCAGGACCGCCCGCTCTGGGACAAGATGGATGACCTGAAGAAGCAGTTCGGCGACGCCAAGGGCGAATTCATGGTGAAGGGTTCGCGCAATCTGTGCCTGTACCCGAATGTCTATCTGATGGACCAGTTCTCGACGCAGATCCGCCACTTCCGGCCCATCGCCCCGGACAAGACCGAGGTCACCATCTACTGCATCGCCCCCAAGGGTGAGAGCGATTCCGCTCGCGCACACCGCATCCGCCAATATGAGGACTTCTTCAACGCCTCCGGCATGGCGACCCCGGACGACCTGGAGGAATTCCGTTCCTGCCAGCTGACCTTCCGCGCGACCGCCGCCCCCTGGAACGACATGAGCCGCGGCGCCGAGCACTGGTTGACCGGACCCGATCCGGTGGCGCAGAGCCTGGGGATGCACGAGATCATCTCGGCCGGGAAGAAGAACGAGGACGAGGGCCTCTACCCCGTGCAGCACGGTTACTGGCTCGACACGATGCGTGCGGCCGTCGAAGCCGAGGACGCCGATCCGGTCTGATCGGTCCGCCCCAGTTCTCCCCAGCCCACCTCCCCAGAAGGGATATCCCCTCATGACCACCGAATCCGTCCCCGCTGCATCCACTCCCACTGCATCCACTCCCACTGCAACCACCACCGACGCGGCCGGCTCAAAGCTGATCACGCAGAACATGATCGAGCAGTTCCTCTACCGCGAGGCGCGCTATCTCGATGACCGCGAGTTCGAGAAATGGCTCGAGTGCTACGCCGACGACGTCGTCTACTGGATGCCGTCGTGGGACGACGACGATCGCCTTGTCGAGAATCCCCAGCGGGACATCTCGCTGATCTACTACCCCAACAAGGGCGGGCTCGAGGATCGCGTCTTCCGCATTCGTACCGAACGGTCGTCTGCCACGTCGATCCCCGAACCGCGGACCAGCCACAACATCAACAACGTGGAGGTCATCGAACGACGCGGCGACCTGGTGGATGTCCGATTCAACTGGCACACCATGTATTTCCGCTATCACACCGTCGACCCCTACTACGGGACGTCCTTCTACACGATCGACTTCTCCGGGGAGTCACCGCTGATCCGGCGCAAGACGATCGTGCTCAAGAACGACTACATTCACCACGTGGTGGATGTCTACCACTTCTGAGCAGGTGAGGCACCCATGACCGTCACCACTGAGAAAGGCTCGGCCACAACGACGTCCGGGCCAAACGGGGCCGGCGCGCCCACCGACAAGCCGACCCATCAGGTCGCATTGACCTTCGAGGACGGCGTCACTCGCTTCATCACCTGCCGCGAGGACCAGACCGTCGCCGACGCATCGTATCGTTCGCGTATCAACATCCCGCTGGACTGCCGTGACGGTGCGTGCGGAACGTGCAAGGCGTTCTGCGAATCCGGCGAGTACGACGGCGGGACCTACATCGAGGATGCGTTGTCGGAGGCCGAATCCGCCGACGGGTACGCCCTGCCCTGCTGCATGAAGCCGCAGTCGGATCTCGTCTTGCAGATCGCCGCGACGTCGGACATCGCCAAGACCGCGGCCGGTGATTTCGCCGGCACCATCGTGAGCCTGGAACGGCTGTCGGAGTCGACCATGCGGGTCGGCATCGAGATCCCCAATCGTGGTGACTTGGCGTTCCTTCCGGGTCAGTACGTCAACATCGCGGTGCCCGGCACCGTCGACGATGACGGGAATCCCCTGCGCCGGTCGTATTCGTTCGCGAATGGTCCGCACGAGGAGCGCCTCATCTTCATGGTGAAGCTGACTCCCGGAGGCGCGATGTCGGAGTACCTGACCGATCGGGCCGCACGCGGCGACGAGATCACCTTCACCGGACCGCACGGCTCGTTCTTCCTGCGTGAGGCCACTCGGCCGGTGTTGTTGCTGGCCGGCGGGACCGGTCTCGCACCGATCTTGTCGATGTTGCGAAAGATGCACGACGACAGCACCTCCCGCAAGGTGCACCTGATCTACGGGGTGTCCACCGACACCGATCTCGTCGCCTTGGACGAGATCGAGTACTTCGCAAGGGAATTGCCCGGATTCACCTGGGATCATTGCGTGTCGGACCCGAAGAGCACCGCGGCCAACAAGGGTTACGTGATGTCGCTCATCACGCCGGAGCATCTCTACGACGGTGATGTCGCCATCTACCTGTGCGGTCCCCCGCCCATGGTGGAATCGGTGCGCTCCCACGTGTCCGACGCCGGGATCGAACCCGTCGGCTTCTACTACGAGAAGTTCGCACTGGCGGTACCGGCGAAGTCCGCCGCCTCCGCGGCGGGCGAGGAGGACGCCGGCATCGTTGCGGCTGCACCTGTCGAGATCACCGACGAAGCGGTGCTCGAGGCCGGCGATGCCCGCGCGATTGCCGGACAGGAAGTGTTGCCGCCGAGCTCGCTTGGGTCGTTGCCGGGTGGCTCCGACCACCTCGACGATGCTGGTGCGATCGGACGCATTGCCGGACAACAGGTCTGGACCGACGGCGGCAACGGAATCGGCCTCGACGCCGACGACGGTGCGATCGTGCCCGTCGGCGGAGCGCGGGCCATCGCCGGACAGACCGTGTTCGCGGGTGAGTCGATCGAGCCCGTGGTCGGCGAATCGGCAGCGGTGGCGCCCTCGACTGTGGACGACCCTGTGGCAGAACCTTCTGCGCCGCAGATGGATTCCCCTGCGGCGCCGACGGTCACCGATCAGGGTTACGAGATCGGCGAGGAGCATCCGGGGATCTACGAGTCCGACGCGTTGTTCGAGGCACGCGCCGCACTCGAACTCGGAGCGCTGGAGTTGACCTTCGGCAGACTGACCACCGGCCAACTCGCCGGCTATCAGCTTCTCGCCGAGGCGACCCTCCCCTACGTGAAGGGCGACTCGTTCGTCGATGCGGCCGAGTACACCGAGACCAATGCCGCATTCCACGATTACCTGTTCTCGCTGACCGGAAATGAGCATCTACTCGCCGCGTACACGGCTCTGGGTGTCAAGGGCCGCATGGGTGAGGTGCTGCGGAACGCCACCTGGTGCCACCCGCTGTGCGCGCAGGATCATGTGGATATCGTCGACGCCTTCGCCTCGGGCAACCGGGACAAGGCACGCGGACTCATCGCCGCCCACGCCGACCGGTCGAAGCAGACCATGCGGCGGGCGATGGCCGACGAGATGTCGTCCAAACGGCCCAAGTTCATCACGCCGGGCCGATTCGCCGGCAAGGTCGTCGTGGTGACGGGCGCCGCTCAGGGTATCGGTGCACAGACGGCACGCCGCATCGCCGCCGAAGGCGGCAAGCTGGTGTGCGCCGACCGATCCGACCTCGTCGGCGAGTTGGTCTCCGACGTCACCGAACTCGGTGGCCGGGCCGTGGAGGCCATCGCGGACCTGGAGTCCTATTCCGGTGCCGCATCGGTGGTGACGAAGGCCATCGAGACCTACGGCCGCGTCGATGTGTTGATCAACAATGTCGGTGGCGCGATCAACTTCAAACCGTTCGTCGAGTTCAGCGACGACGAGATCCGCGCCGAGATCGACCGGTCGTTGATGACCACGCTGTACGCCTGCCGCGCGGTTCTGCCGTCGATGGTGGAACACGGCTCGGGCGTCATCGTGAACGTGTCGTCGGCGGCGACCCGCGGTATCAACCGGATTCCGTACTCGGCGGCCAAGGGCGGTATCAACGCGATCACCGCCTCCCTCGCCATGGAGTACGCCGACAACGGGATTCGAGTATGCGCAACCGCGCCGGGTGGCACCGAGGCACCGCCGCGGAGAATCTGCCGCGGCACGCCGACCCCCACCGGAGAGACCGAGCAGCAATGGTTCGACGCCCACATCGAGCAAACCGTCGCCTCGTCACTGATGAAGCGCTACGGCACCCTCGACGAACAGGCCGCGGCCATCTGCTTCCTCGCCTCCGACGAGGCGTCCTACATCACCGGCAGCGTGCTGCCGGTGGCCGGCGGAGACCTGGGATAGTCTGCCACGCTCCATAATTCAATAGCGGCATCACCGCCGGACGGCATACGTCCGGCGGTGATGCTGTCTTGAAGCACCGCCACCCCGCCGACATCCCTCACCCTCACTGACAGCGCTCATCCCTTCGTTGACAGCGCTCTGAATTACGTTGACAGCGCTCTGATTTCCGTTGACAGCGCTTTGATAAGGGTCGAGCCAACCCCTCTCCCGCCGGTCGAGCAGACCTTCCGCGAGTCGAGGGGCCCCAGCCCGCCGGCCGAGCCAACCCCATCCGCCGGCCGAACCGCCCCGGAGCGATAGCCGCCGCGTTGAGTTCCGTCGAAACGGAGGGTCGCGTCCGCCGGGCCGAGCTTGTCGAGGTCAGACCACGCAAGGCAACTCTGTTATGGAACCAGCACCACCACAACAGGTCTCGATGCTCGTCGCTAGCGCTCCTTACACCTCGACCACCGGTGACACCGGTCGAGCCGACCTCATCCCGCCGGTCGAGCCGACCCATCCCGCCGGTCGAGCCGACCCGGAGCGCTAGCGGAGGGTCGTGTCGAGACCAGGTGAGGAGAGGCTGGAACCCCCACCACCACAACATCTCCCACGAACGTGTCGCCCCATACCACACCCCACCGACAAGATAATCGCGCCGACAACACGTTATCCACAGACCAAAAGTTATGCACAGCAACAGGATTCGGAAAGCTGGCCCTTGCGCCGACCGCCAACGAGGCGTATTGTGGTGTACATGACATCGGGGGAACTTGACATCACCATCGACTTGTTGTCGGAGCTCGACTACACCAACGGCAGCCTCACCCGTGAAGACGCAAAGTACGCTCTTCACGCGATCCTGCTCATCCGCAACCTCGTCGATCACCATGCCAGCATCCTTGTCGGACAATGTGATCACCTCGGCGTGGCGGAGAACGAGGGTCGCAAGCTTCAGGAACTCCTGCACGAATGGGGTGTCGCCCCGGCCTCCGCGTCCCGAATGATCCGACTGGGCACCACCCCCGACATCGAGCGGGTACACCGCCACACCTCGCTGGGCACGCTGTCCGCCGAACACGCCGACGCCATCGTGAGAGGATTGGCGCACATCGAGAAACGATCCGGACAACCCGTCACCGCCGAGGAACGTGACGCGCACAGCATCGCCCTCCTCGGCCACGCGACCGCCGGGTTCACGCCCGCCGAAATCCGCAACTACGCCAAAAGCCGAGGCAACCAGCAGGCCGACGACACCGACGGACTACCCGCCGGCGAAGACCGTTCCATCAACACGCTGGACTTCCACGATTCCGATGACGGACGACTCACCGTCACCGGCGACCTCCATGCCGTGCTCGGGGAGAAACTCAGGACCGCGATCGAAGTCCTGTCGGCGCCACGGCCCCAGCCCGACGGGTCCCGCGATCCGCGCACCGCAGGTCAGATGCGTGCCGACGCCCTGGAGAACATCCTCGACACCGCAGCCCGCGCCGCCAGAGGTGAGCATCGCGATGACGACGGACCACGTATGCCCACCGAACTGATCAACCTCACCATCCCCACCGGCACACCCTCCATGGCATCCCTGCAGTTCATGGGATCGGTCACCGAAGCCACCGCCCGCAAACTGTGCTGCGACGCCACCGTCGGCGTCATGATCGTCAGCAAAGACGAAGTACCCCTGTCGCTCGGACGCACCATCCGGTTGTTCAACCGGGCCCAACGACGAGCGTTGACGCACCGGGATAAGGGGTGCATCAAGTGCGGTGCACCCGCCTCACGCTGCCAGGCGCACCACATCGTGCATTGGATCGACGGCGGCGAAACCTGTTTGGAGAACGGCGCTTTGCTCTGCACAGCCTGTCATGACGATGTCCACCATAACGGATGGGACGTCGTCATGGGAGCCGACCACCACCCGTGGTTGATCCCACCGGAAAGTGTTGACCCACAACGCAGGTGGTTGCGGTCCTATCACCGCAGGACCATGACCTTGGATGGATTGCCGGGTGCGGCATGAGGATTCGAGTTCCAGCCTTACCTTGCGAGGTCTCCTTGCGTTGAGCTCCGTCGAAACGACACGGACTCCGCTAGCGCTCCGTCTGGCTCAACCAGCGGGCAAGGTGGCTCGACCACTGGAGTAAGGGCTCGACCAACGGGCAAAGGGGCTCGGCCAGCGGGGACGCGTCCCCATCGCCGGTTGCGGGGTAGCAACCAGCGACGTGACCCAGCAGCCCTGCCTCACCGATAGATAACAGACCAACCAACCCGCACCCGGCCTGCCGGGACCGCATCGGTACCTTGACAATTCCACAGTGACAACGGCCATGGGGTTCTCGAGCCGACGATGAGCAGCAAAGATGGAGGTGCTGCGGCAATCGGATCCGAACCCCACATTCCTCTCGAACGCCTACCATGGAGCGATGATCATCGAGGCCAGCTGCATCGGTCGCGATGACGAGATCGGCGAGATCCTGCAACGCACCGATGGCCTCACCGATCCGGCGTTTCTGGTGATCACCGGGCCGCCGGGCGTCGGCAAGAGCACCGTGCTCCGTCGCGTCGCCGCACGTGCCGAATCCGAGCATCTCCCCCTACGTGTTCTCGACGACGCCGACGGGATCGACTCCGATTCGATACGCGAACTCGGAACCGATACCGCCGGGAATCCACTGCTTGTCGTGATCGCGGTGACCACCCACACCCCGGCCACGATGGCACTGCTCGCCGATACGATCGCTCTCGACGGGCTGCCCCGTCACGCCATCGCAGAACTCGCAGCGTCACGCGGCATCGTCGTCCACCCCACAGTGCTCGAACGGCTCGCCGACCACACGGCCGGCAACGCGCGAGACGTCATCGCCCTGTTCGGAGAGCTACCCAACAGCGCGTGGTCGCGGGCCGATCTGGCACTGCCTGCCCCGCGCTATATCGTCGACGATGTCCGGACCAGGCTGCAGCAGGTCCCAGCTGCCGCCGGAGAACTCATTCAGGCGATCTGCATCCTGGATGACGGCGACTCCCTGGGAACAGCAATCCAATTGGCACACATCGACGATGCCATGGCCGCTCTCGATGATGCACTGAACAGCGGCCTGATTCAGACAACCGCCGCACTGACACCCGCCGACGCCCGACCCCGGCCGACCAATCCACTCATCCGCACGGCGGTGCTGCAGGTCATGGGGATTCGGCGCGTCGGCGAGATGCACAGTCACGCAGCCGACCTCATCGAGGACCCGGTCCGCAGTCTCGGGCATCGCGTGGCGGCAACCCCCGTACCCGACGCGGACCTCGCCGACCAACTCGACGCCCTTGCCAGAACCCGCGCCGCCGACGGTGAATGGGCCGCGGCGGCCGACCTGTACCGGCAGGCCGGCCGCCTCACCTCCGACCGACTGCAGAGTGAACAACGGACCACACTGTCGGTGGACGCGTTGCTCGCGGCCGGCGACTGCGTCGGCGCGGCCGCCCTCGTCCCGACCGTGGAAAGCCTCCGTGAAACCGCGCTGCGCAACGCCACCCTCGCCTATCTTGCGATCCTGCGCGGTCGTTCCGCCGAGGCAGCCCTCCGACTCGAACGCGCCTGGGGCATCGTCAACTTCGAACGCGAACCCGACGTCGCCGCGCTCATCGCCCAGCGCTACGTCCTGCACAATCTGGTGCGGTGCCGCGGCGATGAACTCGTCGACTGGGCCGACCGCGCAATCGCCATGGCCGGCGACACCTCGTCGGCGGGTATCGAAGCCGCAGCCATCCGCGGTCTCGGACAGGCGTGGTCCGGTGATCCGGGCGGCGCACTCGCCTCCTACACCGAACTCGCCGAGCGGGTGCGATTCGGCCCGCAGGCCCAGCGCGTCACCATGGGGCGTGGGTGGCTGGAACTGGGCATCGACGAGATCGGCGCGGCGCGCAGTAGCCTCGAAACAGCGGTCTCCATGGCCCAACTCGGCGGTTCCAACCGCATCTCCCTCTGGGCACTCGGATGGCTCGCCCGCGTTCAGTTCCTCACCGGCGACTGGGATTCGGCGCTCATCACCATCGATCAGGGACGCGAACTCGCCCGCAAGGGTGGCATCGAACTCGCCACGCCACTGCTCAACTGGACCGCCGCACACATCCACTCGATGCGAGGCGATCGGGAACGCGCCGAATTCCACATCACCGCAGCAACATTGCCCGCCGGAGACTACGAGATCATGCGCATCCCACTCCTGTTGGCACGCGCACACGTCGCCGAGGCGGACGCCGACTACGGCCGGGTGATTCGCATCCTCGAACCGCTTCGGCAGATGGCGGAGGTGACACCGGCACTGGTGGAACCCGGCTGGTGGCCGTGGGTGGATGTGTTGGCCAACGCCCTGGTCATCGACGGGCAACTCGACGCCGCCGACGCGCTTCTGCGCCCGTTCGAGGAACTCGCCGCGCGACGCGAACACCGGTCCGCAGCCGCGCGTATCGGCTATGCGCGTGGGCGGTACCTCGGCGCCACCGGCGACATCCATGCCGCGCGGCGCGCCTTCGACGAGTCGCTCGAACTGCTCGACGGACTCCCACTCCGATACGACCTCGCCCGGGTCAACTTCGCCTACGGGCAGACACTACGCCGCGCCGGGAAACGTCGTGCCGCCGACACGGTGATGGCCACGGCCCGCGAGATCTTCCAATCCCTGGGTGCCACAACCTATGTCGACAGGTGTGATCGCGAGCTCAAGGCCGGCGGCCTCAGCACCACCCGCAGCGCCACCACCCGAACCGACGCCGACGCGACCGATCTCACCCCGCAGGAGGAGGCGGTCACCGCGCTGGTCGCCCGCGGACTGTCGAACCGGGAGGTGGCCGCCGAACTCTACATCTCCCCGAAGACGGTGCAGTACCACCTCACCCGGATCTACGCCAAGCTCGGACTGCGATCCCGCGCCGAGCTGGCCGCCTCACGGTCCTGACCGCTCAGACCCTCGGCGGTCCGATCAACCACCGGCGCACCGGTTTTCGATTCCACCGTGGCGAAGTCCACACCCGGGGCGAGTTCGACGACGTCGAATCCCGTTCCGGTGACGTCGAACACGCCGAGGTCGGTGATCACACGACTGACCACCGACCGCCCGGTCAGCGGCAACGAGCACTCGGCGACCAGCTTGGGATCACCCTTCTTGCTCACATGCTCCATCAGCACGATCACCTGACCGGCACCGTTGACCAGATCCATCGCGCCGCCGATACCCTTGACCATCGCGCCGGGCACCATCCAGTTCGCCAGGTCGCCACCCGCCGACACCTGCATCCCGCCCAGGACGGCGACGTCGACGTGACCGCCACGGATCATGGAAAAGCTGGTGGCCGAATCGAAGTACGACGCGCCGGGGAGCACCGACACCGTCTGCTTGCCGGCGTTGATGAGGTCCGGATCGACCTGATCGTCGTACGGGAACGGACCCACACCGAGGATGCCGTTCTCGGCGTGCAGCACGATGTCGGAATCGTCGGGCATGTGATCGGGAATGAGCGTCGGCAGACCGATACCCAGGTTGACGTAGTCGCCGGGCCGCAGTTCGCGCGATGCGCGGGCGGCCATCTCGTTGCGGGTCCAGGTCATGATGTTCTCCTCGAACGTGGTGATGGATCGTGGGTGAATCGGCGGCGCACTCAGACGAGCGCGGCGGCCTCGTCCGGCCGCTGCCGGATGGTGCGGTGCTCGATCCCCTTGTCGGAGGCCTGCTCCGGGGTGAGCTCGACGATCCGCTTGACGAAGATCCCGGGCAGGTGGATCTGATCGGGACCCAGTTCACCGACCTCGACGACCTTCTCCGCCTCGACGATGGTGACCCGTCCCGACATTGCGGCCGGCGGGTTGAAGTTGCGGGCGGCGGCATGGAAGCAGCAGTTGCCGGCCTTGTCGACGACGGCGGCACGCACCAACGCGAAGTCGGTGACGATGGACTCCTCGAGCACCATCTCCTGGCCGTGGAAGGTCCGCACCTCCTTGGGCGGCGATGCGAGCGCGACGGAACCGTCGGCGTGATACCGCCACGGCAGCCCACCCTCGGCGACCAGGGTTCCGACTCCGGTCGGTGTGAAGAACGCACCGATGCCACTGCCACCGGCACGCATCCGCTCGGCGAGCGTCCCCTGCGGGGTGAGTTCGACGGTCACCTCACCCGCGAGGAACTGCCGGCCGAATTCCTTGTTCTCCCCGATGTAGGAGGCGATCACCTTGTCGATTCGCCGGGCCTCCAACAGAAGTCCGAGTCCGGCACCGTCGACGCCGCAGTTGTTGGAGACGATGGTGAGCTCTCCGGCACCCTGCGCGAGCAGTGCGTCGATGAGGAACTTCGGGATACCCGACAATCCGAAGCCGCCAACGGCGATGCTTGCGCCCGAGGGGATGTCGGCGACCGCGTCGGCGGCCGATGCGGCTACTTTGTCGAGGCTCATGAGTTCTCCAGGTGTTCAATGAGGGCGGGGGTGATGATGTCGGGCTGTTCGGCATTGGCCAGGTGGGCGGCGTCGTCGACGACGAGCAGCTTCGCGTCCGGAACGGAATCGGCGAGGGCGGCCAGCATCTCCGGCGGGGTGGCCGGGTCGTCGGCACCGGCGATGGCCAGGGTCGCCGCGGTGATGGCGGAGATGTCGGCCCGCTGATCCATCGCGGCGATGGCCTCGCAGCATCCGGCGTAACCCTCGCCGGGGGTTGCGGCGATCATCTCCCGGAAATGATCCAACCGATCCGAGTTCGCATCGTCGGCAAAGAATCCAGGGCTGAACCAGCGTGTCAGCACGGCGTCGGCCACCGCACCGGAACCGCCGGCGCGAACGGTGGCGGCGCGGTCTGTCCACCCCGTTGCCGGCGGGAGATACGCTGCGGTGCACAGCAATCCGATTCGGTTGACCCGGTCCGGGTTGCGTACGGCCAGTCGCATGGCGGTCATCCCGCCGAGCGACAGCCCGACCACGTGAGCGGAGGCGACACCGAGGCGATCGAGCAGGGCGACCACGTCGTCGGCGAGGTCGTCGATCGAGTAGGGTCCGGCCGGCACCGGCGAGGCGCCATGTCCGCGGGTGTCGTAGCGAACGACCCGAAAGTGCTTCTCCAACTCCGGAAGCTGCGCGTCCCACATGCGATGGTCGGACCCCAGCGAATTCGACAGCACCACCACGGGGGCGTCGTCGCGACCGCTGACGTAGGCGGCGACCTCGACGGCGCTCATCGGACCACCTCGAATACTGCGGCCAGCCCCTGTCCGCCGCCGATGCACATGGTCTCGAGGACGTGGCGGGCGTCGCGGCGCTGCGCCTCGTAGGCGGCGGTGGCCAGGATGCGGCCGCCGGTGGCGCCGATCGGGTGACCGAGCGAGATCCCGGATCCGTTGGGGTTGAGGCGTTCGTCGGTGGGATCGACCTTCCATTCGGCGAGCACGGCGAGCACCTGTGCGGCGAAGGCCTCGTTGAGTTCGATGAGGTCGATCTCATCGAGGGTCAGTCCGGCGCGACCGAGGGCGGCGGCGGTGGCGCCGACCGGGCCGATGCCCATCTCCTCGGGTGCGCAGCCGGTGACCGCCCACGACTTGAGTGCGAGAAGTGGTGTCAAACCGGCCTTCTCGGCCGCGGCTCGGGTGGCAACGACACACATGGCGGCGCCGTCGTTCTGTCCGGACGCATTGCCGGCGGTGACGGTGGACTCGGGGTCGAGGCGCCCGCGGATGGGTCGGAGCTTGGTCATCGATTCGATGCTCGCGTCGACGCGGGGATGCTCGTCCCGGTCGACGACGGTGTCGGGCTTGCCACGCCGACCGGGAATGGTGACGGGCACGATCTCGTCGTCGAAACGTCCGGCCTGCTGGGCGGCGACGGCACGCTGATGCGACTGCACCGCGAGCTCATCCTGTTCGGCCCGGCTGATCGAGTACTTCCGACGCAGGTTCTCGGCGGTCTCGATCATGCCACCGGCGATCGAGTGGGAGGTGCCGCCGGCGGTGAGCCGACCACGGTCGAGACGATCCATCAGCTCCACCCCGCCCTGGTGCACCCCGGTGCGCAGGCCGAGCGCATAGTGTTCGACGTTCGACATCGATTCGGCACCACCGGCGATGACGAGATCCGCGCCACCCGAGGCGATCTGCGCGGCGCCGTTGAGTACGGCCTGCAGGCCCGATCCGCAGCGTCGGTCGACCTGCATTCCCGGGACCCCGATGCCGAGGCCGGCATCGAGGGCGGCGATCCGTCCGATGGCCGGGGATTCGCCGTTGGAGTATCCCTGTCCGAGGATGACGTCGTCGACGTCGCCCTCGCCGAGGCCGGTGCGGCCGACCAGTTCACGCAGCAATGTGGTGGCGAGGTCGGTGACCGTCAGGGCGGCCAGCGAACCACCCATGCGACCCACCGGGGTGCGCAACGGCGAACAAATGACGACATCGGTGCCTGAACTCATACCTCGACGTTATGACCTGCATCTCATATTGGGAAGTATCCATTTCACAGGCATTGATATGCACAGAGTCTCAATGAGGGGTATTCTGGCAGCTCATGGAGCTTCGTCACCTGCGCTACTTCCGTGCCGTCGCGGAGGAACTGCACTTCGGGCGCGCCGCCGCACGGCTGCACATCGCACAGCCCCCGCTGTCGCAGCAGATCCGCCGGCTCGAGGACGAGCTCGGGGTGGACCTGCTCATCCGTTCCACCCGCCGGGTGGAACTGACCCCGGCCGGCGCGGCCTACCTTCCCCGGGTGGTCGCGATCCTCGAGGCCGTCGACGCGGCCGGTGATCAGGCCCGTCGCGTCGCCGACGGCCTCGAGGGCCATCTGACCATCGGTTGCGTGGGGTCGGCGACGTACTCGCTGCTCCCACGTCTCGTCCGTGCACTGCGCGACGAACTCCCCGGCGTCGAGGTCAGCGTGCGCGGCGAGATGCTGGCGCCGGATCTGCTCACCGCGTTGCGCGACGCGCGCATCGACCTCGCGCTGCTCCGTCCGCCGATCACCGAGCCGGACATGGTGATCGAGCCGATCCGCTCCGATCGCCTGATCGTCGCACTCCCCGACAGCCATCGGCTCGCCGACCGCGATGCGCTCACCCTCGCCGACCTTGCCGACGATGACCTCATCGCACATGCCGGGCACGGCCGGTCGGTGATGAACTCGGTGATCGCGGGGCTCTTCGCCGACGCCGGCATCGTGCCGCGCATCCGGCACGAGGTGGCCGAGACCTCGACGCTGGTCACCCTGGTCGCCGCCGGGCTGGGCGTGGCCATCGTGCCCGCACCGACCGCCGCTCTCGACATCGCCGGTGCCCGCTACGCCGACCTCGTCCCGCACGCCGCCATCGATCTGGTGGCCGCCCGGGCCGATGCCGACTCACCGATCGTCGATCAGGTGCTCACGGTGCTGCATCGCATTGCGCCACAACCGGAGTGAATCGCATCGCCGTTCTCCGCATCCGGAAACTCAGTACCCCAAAAAGGCATCGGTGTGGATGCGCCAGAGCTTCCACCGCGTCGACGGGTCGGCGCGCCGGATGGCGGCCGCGGTGCGGTCGACGAACTGGGGATTGCCCGACAGGAGATAGTGCGCGTCGCCCGACGACAACGCCGGTCCGACGAGATCGGCCAGACGCCCCGGCTCGGTGATCCCCGTCGTCAGCTCCACCGCGGGTGAGACCTCCACCCTTGCACCGGCCGCGCGGATGACGGCGAGGTCGTCGTCGTAGACGGATCGTTCGGCGACGCTGACGACGTGGATGACGGTCAGCCACGACAGATCCCGGGCCTCGCCCGCGGTCAGGCTCCGCAGCATCGCCCGATACGGCGTGATACCGATACCGGAGGCCAGCAACACCGTCGGGTGGGCACCGAGCCGGCGTGGGAGCACGAAATCACCGCCGGTGGCGTCGAGGTGGAGCCGACCGCCGCCGGCCTCGATGAGCTCCGACTTGAACGACGACATCGACGTGGAGGCCACCGTGAAGGCGAACTCGCCCGGGTTCTCCCCCGGCGCCGAGGCGTAGGAGAACACCCGGCGCGTGCGGTGCCACAGTGGCGCCGACCAGCGCGGGGCACTGAGCATCGCCCACTGGCCGGGCCGGAACGCCAACGGCGACGACGCCTGTGCGCGTACCCGGTAGGTGTTCGCCGCGATCGGCTCGACGGTGGTGTCCAGGCGCACCCGCCCCGCACCACGCTGGGCGAGCAGCCGCACCACGAAGGCATAGACGCAGCCCACCGCGAGCGCGATCTGCGGCACGAACTCCAGGGTGTAGGAGTCGGTGATCTCGAAGGTCTGCTGCCAATTCATCAGGACCGCAACGATGATCGCGCACACTGCGCGATGGATTCGGGTGGTCGGCGCGGTGAGCGGCTCGGGCAACATGATCGCGGCGAGGAACAGGGTCGGTGCGGAGACGAACACGAACTGCAGGTCCTGACCGCCCTGCGTCGCCTCCAGCACCCCGACGGTGGCCAGCGTCGCCACCAGGAAAACCCCGACGAGCCACCATTCGCGGAGCACTGTCACCAGCATCGCTCCGATGATCACCATCGGCCAGAACAGCGGTTCGGCGGCGATCCACCAGAACGGTGAACTCAGCGGCACCCCACCGAGACTCGCGCCCGTGTAGGCGACGGCGTAAGACACCACGGCCCCGGCGACCGCCGGGTTGATGATCAGCCGCCGTCGCCAGACGAGGACGTACTTGCTGATCGCGGCCGCCGCCGCGGCTATCACCACCGACACCGCGGACGCGGTGTCGGTGACCCCGGGCATCAGGAAGAACAGGATGAGCCCGGTGATCGCCCACGAATCCGCGTTCGGCGGCACGCGCACGATGGCCGCACACAGGTAGGTCACCACTCCGCTGACCACCAGCGAGATCATCAGCGTCGACGCCAGTTCTGGTGGCGTATAGGCGAAGTCGTCGTCGACGGCTCCGACGACGAACGCCGCGGCGGCCAGGGCGAGCAAGGCCAGCAGCACCGCACGGTGCACCGTGAGCCATCGGGGCGTCAGGCGGGTCACAGGTAGAGCTCCAATCCGGGGATCATGGTGTGGTCGACGGTTCCGTTGCTGCGAATGGTCACGTGCTGCGGGATGTGGGTGGGGATGTCATTGCGCTCCAACCGGAATCCCGCGATATCGCTGCCCACGCTGAGCGTGGCAGCGGCCGGAACAGGGATGGCCGGCCCGCCGCAACCCACCAATCGCCGTGCCGCGGTGAAGAACAGCGCCGTGGCCAGGCCGTCGGCGGTCATCGCATCCGGGCCGTAGACCCAGGTGGCGAGCACATCGTCGACGGGCCGGGCGGTACGGGGATCGACGATGTGGTGCCAGTCCGCCCACGTCCGACGATTCGACGCCGAACCGCACAGCGCACCACCGGACAATGCGACCACACCGATCGCCTTGGTCGGGTCGAGGGGATGCTCGAGGGCGATCCGCACCGGTTCGTCGCGCGGCGAGATCACCATGTCCCCGCCGGCGTCGACGATGTAGCGATCGAGCTCGTCGGCGACGATGGCCGCCACCCGGTCCACCGCGAATCCCTTGCCGGCCGCGCCGACATCCACCACGGCGGGATTGAGAACGTCGAGATATGTTCCATCCCAACCGATCACGTCATCCCACTCCGGAGCCGCGGACACCGTCGCCGCCGGGGTGAGGGAGTACTGCGCGTCGTATCCGGCGTCGTCGAGGATCTGCCCGACCAGCGGGGTCACCGAGCCCTCGGTGACCGTGTAGAGCTCCCGATAGAAGTCCAGCAGCGCCCGGTCCTCGGCGGCGACGGCGTATCGGCCGGGTGTCCGCGCCATCTCGGCAACGGTGGAGTCGGCGCGGAACCGTGACCAGTACCGGTCGATGCGGTCGAGTTCGGCGACGACGAGGTCGCGGCGGTGGGCGTCGAGGGGAACGTCGGTGGTGATCTCCCAGCGGGTTCCGAGCGCCTCGAACGCCCACTCGCACTCAGCCGGCGGCTTGGGTCTTGATCTGGGCGATGGCATCGTTGAAGCCACCCGAGGTGAGCGACGATCCGGAAACCTTGCTGACGTCGAGGTCGTCGATGTTCTTGCCGACCACCTCGGCGTCGATCCCGCTGGCGAACTTCTGCTGGAATTCCGCGGAGGTACCCCGGGTCTGACTGCGATCGAGCTCGACGGCGGTGATCGTGGAATCGTCGAGGGTGACCGTCACGCCGATCTGCTGCTCACCACCGGGAGTGGTGTAGTGACCGGTGGCGGTGTAGGTGCCGTTGCGATACTCCCCCGTTGTGGCGCCCGGGTCCGATGCGGTGCCCGATGCGCCCGCCGCCTCCGAGGCCGCCGCGCCGGTGGTGGTGGTGTCGGAGGCGGAGCTGTCGTCACTGCCGCAGGCGGCCGTCGCCAGTCCGACGGCGGCGACCGCGGCCACCACGCCCGCCGCGCGGGTCATGGTGAGGATCTCATCTTTGCGGACCATGGTCCGGATTGCTGGGGTCATGGCTCCCCATTTTGGAGAAAACGGACCCGCTTCGCCTCCCCCGAGGAGATATTTTTAGCTGGTCCTAAGAAAGCTCGCAGCAATCTCCCCGGCCCGGCCTCACCGTCCGGCCGCCTCCACCCGCGCGGCGATGGCGTTGACGAAGACCGACCTGATGTCGTCCGCGGTGGTCGCCACATAGGTGGTACCCCCGGTGGCGTCGGCGATCTGCTTGAGCGCGTCGGTGTCGGCGTCGTCGCTGATGGCGATGGTCAGGATCAGCACCGGCCGGGCCGGGTCCTCGAGCTCCTTGAGCTGCGAGAGCAAGTCGTCGAGGCTGATGCTGTCGCGGTCGTCGTTCTGTCCGTCGGTCATGATGATGACGCTGTTGGAGTAGTTCGGGTCGTAGGTGTCCTGGACCTGCTTGAACGCGGCGAGCGTGGTGTCGTACAGGCCGGTGCCGCCGCCGAGGTTGTCCGGCGCCAGACCCGCCTTCACCGCGGCGGCGAGCACGTCACGGTGCGTGCGTCCGTTGTCGGCGGGGGCGTCGAGCCGCTTGATGGCCGCGAGCTGTTCCCAGTCCTGGCCGTCGGGTCCACGGTCGACCGAGAACGCCCACCCACCGATCATGGCGTTGTTCGGGAAGAGGGTGAGTCCGGTCAGCGACGCCTCGGTGAGCAACTCGGCTCGCGTCGAGGAACCGGATCCGGCCGATTCCTCCATCGAGCCGGACACGTCCTGGACGACGAGTGTCCGGATCGGCACGCCGAGCACCTGCCATTGCCGCAGCGCCTTGTCGACGGCGGCCGGGTCACGCAGCGTCAGCACAGTCACCGGCTGACCGGTGCCGTACGGGTGTTCCCCGGGCGCAGCCCGCCCGCCCGGCTCACGGAAACCGGCCTGAGCCAACGGTTCCCCGGCGTTTCCGGCGATCGCCGACGCCAACTCCTTGCCCGCGGCGTCGGCCGCGGCACCGCGCGCGGTGGGGGCGGTGTTGACCAGCGGGTAGTCGAGGAGGACGGTGCCGTCGGCCGGGATCGCGAACTTCAGGTCCGACCCCTGATGCGTCCGCATGAACAGAATGTACTGCTGTTCGGTGGTCACCACCGGCACGTCGGAGGTGTTCGCGAGGTTCAGTCGCATACCCTCGCTGTCGTTGACCGTGCGAAAATTGTTCTGCTGCACCGCCAATGTGGTCATGGCGTTGACCAGTTCCGGTTGGGTCAGCTTGCCGGCATCCACTTCGGCGAGGGCCCCGACGATCGGCGCGTCACCCGTGCTGGTGACGATCGGGCTGCCGGTGCGCAGATCCGGCAGCGTCATCACCTGCTGCCAGCCGGTCAGTTCCGGGAGTTTCTTGCCGACGACGACCGTCGGGGTGGACACCAGCGACTCGGAAGTCAGGTTCAGATCCTGGCGCACCTGCGTGGACACCCGGCGGGCCTGGGTCTGCGAATCCGGCACCCACAGGTCGGGGCGTTGATCGCCACTGGTCAGCACGCCCGGGGCGTCGGCACCGGACACCGCGTTGACGGTGTAGTCGTAGCAGCCCTGCGCCGAGACCGTGGCGGCGGCTTCCCGCAGCGAGGCGGCGATCGTCGGATCCGCGGCGACCGTGACACGTTGCCGGTCATCGCATTCCGACGAGCCGACGGTGCGCCAGATGATCACACCCGCCACCAGCGCCGCGATCACCACGAGCGCACCCAGCCCCCACAGCCATGCGCCCCGATGGGAGGACTTCACCTCACGATGGTCGAAGCCGAACGAGTCGCCCGGCTTCGCCGCAGGGGTCGGCCCGGTGACGGGAGGCGGATCGACCCGCCGGCGAGGACCGGTCGAGTTCTCACCCGAATCGGAGTCAGCGGATTCCGAACTGTGCCGGCCCATACGTCATATCCCCCTGAGGATGTGGAAATCGCCCGCTGAGTGTAGCGGGACGCTCAGGCGAACACCTCGCGGAATCGGTCCAGTGACTTGTGCAGATCACCGGACACCGCCATCGCGGTGGCCTTGCCTATCGGGCCCAGCAACGGCAGCCCACCGAGTTCGACGGTGAAGGTGATGGTCGACCCCGTCGCAGTCGAGGCGATCGCGAGGTCGAGGGTGGACTTCACCCCGCCCTTGCCGGAACCCTTGAGCCGCACCTCCTTGCCCTCGACGAACCGGTCGATCACCCAGTCGAAACGCACCCGCGTGCCCTTGACCTTGACGACGGAGCTCACCGCGGTGCCCTTGCGCAGTTCGTGCGGGGCAGGCAGGGCGCTGCGCCAGCCGTCGTGCAGGATCAGCCACTCGTCGAACCGCGACAGGTCCGACGCGGCGATCCAGGTATCCTCCGGTGACAGCTCGACCTCGATGGAGTCACTCGTTTTGGCCATGGTGCGAAAGCCTACTGGAGAGTCAGTCCGAGGCGATCACGTGCACCCGGGCCTCACCCTCACCACGGCGCCGGTCGACGTCGTCGCGATGTCCTTGCTGGATGCGCTGCTGGTCGGTCACGGTGTCACCGTCCGGATCACCGAGGTCGAGGCGTATGCGGGACCACGGGATCCGGCGTCACACGCGTACGTGCGGACTCCCCGATCGGAGATCATGTATGGGCCGGCCGGACGGCTGTATGTCTACCGCATCCACGGTCATCACTGCGCGAATGTGGTGACCGGCCCTGACGGGGAGGCGTCGGCCGTGCTCGTGCGCGCGGGAGAGGTGATCGCCGGGTTCGACGTGGCGCGGGAACGTCGGGGTGGCGTCGCCGATGCCGCCCTGGCCCGCGGGCCGGGCAATCTGGCCCGCGCACTGGGTATCACCGCCGCCGACCTCGGTGCCGATCTGGGTGGCCCGGAGCCGGTCGCGCTGCGGTTTCCTGCGCAGCCGGTCTCCGCGGCGCGGCTGCACAGCGGACCCCGTGTGGGGGTCCGCCGCGCCGCCGATGTCGCGTGGCGATTCTGGATCGCCGACGATCCGACGGTGTCGGCCTATCGCCGACATCCGCGGGCGCAGTGAGCGGGCTACTTCGGCTGCTCGCCCGAGGTGTTCGGATCGGCAGGCTTCGGGGCATCGGCAGGCTTGGGGGCATCCGGGGCGCCGACGGCCTTGCGGGCGGCGTCCTGCGCCTTGTCGACTTGCGATGCGTACTTTCCGCCGGTCGCCTTGTCAATGGCGTCGCCACCCTTGTCGATCAGGCTCGGGTTTCCCCTGAGTGCGGCCTTGGCCTTGTCGACCAGTCCCTTGAGATCCATCAGATCACTCCTTGATCGTCGAGTCGTGCACGGCGGCCACCGAGTGTAGGTCGTGATGGTGTCCGCCGCCATCGGACACGATGATTCGGGGCATGACCCGCGACACGATCTCCACGCAGACGATGCCGACCGCCGCGGCGATGAACGCCACACTGTTCATCTGCCAGTTCGAGGAGTCGAGTTTGAACATGGTCTGCGTCCACGGCCAGGCGAAGATGATCACGTAGGCGCCCACCGACACCGCGAGCAGCAGCAGCTTCCACCAGGTATAGGGGCGCGCGACGACGGCCAGCACGTAGAGCGCGACCGCGATGAGACAGATCAACGTCGCGGTGGCGGCCTGGGTCTGCGCCGGAGGGAGATCGACGCCGTCACCGCCCAGCGTCACGCCCTTACCGCCGGGATTGACGATCACGTAGGTGATGAAGGCACACAGCCCGACGATGATGCCGTTCGGAACCGCTTGCCGCAAAACACGTTTGACGAAACCGGTGCGGGCCCGCTCGTTGTTGGGGGCGAGCGAGAGGATGAACGCGGGAATGCCGATGGTGAACCACGCCGAGATGGTGACGTGGATGGGCTGGAACGGATAGCTGAGCGAATCGAAGCCGAAGATCTTGCCGGCCAGTCCGGCGACGCCGACGAACAAGGCGAGCAGCACCGCGTACACCGTCTTGGTGAGGAACAGGTTGGAGACCCGCTCGATGTTGCCGATCACCCGGCGACCCTCACCCACCACGTAGGGCAGGGTGGCGAACTTGTTGTCCAGCAACACGATCTGTGCCACTGACCGGGCCGCCGAGCTACCCGATCCCATCGCCACCCCGATGTCGGCATCCTTGAGCGCGAGGACGTCGTTGACGCCGTCACCGGTCATCGCCACGGTGTCGTCACGCGACTGCAGCGCGGCGACCATCGCCCGCTTCTGGTCGGGGCGCACCCGCCCGAAGATCACCCCGTTCTCGACGACGTCGGCCAGCGCGTCGATGTCGGTGGGCAGGGTCCGCGCGTCGACGGCGGCGTCCGGTGATCCGAGGCCGAGGGACTGGGCAACGGCTCCCACCGAACGGGCATTGTCGCCGGAGATGACCTTGACGTCGACGTGCTGGGAGGCGAAGTAGTCGAGGGTGTCGCGGGCGTCGTCGCGCACCCGCTGTTCGAGGACCACCAGCGCCGTCGGGACCAGGGTGCCCGGGACGTTCGCGCCGTCGGCGGGGGTGGTGTCGACGGGGACGTCGGTGTGGCCGAGCAGCAGCACCCGCAGTCCCGACTCACCGATCTCGGAGGCCTGCCGGGCCGGGGCACTGTCGGGATCGAGCAGCACGTCGGGGGCACCGAGAATCCAGTTGCCCCGATCGGCGCCGGTGGCGTCGATGAACGACATCCCGCTCCACTTCTTGGCGGAGGTGAACGGTTCGATCGCACTCAGCTGCCAGTCGGGTGCGCTGGGGTAGGCCTCGGCGAGCGCCGCCACGCTGGCGTTGGGACTGCGGTCGGTGGCGGCCAGCGCTGCGAGCACCTGCTCGGCGCGGGAGGTGTCCGAAGCCGCCTCGGCGACGTTGTCGGTGTCATCCGGCAGTCCCCGCACCTCCGACAGCCGCATCCCGTTCTCGGTGAGGGTGCCGGTCTTGTCCGCGCAGACCACGTTGACGCGGGCCAGACCCTCGATCGCGGGGAGTTCGTTGACCAGGCATTGGCGTCGGCCCAGTCGCACCACGCCGACCGCGAAGGCGATGGAGGTCATCAGCACCAGACCCTCGGGCACCATCGGGACGAGCGCGGCCACCATGCCGAGAAGCGAGGCCCGCCAACCATTCTGGCTGATGAACACCTGATTGACGATGGTCAGGATGCCGGCCGGGATCAGCAGCCAGGTGATCACCTTGAGGATCTGGTCGATGCCGGATCGCAGTTCGGAGGACACCAAGGTGAACTTCGACGCCTCCGCGGCGAGTTGCGCGGCGTACGCGTCGGCGCCCACCTTGGTGGCCCGGTAGGCACCGGACCCGGAGACGACGAAACTGCCGGAGAGGATCTTGTCGCCGGGCGACTTGTCGATCGCGTCGGCCTCACCGGTGAGCAGGGATTCGTCGACGTCGAGGGCGAGGGATTCGACCACCTCACCGTCGACGACGATCTGATCACCCGCGCCGACCTCGATGATGTCGTCGAGCACCACCTCACCGGGAACGAGTTCGGCGACCACCCCGTCGCGGCGCACCTTCGGGTGGGTCTGCCCGACGATGGCGAGACGGTCGAGGGTGCGTTTGGCGCGGATCTCCTGGATGATGCCGATTCCGCTGTTGGCGACGATGAGCAGCCCGAACAGTCCGTTGATGAACGAGCCGGTGGCCGCGACGAGGGCGAACAGCACCCCGAGGATCGCGTTGATGCGGGTGAACACGTTGGCGCGGACGATGTCGCCGACGCTGCGGCCGGATCGGTCCGGCATGGTGTTGACCTGACCGGCCGCGACGCGCTGGGCGACCTCGTCGGCGGACAGCCCACCGATGTGCGCCCGGTCGCCGGGCGCGGTTTTCGTCGGCTTCACGCGGAGCGCTCCCACCACTGCGGGTCGGTGAGTCCGGTGCCCTGGCGGTGGGTCAGATCGATCGAGCCACCCGGCTGGGGCACCATCACCGTCGTCGCGTTCCGGCCGGCGGCGGGCAGCAGCCGCACGATCGGGTCGGCCCACGCATGCCGGGCGAGGGAGAAGGTTCCCCAGTGGATCGGCAACATCACCGCGTCGGCGCCGGCCGATCCGGACACCATCCGGTGGATGGCGACGGCCTCCTCGGGATCGACGTGCACGTCCGGCCACAACGGATCGTAGGCACCGACGGCGATCAGGGTGAGATCGAAGGGACCGAGCCGGTCGCCGAGGTCGGCGAACCGTTCGGTGAAGCCGGTGTCGCCGGAGAAGAAGACGCGGTGGGTGGGTCCGACGATCGCCCAACTCGCCCACTGGGTGAGGTCGCGGGTGAACATGCGGCCGGAGAAATGCCGAGCCGGTCCGCAGACGAAACGCACCGTGGTGCCGGTGCGGCCGGTCAGGGTGACGGAGCCCCACAGGTCGGCCTGCCGGATACGGTCGTGGGAGATGCCCCAGGCGTGCAAGTGCGCGGCCACCCCGAGCGGCGCGACGAACACCGCGTCGGGCTGTGCGGCGGCGATCCCGACGACGGTGGCCATGTCGAGGTGGTCGTAATGGTCGTGACTGATCAGGACAACGTCGAGGGCGGGCAGATCCGCGACGGTGACCGGAGACGGGTGCATGCGGGCCGGTCCGACCGCCTGGCTCGGCGAGCACCGCTTGGAGAACACCGGATCTGTGAGGACACGCATGCCGTCGACCTCGACGAGGACCGAGGCATGTCCGAGCCAGGTCGCGGCCAGCGTCCGCGGTTCGTCGGCGAAGACCGGTCGCTCGACCCGGATCTCGGCTCCGGGGCGACCCGGTCGGCGGGCCATATCGACCATCGACCTCCAATCCGGCGCCACTCCCGCGGTCGGCGGTTCGAGGTTGGTGAAGGCGGTGCCGTTGAAGTTGGGTGAGGCGACCACCAGGGGCCGGATACTGTCCGGATCGGCACCGATGGCGCGGGCCGAGGCAAAACCGGCCGACGCGAGCCCACCGACGGCGGCACCGACCGCACGGACACCGAGAGCACCAGCGGAGCTCACCGCTCGTCCGAGCGCGTCCGCCGGAATCCATTCGATGGGCGTCGTCACGAGAACCAGCGTAGGACATCTCCTCGTGCGGTCCCCTGAAGGCGACACACCGAGGCGCCCGAGGCCCCCGCTTGCTAATATTCTGGCCTGCACTCACCGACGATCCCGCCGGTACGCATGCGAGCAAGGAAGCGAACACCACGTTGGCACGGATGTCGGTGACCGAGCGGCGCGCAGCGCTCGTCGAGGCCGCCTATCGCGTGATCGCCGACCACGGCGTCGAGGGTGCGACGACCCGCCGGATCTGCGCACACGCCGACATGCCGTTGGCGAGTTTCCACTACGCCTTCGAGTCCCGCACCGCACTGTTGTGCGCGGTGATGGAGACCGCGGTCCCCACCGACATCGGCCAGATGTTGCGGATCATCCAGTCCACCGGTGACGTCGGCAGCGGGTCGACGCTCGCGTTGATGGAAACCACCATGCGCGCCCAGCTCGACGCGTTCTACTCGATGCTCAAGGCCGACCCTGGTCGCCTGCAGGCGACCATCTCGCTGGGGATCTACGCGCACAATCACCCCGAACTGCAACGCGACGGCAAACGGATGTACGAAACCCTGTACGCGGTCGCCGCCGAGGGGCTCGCCCATTCCGCGCGGCAGGCGGGAATCCGCTGGTCCCACCCCACCAGTGAGATCGCCCCGGTGATGGTCGGGTCGCTCATCTCGATCACCCTCATCTACCTGAGCACCGCCGACGATGCCGTCGTCGGCACCCTGATGGACTACCTGGTGCGACAGACAATGGCCTATGCCGTCGCCGACTGAGATGGGTCCGGAGCAGCCCGGGTTGTGGCGGCGTGATCCGGCCGCCTACTGGGAGGGTTTCTCCGGCGCTGTCGACGCCGCCGGCCTCGACAGCCCGGTGATCGCGATCGACGTCGCGGCCCTCGAACACAATGTGGCCGATCTGCTGCGCCGCGCCGGTGGCGTCCCGATCCGGTTGGCGAGCAAGTCGCTGCGGGTCCGGTCGGTCATCGCCGACATCGTCGGTCGCCCCGGATTCGCCGGCGTCCTCGCCTACGACATCGACGAAGCACGGTGGCTGGCAACCGAATCCGGAATCGATGACGTCCTGATGGGATATCCGACGCTGCGCCGCGGAGCCCTCGCGGAGTTTCTCGCCGATGACGTCGCCACCACCCGGGTCACCGTCCTGGTCGACTCGGTGTCACACCTCGACGCGATCGACGCCGTCGCCGCACCCGGCACCCGGCCGTCGGTGCGGGTGGCCGTCGACCTCGACGCCTCGCTGCGGCTGGGCCGGCGCATCCACATCGGGGTGCGCCGCTCCCCTGTTCACGACCTCGACGAGGCACTGGCCCTCGGCCGTCACATCGCCGAGCGGCCCGGCTTCGATCTGGTCGGGGTGATGTCGTACGAGGCGCAGGTCGCCGGTGTCGGCAATGCGGTCGACGGCAAACCCCTCACCAATCGGATCGTCCAGGCGATGCAGCGGGCGTCGATGGCCGAGATCCGGCGTCGCCGTGGCCGGGTCGTCGCCGCGCTGCGCGACGTCGCCGACCTGGCGATCATCAATGCCGGCGGCACCGGATCGTTGGAGGCCACCGCACGCGATCAGTCGATCACCGACATCGCCGCCGGCAGTGGGGTGTTCGGCGGGCATCTGTTCGACACCTACCGGCATTTTCATCCGGCGCCGGCGATGACCTTCGGCCTCGACGTCGTGCGGGTCCCCGCCCCGGGCTTCGTGACGTGCGCCGGGGGTGGCTGGATCGCGTCGGGCCCGCCCGGTCCGGATCGTCTGCCCCGGCCGGTGTGGCCCCCCGGGCTGGAGTACGTGGGCACCGAGGCGGCCGGCGAGGTGCAGACCCCGCTGCACGGGCCAGGCACCTCGGCGCTGACCATCGGTGATCGGGTCTGGTTCCGGCACACCAAGTCCGGCGAGATCTGCGAACGATCGGCCCGCGTCGCGATGATCACCCGAGACGCATCGGGCACCGCCACCGTCGACGCCGTGGTCCCCACCTACCGCGGAGAAGGGAAGTGTTTTCTGTGACGAGGTCGGATACGCGCGGGTCTGCACACGCTCCCGCCACCTGGCGCAACTGGGGCGGCACCGTGGAGTGCGTGCCGTCGTCGGTGCAGCGACCGACCGGCGTCGAGGAGGTCGCCGCCCTCGTCGCCCGCGCCGCCGATGAGGGTTCGACGGTGAAAGCCGTTGGCGCCGGGCACAGTTTCTCGCCGGTGGCGCTCGCCCCCGGGATGCAGCTGGACATGTCGGGGATGCGTGGGCTCGTCGCCGTCGACGCCGAGACCCGCCGGGTGACCCTGCGGGCCGGAACACATCTGCACGAGCTCCACGGGCTCCTCGCCGATCGCGGACTGGCGATGACCAACCTCGGCGACGTGGACCGCCAGACCATATCCGGGGCGACCTCCACCGGTACCCACGGAACGGGCGGCCGCTTCGGCGGCATCAGCACTCAGATCACCTCCGCCACACTGGTTTCCGGAACCGGTGAGGTGATCACGGTCGATGCCGGCGATCCCGATCTGGGCGCCGTCGCCCTCGGCCTGGGCGCGCTGGGCATCGTCGTCGAACTCACCCTGCAGTGCGTCCCCGCCTTCTCCATCCGCGCGCAGGAATATCCCCTCGATGTCGACGACGCGATCGACGGTTTCCTCGATCGCGTCGCCTCCCAGGATCATCACGAGTTCTACTGGTTTCCGCACACCCGCTGCACGCTGGCCAAGAGCAACACCCGACTCGACGGTCGGGTCGAACGATCCGGCGCCGGGTCGGTGCGCCGGTACATCGACGACGAACTGTTGTCCAATGGGGCATTTCGGGTGATGTGCGCGATGGGTGCGCGGGTGCCCGCGGTGGTACCGACCCTGAGCCAGGTGTCCGGTCGGGTGCTGTCGGCGCGCACCTTCACCGACCGGAGCGACAAGGTGTTCATCTCCTCACGCACCGTCCGGTTCCGCGAGATGGAGTACGCCCTGCCTCTCGAGGCGGTCCCGGAAGCGCTGCGGGAGGTGCGGACGATGATCGAGCGCACCGGATATCGGGTCAGCTTCCCCATCGAGGTGCGCGCGGCCGCCGCCGATGACCTGATGCTGTCCACGGCGTCGGGTCGGGCGAGCGGCTACATCGCGGTGCACCGCTATCACGGCGACGACGCCGCCGACTCCGCGGCGTACTTCGCCGACGTCGAGGCCATCATGGTCGCCCACGGCGGCCGACCGCACTGGGGCAAGATGCATACCCGCGACGCGGAGTACCTGCGGTCGGTGTATCCGCGATTCGATGAATTCATCGCTGTGCGAGAGCGATTCGATCCGCATCGGGTGTTCGCCAATCCGTATCTCGAGCGGGTTCTGGGCGGCTGACTGGCGGGTCCCACCGGAGGCGCCCACACTGGGGGGATGCGTGATGTCCTGACCCCGTTGATCGAGCGCCTCGAGCACTCGCCGGTCGCGCTGGCACGGGTGGTGGCGACCACCGGTTCGGCGCCCCGCCTGGCCGGCACGGCCATGGTCGTCACCGCCGAGGGCGAGGTCATCGGATCGCTGTCGGGAGGGTGTGTGGAATCCGCGGTCATCGAATCGGCGGCGGACGTGCTGAGCACCGGATGTGCGGTCGTCGAACGATTCGGATACGCCGACCCCGACGGCATCGCCGTCGGCCTGACCTGCGGTGGTGAGGTCGAGGTGTTCATCGAACGACTCGATGGTGATCGCCTCGACGACCTGCGCCGGATCCGTGCCGCCGCCGACGCCGGGACCCCACTGGCCTGGGCCACCACCCTGACCGCCACGCCCCGTTGGCATCTGGCGTCTCGCCCGGGACAGGGCCCATGGCTGCGCCTGGATCGCGACGTCGACGACCTGTTGGCCACCGGGCGCAGCGGCATCATCGGCGTCGACGACTGCGATGACCCGGGCCAGGCCGGTTCCCGGCCACGCACCTTCGTGCAGACCTTCGCTCCGCCGGCGCGGCTGATCCTGGTGGGCGCCAACGATTTCGTCCGTGCACTCAGTGCGTTGGGTGCCGATCTCGGCTACCGCGTGACGGTCGTCGACGCGCGCGCCGTCTTCGCCACCGCCGCACGGTTTCCCGCGGCCCACGAGGTGGTGATCGAGTGGCCGGACCGGTATCTGTCGGCTCAGATCGCCGACGGCGGCGTCGATGAGAGCACCGTCGTGTGCGTGATGACCCACGAGGCGAAGTTCGACGTTCCCACGCTGCGCGTGGCGCTGGGTTCGACCATCGGGTTCGTCGGTGCGCTCGGCTCCCGCCGCACCGTCGCCGACCGCACCACCCGCCTGCGGCAGGCGGGTGTGACGGCAGAACAGTTGGGACGCTTACGGTCCCCACTCGGACTCGACCTCGGCGGGCACACGCCCACCGAGGTCGCCGTCTCGATCGCCGCGCAACTCATCGCCGCACGGCATGACGCCTCAGGCGTCGCTCTTGTCCGCCGTCGTGGACCCATCCACCGACGATGAATCGGTGTCGACGGGGATGTCGGAGGTCATCGTCGACGAATCCTGGGCCGGCAGAACGTGTTTGCCGCTCTTGTCGCACGACAGTGCCAGCGAGGAGATGTACTGCTTCTCCCCGTTCGGCCCCGGAACCGCGGATGCGATCATGTCGGGACGCTCGAATTCGATTCCGGTGACGCAGCACAGGAGTCGCTCGTCGGTCGGGTTGCCGTGCTCGTCATACATCGGGATGTCGATGCCGTCGTCGGTGCGGCGCAGGTAGTACTTGCCCTTGGTGGCCACCGCCAGGATCGGCGGGAGCACCAGCGCGAGGATCAACGCGACCAGCGGTGAGTACGGCTGGATGCTGTCACCGAAGGCGTGGAAGTACACCAGGATCGACGCTCCGGCCGCCACGATGACCGACACGAAACCGACCGGGTTGATGTTGTAGAGCATGCCGCGGCGGAACTCCGGCTCCTTCGGCGAGATCTTCAGCAGGTACTTGTTGATGGCGATGTCGGAGGCGACGGCCACGATCCAGGCGATACCGCAGTTGGCGTAGAAGTTCAGCAGCTCGTTGAGGAAGCTGAACATGTCGGCCTCCATCAGCACGATCGCGATGGCGACGTTGAAGATCAGGAAGACCAGGCGGCCCGGGTAGGTCTTGGTGACACGGGTGAAGCTGTTGGTCCAGGCCAGCGAGCCGGAGTAGGCGTTGGTCACGTTGATCTTGACCTGACTGATGACCACCAGGATGACGGCCAGGGTCAGTGCCAGCCAGTAGGGCATGAAGTCGTCGTAGATCGCCAGGAACTGATGCACCGGCTCGTTGGCGACGCCGGCCTGCTCGGCGAAATGCATGATGATGTAGACGGCCAGGAACAGACCCACGACCTGCTTGATGGCACCGAAGAACACCCAACCCGGGCCGGCGGTCAGCACCGCGGTCCACCACTTGCGCTTGTTCTCCGGGGTCTTCGGCGGCATGAATCGCAGGTAGTCGATCTGCTCGGCGATCTGCGCGATCAGCGACAGACACACACCGGCGGCCAGCATGGTGCCGGCGAACGAGACACCGTGTCCGGCTTGATTGTTCGCATCGGTACCACCGCTGAAGGCCAGGAACTGCCCGATGGCCTCGGGGTGGCTGATCACCAGGTACAGGAACGGCGCGACCATCATGATCAGCCACAGTGGGGTGGTCCACACCTGCAGCTTGGCCAGGGTGTTCATGCCGTAGATGACCAGCGGGATGATCAGCACCGAGGAGGCGAGATAGCCCAGCCACAACGGGATGTGCAGGCCGAGCTTGAGGCCCTGGGCCATGATCGAACCCTCGAGCGCGAAGAAGATGAACGTGAACGACGCGAAGATCACGTTGGTCAGGACCGAACCGTAGTAGCCGAAGCCGCTGCCGCGCGTGATCAGGTCGAGATCGATGTTGTAGCGCGCGGCGTAGTAGGCCAGCGGATAGCCGGTGAGCACGATCACCACGGCGAAGAACAGGATGCCCCACAACGCATTTCCGGTGCCGTTGGCGATACCGATGTTGGCGCCGATGGCGAAGTCGGCGAGGTAGGCGATGCCGCCGAGTGCGGAGATCGCGACCACGCCCGGACCCCACTTGCGGTAGCTGCGGGGCGCGAAACGCAGCGTGTAGTCCTCGAGGGACTCGCGAGCGGCCGCGGCGGCGGCACCGGTGGCGATGATGCCGTGCTCGGCATTCTCGATCTCACCGATCTCGGCGGTGAACTCCTCGACGCCGTGGTGATGGTGGGGTTCTGGGGACACACTGACTCCTTGGTGGACGGACTCCCAATCGGACATGGATTCCGCCAACGTAGGGTGGCCGTGTTTCTCCCAGCGATCACTCAGGTATCGGTCACGTTACACGCGCCCGGTCGTGGGGAAACCCGAATACCTCTGTGTCCGAATTACTTTCCGGTGAAGATCGGCTTGCGCTTCTCGGATCGGGCCGCGCGCCCCTCGGCCATGTCGGCACTGTTCCAGGCCCGTAGCATCGCCTCGTGGCGTTCGGCGGGTGCGGCCGCACGCGCACCGTCGCCGTTGAGCACGAGCTTGTAGTGCTGCAGCGTCAGTGGCGCGAGTTCGGCGATCATCGCCGCCCAGTGCTGCGCGTCGGTGAGATCACCGATGCGGTTGGCGAATCCGAGGGCGTGGGCGCGGTCGGCTGAGAGCGGATCGCAGCCGATCAGCATCCCGCCCGCCTGCCCGGCACCGACCAGCGACACCAGTCGACGGATGGTCCACTCGTCCACCGCCACACCGATTTTCGCCGCCGGGATCCCGGCGATGGCGTCCGGCGCCATCACCCGAAGGTCGGCGGCCATCGCCAGCTGCAGCCCCCCGCCGAGGGCGGGCCCGTTGACCGCGGCGATGACCGGCACCGGCGTCGATTCGATCTTCTGCAGGGTGGCCACCAGATGATCGAGGAAGCCCGGATCGTAGACCGGGCCCGAGAGGTCCGCGCCGGCGGAGAACACACTGCCACGACCGGTGAGCACGATGGCGCGGGCTCCGGAGTCCACCGCCGCCTCGAACGCCGAGGCGAGCGCATCGAGAAGGTCGTCGTTGAGCGCGTTGCGCTTGTCGGGCCGATCGAGCTCGATGGTGGTCACCGCACCGTCTGCACTGGTTGCAATCATGACCCCAGAGCCTACCCAACCGAGACCCGACAGCCGCCTGCTACGACTGCCACCACACCGGCTTGTTCGAGAGACCGGCAAAGCCGCCGTAGCGGAACGCGACCCCCGTCGGTTCGACGCCCTCGTGGCCCGGCTTGCCGATGAAACCGATGCACGCATCCGGATAGGTTTTCCCGACCTCGAGCCGGCCGAGATCCGAGGACGCCTCATCGTCGATCGCGACATCGCACACATTGTTCGACACCACCGCCGAATTGGCGAGACCGCCGTCGTCACCTACCGGGTACAGATGCGGAACAATGACGACCCCGTCGCCGGGCCCGTCGTCACCGGACCCCAAGAAAGTCACGTCGTAGACGAAACAGACAATCTTGGTGGCCTGGCGGGCGACATCGTCACCGGAGCTCACCAAGGACGGGTCCACCACCTTCGGACGGCGCGTGACGATTGCCCAGTACGTGGTGGGTCCGGTCTTGTTGAACAGTTCTGATGCGACCTGCTTTGTGGCGACGTGAGCCGTCTCGCCCAACGTGAGCGTTGCTCCCGGTGGCGTGAGCGCAAAACCCGCGGGTGGCCGCGGCAACGACACATCAGAGACATCTTCGATGCCATCATCGAAGAGCCCGCATCCGGCGACGGCGAGAACTGCCATGATCACAGCTGTCGCGTACCAGCGGGAATGCGTTCTCAGCACGCCCCGCATCCTAACAATGCCGACAGGCGCAGAATGACGTCGTGCCTGTGACAGACCTGGCCCCGGATACCGGCCGTAACAGCCTGGACGTCGACGTTGTCATCATCGGTGGCGGCCAGGCCGGGTTGTCCGCCGCGTACTTCCTGGAACGCTTCGGTCTGTCGGGGCGATATGTGGTCCTCGACCACGCACCCGGCCCCGGCGGAGCGTGGCAGTTCCGGTGGCCGACGTTGACCCTGGCCGGCGCCAATCACGTCCACGACCTGCCCGGATACGGTCTGACCGAGGCGCTCGGCGTCGACTGCGACGAGTACCCGGCGGCGACTGCGGTACCGGAGTACTTCGGCCGCTACGAGGAGAAGTTTGACCTTCGGGTTCGGCGTCCCGTCCACGTCCAAAGCGTCGGGCGCGACGACGATGGCTTCGTGTCCACGCTGGGCGACGGGCGCGCGGTTCATTCGCGGACGCTGATCAATGCCACCGGCACCTGGGATCGGCCGTTCATCCCGTTCATCCCGGGGATCGCCGACTTCGCGGGGCGGCAACTGCACACCCACGACTACACCGGACCGGACGAGTTCGCCGGGAAACGCGTACTCGTCGTCGGCGCCGGGATCTCCGCCATCCAGCTACTCATCGAGATCGCCCGCAATGCCCCTGGCGCACAGACCTTCTGGTGTTCGCGCACCGAACCACGGTATCGTCCGGGACCGTTCACCGCCGACGAGGGACGGGAGGCCGTCGCCCGCGTCGAACGCCGGGTGCGCGCCGGGCTGCCACCCACCTCGGTGGTGTCGGTGACCGGGTTGTCGTCGACCCCGGCGATTGAGGCGGCCCGAGCCGACGGCATCCTGGCGTGGCGTCCGATGTTCACCCGGATCACCGAGACGGGGGTGTGCTGGGACTGCGGCTCGGCCACCACTGCCTCACCCACCAAGCCGGCCGGTGAGCATCTCGACGTCGACGTCATCTTCTGGAACACCGGATTCCGCAGCGCCCTGGACCACCTCGCACCCCTGCAACTGCGTGCGCCCGGTGGCGGCATCACCATGACCGGACGGCTGGCCACCACGGTGGCCGCCGATCCTCGTATCCAGTTGCTCGGATGCGGACCGTCGGCGTCGACGATCGGCGCCAATCGGGCCGGCCGCGAGGCCGCGCGCAACGTCGTCGAGATTCTCGGACGCGGCTGACTCGGCAACGATCCGGAATACAGGGTTGACATTCTGTTGGGTTTTCCCAACACTTGGTTCTATGAGTCCGGTTCGACGGGGTGACAAGCTCCCGATCTTCAACCGCATCGGCGTGCTCCGCGCCGAGCGGCGGATGTCGCGGGCTCAGCTGGCCGAACTGGTCGACATCAACGTCCAGACGGTCGGCGCACTCGAACGCGGCGACCACTACCCCAGCCTCGACCTGGCGTTTCGCATCTGCGACGTCTTCGATCTCCCGGTCGAGGCCGTGTTCAGCCGCACCGAGTTCGGCGCGATGTCGGCCGAACTCTACGCACGGCGGTCGACCGACCCGATCCGCTGAACACGAGCTACCACCGACCCCGGAGGTGCACGATGTACGACCCGAATTCGGCGATTCCCGAAACGGCGAAACCCGCGGTGTGGCGGCGCTACGACGCGTGGCGCGGCCGGCGGCACCGTCGCTTCGCCGCCCGCACCGCCCACCAACTGCCCCGCTGGCGTAACCGGAAGAGCTATCGCCGGGTCGTCGCGGCCCAGGCGGCGGCGGTGGTCGTGATGATCGTCGGATCCGTCATCGCGTTCTTCAGCTCGGACTGGTTCCTCATCCCGTTCTTCATCGGCGCGGCGACGACCCTGGCATGTCAGCGCATCCTGCGCATCATCACCGGGTCGATCGGCGACGCCCCGATCACCGCACTCGACGAGATCCAGCTGGCCCAACGCAATTCGGCCCGCTCGATCGCCTTCATCGTCCTGTTCAGCCTGATGTTCATCCCCTACTTCGTCCTCATCGGCCTGTCCAATCTCGACAACGTCGACCCGCAGGCGATCTATGGCGTTGCGATACTGCTGATCTCGCTGATGCTGGCCGCCGCGGTCCTGCCGTCGATGCTGACCGCCTGGTGGATGGCCGACCCCGATCCCGAGGACTACGCCGAACCACCCACCGCCGAACCACCCACACCGAATTCGTCCACGCACGGTTCGTCCACCATCAACCAGGAGGGAGGGCTGCGATGACCGACTCATTGATCATCGATGGCCTACACAAACGCTACGGCGACGTGATCGCGTTGCGCGACATGACCTTCACCGTCCGGCCCGGCGAGATCTTCGGATTCGTCGGCAGCAACGGTGCGGGAAAATCCACCACGATGCGCATCATCCTCGGTGTGCTCGCCGCCGATTCCGGAACCGTCACACTCGGTGATCGTCCGATCGACCTGGCGACCCGGCGCCGCATCGGCTACATGCCCGAGGAACGCGGCCTGTACCCGAAGATGAAGGTCGGCGAGCAGCTCCGATTCCTCGCCCGGCTGCACGGATTGACCGCGGCCGACGCCGCGGACTCGGCCCGACGTTGGACCGAACGTCTCGGTGTGGCCGCACGATTCGACGACAACGTGTCCGACCTGTCGCTCGGCAATCAGCAGCGCGTACAGCTCGCCGCCGCGCTCATCGCCGATCCGGCGGTCCTGGTTCTCGACGAACCGTTCTCCGGTCTCGACCCGGTGGCCGTCGACGTGATGAGTGACGTCCTGAAAGAGAAAGCAGCCGAGGGCATCCCGGTGATCTTCTCCTCCCATCAGCTCGACCTGGTGCAACGCCTGTGTGATCGGGTCGGCATCGTGGCGAGCGGCGAGATGCGTGCCCTGGGCACCGTCGACGATCTGCGCGCACGGGGCGGGATGACCCTCGAGGTCGCCGGACCCGGTATCGACACGCCCTGGGCGGACGGGATTCCGGGGGTGCTCGAGGCGGCCTACGGACAGACCACGCTGCTGCGCGTCGATCCCGCGACGATCGACGACCAGGCCGTCCTGGCCGCCGCGTTGCGCACCGGACCGGTGCACCGATTCGCCACGTCCACACCATCATTGACCGACATGTTCCGAGAGGTGGTATCGGCATGAACACCCCCACACCCACGCGTCCCACGCCCACGTCCGCAGACGCCGGCGCCGGTGCCGGTGCCGGCGCCATGACGTCGGTCTGGCTGATCGCCCAGCGCGAGATCTCCACCCGCGCCCGCACGAAGTCCTTCGTGCTGAGCACGGTGGCCCTGATGCTCGTGATCGTCGTCGGGCTGATCGTCTGGAAGGCGTTCAGCGGCGGCGGCGAGGACAGCGAACGCATCGGCATGGTGGGCGCGGATCGCTCACTGTCGGTGACCGTCACCGAGATCGGCGAGGCCGTCGGCACCCCGATGTCGGTGGTGGCGCTCGATTCCGATGCGCAGGCGCGCGACCAGGTCGCGGCCGGCGATGTCGACGCCGCCGTCGTCGTCGGCCCGGACAACTCCTACACCCTGATCAGCAAAACCGGTCTGTCCGAAGACCTCTCGAGCGTGCTCCGGACCTCGATCGAGCAGGCCACCCTCGCCGACGGACTGGCGCAGCGCGGCGTCGACGCCGCGGATCTGCCACGCGCGGTGATCCAGACCGTCGACACCGAACCCCAGACACCCGACACCGCGCAACGCATCGTCGTGGCACTGGTCGGTTCGATGCTGCTCATCATGGCGATCATGTTGGGCGGCAACATGATCGCGGTCGGCGTCGTCGAGGAGAAGACCTCCCGCATCGTCGAGTTGCTGCTCGCGACCGTCAAACCGCTGCACCTCATGTGGGGCAAGATCCTGGGCATCGGGATCGTCGCACTCGGTCAGGTGGTCATCCTCGGGGCCACCGCGCTCATCGCCGGGATCGCCACCGGCATGCTGACCATCGCCGGAACCGCGATCGGGATGTTCGCGGCGACACTGATCTGGTTCGTCCTCGGATTCCTGTTCTTCGCCACGCTGTACGCCGCGGCCGGTGCGCTGGTGTCGCGGCAGGAGGAACTCGGCTCCACCATCATGCCGCTCACGGTGCTGTCGCTGGCGGTGATGTACGCGGGGATCTTCGGCATCCAGGCGCTCGACTCCACCTTCATCAGTGTGCTCACCTGGATTCCGCCCTTCTCCGCGGTGCTGATCCCGATCCGGATCGCCACCGGCGACACCGACACCGTCCAGATCATCGTGTCGTTGCTGCTGATGGTGGCCGCGTGCGCGATCGCCACCTGGGGTGCGGCGCGCATCTATCAACGATCCATCCTGCGCACCGGCAGCCGGGTCACGTGGTCGGAGATGCTGTCGATGACCCGGTGACGGCCGCGTCGGCACCCGCGGCGGCGGGTGCCGACGGCCCGTGGGGAACGAAATCCCTGCCCCGGATCAGGATGAGCGCACACACCCCACCGACGACGGCGACGGCCCCGCTGACGAGGAACAGCAGGTCGAGGCCACTGGCATATGCGGCGTGAACACCGCCCGCGGGGTTGTCGTGCAGGGACGAGGCGATCCGGGTACTGAAGATCGATCCGTAGACCGCGATACCGACGGCGATCCCGATCTGCCGGAAGGTCGTGTTGATACCGGAGGCCATTCCGGACTGGTGCACTCCCACCACGCCGACCGCCGTCGCGGCCAGCGGCGGATTCACCAGACCGCTGCCGATGCCGGCGACGATCAAGCCGGGGATCAGATGCGTCCACGAGGAGTCGGCGTCGAGGCCGGCCATCACGAACAGTCCCACCCCGACGATCAGCAATCCCGGACCGATCAGCCAGCGCACCGGCACGGCGTCGGAGGCACGACCGGCGATGGTGGCCACGACCATCGTGCACCCCGACATCACCAGCAGACGGAGGCCGGTCTGGAAAGCGGAGTAGCCCAACGAATTCTGCAGATACAGCACGATGTAGAGCAGCATCGCGAACAGCGACCCGTTCATCGTGAAGGCCGCGATGAGTCCCCCGGTGAAGGTGGGGGTCCGCACCAGCGAGAGATCGAACATAGGTTGGGCCACCCGCATCTCGACGACGACGAACGCCACCAGCAGGAGCGCGGCCACGATGAAGCAGCCGACGACGAGGCCATCGGTCCACGACCGCTGCCCGGCCTCGGTGAGGCCGTAGATCAGGGCGACGAGCCCGGCGGTGAAGGTGAGCACGCCCGCCCGGTCGATGCGACGCGCATGCGGCGAACGTGACTCGTCGACCATGCGCAGGGTGATCAGCAGCGCGATGATCCCGATCGGCAGGTTCACCAGAAAGATGGCCCGCCAGGTGAGTCCGGTGGTGAGGACACCGCCGAGGATCGGACCGAGCGCGGTCGACACCCCGGTGACCGCCCCCCACGCGCCGAACGCGACGCCGCGCTCCCGACCGTGGAAGGTCGCCGCGAGCAGGGCGAGCGAGGTGGAGAACAGCATCGCACCGCCGATCCCCTGCAGGGCCCGGGAGACGATCAGCATCGTCGGGTCCTGCGCCACGCCGCACAGCAGCGAACCCATCGTGAAGATCACCAGCCCGATCGAGAAGATCCGGCGTCGGCCGAACTTGTCGGAGATCGACCCGGACGTGAGCAGCAGCGATGCGAGGGCCAGCGCATAGGCGTCGGTGACCCACTGCAATTGACTGAAGCTCGCACCGAGGGCGCGTTGGATGTCGGGAAGCGCGACGACGACGATGGTCACGTCGAGCAGCAACATGAATGTCGCGGCGCAGACGACGACCAGCGTCCACCATTTTCTCTGCATGAAATGCACCTTTCGCGTCGATTGCCCGTTCCTGACGTCAAAAGCCATGCGGGCCTGCTGGATTCAGTGTCCTGCAGGAGTTCGCCCGCGGTCACGGCGAGAGGTTCGCGATGTAGATTGTTGATCATGAGCTCTCGCGTGGCGCTGAATTCCTCCACCCTGGACGACCTCGACGCGAAGATCGCTCGTTCGCTGCAGATCTCTCCGCGTGTCTCGTTCCGCGAACTCGGGGAGATCCTCGGGGTGGCCGAGCAGACGGTGGCGCGACGATATCGGCGGATGCGCCGCGACGGGTTGCTGCGCGTCACACTGAATGCCTCACTGGGCGGACATGCCGGTCCGATGTGGCTGGTCCGCGTGCGATGCCGCCCCGAGGGTGCCGACACCATCGCGCATGCCGTCGCCGAACGGGACGACGTGTCCTGGGTATCGATCTACGGCGCCGGCTGGGAGGTCGCGTTCAACCTGCGGACCGACCCCGACGCGCACGCCCACGAACTGCTGACCCGAACACTGCCCCAGACCGCACCGGTGCTCGATGTGATGTCGGCCGAGATCCTGCACACCTTCATCGGCGGCGCGGGTGAGCATCAGGACACGTGGAGCGACGTCCTCACCGCGGAGCAGAGCGAGGCCTTGCTGACGACGTCGATCCGATCCGATGGTTCGGCCGCGTCACCGCGGATACCGGATCGCACCGATCGCGTCCTGATCGACGAACTCAGCCGCGACGGCCGGACGCCGTATTCCCTCGTTGGCCCGGACGATCGGCAGCACCCACGGAAAGGTGACCCGCCGCGTCGAGCACCTCATCGCGACGGGCGTCGCCTACTTCCACGTGGATCTGGCGACGGCGGCCATCGGGCTACGCAGTACCGCGCTGTGGCTGACCGTGGCGCCCCGCGATCTGGCCGCCGTCGGCAAGACCCTGGGCAACAATCCCCGCATCCCCTTCGCGGCAGCGGTCACCGGACGGGCGAACCTGACCGCCAACATCATCGGATCAGGTGCCGACGATCTCTATTCCTTTGTCACCGAGACACTTTCGGACATCGACGGCATCACCGGATATGAACTGGTACCGCTGCTGCGCAGGGTGAAGCACGCCGGGGCGCTGGTCAGCGGAGACCGCCTCGCGCCGCCGGCGGCATCGGTGAAACGTCACCGTTGACAGCGCTCAGATCTCGCCGTATCGGCGCAGCGCCTCCTCGCGTTCGGCCTTGTGGTCGACGATCGGGTCGGGGTAGTCGTCGGTGCCGAACTCGGGCACCCAGGCCGCGACGTAGCGGCCGTCGGGATCGAACTTCTTGGCCTGCGCCTCCGGGTTGAACACCCGGAAGTACGGGGCCGCATCGGTTCCCGTGCCCGCGGCCCACTGCCAGCCATGCTGATTCGACGCCATGTCACCGTCGAGGAGCTGATCGAGGAACCATCGCGCGCCCCACCACCACGGCAGGTGCAGGTCTTTCACCAGAAACGACGCGGTGACCATCCGGACCCGGTTGTGCATGAAGCCGGTCTGCGCCAGCTGACGCATCCCCGCGTCGACGATCGGGAAGCCGGTCTCGCCCTTCGTCCACGCCTCGAATCGACGCTCCGCATCCGCGTCGGTGTCCAGGTCGATGTCGTCGAACTGCCGATTCCAGTTGTGCCACGCCGAATCCGGCCATCCGAACAGCACATCGGCGTAGAAGTCACGAAAAGCCAACTCGCGCAGGTACGCCCGGGCGCCGGTACTGCGGCCGTCCAGGTCGGCCGCCAGGGTCCGGGGATGGATGTTGCCGAACTTGAGGTAGGCCGACATCCGGCTCGTCACGTCGAGGTCGGGTCGGTCGCGGTCGGAGTCGTAACCCGCCAGGTCGTCGTCGACGAAGTCCTGCCACCGTTCTCGCGCCGCATCCTCTCCGGCGGGGAGATCGATCTCGGTGGGCGGCTTGGGGATTCGGATTCGTCCGGACTTGGTGATGTCGGCGGGATCGATGAGCCGGGAGTGCTGCACCGACGTGGCGGCGGGCTTGCGCCACCCGTGATCGCGCCACTGCTTGAAGAACGGGGTGAAGACCTTGTAGGCAGACCCGTCGGACTTGGTGACCCGGCCCGGTGACACCAGGTACGGGGAGCCGAGGGGTTCGAACGAGACGCCGTCGCCGATGCCACCGAGGGCCGTCTCGACGGAGCGGTCGCGGCGCCGCCCGAACGGCGAAAAGTCCTCGCTCACATGTACAGACGAGGCACCGATCGCGTCGGCCAGCCGGGGGATCTGCTCGTCGGGCCGTCCACGCACCACCAACAGCCGGCCGTCGAGTTTGTCATCGATCTCGCGGAGCGAGTCGTAGAGGAACGCCAATCGCCGTTGCCCGGACGAGCTTTCCAGCCGCGGATCGAGGACGAAACAGACGAGAACCCGCTCGGCACCGTCGAAGGCGGCGCCGAGCGGGGGAAGGTCGTTCAGACGGAGATCTCGTCGAAGCCACAGAATCGCCGACGTGGCCGTCTCCGACCCGCCGCGATTCCGCGTGTGCGTCGCGATCTATCCCACGCCCAGCAGGTCGATGACGAACACCAGGGTGCGCCCCGACAACCGGTGGCCCGCCCCGGCCGGTCCGTAGGCGAGGTTCGGGGGCACCGTCAGGCGACGACGACCGCCGACCGCCATCCCCGGAATCCCTTCCTGCCAGCCCGGAATGAGCCGTTCGAGCGGGAATCGCGCCGACTGCCCACGATCCCACGACGAGTCGAACTCCTCACCGGACTCGAAATCGACACCCACGTAGTGCACGTCGACGACGTCGCCGCGCCCCGCCTGCGCACCGTCTCCGACGATCAGATCGACGACCTCGAGTTCGGCCGGGGCCTCACCCTCGGGGAATTCGACTTCGGGCTTCTCGGCACTGGTCACGGGACTCTCCTTTGAGTCGTCGGTCTGGTGGGTGTCGGTCAGAGAGATCGTTACGCGATCGGAGATCGTTCAGCGATCGGAGAGGCCGACGTAATCGCGTTCGGTGTAGCCGGTGTAGAGCTGACGCGGACGGCCGATCTTGCCGCTCGGGTCGGAGTTCATCTCACGCCAGTGCGCGATCCAGCCCGGCAGACGGCCGAGCGCGAACAGCACGGTGAACATGCGCGTCGGGAAGCCCATCGCCCGGTAGATGACGCCGGTGTAGAAGTCGACGTTCGGGTACAGCTTGCGCTCGATGAAGTAGTCGTCGGACAGCGCCACCTCTTCGAGGCCCTTGGCGATGTCGAGCAGATCGTCGTGCACACCGAGATCGGTGAGGATCTGGTCGGCGGTCTTCTTCACGATCGCCGCGCGCGGATCGTAGTTCTTGTAGACGCGGTGTCCGAAGCCCATCAGCTTCACGCCGGCTTCCTTGTTCTTGACCTTGGTCATGAACTCCTTGGTGTCGCCGCCGGAGTTCTTGATGTCCTCGAGCATCTCGAGCACCGCCTGGTTGGCGCCACCGTGCAGCGGACCCCACAGCGCGTTGATGCCACCGGAGATCGAGGTGAACAGGTTGGCCTGCGACGATCCGACGAGACGCACCGTCGAGGTGGAGCAGTTCTGCTCGTGATCGGCATGCAGGATGAACAGCATGTCGAGGGCCTTGGTGACCTCGGGATTGACCTCGTAGGGCTCGGCCGGGAAGCCGAAGGTCATCCGGAGGAAGTTCTCGACGAGACTCAGCGAGTTGTCCGGGTACAGGAACGGCTGACCGGCCGACTTCTTGTAGGCGTAGGCCGCGATCGTCGGCAGCTTGGCCAGCAGGCGGATCGTCGACAGTTCGACCTGCTCGGGGTCCTTCGGATCCAGCGAATCCTGGTAGTAGGCGCTCAATGCGTTGACGGCGCTGGAGAGCACCGGCATCGGGTGTGCGTTCCGCGGGAAGCCGTCGAAGAACCGCTTGAGATCCTCGTGCAGCAGGGTGTGCCGCTGGATCTTGGTGGTGAACTCCTCGAGCTGCGACGGGGTCGGCAGCTCACCGTAGATGAGCAGGTAGCTCACCTCGATGAAGGTGGACTTCTCGGCCAGCTGATCGATCGGGATGCCGCGGTAGCGCAGGATGCCCGCATCGCCGTCGATGTAGGTGATGGCCGACTTCGTCGACGCGGTGTTGACGAAACCACCGTCGAAGGTGGTCAGACCGGTCTCGGAGAGGAACTTGCCCAATGCCACCGAGTCACTGCCCTCGGTGGCTTTCAGGATCGGGAGCTCAAGTTGCCCACCGGGATAGGTGAATGTTGCCGAGTCCGATTCGCTTTGCTTATCGGCCGGGACTGTTTCAGCGGACACTCGTGGACCCCTTCGCTCAGATGCGAGATCTCTAGAACTCGTCCATTTCAGGACTCTCGGTAACCTAACCTAGTCGCTTCGCAGCTCGCTCGCCCACGGAGGGTCTGCCCCCGGCCTCGACACCGTGATTCCCGCCACCTCCACGGCGAACCGCGCGACGTCCTCCCACTGCTGCGGCGAGAGTTCGGCGACCGCCGTCGGCGCCAACGCACCCCACCGGTCGAGTTGATGCAATACCGCACCCATGATGCTGTCACCTGCACCGATGGTGTCGACGACGGTCACCGCCCGGGCCGGGACGCGCGACTGCCCGGCGGCGGTGACGACGTCGATGCCCGCCGAACCCGCCGTCACGAAGACCACGCTCACCCCCGCGCGAAACCAATCCTGCGGACCGGTGCCGTGCGGACCCTGCGCCAGCCACCGCGCATCCTCGTCGGAGAGTTTGAGGATGTCGACGGCCTCCACCCACGACGCGAACCGACGCCGATAGGCGTCCGGATCGTCGATGACCGCGGCACGGATGTTCGGATCGAGCACGACGAGACGACCCTCGCCGCGGCTGCGTCGCATCACCTGCTCGTAGACGGACGCACCGGGCTCGAGGACCAGCGAGAGGGTGCCGAAGCAGACCGCCGACACCGTCGGCGCGAACGGGCCGGGGTCGGCGACGAGGCGGTCGGCGGTGCCGTCGACGTAGAAGGAGTAGTGCGCCGCCCCGTCGGTGCCGATCGTCGCCAGCGCGAGCGACGTCGGCTCGGCGCGACGCTGCACGAGGGTGGTGCCGACACCGCTGCGTCCCAACGCCGAGACGATCGCCTCGCCGTAGTCGTCGGTGGACACCGCCGAGCAGAACGACACCGCGCTCCCGAGGCGGCCGAGCGTGACGGCGACGTTGAACGGGCCGCCGCCGAGCGCGGGTTGCAGCGCGGGCAGCCTACCACTCGGTGCCGGGGCGCCGGTGGCGACCACATCGACGAGCGCCTCGCCGCAGACGACGATCTCTCTCATCCAGCCACTCCCGCGTTCACCTCGCCCGCCATCCCGTTCACTGCAGACCCAGTGTGCCATCCCGGGGTGCTAGATTCGGCTGACATGAACGAGTTGCCCGCGGGTCCCGATGCGGTGCTGCTCGACTTCTCCGCCGACGATGACCCCACCCTCGCGGTACGGCACGCCGAGAGCGTTCTCCGGCAAGCACATTCGGCCGGAGCCCTGTCGACCCTCACCGAGATCGTGCCCAGTGCGACGACCGTCCTGGTGCAGTTCGAGGGGGGTTCCGGCGCGGATTCGCTGGGCATCGCCCGCGTACTACGGGGCGCGGGCCGCGATGAGGTGGGCTCCGGCGATCCGGTCGACGAGGTACGGATCGTGGTCCGCTATGACGGCGCCGACCTCGACGACGTGGCGCAACAGGTGGGCACGACGGTTGCCGGGGTGATCGCATTGCACACGCGCACCCGTTGGCGGGTGCAGTTCATGGGATTCGCCCCGGGTTTCGCCTATCTGGTTCCCGACGACGATGCCGACAATCCCCTCACCCGGGTGCGCCGCCGCAGCGAGCCACGCACCCGGGTCCCCTCCGGGGCCGTCGCCATCGCGGCCGGTTACAGCGCGGTGTATCCGCGGTCGAGTCCGGGCGGCTGGAACCTGCTGGGGCACACCGGTATCACCGTGTGGGACGAGAGCGCGACACCACCGTCGCTCCTCGCGCCGGGCACGCTGGTCCGGTTCGAGGCGGACGAGATCCGGCGATGAGCACACTCGAGGTCATCACCCCCGGTCCGCTGGCCACGATCCAGGATCTCGGGCGCTCGGGGTACGCCCATCTCGGGGTCCCCGTGTCCGGCGCCGCCGACCTGGTGTCACTACGTCTGTCCAATCGCCTTGTGGGAAACCATGAGTCGGCCGCGGTCATCGAGACAACGCTGGGCGGGTTGCGGATTCGGGCCGACCGGGAGACGATCATCGCGGTCACCGGCGCCGCCACACGGGTCATGATCGATGATGCTCCCATCGGCCTCGGCGTGATGGCCACCGTGAAACCCGGTGCGATACTGAGTATTTCTGCACCGACCTGGGGATGCCGGAACTATCTCGCGGTGCGGGGCGGAATCGATGTACCGGCGGTCCTCGGGTCCCGGTCGACCGACACGTTGTCCGGACTGGGCCCACCCGCCATCGCCGCCGGTGACACCCTGCCCGTCGGGAACGCCGCGTCGGCGTGGCCGGCGGCCACCTTCGCGCCGGTCCGCACCGACCATCATCACCAGGTGGTGGAACTCGATGCGGTCACCGGGCCACGGCATGCGCATGTGGTGAGCCACGAGATCCTCTTCACCGGGGTGTGGGAGGCGAGCGCCGAGGCCGACCGCGTCGGGGTGCGATTGGTTCGGCCGGAGTCCAGTGCCGCACCACTTCTGGAGCATCGAACCGAACTGCCGGAACTGCTGTCGGAAGGCGTTGCGCACGGCTCGATCCAGATCCCGCCCGGAGGGCGGCCGGTGATCTTTCTCGCCGACCATCCCGTCACCGGCGGCTATCCGGTCGTCGCCGTGCTGACGGCGGCGGCGCTGTCGCAGGCAGCCCAGCTTGTGGCCGGAGACCTCCTTCGTTTCCGGGCGCGCTGATACCGCGGGCGTCAACGCTGACACCGTCAACGCCGACACCTCAGAAGGGTGGTGGCGCGCCGTCATCGGGCACGACGGGGTATCGCTTCTTGCGTCGCTTCGGGGGGCGTGGCGGGTTCAACGGGTCGACGCCGTCGGCGATGCGGGCGCGGTTGCGTTCCCGTTCGCGGCGTCGCCGTTCATATTTGGCGGCGAGCCGATCCCGCTTACTGGTCGAGATGACGCCCGGTTCCCGTGGTGTCGGTGGTGCGGCGGGTGGGTCGGCGAACCGGTAGCGCCGTAGCCCGCCGAAGAAATCTTCGAGGGTTTCCGCCGGCCCCGGAATGTTCAAGCCTTCCGGGGTGGTGAAAATCGTGACCAGTCGGCCGTTCTCATCCCGGTACTGATCATCGAGCCAGCGAGAGTGCGTTTTCTGCAGGTGATGTCCACGGCACTTCGCGTTCAGCCCGTCGGGAGTGGTCAGCCCACCGAGTTCGGGATGCTCGTGGTCGTACTCGTGCACGTGATCGCAATCCCCGTCGAACGCACTACCTCGGCACGCTGGGATCACGCACTCACCGTGACGCATCCGGATGAACTCATCCAACGCCGTCGACAACCGATACGGATCCGACGGCAACGCCGACGCGAGTTCGACGTCTTCGGGATCGACACCTTTGGGCACCAGGCGTCGGATCGTGGTCGGGTATCGGGTGATCAGATCGAGGATCTGCTCGGGGATGAGCGCTCCCTGCCCGATCAAGTAGCCGAGGTTGCCGTCGAGCGGGGGCTCGGCGGCCGAAACCGTTTCCGTAGAGGATGATTCGCTGCCGGTTGGCGCGGTGTCGGATTGGTCGGTGTCGGTCGCCGCATCAGGACACCGGTCATCGGCAGCAGCGCTCTCCTTGGGCATCGACATCCGCGCCATACCCGCGCGGGTATCCGCGGGCGGCTCCCGCTCAGTGTCGGGTCCGCGTGCGGGTTCCGCGGCGAGTTCCGTTTCGGCAGTTCCACTCTCCTCGTCAGAGCCGCTCTCCTCGAGCAAGGACATCTGCGCCACACCCGCATCGGTGTCGGCATCCGCATCGGTGTCGGCATCCGCAGTCGACTTGGGCTCGAGAGCCGGTTCGGCCTTCGGTTCCGAACGCCGGACCTGCACCACCGATTCGGTTGCACCACCCCCGGATTCGCGGTCGGCGGCAGAACTCCGCTGTTCCTGCTGATCTTGTTCCTGCTGTTCTTGTTGTCGTTGGCGTTCCTCGATTGCCGCGGCGGTGGTCTCATCGGCGATGACGTGCAACACGATCTGCACATCCGGAATACAGCCGGGTTCCGGAATGTCGGCCGGGCAGTCCTCGTTGCCGCAGTCACAGGTGAACTGCGTCCCCGACAACAACGAGTACATGGCATCGGCTTGGCGTTGCCGCCGGGTCCGCGGGTCCTTCCGGCAGGCGCAGTCGGCCAGGGCGGCGATCGTTTTCTCCGCGATCGTGATGTGTTCGGCGGACATGGTGCCGGTGATCTCCCCGGTCCCATCGCCCTCAAAGTGGGTGAACACAGCCCGCTTGTCGAGGTTCCGTTTCCGCGGTTCGCGGACGGCGTCCGGTGCGTGTTGGAAGACGATCTTGTCGACCATGTCCCGCAAACTCGTCGCCGGCCATTGCCCGGCGCGTTCGAACAACCGCTCGGCGATCGCCGCGTCGACCAACGCGGTGTTCGGATGCAAGGCCGGTCCCGGATCGAGCAGGTTGGTGCGGTCGATCAGGGTGCGGAACTGACTGTGGCTGATCCGGCCTTCGCGTAGTGCCCGTCCGGTCTTCGGCAGGCGGGTGGCCATCACGATCGCCTCATCCAGCAGCCGCCGGGTGGTCACCATCGCGAGATTCCGGGTCCGGGACATGTGTTCGGCCGCGATCTGCGCGTACTCCGCCGACTCGTCCAACGGGCGGTCGGTCAGACACCTCACCACATAGGCGGTGAAGTACGAGTCCAGCCATGCCATGTAGGAGCGGCACCGGTCCAGTTCGGTCATCGCGACCAGCACCTCGTTGATCGAATGCTGATCCAGCCGATCCGGATCCACCCCGAACAGAAACTCCGGCGGCAACCCCGGCCACGGCGACGGGCCCTGCTTCAGCAACGCATCACGCACATCCCCACGAATCCGCGCGCTCCACGGAATGGTGCTCACTCCTCGCCCCCTCGAACAAGATGACCGTCGAAGCTCTCTTCGATCTGACCATCATTGTAGAGACGGCCACCGACAAAAACTTCTGACGAGGACGCCCACCCCGGAATCTGTGGACACCCGTGGGCGGTGCGCGCCCACATTGACACCCCAATGAGACGCTTCTAAACTTTCGTCTCATGACTCAGGTTTCGCCCGCCCCCGCCACCGACGCGAGTGACACCACCGCCTCGGAGGTCGCCGACGCCACCGCCTCCGACGCCGCGCGCGACGAGTACGCCCCGCTGGGACCGGGATCCAAGACGTGGGAGACCTGGGGAACCTGGACCGGCATGTTCCAGGGGCTGTGGGCGGGATCGATGCAGAACATGCATCCGAAACTCGGCCAGGCCGTCTGGGATCACTCGGATTTCTTCGGTGAACGCTGGGAACGTCTGATGCGCTCGTTGTATCCGATCAGCGGTGTCATCTTCGATCCCGTCGCCACCGACGGCGTCGCGGAGACCGGCCACGAGGTCCGCGACTATCACCGCACGATCAAGGGCACCATGCCCGACGGGTCGCGCTACCACGCACTCGACCCGGACGTCTTCTACTGGGCGCATGCCACCTTCTGGTACGGCAATGTCCGTCTGTGTGAACGTTTCGGGCCGTGGCTGACCGAGGATGACAAGCGGCAACTGTTCGAGGAATCCAAGGCGTGGTACGCACAGTACGGCGTCTCGATGCGTCCGGTACCGGACACCTACGAGGACTTCCTCGAGTACTGGGACCACATGTGCCGCAATGTTCTTCGCGATCACGAGTCGGTCCGGACGGTCCTCGACATCTCCACGCTGCCCCCGCCGCCGTTCTTGTCGTTCATCCCGAAAGGGCTCTGGCACCGGCACATCGCGCCGCGGAACGCGAAGGCGTTCCTCTGGCTGACCACCGGGTTCTACGACGAGCCGATCCGCGAGATGATGAATCTGCCGTGGACCGAACGTGACGAGAAGCTGTTCCGGTTGCTGGGCAGGGCGATCAACCTCGTCATGAACCGGCTCACCCCGAAACGGTATCTGCGCCACCCGCGTCCACGCGATGCGTGGGACCGTGTCAACGGCCGCGTCCCGAAGGACGCACCACTCGTGCAGACCCCGGCGCGCAATCTTCCTTCAGAATCCGAGCGCGACAACCCGATTCACTATTGCCCGGTGCACGCCGCACGTCGGGCAACGTACCCGGGTATGGTCACCGGCGACTGACCTACTGTTGCCCGCGGCCGCGCACCATCGCCTGTCGCACTCGGGCGGCGTCACGTTGCGCATACGGATTGGATTGTCCGGCACGAGATCCGGCAAGTTTGGCGCCGATGTGCTCACCGACGGTGATCGGTGAGTATCGACTGCCGGCGCCGACACAACTCGGCAGCGTCGAGATGGTGGCGTCGATGTTGCCGTCGTGGAAGTACGCGGCCGACCGTCGCCGTTCGATGGTGCCGTCGACGATCGGCGGCTTCACCCGATGCAGCGTGGACATCCACCGCTCGTTGGTCCAGCGCGCCATGAGATCGCCGAGATTGATCAGGAGCGCGCCGTCGGCCGGTGCCACGTCGTGCCAGTTTCCGTGGTGATCAAGGACCTGCAGCCCCTTGACCTGATCGGCCCACAGCACGGTGACGATCCCGTAGTCGGTGTGCTCCCCCATGCCGGTGAGCTCTCCGTCGATGTCCACCTCGCCGGGTGGCAGTGCGTAGTTGTTCATCCGCAGCACGTCGAGTGAGTGGTCGGTGTAGGCGTCGAAGAACTCCGGCGGCAGGTCCAGGGCATCGGCGAAGATGCGCGTCAGGGTGCGCGCGACCCGTCGCGCCTCGGCGAAGTACGCGGACACCGCCGCCTGAAAATGATCGACCGACGGCCAGGTGTTGTCGGCGTAGTGATCATCGGGCAGTGCCAGGGCGGGGTACTCGCGGGCCTCCACCCCGACGTTGAATGCCTCGAAGAAGTCGTTCATCCGTCCCGCGGACTCCACTCCGAGACTCAACGACAGTGACTCCGACTTGGGCGGGGCATAGCCACGGTTGATCTCCGGCGGTGTCCGGTAGGCCTTCTTCTCCTCGAGCGGCAGCGCGAAGAAATCGTCCATCACCGCGGTGAACTCGTCGAGCACCACCGCCGGGACCTGGTGGCCGACGATCTGCATGAAGCCCACCGAACTGGCCGCGTCGTCGATCTGCGCGGCCACCACCGCACGATCGGCCGGATCACCATTGGCCGTGTACGCCGTGATGTCGATGACGGGCACATGGAAGGAATCCACCGAGGACTCGACGGTCGCAGTCATGGCTCCCATGGTCGCACCGAACCGAGGGCCTCGCTGAGCGCCGTGAACGGTGTGTTGAGCGCTGTCAGTGAGGGTGAGAGCGCTGTCAGTGCGGTCTGAGAGCCTCAGGCGTGCTGGCCGACGCGATAGCGGACGAAGGACGGGATCGCGATCGCGGCGATCAGCGTCGCGATGATCACGCCGACGCCGCCGAGCGCGGTCGTCAATGCCACACCCGCGGTGGCCGCGGCCGCACCGTGCAGCACGTCGGCGATCCGGGGGCCGCCGGCGACGACGACGATGAAGACACCCTGCAGCCGGCCGCGGACCTCGTCGTTGGCGGCGGCGAGCAGGATCGATTGACGGAAGGCGGCCGAGGCCATGTCGGCGGCGCCGCCGACCATCAGCAGCACCAGCACGATCGGCAGCATCGGCAGCGCCGCACCGCCCGCGAAGCCGACCGCCACGCCGGCCGCTGCGATCGCCGCACCCCAGATGAGGATGCAGACGATCACTGCCAGGCCTTGCCGCTGCACCCGACTCACCCACCCGGAGAAGACACCGCCGACCACGGCGCCCGCGGAGATCGCGATGAACAGCAACGCGAACGCCCATCCGCCGCCGGACGGTCCGCCGAAGTTCTCGTGGGCCATCTGCGGGAACAGTGCGCGTGGCATGCCGAAGATCATCGCGATCAGGTCGACGAGGAACGAGGCCATCAGCACGCGGTGTCCGGCCAGGTAGCGCAGGCCCTCGAGGACCGACCGCAGACCGGCGACCTTGGGCGCCTGGTCGCTCTCCGGCGGCAGTTTCGGCAGCCGGATCACCGCCCACAGCGTCGGGATCAGGAAGAGGGTGTCGAGCAGATAGAGGACCGGGTATCCGAGCACCGGGATCAGCGCCCCGCCGACGAGCGGTCCGGCGATGGCACCGGCCTGCATCACCGTCATGTTCAGCGAGAGTGCCGCGGGCAGTTGCCCGCTGGGCAGCAGACGCGGCAGCACCGCGGTGCGCGTCGGCTGATTGACAGCGAAGAACCCCTGCTGAACTGCGAAGAGCACCAGGATGATCCACACGTTCTCGACGCCGAGGGCGGCCTGCAGCCAGAACAGCGCGGAGCACGCGATGAGACCCACCGTGGTGCACACCAGGATCAGACGACGGTCCAGGACGTCGGCGAGGGCACCACCCCACAGGCCGAAGACCACCAGCGGGACGAGCCCGAACACACCGGTCAGACCGACATACCAGGAGCTGCCGGTGATCTGGTAGATCTGTGCGGGCACCGCGACGATGGTGAGTTGGGCACCGATGACGGTGACGATGTTGGCCAGCCACAGCCGCCGGACATACGGGTTCTGCAGCGAGGTGGTGTCGGCGAGAAGGCTACGCACCGAGGTATTTTAGCCGGGCTCACGATCGGGTTCGGTCGCCGACGGCCGGTCGTCCGATATGACGGAATCGGCGATCTCGACGCGCAACCCGGTCACGGCTGGAGCCGCGACGCCTCCCAGACCCCGTCGATCAGATCCAGCCGAACCCTGTTGTGCAGCCGGTTCGCGCGGCCCTGCCAGAACTCCACGCTGACCGGCTCGACGCGGTACCCGCCCCACGCGGGCGGCACCGGCACCGCCACATTCCCGTCGGCACCGCCGAACTCCGCGGCCACCTGCGCGGCGTGCGCCTCCAACTCATGCCGGCTGCCGATCGGCCGGGACTGCGCCGAGGCCAGCCCCGACAGTTGCGAGCCCCGCGGCCGCATCCGCCAGTAGGCCTCGGTCTCCTGTTGCGACACCTTGACCACCGGACCACGGAAATGCACCTGACGTTCCAGTGCGATCCACGGAAAGGTCACCGACGCAAAGGGATTGGCCTCCAGGTCGCGACCCTTGTCGGAGTCGTAACCGGTGAAGAAGACCACGCCTGCCGCGTCGGCCCCCTTGCACAGCACTGTCCGGGTGGCGGGCCGACCCTCGGCGTCGACGGTGCCCACGACCATCGCATTCGGCTCCGGAATCCGGGCGTCGACGGCCTCGGTGAGCCAGACGTGGAACAGATCCAGCCAGGGCGGGTCGCCGCGCAGCCAACTCGGATCGAGATTCTCCCGGACGCCGTCGGCACCGGCGGCACGATCGCCGTCGCCGACGTTGGGCGGGATTCCGCCGCCGTAGCCCACACGCATGTTGGGCAGATCGATCGGCGCCCGACCGCCCCCGATACCCCCCGCCGGAACACTCGCCGTCGGAAAACCTTCCGCCGGAAAACCCCCTTCCACCGGAAAACCCTCAGCCGAAAAACCGTCAGCGTCGCTCACGCGGAGAACGCTACTCCAGGATCACGGCGACGATACGCCGAGTTCCTCCGTCTGTGACCACCGCCGGGTCCAGCGGACGCCCGGGACGAGTTCGTCACTGGATGAGCGGCGGTCGGTAACCCCCGCCGCTCCCCGGTATGCCACAGCCGATGGGCTGTCCTACAGTGCTGAATGACCGACGGCTTGAACGACCGACTTGAACGACCGACGGCTTGACGAACGATGCCCCAGCCCGGCATCGCACGATTCGGCACAGCGACAGTGCCAGAAAGGTGCGCGCAGCATGGCCAACACCGTTCCGGATGACTTCGTCCCCGGCCTCGAGGGCGTGGTGGCCTTCACCACCGAGATCGCCGAACCCGACAAGAACGGCGGCAACCTGCGGTACCGCGGCGTCGACATCGAGGACCTGGTGGAGAACAAGGTCACCTTCGCCGACGTGTGGGCATTGCTCGTCGACGGACAGTTCGGCGACGGACTGCCGCCCGCCGAACCGTTCCCGCTGCCGATCCACACCGGCGACGTCCGCGTGGACGTGCAGGCGGCCCTGGCGATGCTCGCCCCGATCTGGGGTTACCGCCCACTGCTCGACATCGACGACGCCACCGCCCGCGCGAATCTCGCCCGCGCCTCGGTGATGGCGCTGTCCTATGTGGCGCAGTCGGCCCGGGGTATCCACCAGCCCGCGGTGTCCCAGCGTGTCATCGACGAATGTGACACCGTGACAGCACGTTTCATGACGCGGTGGAAGGGCGATCCGGATCCGAAACACATCGCGGCCATCGACGCCTATTGGGTCGGTGCGGCCGAGCACGGCCTGAATGCGTCGACATTCACCGCCCGCGTCATCGCGTCCACCGGTGCGGATGTCGCCGCGGCCCTGTCCGGTGCCATCGGCGCGATGTCGGGTCCGTTGCACGGCGGCGCTCCGGCGCGCGTCCTCCCGATGATCGAGGAGGTGGAGCGGACCGGGGATGCGCGGGCATTGGTGAAGGGCATCCTCGATCGCAAGGAGAAGTTGATGGGATTCGGCCATCGGGTGTATCGGGCCGAGGACCCGCGGGCCCGTGTATTACGCCGCACCGCAGCCGATCTCGGAGTTCCACGATATGAGGTCGCCGCGGCTCTCGAGCAGGCCGCGCTCACCGAGTTGCGGGAACGGCGACCGGACCGGGCGATCGAGACCAACGTCGAGTTCTGGGCGGCGGTCATCCTCGACTACGCCGAGGTCCCCACCCACATGATGCCCGCCATGTTCACCTGCGGCCGCACCGCCGGATGGTGTGCCCACATCCTGGAACAGAAGCGACTCGGCAAGCTGGTGCGCCCCGCCGCGGTCTACACCGGTGCCGCGCCTCGACGGCCCGAGGACGTGGCAGGGTGGGGTGACCTGGTCAAGCCGGGATTGTGACCGCCGCACAACGCGATTCGTGCCGAACGCTCATTCACGCTCGAAGGGGTTGCGCGGCTCGTCGTGGGCGTCGAGTACCGGGCGGCCCGGGCGATCGATCCGCCGCATCGACGGGTTGTCGGCCGACACGTCCCCGGCGTTCTGCGCCGCATGGAAAGCGCTTGGCGTCACACCGAATTCGGCTCGGAACCGGTTGCGGAGCGTCGCCGCCGAGGTGAAGCCGCAGCGAACCACGACGTCGTTGATACTGATCGGCCCGGGGCCCGACAGGAGCCGCCGCGCTTCCTGCAGGCGACGGGCGGCGATCAACGCGGCGGGCGTCGCCTCGGCGCCGTCGAAATGGCGGTACAGCTGTCGGCGACTCATGTAGAGCTCGGCAGCGATCACATCCGAGGTGAACTCCGGGTCGGCGAAGTGCCGTTCGACGAGCTGACACGTCGCCTCCCGGACCAGGATGGCATCATCGGCAAGCGTGCGGCCGGAGCCGCCACACTCATCCAACATCGACCGGACCAGACCGATCACCGCCCACTCGGTGCGTGGGTCGACGGTCCGCGATCCGGTGGACGCGTCGATGGCGAAGCGACGGATGAACTGCGCGGTTGCACGGGTCAGCAGTTGATGCCGATCGGGTGGGACGAGCGGCTGACGAATGTGATCGAACGACGAGCCGATGGTCTGACTCGGGATGAGCAGGCCGGCCGGATCAACGCGCGCCCGCACGACGCAGTCAAACGGCGTCGACCCGCTCAGTGCGATCAACTGCCCCGGCATGAAGGTGGTCACCAAGCCATCGATCGTGAACTCCATCGGCCCCGTCGAGCACACCGCGAACACCAGTCGCCGATCAGCGGAGTCGCGGATCATCGCATCGGTTCGTGAGGTCACATTCGGGGTGAACGACGCCGAGAACGTGTCGAGCGCGCTCAACCTGCGGTAACGCATGACTGCGGACCACTGATCGGGGGGCTCCGCGGTCACCCGGAGGTCAGGCAGGAAGGCCGCCAACCCCTGCCGCCCCCGCAGTGTGAACCCCCGCCCACCGCTGCGCAGCGAAAGCCCTTTCTGGGCGGTCTTCTCGCCCTCCTGCCCGACACCGTCGACCCCGCCGAGGGGGCCGCTCATCACGAGGTCTGATCGGCGGAGGAGTGACCCGTCTTCGCTCGCCGATACTCGTCCGGGGTGACGCCGTAGGTGGTCCGAAACCTGTTGCGCAGCGTGGCCACCGAGGTGAACCCCGACGAGGCCGCAACGTTGGCCAGACCGAGCCCCTCGGTGCGTTCGAGGAGTTCACGGGCCCTGGCCAGCCGTCGTTCCACGATCAGATCCGACGGCGATTCGTCGGTGTCGGCGAAGTAGCGATACAGGTGACGACGACTCAGATGAAGGAGACTGGCCAGGGTCTCGGTGGAGAACGCGGGGTCGCGGTAATGCCGGTCGACGATCTCGCGAGCGCTCGCCAGCACCTGCTCGGTGCGGTCGACCTCGTCGCCGCCACTACAACTCTGATCGAGCATGGTGGAACGCACCAGGTCGACGGCGGCCATCTCGGCCTTGAGGTCGACGTCGGCGCCACGCACCGCCACATCAAAGGCGAAGGTCCGAAGGAATTGGGCCGTCGCACGAGCGAGAGGCGTCGCGGAGATGATCGGCATCTGCACGGTCGGACCACGATCCGGGTACAGCAACTCCACCGGAATCCAGACACCGACGATGTCGGCGACGTCCAGGCAGGTGTGGGCGTAGATGTCCTCGTTGTTCACCATGACCAGGCCCTGCGGGTCGTCATAGGTGTAGGTGTGACCCCCCTGCCGAACCACACCGGTGCCCGGCAGGGTCTGGGTTCCCGCCATCACATACGGCGACGGGAAGTCCCGGTTGGTCGCGGCAGTGCGTGCGGTGGTTCGCGGAGTCGTCAGGATCACGAAGACCAAGATCTGCGAGAGTGGACGCCAGTAGGCGATCTCCTCGAAGTCGTCCGGATCGCCGATCGGCGTGATCTCCAGGGCCGGAATGTAATTGGCGAGTCCATCGCGTCCGGCCCGGTAGATGTGCCGGGTCGGGTTGTTCCCGAGCGGATCGAAGGCACCGATGCGGGACTGCCACGACCGGACGAAGTCGGCGGTCAGTCCGGGGTGGTCATCACCGGCAGACATGGTGTCACTTCCCACTCGATGAGGCGAGGCCCTGGGCCGGATTTCTACCGCGTCCGTCGCCAGAAGACCACTGCGGCAACACGATCAGGGATGCGACCAGGAAGCACACCGCGCCGATGAAGGTTCCCCAGTTGGCGAGCACGGCGTCGACGGTGGCGCCACCCGGGGTGATGTAGGCACCCACCGCCGACACACCGAAGGCCACGCAACCGATGAAGTTGATCTGCGAAGACCACCATCCGACATCGGACGGATTCCAGAAGGTGTTGACCCGGGTGTAGGCCACGATGGCGAACACTCCGCTGATGAGGAAGGCCACCGACCCGCCGGCGTCCGGGGACCACACAAGGTGCTTCTGGGAGGCGAGGGTATGTGCGGTGAGCGCGGCCGAGGTACTCACGTTGAACATCAGGGTTCCGAAGAATTGGGTGGATGCGGCCAACCATTCGGCCCGGACCATGGTGCCCGGCGCGTAGGAGACCGGAACCGTCACGGCACCGCTGAGCAACAGCTGGATGAGACCGGCGGTGGTGAAGAACCATGCGCCGATGAAGAAGCAGATGTTCGCGTTGGCCGCGCCCATCCACAGACCGATCCACGGCGCCGATCCGAGCGCGAACAGGCTGGACCCGATCATGAATCCCCAACACTGCTTGGTCAGTGTCGGCACCAGGACGGCTCGCCGCCAGCGGGCAATCTCCGTCGTCGTGGTCATGTCGCCCCGCACTCCTTCGTGTTGTTGCTTGCTCCGTTTCGGTGCCGGTTCCCCGGGCATATGCCCGGGGAACCGGCGGGAACTCGGTGGTGGAGAACTCCGTGGAGGAGAACTCCGGATACCGAACTCAGTGGTGGAAGTGCGACCCGGTGCCCTCGCGCGGCAACGGCGATTCGAGCTTGTCGAGGAAGGCGACCTCGCCCTCCAGATCGCGCAGCAACGCGACGGCCAGATCGTGGCTGAGTCCTGCACGCACGACGATGCGCTGCAGGGTCCAGTCGGCCAGACCGTCGGCCATCGGATACGCCGGTACCAGCCAGCCCTTGAGCCGCAAGCGATCCGACAGGTCGTACAGATTCCACTTGTCGGTGTAGCCGTCCTTCAGCTTCCAGGCGAACACCGGGATCGTGTCGCCGTGGCTGACCAGATCGAACGGCCCGAGCTTGGCGATCTCCGACGACAGGAACGTCGCCACATCGATCGACCCCTGCTGGATCGCCCGGTATCCGTCACGTCCCAACCGCAGGAAGTTGTAGTACTGCAACAGCACCTGCGCGCCGGGGCGCGAGAAGTTCAACGCCAGGGTCGGCATGTTGCCGCCCAGGTAGCTGCAGTGGAACACCATGCTCTCCGGCAGCGCGTCGGTGTTGCGCCACACGATCCATCCCAGGCCGGGATAGACGAGGCCGTACTTGTGTCCGGAGGTGTTGATCGACACGACCCGATCGACCCGGAAATCCCATTCCAGGTCGGGCTGGCAGAACGGTGCCACCATCGCGCCCGACGCCCCGTCGACGTGGATCTTGACGTCGAGTCCGGTCTTCTCCTGAATCTCGTCGAGCTTCTCCGCGATCTGCTTGACCGGCTCGTACAGGCCGTTGAAGGTGACACCGAGGATGGCGACGACGCCAATCGTGTTCTCGTCCACGTACTTCTCGAGTTCGTGTCCGTCGAACACGAAATGATCCTCGGAGACGGGCACCCAGCGGGGTTCGACCTCGAAGTAGTTGAGGAACTTCTCCCAGCACACCTGGACGGCGGTGGAGAGGACCAGGTTCGGCTTGTCGATCGGCTTGCCCTCGGCCTTGCGGCGCGCCTGCCAATGCCGCTTGAGCGCAAGCCCACCCAGCATTGCCGCCTCCGACGACCCGATCGTCGACGTGCCGATGGAGTTGTCCACATCCGGCACATGCCAGAGGTCGGCGATGATCTTCCAGCACCGATCCTCGATTGCGGCGGTCTGGGGGTACTCGTCCTTGTCGATCATGTTCTTGTCGTAGGTTTCCGAGTACAGCTGACGCGCCTCGGGGTCCATCCACGTCGACACGAACGTCGCCAGATTCAGCCGGGCGTTGCCGTCGAGCATCGCCTCGTCATGAACGATCTGATACGCCGTCTCCGGCAGGCTCATTCCGTCCGGAATGGTGAACTTCGGGTACTCCGTCGACTCACCCGGACGAACGAACACCGGATTCAGGGTCAGGGATTCGGTCTCGTTGGTGGTGGTCCGCGCATTGGTGTGCTGTGCGGTCATTGCTCTTTCCTTCCAGATATGGGGTCAGACGTGTCGAGCGGGTCGATGGTCGGATGTCGGACAGTGATCGGTCGTGTCGTCGCGGACCTCCCTATACCTCGACCGGCGGATAGAGGCGATCCATGTTGTATTGCCTGTTTCTTCGCGCGGCCAGTGTGGAGATCGCGAGGAAGACGACGGTCATTGAGATCACGACGAGCAGCGCCCACCAGAATCTGTCATCGACCCCGCCCACCGTCAGCTGTCTCAAACCGGTGACGGTGTAGGTCATCGGATCCACCCAGTGGATGTATTGGAACGGTTTGGTGGTGGTGGGCACCGGATAGATTCCACCCGCCGAGGTCAACATGATCATCAGGAAGGCAAGCGTCACCACACGTCCCACCGCGACGTCGAAGACGGCGTTGAACATCTGGATCATCGCCTGGAACATCGCAACCATCAGCAACATGAAGGCGAACGTCGCTATCGGATGCGTCGGCCGCAGACCGATGGCGAACACGACCACCAGGTAGAGGATGCTCGCCTGCAGGAACCCGACGAAGAAGGCCGGCGCATAGGAGGCCAGCACCACACGGAACGAGTTGAGTCCCTGGGCGATCGGGCGCGGTTGCAGTGGCTTGAAGAGCATCCACACGATGATCGATCCGACGAACAGAGCCAGGCCGAAGAAGAACGGCGTGAACCCGGTGCCGAAGGTCTTGGCCTCGTTGAGGGTGACCTCCTTGAGCGCCACCGGTTGTCCCAGGGTCTTCGCCAGGGCATCTTTCTGCTCCTGCGACCAGGACGGCACCGCCTTGACCCCCTCGTCGACACCGGTCGCGAGTTGTTGTGTGCCGGTGGCCAATTGCGTGGTGCCGTCCGCGAGTTGGTTGGCGCCGTCGCTCAGCTCCACCAGTCCGGTGCTCAGTTGGTTTGCGCCGGAACTGAGTTCCCCGGCCGCAGCCCGCGCCGCCTGTACGTCACTGCGCAACTGACCGCTCTGGAACAGATCGAGTGCGGTGCGCAAGGTGCTCTGCGGATTGGATAACTGGGCGTTGAGCACGTTGGCGTCGGTCCGCACCTGTGCCAGTTGTGTCGTCGCGTCGGGTCCGAGTCCCTGGGTACTGACAAAGCTCTGCACGGGCGCCAGCGCATTCGCCAGGGCCGCCGCGTTGGGGTCGCCGCTCCGGCGCAGCTGGTTGATCACCGAGGTGAGCGCGGTCGAGGCCTGCGACTGGGTCGAGGCCGCACTGTTGAGAGCATCGGTCGCCGCAGTGGTGTTGGATGCCAGCCGGTTGGTGAGCGCACCCAGTTCGGCGGGACTCAGCCCGCCCTGTCCGTTGAGGGCATTGAGCAACGGGGTGGTCGCCGAGTCGACGGCCGTGTTGAGTTCGCCGAGGCCGCCGGCGAGTTCGGCGGCACCGTTCTTCGCCGTCACCAGATTGGTCGAGAGCTCATGGGCGCCGGTGTTGGCCTGCTTCATACCGGTGTTGAGCTGGTTGACGCCGCTCTGCACCTGCTTGAGCTTGGGCAGCAACTTGGTGACGTCGTTGAGGACGATGTCGAAGGTCTGCTGCCCCACCTGCGCGCCGACCTGCTCGACGACCTGCAGCGCGGCGTCCTGACCCATCACCGTCGCGAGGTAGTTGGTCGCATCGTTGTAGGTGAAGATGAGCTGTGCGGAATGCGCATCTCCGCTCGTCGGCGATGCGAGCGACGAACTGAAGTTCTCCGGCAGAGTGATCGAGAAGTAGTACTTGCCGTCGGCGACGCCGCGGGCGGCCTCCTCCTCGGACACGACGTGCAGATCGAGCTGTTTGGAGTCGATCAGCCCCGAGACCACCTGATCGCCCGCCTTGAGTGGTTGCCCCTCGACGGTGGCACCCTGATCGGAGTTGACCAGTGCGACCGGCAACTTGTTCACCGCGTCAAAGGGATTCCAGAACGCCCACAGGTAGAGCGCACCGTACATCAGGGGCATGAGGATGATGACGAGAAACGCGAGGCGAGGCATGCGACCCCGGTAATACCGTTTGAAATCGCTGCCCGGCGAGAATGCGGCAAACATGGTCAGATCCGTTCTGAGGGGTCGAGACGGACGAATTCGTCGTCGGTGAGGTTGTCGACGTTGATCACATCGCGCAGCGGCAGATCCTGGAAGCCGCCGTTGACGTCGGCGGTGATCACGGTCTGGTCGCGACCCACTTCGACGAGTCGCTGCAACAATTTGTGGGCGCTGTCGACGCGGGTCAGTCGATCGACCCCGCCCACCACCAGCAGCGGTGGCCGCCGGATGTTGGCCACCGCGATCCGGAACAGTGCAGCGGTCAGCTCCGGAAGTTCCTCGACGTAGGCGTCCATCGACGGCAGTGAGTACTCACCGAAGATCGGGCGGCAGATCCGCTCGAGATCATCCTGCCGGGATTGCGGCACCCACTTGTACCACGGTGCGGCCCAACGGATCTGTTCGGTCACCACATCGTGGACGCGAATGGTCTGCTCGATCTCGTCGACCTCGTCGATGTCGGCGACGGCCGCCTGCGAGAACAGGTGGTGGGCCTTGTTGGTGCGCCCGAACGCAGTGAGGCGCCCCGACGTCGGCTTCATCCGTCCGGCCAGGGTGAGCAACAACGCGGTCCGGCCACGACCACCGGAACCGACCAGCAGGGTGACACCTCCCGGTCGGACGGTGACGTCGACGGGGCCGTAGATGTGGCCCCACGAGGCCTTCACCCCGATACCCTCGGCCACGATGATGGGTTCATCCTGACCCGCGGGTGTGGGGACGTCGGTCCCGAGTGATCGGGTATCGATCGGTCCGGTGACCGCATCGTCCCCTTCGGAGATCGTCACGTCAGTGTCTCCATTTCGGCATGGCGGCCGCGCCGGGCGCTGCTCGCTGATTTTCTGAGATGTACTACTGCTGGGATGTGGCGTCGATTCAGAGCGAGTTCTTGACGGCGACAACGTCTTTCAAGATCAGCGGAATGTTCTTGTCCGCGTCGGTGAAGACGGAGAGATCACTGATCGGGCACCGTCGACGAACAGCAAACCCGTTGCGCCCATGATGAAGTCGAGATAGTTGCTCGCATCGCCCATGAGATGGACGTGGGCATCGGTCATGCCCGGATTGAGGAATCGGCCCCCTCCGTCGATCTCTACGGTGCCGTGACCGGGAGCGTCCCCGACGGGTGAGGTCGACACCGCGCCGATATGTGAACCGTCGACCATGACATCGGCATTCTCGACGAGACCATCACGAATGTCATCGAATACCTTGACGTTGCGGATAACCGTCCGAGCATCGGCCGGCATCGAATTTCCCATGGTCCAAATAATAGACGCGGTGTCACAAAATTGTCCATTTACTCGAAACCTTTGTCCCTATACCCGGACTCATCTCAAATCGAGACATGATGCGGCAATACGGGTCATCGAACTGCCACGATGACGACATTGCCCAGGACCAGTTATCCTGGGATTTCTCCCGTACTCGCACTCCTTGTGAGCACGAGAAAAGGTTCGATCGTGGTGCGGCAGGAATCATCGGGAACTCAGGATTCCCGGTCCTGTCGACCAATACATCGAACCTCTATGAGTGGATCATGACTGCACGCCCCGATTGTTCGGATGTCACAAACTCGTCGGCATCCGGTCCCGATCTTGACGATGCGGCCGGCAACAACCCGACAGCGGAGAGTGACCGGTATGCCAACACGTCCCCGAAATGGTCGGCGCGTGTCACGAAATCGCACCTCCACCTTTCCCGCCGCCGGATAGGGCATGCTGAACTCAGGACACGATGGCCGTGACCCCCCACGATTGGAAGGACCTTCACTCATGTCGAAGAACGTCAAGATCGCCCTCATCGTCCTCGGTTTGGGCCTCGTGATCGCGGTGGCGGTCTTCTTGAAGCGCGAGAAGACCATCGTCGACGCGGCAACCGACAAGATCGCCGACACCATCGACGAACTCGACCCGGCTGCCCGGGCCGCCGTGGTTGCACGGCTGGGTATCGAGGCCACGGACAAGGCGCTCGAGGTCAAGGACAGCCTCGTCGGCTGACGCTTCACCCCACGTCGCGCCACCGGAACCGAGACCATCCACCGGCCACGATGGCTGCCGATACGAGCGCCATCACCACGATCGGCAGCCATCGCATCGGTTCCACCGGCACGAGCGGCACGTGGGTGAACGGCGAGATGTCGCACACCCACTGGGGCAGCTCGAACATTCCCGACAGCGGGCCGAGGAACAGCGCGGCGACCACGATCGGCCACCCCAGGTGCACCAGCACAGGCCGGAACGCGTACAGGGCGAGGACCAGCGCACCGATGACGAGTGCCGCGGGCAGCAGCACCGCCGCGGTCTGCGCGATGTGCACGGTGGGTGTCACCCAGCCGCCCCCGGCGATGCCGTTGCCGATCACCATGCCCGCGGCGGCGACGGCGATCACGACGACGAGCCCCAGCGCGGCGACCGCGGCGTAGGCCAGGAAGTACCGGCCCCGTGACGTCGGCGTCGCGAGGATCACCTCGGTGCGGGAGCCGGCTTCCTCGGCGCGGAGACGTTCGGCGAGATTGACCACCCAGGCACTCGCGACGACGCCCAGCACCGACAACATCGTGACCGCGAAGACGGTGCCGAGCCCGATGTCACCGGGTTGTGCCGTGAGGACCTGCTGGATGAGGTCGTTTCCCTCGGCGAGCTGTTCCACCGACGGTTGCATGAATCCGACGATGAGCGCGTAGGTCGCCAGTCCGGCCGCCCATGACCGCAGGAGCGGGGCGGATAGGCGCGCGGCGAGTGCCTCCACCGTCGGAATCCGTGCGGTGCCCTCGGGCCCGGCCCGTGGCGCGATGATCCCGCCGCCGAGGTCACGGCGCATCGACACCCAGGCCGCCGATCCGGCACCGAGAACGAGCAGACCCAGCGACGCCATGAACGGCACGAGGTTGTCCGCGCCGAAGGGATCGGCCAGCTCGGCCCAGCCCACCGGCGACACCCACCGCAGCCAGGCCCAGCCTCCCGTCGCGTCGGGGACACCGCGCAGCAGGTAGCCGAGGACCACTATCGCCGATCCGACGAGATTGGCGATGTGACTCGTCGCCGCCACCTGCGCGGTGAGCATCCCCAGCCCGACCGCGGCCAGACCGGTGCCGGCGTACTGCGCAAAAACCACCAGCAACGCCACGCCACCCCCGCCGAACGGGATGAGCACCAACGACATCGCCAGTCCCACAACAACACTGAACGCAGCGGCGACCGTCGCCGCAGCAGCAAGCGGCGCCAGCGGACCGACGACGCCGGCGCGGATGAGCTCGACGCGCCCGAGCTCCTCCTCCTTCCGGGTGCCGCGCACGACCATCAACACGGCGCACACCCCGACCGCGGCGATCATGAACAGCCCGGCGCGCCACACCACCGCCGACGCCGTCGAGTCGAGGTGGATCGTGTCACCGAGCAGGAAGCGGAAGGCGGAGTTGGCGCCGGGGCCGGCGGCGAGTTCGCGGCGTTTCTCCGCCGTCGGGTACGCCGATGCGATCGAGGCCGCGGTCGCGAGGTCCAGGACCACGAAGATGACCACGGTGACCGGGGCAATGATCCGCTCACGCCGGACGGCGAGCCGCAGCAGCAGTCGGTAGCCGCTGAAATGCCTTGCGGTGACCGAGGTTCGGGAGTCGGCCCGGCGTGTGTGCGACGAGGTGGCGGCGGTCATCGGCGTCACACCTCCTCGCCGTAGGCGTGGAGGAACAATTCCTCCAGGCTCGGTGGGGCGACCGACAGCGACCGCACGTCGTGCGACGCGAGCGCCCGCGTCACCGCGGCCAGGCCGGTGTCGTCGACGGTGAAGGTGACCTCGTCGTCGCGAACCGCGAAGTCGTGCACGCCGGCGACGTCCGCGAGATCCGTTGCGGTGCCGTCGATCACCGCGGTGACGCGGGAACGGCGCAGATGACGAAGTTCGGTCAGGGTGCCCGCCTGCACCGTCGCGCCATCGCGGATGATGGTCACCGTGTCGCAGAGTTGCTCGACCTCGGCGAGGACGTGGCTCGACATCAGCACGGCCGACCCGGCAGCGGCGCGTTCCCGCACGCACTCGGTGAACTGATGGGTCATCAGGGGATCGAGCCCGGAGGTCGGCTCGTCGAGGATGAGCAGTTCGGCGTCGGCGGCCAAGGCGGCGATCAGCGCGACCTTCTGCCGGTTTCCCTTGGAGTAGGTGGACGCCTTCTTCGTCGGATCGAGTTCGAAACGCTCGATCAGATCGGTCTTCCGCATCCCACTGTCGACGCGGACACCACGCAACGAGAGCAGCACGTCGATGCATTCACCACCGGTCAGCTGCGGCCAGAGGTTGACGTCGCCGGGCACATACGCCAGTCGACGATGGATGGCGACCGCATCGGAGTGCGGGTCGAGGCCGAAGACGCGCACGGTGCCGCCGTCGCGGCGGTACACACCCAGCAGCACCCGGATCGTGGTGGACTTCCCCGAACCATTGGGCCCGAGGAAACCTGCAACCTCACCGGCGCGGAGGCGGAGATCCAGGCCGTCGAGCGCCCGGAAATGACCGAAGTGCTTGGTCAGGCCTGCCACGTCGACAATGTGATCGACCGCATCGGTCATGATGTGGTTCCTCTCGGGGCGAGAACGGCGTCGGGCACCGGGTCCGTCGGGCACCGGGTCATCGGTCAGTATTACTGCGAACGGCGCCCCATGGATGAGGAGTCGACAATGAGCGTCACACTGCATTGGATACCGCTGGGCGCGGGTGGTCGGGTCGTGGCCCGATGTGGGCGCGTCTACGAATCGGTCTCCGCCCGGACCCGCCACGAGCGGCCCGCGCAACCGGTGCACGCCGCACTCACCGTCGTCACCGACGGCTCGCGGTACATCATCGAGCAGGCGCCGGTATGGGGAGCACCGCCGGGCGATCGTGGTGTGCGGGTCACCGGCCCCGTCGGACTCCGGTTGCTGGGCCGGTCTCGCTATTTCCGGTACGAGATCCGTTGCTGGCGTGACGGTCTCATCCCTGACCTGGCCGCCGAACTGGCGCGGTGCCCGATCCCCGGTGACGACCGCACCGCGCAACGGATCATCGACGCCACGTCGCGGGTACCGGCCTTCACCTGGGGCCGTCGGGCACCCGGCACCACCCAGATGTGGAATTCGAACTCGGTCGCCGCCTGGCTGCTCGTCACCGCAGGCATCGATCCACCGCCCCCACCCGCGGGATGCCACGCACCCGGATGGGACGCGGGCCGCGTGATCGCGCGTTCAGACCAGGGGTGACCCGCAGTGGCCACCGCCACATCCCTAGAATTGCGCCCATGAGCGACGCCGCCACCCCGATCACCATTCCCGCCGACCTGCTGCCCGCCGACGGGCGCTTCGGATGCGGCCCGTCCAAGGTGCGCCCCGAACAGTTGCAGTCCCTCGTCGATGTCGGCGCGTCGGTCTTCGGCACCAGCCACCGCCAGGCGCCGGTGAAGAACGTCGTCGGTTCGGTCCGCGACGGACTCGCCCAACTCTTCTCCCTGCCCGAGGGATATGAGGTCGTGCTGTCCAACGGCGGCACCACCGCTTTCTGGGATGCCGCCGCATTCGGCCTGATCAAGCGCCGCTCGCTGCATTTGACCTATGGCGAGTTCAGCTCCAAGTTCGCCACCGTCGCCAAGAAGGCACCCTTCCTGGACTCCCCCGCGGTCATCTCCACCGATCCGGGTACCGCACCCGACCCGGCCGCCCTGACCGCCGACGACTTCGGTGGCGTCGACCTCATCGGCTGGGCCCACAACGAGACCTCGACCGGCGTGGCGGTCCGGGTGCTGCGGCCCGAGGGCGCTGATGACGCTCTCATCGCGATCGATGCGACCTCCGGCGCCGGCGGACTGCCGGTGAACGCCGCCGACACCGACGTCTACTACTTCGCACCGCAGAAGTGCTTCGCCGCAGACGGCGGGATCTGGCTCGCACTGATGAGCCCGCAGGCCATCGAGCGGATCGAGCGCATCGCCCAGACCGATCGCTGGTGCCCCGAGTTCCTGTCGCTGCCCACCGCGGTGGACAACAGCCGCAAGAACCAGACCTACAACACCCCGGCGCTGGCCACCCTGTTGTTGCTGGACAACCAGATCCAGTGGATGCTCGGCAACGGCGGGCTCGACTGGTGCGTCGCGCGGACCGCCGACTCCAGCTCGCGGCTGTACGACTGGGCCGAAAAGTCGGAATTCGCAACACCTTTCGTCACTGATCCGGCGTTGCGCAGCCAGGTGGTCGGCACCATCGACTTCAGCGACGACGTCGACGCCGCCGCGGTCGCCAAGGCCCTGCGCGCCAACGGGGTGGTCGACACCGAGCCGTACCGGAAGCTCGGGCGCAACCAGCTCCGCATCGGCATGTTCCCGGCGATCGATCCCGACGACATCAGCAAACTGACCGAGAGCATCGACTACGTCGTCGAACACCTCTGAGGACTGATCGGGCGCTGTCAGTGCGCAGGTGAGCGCTGTCAAGCTGAACTGCGAATATCCCGCGTGTCCCGCGGTGTGCGCGTGTCGCGGTGGTCTACCCTGGCTCCAATGCCCGCACTCGTGGTCAACCAGAGGAGGAGCAGATGCGCGAGCTCCGAGTGGTCGGCGTCGGCGCCGACGGCTCCCAGGTCATCTGCCAGGATGCCGAGTCGGGTGAGAAGTTCACGATTGCCGCGGACGAACGGCTGCGAGCCGCCGCACGTGGCGACCTCTCCCGACTCGGTCAGATAGAGATCGAGATGACCAGCACGTTGCGACCTCGCGAGATCCAATCACGGATCCGCGCCGGCGCAACCGTCGCCGAGGTCGCCGCGATCGCCGGGGTCGGCGTCGACAAGATCGAGCGCTTCGCCCATCCCGTGCTGCTCGAACGTTCCCGTGCCGCCGAACTCGCCGGGCAGTCCCACCCGATCCGCCACGACGGTCCGGCTGCGGCCACGCTCGGCGAGGTCGTCGCCGAGTCGTTGGTCGCGTTCGCACAGAACCCGCACGAGGTCTCCTGGGACGCCTGGAAGGGTGAGGACGGCTACTGGGCGGTGCAGGTGTCCTGGCATGTCGGGCACTCCGAGCACCGCGCGCACTGGCGTTACCTGCCCGGTTCGCACGGCGGTACCGCCGAACCCCTCGATGATCTCGCCGAGGAACTCACCCACCCCGAACTCATCGAACCGCGTCGCCGACTCACCCCGGTGGCCGCACCGCCGATCGCGCCCACCGTCGACTTCGACGACACCGGGCGTGAGCAGGTCACCTTTGACGCCGACTCCCTCATCGGCGAACAGACCACCCGGCGCGATCCGCAACGTGCACCGTTCGACCAATTCGGCACCTACGCACTCGACTTCGAGGCGTCGGGTCACGAGGCCGGGACGGGTGAATCCACGGGTCCCGAGGTGTCGCGAGAACCGGGGATCGTCGAGGCAGAGGTCGTCGAGATCGATCACACCGAAATCGACCGCAACGAGACCTACCGCACCGAGACCGATGAGACGGCCACCGGCAACACCGAGTCCGCGGACACCGCAATCACCCACACCGGCGCCCACGAGGCACCCGAACCGGAACCGGCGCCACCGGCCCCCACCCCGGTGGATGCGCCGCGGCGCCGTAAGTCGCGGAAACCAGCGGTACCCGCCTGGGAGGACGTCCTCCTCGGCGTCCGAAGCCATCCGAACAACTAGAGGGGGACGATGTCGGCGCGCGCTGTCACACTGTGGTTCATCGACACCGACGATCCGGCCGCGATGATCCGCGCCGGCCTCGTCAACGACGTCACCGCGGCGGGGCGCCTGGCAACGGCCCTCTATGGCGATGCGACGCTGCTCCCGGTAATCGACACGGATCTGGCTTCGGCGATGACGGCCGACGACTCGCACGTCTATGCCGGCCACTACGGCCCGCTGAGCGTGATCTCCTGCTCACTGTTCGCCACCGAACGGCCGACCGACCTCACCCGCACCATCGCCGGTATCCAGCCCAGCGCGGCTGCGGTCCTGCTCTCCACCGACCCGGAAACCGGTACCGGGACGTTCGCGCGGTGGGAGAACGGGACCTTGAAGCGGTCGTTCTCGGCGACCCCGGTCGACCTCTTCGACGATCAGGGCCTGCCGGAGCCGTTCGAACGGCCCTTCTGGGCCGGTGAGCGTCCGCTTCGCTACGCCGAGGGCGCCGCACCCGATCCCCTCGCGCTGCCGTTCCATCCGCAGCAGATGGCCGAGGACGCCAACCGCGCCTGGCTCGGATTCCGGTTCACCCACCCGCTCGCACCGACCGACACCGATCCGTCACTGATCCCGGTGACCGGTTTCGCGATCCACCCGGCCGACTACCAACCGACGCCCGACGATCTGGCGCGCTATCACTCGGCATCCGCGCGTACCGAACCGACCACCGAGGCCGGACCGGCCGACTTCGATCCCGACACCGGGTTGCCGGTGGAGCCACGTCGTCGTGGTCGACTGGCCCGTTACTTCGGTTTCGGGAAGGACTGACGGGCCGGCTGCCCGGCGACTCAGCGTCCCAGCACGAACAGCGCCACCGCCGAGCCGATCCCGGCCAGCAGACCGGTCAGCGATCCCCAGACGATCCAGCGCCACACCGGGCGGAAGCGGAAGTCCCACAGTGTCCAGCCGATCGCCGGACCGACGATGAACACCGCGACCAATCCTGCCCATCGGGCGAACGATCCGATCAGGGCGTAGAGACCCAGCATCAGCACCGCCCCGAATGCGACACCGAACGCACTGACGATCAGCCCCAGCACCCACGGCGTCGACTCGGTGTGCCGCCAGCCCTCCAGATCGGCGCCGGAACTCGACCCGGCCACGACCCGCTCGGGTTCGCGCGCGTAGATGGTCCATGCGGGTGGCTCGGGTTCGCTCACGCGTCCATCGTGCCCGATCGGGCCCGTTCATAGAAGGCGATGGCCGCGGCCGTGGCCACGTTCAGCGAATCGGTTCCGCGGCTCATCGGGATCCGGGCGGTGCGGGTCGTGGCCTGCATCGTCGCCGCGCTCAGCCCGGGTCCCTCCGCCCCGACCAGGAACGCCACCCGTGGTGCATCGACGACCTCGGCGAGCGGGACGGCCTCGGCATCGGGGGTCAGGGCGACGGTGGTGAAGCCGCGATCGTGGACGATGTCGAGATCGGCAGGCCAGCCATCCACGTGGGCGAACGGAACCAGCAGGACATGTCCCATTGACACCCGCACGCTGCGCCGGTAGAGCGGGTCGGCGCAGCCCGCACCGAAGAGCACCGCGTCGACGCCGAGTCCGGCGGCGTTGCGGAAGATGGCACCGATGTTCTCGTGATCGTTGACGCCCTCGAGGATCACCACGGTCCGTGACGAGGCGAGGACCTCGTCGACGCCGAGTGCCGCGGGCCGCCGCGCCACGCCGAGCACACCGCGGTTGAGGTGGAAGCCGACGATCTGCGCCATCACCTCCGCGCCGACGCGATAGAACGGGACCGGTGCGTCCGGGTCGACGCGGATGTGGCCGACCAGCTCGTCCAGACGTCTACCCACCCCGAGAAAGGCGTGCGGCGCGAACCGGGACGCGATCATCCGCTGCGCGACGAACACGCCCTCGGCGATCACCAGACCGCGGCCCCGGCCACCCCCGGGCATCGCGGGTAGGTCGGGACGGCGGTCGGCCGAACTGAGGTCGCGGAAATCGTCGACACGCGGATCGTCGGGATCCTCGATGTCGACGACACGCACCGGCAGCGGCCCATCGCCGGGTGCACGTACGGAGGTCACGGGTGCATCGGACACGGCAGTTCAGTCTGCCAAAACCCTTCGTCGGCGGGATCATCGCCAAACGATGTGGGCCGATGTGCACCACGGCGACCACGATGTGACACGGTGGATGGCGTGAGCAGCGCAGATACGACCATCGACGGACTGAGGTTGGCCCGGGCGACCGATGACGACTGGGACGACATCATCGACGCCGACGCCCGCGCATTCGCGATGCGCAATCCGCTCCCCGATGACGAGCGAAATGACTTGCGCGGCAAGGTATCCGACGCCGACATCGTCGTCGTGCGCGACGACGACACACCCGGGGATCCTCTGGTGGGTGTGTCGATGTTCTATCGGATGACCATGACGCTGCCCGGGGGCGCGCGGTCAGATGCGGCCGGCCTGTCGTGGGTGTCGGTGGCCGCGACGCATCGTCGACGCGGCATCCTGCGCCGGATGATCACCGAGCTCTTCACGCAATGGCTCGACGAAGGGCAGGTCTTCGCCATCCTGACCGCGTCGGAGGGCACCATCTACGAACGCTACGGATTCGGTCCGGCGACGTTCGCCCACCGGATTCACGTCGGCGGATCACCCCGGATGCGGGCCGCGGCACCGAAGCGCACCGGCGTGCGATTCGCCCGGCCCGACGAGGTCGCCGCGGCGGTCGCCGACATCCACGACCGCTGGTGTGCCACCCGGCCGGGCGCCCTGGGCCGCACCACACAGTGGTGGGCGCCGATCCTCGCCGATCGCGACTCCGAGCGGGCACCGGCGGCCAGCGGCCTGCACTATCTGCTCCACCAGGACGGATATGCCTCCTATCGCATCCTCAAGGGTGTCGCCGACGGCGAGGTGCGTGCGGAGGTGTCGGAGGTCGTCGCGGTCACCGATGACGCGCACACCGAACTGTGGCGCGTGCTCATCTCCCTCGATCTGGTGCCGTCGCTGACCGCCTCGATCCCCACCGACGATCCGCTGCCGTACAAGCTGGTCGACCTGCGGTCGGCGGAGGTCACCGGCATCGCCGACACCATGTGGCTGCGCATCCTCGATGTGCCGGCGGCACTGTCGGCGCGTCGCTATGCCGCCGATCTCGATGTCGTCATCGAGGTCACCGACGCGTTTGTCGACCGCGGCGGGGTGTTCGCGGTCAGTGTTCGAAGCGGCGCGGCCGCGGTGATTCGTACCGACGAGAAACCGACTGTGCGACTTGATATCTCGGTGCTGTCGAGCATCTACCTCGGCGGGATCCCGGCGCGGGAGTTTGCTGCCGCCGACCGGTTGTGGACCGATTCCCCGGAGACATTGACGGCGCTCGAGCAGTCCTTCGCCACCGGACGGGCACCGTTCGCCGGCACCTTCTTCTGACGTCCGCCGGAGGTCAGATGTCGTTGACGATGATCTTCTCCAGCACCGGGATCGCGGCGCACAGGGTCGCGCGTTCGTCGTCGGAGAGTTCGTCGAGACGATCGTTGAGCCAGGCCTTGCGGGCGGCCACCTCGTCGGTGATGACCTTCTCACCGGCCGATGCGAGCGTGACGATCGCCTGCCGGCCGTCGGTCGGGTGCGCCTCGCGGCGCACCATTCCCAGGTCGGCGAGGGAGGCGATGACCCGTGTCATCGACGGGGGTTTGACGCGTTCGGCGGCCGCGAGTGCGCCCGGCGACATCGAGCCCTCCTGATAGAGGGTGTTGAGCGCCGACAGCTGGGTCAGCGACACGAGTTCGTGGTCGCGGCGCAGACGCAGCCGACGTGCCATTCGGACGATGGCCAGGGCCAGCGATCCGGCGAGACGTTCATCGCTCGGCAAAGTTGCTTCCACGGGCTGAATATTAGATTTTATTCAGGCTCCTCGCAGCTTCCTCGGCCGTATTGTCCATCGTCCGGACCACGCCGAATCGCGTCTCATACTTTCTGTGTGATCATCCGATCCAGTCAGAGATCGGTTGCCGGGCGAAGTAGGCGACGAACACGATCGCGACGAGCCACATCAGCGGATGGATGGTCCGCGCCTTACCTGCCGCGGTGGCCATCACCACCCAGCTGATGAAGCCCACGCCGATGCCGTTGGCGATCGAGTAGGTGAACGGCATCGTCACGATGGTCAGGAAGGTCGGCAGGGCGATCGCGAAGTTGGTGAAGTCGATGCTGCGGACCTGCGCGATCATCAGGCCACCGACGATGACCAGTGCCGGTGCGACCGCCTCACTGGGGATCACCTCGTAGATCGGGGTGAGGAACATCGCGATCAGGAACAGCACGCCGGTGACGATGTTGGCAAGACCGGTGCGGGCGCCCTCGGCGATACCGGAGGCGGACTCCACGAACACCGTGTTCGACGACGAGGAGGCGACACCGCCCGCGATCGCACCGGTGCCCTCGACGACGAGTGCCTTGCCGATGCCGGGCAGGTTGCCCTTCTCGTCGGCGAGGCCGGCTTCCTTGCCGAGTCCGGTCATGGTGCCCATCGCGTCGAAGAAGTTCGACAGGACCAGCGCGAAGACGAACACGCAGGCGGCGAGGACACCTATACGGGTGAACGCCCCGAACAGGTCGACGTCACCCACGAGACCCAGATTCGGCAGGCCACCGAAGGAATCGGGGATCGCCGGCACCGACAATCCCCAGCCGTCGGGGTTGGTCGCGCTCGAACCGAGATCGAGGACCGACTCCAGGATGATGGACACGATGGCGGTGACGACGATGCCGATCAGCAGGCCGCCGGGTACGCGCCGGACCACCAGCACCCCCATGAGCAGGACACCGATCACGAAGATCAGGGTCGGCACGGTGGTGATCGAGTTGCCGAAGCCCAGTTGCACCGGCACCGTGGTGCCGGCGGCGTCGGGAATGCGTTTGACGAAGCCCGCGTCGACGAATCCGACGAAGGCGATGAAGCAGCCGATGCCGGCGGCGATCGCCGCTTTCAGTTCCGCGGGAACGGCATTGAACACCGCGGTCCGGAAGCCGGTGACCGCGAGCGCCACAATGATGATGCCGTCGATGACGACCAGGCCCATCGCCTCGGGCCACGTCACCTCCGGCGCGATGGTCACCGCGAGCAGGCTGTTGATGCCGAGACCGGTGGCGATGGCGAACGGGTAGTTGGCGACCAGACCGAAGATGATCGACATGACGCCGGCGACAAGCGCGGTGACGGCGGCGACCTGTGCGAGCGGGAGCACATTGCCGAGGACGTCGGCGTTGTGCGGCTCACCCGGGATGCCACCGATGATGATCGGGTTGAGGATCACGATGTAGGCCATCGTGAAGAAGGTGACAAGACCGCCACGCATCTCGCGGGTCATCGTCGATCCACGTTCGCTGATCTTGAAGAAGCGGTCGATGACGTTGGTCGGCGGGTTCGGGGCCGGCGATCCCGATTCGCCCTGTGGTGGCGCGGGCGTGTTCAGGTCTGACTTGCTCAGGTCCGGCGGGTTCGGCTCACTCGACGATTCGGTGGACACACCCGAAAGTTACCCTGAGCACATGTCCGATGCAGCCGACGTTCCCGAACTGCCGCGATCGTTGCGTGCGCCCGAACCGGTGATCGCGGTCGGGATGACCGCGTGGCTGATCGCAGCCATCGTCGTCGGTGTCACCGGGTGGGGCGGTGGACGGACGCTCGCCGTCTGCCTGGTGGGTCTGGGTGTGGGCGTGCTCGGGACGTCGATTTTCCTGATCCAGCGCGCCGCGTCCCGTCGTGGGGATCGCACGGCGCAGCGCGGGCTGGACTGACACGCGCCTGCGCATCGCGCCTCTCAGCCCCCGCAGATCGCCCATCCGTGCGGTGCGACGGACCCGGGTGTGTCGCGGGTGGCGTCGTCGGAGTCGAGCAATGACGCGGAGTCGATGCCGACGGGTTGGTCGCCGAGGTTGAGGGTGAACTCCAGACGCTGTCCGTCGGCGGTCACCGCCCAGGTGGCATGCTCATTGGCCAGCGTGAGCTGTTCGGTGGTGGCCCGGTGTAGCCACGGATAGCGTCGGCGAAATCCGATGAGCCGCTGGTGAAGTCGGTAGATCCGTTCGTCCGGGTACTCGAGTTCGCCGGGGGTCGATGGGAATGGCGGCCGGACCTCGTCGTCTCCGCCGACTCGTTCGTCCTTGACGCCGGTGAAGCCGTATTCGTCGCCCGCGTACACCGACGGTGTCCCACCGAGGACAGCGAGCAGCACGATCGCGTGGTCGAGGTGGCGCGCATCGGCGATCTGGCTGGCGATGCGGGTGACGTCGTGATTGCCGATGAAGGTGGCCGGCACGAAGGCCTCGAGCATCTCGCTGTGGCGGGTCATGGCCCAGGCGAGTTCGAAGAGATTGCGGTCGTTGATGGCCGACCAGATTGCTTTCCACAGTTCGTACTGGGTGACGGTGTCGGCGGTGCTGTCGGCGACGAACCCGGCATAGTCGCCGTGGATGACCTCGGCCTCGAACCAGACGTCCGGATGAGAGGTGCGCACCTCGGGAAGCACCTGCGCCCAGAATCGGGTCGGTACCGCGTAAGCGGCATCCAGGCGCCAGGCGTCGGCACCGCGGTCCAGCCAGTGCCGCATGACGTCGACGGTGAAGCGGCGGACCTCGTCGTCGTCGTGATTGAGGGTGACGAGGATGTCGTGGCCCTCGAAGGGCACGAATCGCCGGTCGTCACCGCTGCCGGTGGTACGCAGGCGCCGCGCGGCGTCACTGTCCGGCCCGTCCCGCAGTGCCGCCGCGGCGAGCGGATGACCGCGGCCGACGTGGTTGAACACGCCGTCGAGTTGGATCTTCAGTCCGCGACCGTGGGCCTCGGCGACGAGTCGGTCGAAGTCGTCGTCGGTGCCGAGCCGCGGGTCGATCCGGAAGTGGTCGACGGTGTCGTAACCGTGGCTCTCCGCGGCGAAGATCGGGCCCAACTTGATCCCGGAACAGCCCAATTCGATGGCGTGGTCGAGCCATCCGAGGATCCGCAGCAGTCGGTGCTCGTCGTGACCGTGGGGATCGGGATGGGCGCCGGTGAACCCCAGGGGATAGATCTGCCACCAGATGACGTGCTGCACCCAGTCCGGTTCTGCTCGTTGCGCCATGGTGGTCACGCTATCGCGCGCCCCCGGGTTCGCGGGTCGCCGCGCCCGACATGCGACCGGAAGGCCGCCTCAGCAGTGTCGCGGCCGTTCGGATCTGGAGGCGGACCACGGTTTCCCTGAGAATTCCTCCCCCACCGGCAGGTTCGTCCCCCAACAGTTTCCCATGGATGACCACATACCCGGGGTACGAACTACTCCTCCCCACTTTCGTACTCGCCCAACACTTTCAGCGGCGGTGAGCGTCGAGCCTCTCGCGGGCCGCCGCACCCATCGCGCGGCCCGCCGCGATCAGTGGTTCGCCGGAGCGCAGCGTTCGCGCGAGAACGAAGGCGCCCTCGAGCGCCGAGATCACGGCAAAGGCCAAGGCGCGGGCTTCGGCGTCGGCGAGGCCCCGCGACGCGAAGAGAGCCGTCGCCCCGTCGATCCAGGTACCGAAGATCGCGGCCGCGACCTCACGCAACGCGGGTTCGGAGTCCGCGGTCTCCCCCGCGACCGTGCCGACCGGGCACATGTTGATCCAGTCGGACCGCTCGATGTCGTCGGCCGCCGCGGTGAAGGCGGCCTCGATCGTCGCGGGTAGATCGTCGCCCTCGGCCAGCAGCCCACCGACGAGTTCGCCGTAGGCGGCGCCCATTCGCCGGAGTGCCACGCCGGCCAGTTCGCGCTTGCCACCCGGAAAGTGGTGATAGAGCGACCCATTCGGCATCCCGGACGCGGCGATCACCTGGCTGATCGGGGTTCCGGCGTAACCGTTGCGTCGCAGCGACTCACCCATCGCTACGGTGATCCGCTCGTCATTTCGCATGATCTCACTCTAGACCACACGCTCCAGAGTGGTTACTCTAGAGCAATCACTCCATCACCCATGGGAGGCCCGATGCCCACCACGACCACACGCCGCCGCGTCGACCTCCCGGCGGGAACCATCGAGTACCTCGACCAGGGCGCAGGCCATCCCGTCGTGCTGTTGCATGGGTTGTTCATGGACGGAGCCCTATGGGATCCGGTGATGCCACTCCTGCCCGACGGGTTCCACTACCTCCGCCCGGTACTACCGCTCGGCGCCCACCGGATTCCGATGAACACAGACGCCGATCTGTCGCTGACCGGACTCGTCCATCTGGTCGCCGACTTCCTCGACGCTCTTGATCTCCACGACGTCACGGTCGTCCACACCGATTGGGGCGGTGCGCTTTTCCTGACCGCGATCGGTCGCGACGATCGCGTGGGCTCGATGATGATCCTGCCGTGCGAGGCCTTCGACAACTTTCCTCCGGGATTGCCCGGACGAATGGCATCCATCGCCGCCCGGCTACCCGGCGGGCTCACCCTCGCGGCTCGCCAGATTCGTAGTTCCCTGTTCCGGCGGACACCGATGGTGTTTGGCTGGATGACGGCCCGCCCCCTCGACAACGACCTCGCCCGCAGGTGGACCGATCCGGTCTTGACCATTCCCGGTATCGCCCGCGATCTTGCGAAGTACGCGTCAACCGATTTCGACCCGGCGAGTTTGATCCGTGACACCGAGGCACTGTCGGGGTTCGACGGGAACGCCGTGGTTGTCTGGTCGCCGGACAACAAGGTGATGCCCACCACGCACGGACGCGCCCTGGCCGACCTTCTTCCTCACGCCGGCTATCGCGAGATCGGCGGCGCCGCAGTGCTACTCACACTCGACGCGCCCGCCACGGTGGCCGCGCACCTGACCGAGTTGGTGAACACGATCTGAACGGTGGCGGTTAGGATCGGCAGAGTCATCGGGATACTGAAGGGGACGGTCCATGCCGCATCGACTGCTGGTGGTGGAGTTCGCGCTCCGATCGGACTATCGCGAATCCCTTTTGGGGACACTGCTTCCGGCGTTCACCGAGCATGGCTACGACGTAGCCATCCATTGCTTCGATTGTGATGCACCGAAGCCGAGCCCCGATCCTTCCGACTTCGACGCCGTGCTGGTCACCGGCTCACCCGAATCCGCCTTCGACGACACCCTGCCCTGGATCGACGATGCGCGACAACTGATGTCGGACACCGTCGATCAGGGAGTACCCACCCTCGGGGTGTGCTTCGGCGCGCAGATGCTGGCGATCGCACTCGGCGGGTCGGTGGCCCGCAGCACACACCCCGAACACGGTTTCGTCGAGGTCGAGAGCACCCGTCCCGATCTCATCGGCCCCGGACCGTGGCTCGAATCCCACATCGACACCATCACCGTGCCCGACGGCGTCGATGTGATCGCCACCAATGACGCAGGTGTTCAGGCCTTCGTCTCGGGCCCACACCTCGGGGTTCAGTTTCATCCGGAGGTCACTCCCGAGGTGCTGACCTCCTGGTATCAGGGGTTCATCCGTCGCAGCCATCACGATTCCGGCGACGTCGACCGCGCTGCGATGGCCGCCGCCGTTGCCGCGCGGATCGACGAGTCGGCGGCCGATTGCCGCGAACTCGTCGATCGGTTTCTGCGGCACGCGGCGTTACCGCTCACCGAGTGACCGGGTGGCGCGATCCGCCGACAGCGGTCGGCCGCTCCCGGTCACGCAATCAAAGTATTCGCCGCAGCGTCCATACGCTCCGCATCGGTTTTCGCAGCCTTGCCGGCATCGCCGGCGGCGATCGCGTCGACGATGTCGAGGTGGCGTGGCATCCATGTTGCGGATTCCGCGATCGACGCCGGCGAACATGATCGACATCCGGATGGTGCCTCCGAGCGATTGCCAGGAATGCACCAACCCGCTCCTCACACCAGCGGCGCTGTATTGCTCCCTGACCTGATCGGCTCGCTCTCCGGCGGCCACACCTCGCTCGAACTCGGCAATGGTCATGGCCACACCTAACCACCGCCGATATCACTCGAACGATATCCCCAGGAGCACATGAACAGCCGGTCGGCGGCAGGTGGGTTTCTACGCCTACCCTCTCCAAATACTCGATGTGACCCTTGACACGCCGTCGGAGTGAATGTACGTTCATTCACCATGAAGTGCTGATCACCGCCCGGCGATCAGGGACCGAACACAGGGAGCACCGAGATGAACTACGAAGACATCGACTACACCGTCGAGGGACCGACCGCGATCATCACGATGAACCGGCCGCAGCGCTACAACGCCTTCCGCGCCAAGACCGTCGAAGAGATGATCAACGCGTTCCGTCGCGCCTGGGCCGACAAGAATGTCCAAGCCGTGATCCTCACCGGCGCCGGCGAGAAGGCCTTCTGCACCGGCGGCGACGTCAAGCAGCGCGCCGAGACCGGCGACTACGGCCCGTCCGAGAGCGGCATGTTCGAGATCGGCAACCTGCACAAGACCATCCGCGACATCCCCAAGCCGGTCATCGCCGCGGTCAACGGCCTGGCCATCGGCGGCGGCCACGTGCTGCACGTGCTGTGCGACCTGACCATCGCCGCCGACACCGCCCGCTTCGGCCAGTCCGGTCCCAAGGTCGGCTCCTACGACGCCGGGTTCGGCTCGGCCTTCCTCGCCCGCATCGTCGGCGAGAAGCGGGCCCGCGAGATCTGGTACCTGTGCCGCCAGTACGACGCCGAGACCGCCGAGCGTTGGGGTCTGGTCAACTGGGTCGTCCCGGCCGCCGACCTGCTCGACGAGGCCAAGAAGGTCGCCGCCGAGATCGCCGAGAAGAGCCCCACCGCGATCCGTTTCCTCAAGCAGAGCTTCAACGCCGACACCGACCACCAGGCCGGCCTGTCCAACCTCGCGATGAGCTCGCTGGACCTGTTCACCCACTCCCCCGAGGGTCTCGAAGGCGCCGCCGCATTCGCCGAGAAGCGGATGCCCGAATTCAACAAGTACGTCGGCGCCTGAGCCCCGACTCCACCCCACCACACCGGAGAAACCATGAGCAGCAACAACATCGCCGTCGTCACCGGAGCCGCATCCGGCATCGGCAAGGCCATCGCCCTCGCGTTCGCCGAACAGGGCACCACCGTCATCGCCGCCGACCTCAACCTGGACGCCGCCAAGCAGACCGCCGCCGAGAACACCAACATCGTCCCGATGAGCGTCGACGTCTCCGACCGCACCCAGGTCGACGCCCTGCGTGACGCCGTCAACGCCGAGGTGGGTGTGCCCGACATCCTGGTCAACGCCGCCGGCTGGGACCGCACCGACCAGTTCCTCAACGCCACACCGGAATTCGCCGAAAAGGTCGTCGCCATCAACTACCTCGGTCCGGTGCACATGGCCAGCGCCTTCCTGCCCGGCATGGTCGAGGCATCCAAGGTCGACGGTTGGCAGGGCGGCCGCGTGATCAACCTGGCCTCCGACGCCGGACGCGTCGGCAGCTCCGGCGAGTCGATCTACGCCGGCGCCAAGGGCGGCGTCATCGCACTGTCGAAGTCCCTCGCGCGTGAGATGGCCCGCTACCAGATCACCGTCAACGCGGTCTGCCCCGGACCCACCGACACCCCGCTGTTCCAGGCCCAGGACGAGAAGCTCAAGGCCGCTCTCGTCAAGGCGATCCCGTTCCGTCGTCTCGCCCGCCCCGACGAGGTCGCCGCACCCGTCCTGTTCTTCGCCTCCCCCGCAGCGTCGTTCATCACCGGACAGGTGATCAGCGTCAGCGGCGGACTCACCATGGCCGGCTAGGCCAACGGTCACCCGAGAGATCACTGGAGATCCGCCATGAGTTACGTCTACGACGCACACGCCTACCGTTCGTTCTTCGAGAACGAATTCACCTATCTGAACGGCTTCCGCCGCAACGTGTCCCGCTACGCGAATGCGGTGGCGATGATCGACCCGGTGACCGAACGCACCTGGACCTACGCGCAACTCGGCGCCGACGTCGACACGGTGGCGGCCGGACTGGCCGCGGTCGGCGTGAACACCGGTGACGTCGTCGCCTACCAGCTGCTCAACGGCCCGGAGTTCGCGCAACTCTATCTCGCCACCCAGGTCGCCGGCGCGGTCGGATCTCCGGTGAACTTCCGGCTCGCCGCCGGCGAGACCGCCGTGATCCTCGACGTCAGCCGCCCCAAGGTGTACATCTACGACACCGACTACACCACCATGGTGACCGAGGCGATCGCGCTGGCCGACCACACACCGGAGATCCTGGTGGGCGTCGGCACCGGGGCTCTCGTGGACGGACCCGTCTCCATCCGCTTCGATGACCTACCCTCGGATTCGGCTGTGCCACAATCGGAGCGAGGAGTCTTCGACGAGACCACGCGGCTCTACACCTCGGGCACCACCGGCATGCCCAAGGCCGTGCCGATGAACAGCGCCATCGAGATCTTCTCCGCACACGACGTCATCATGGCCTTCCCGCTCTCGCCGGAGGACCGCACCCTCAACATGACCCCGTGGTTCCACCGCGGCGGCCTGTATTGCGCCGGGCCCAATCCCACCTTCTACCTGGGCTCCTCGCTGGTGCCGATGCGCGCCTTCGACCCCGAGGTGGTGCTCGACTGGGTGGAGAAGTACCAGCTGACCTTCCTGATCGGCGCCCCGACGAACCTCGCCATGCTCGCCACCGCACAGCAGGCCAAGCCTCGTGACCTGTCCAGCCTGCGGGGTATCGTCACCATGGGCGCACCGCTGGAACGTGAAGCCGCACTGCACTATCAGAGCGTCCTCACCCCGAGGATCTTCAACGGTTACGGCTCCACCGAGGGATTCTGGAACACCTTCCTGCGACCCACCGATCTGCCCGATCACGCCGGCACCGCCGGCCGCGCCTGCATCGACGACGATGTCCGGGTGGTCGTGGTGCACGACGACGGTCACCTCGCCGACCCCGACGAGATGGTCGCCCGCGACGGCTCCGAGGTGGGTGAGGTCATCATCCGTTCACCCAAGTGCGCTGCCGCCTATTACGATTCACCCCTTCAGGAGAAGGCGAAGTACAACGGCAGCTGGCTGCACATCGGCGATCTGGCCACCTGGGATGCCGACGAATTCGTCACCATCGTCGGACGCAAGGACGACATGCTGATCTCCGGTGGCGAGAATGTGCACCCGGTACAGGTCGAGGAGGCCCTCAACGGCCACCCGCAGGTCGCCGATTCCCTCGTCGTCGGCGTCCCCGACGACCGGTGGGGCCGACTCGTCGTCGCCTATGTCGTCCCCGTCGAAGGCGCCCACCCCACACCCGAGGAACTCGACGCCTACTGCCGCACCCATCCGATGCTCTCGCAGTTCAAACGGCCCCGCGCCTACCGGGTCATCGAATCCCTCCCCGTCTCGGCCACCGGAAAGAAGCTGCACTACAAGGCAACCGAATCCGCGGCCACCGAGATGGCCGCCGGACACTTCACCTCCCCCGACTCCGCACTCTCATCCTCGACAGGAGCCACCCGATGAGCGCCACCACCTCCGCACCCAAGTTCTCCGCGATCGATCCCCTCAACCTCGACCTCGGATACTCCGACGACGAACTCGCGGTGCGTGATTCGGTCCGCGGATTCCTCGCCGAACACGTCACCCCGCACATCGCCGACTGGTTCGAGGCCGGCGGCATCCCCGGCGCCCGCGACCTCTTCAAGGAATTCGGCCAGCTCGGCGTCCTCGGCATGCACCTCGACGGATACGGTTGCGGCGGAGCATCATCGGTGCACTACGGTCTCGCCAGCCTCGAACTCGAGGCGTGCGACTCCGGCATCCGCTCGATGGTGTCGGTGCAGGGCTCCCTGGCGATGTTCTCCATCTACAACAACGGCAGCGAGGAACAGAAGAACCGCTGGCTGCCGTCGATGGCCGAGGGCACAACGGTCGGCTGCTTCGGCCTCACCGAACCCGACGCCGGCAGCGACCCCGCCTCGATGAAGACCCGGGCCCGCCGCGACGGTTCCGACTACATCCTCGACGGCCGCAAGATGTGGATCACCAACTCCCCCATCGCCGACGTCGCCGTCGTGTGGGCCAAGACCGAACTCGAGGACGGTTCGGTGGGCGTGCGCGGCTTCATCGTGCCGACCGACACCCCCGGCGTCTCCACACCGGAGATCAAACACAAACTGTCGCTGCGCGCCTCGACCACCGGCGAGATCGTCCTCGACAACGTGCGCCTGCCCGCCGACGCCCTGATGCCGGGCAATGACGACCTGCACAAGGGCAAGGGCATCAAGGCACCACTGTCAAGCCTGACCGAGGCCCGCTACGGCATCATCTGGGGTTCCATCGGCGCGGGCCGCACCGCATGGCAGGCGGCCGTCGACTACGCCACGCAGCGAACACAATTCGGCAAGCCCATCGCCGGATTCCAGCTGACGCAGGCCAAGATCGCCGACATGGCACTGGAATTGCAGAAGGGCCAGCTGCTCGCCCTGCACCTCGGACGCCTCAAGGACACCGTCGGTCTGCGCCCCGATCAGGTCAGCTTCGGCAAACTGAACAACACCCGGGAGGCCATCAAGATCTGCCGCACCGCACGAACCATTTTGGGCGGCAACGGCATCTCCCTGGAGTACCCGGTGATCCGGCACATGGTGAATCTCGAGTCGGTGCTCACCTACGAGGGCACCCCGGAGATGCATCAGCTCGTCCTCGGTCAGGCGTTCACCGGCGAGAACGCCTTCCGCTGAGCAATCGCGTACCCCCCCCCCGCCGGTCGAGTAGCCCCGAGGAACGAGGGGCGTATCGAGACCCCCTATCCCAGGAGACCCACCATGACATCCCTCACCCACGACATCGAGCACAAGCACTTCCGCGAGACCGTCGCACGGTTCGTCGCCGAACAGATCACCCCGCACCACGAGGACTGGGAGTCCGCGGGCCTGTGGGACCGCAGCATGTTCACCGAGGCCGGCAAGAACGGCCTGCTCGGATTCCCGGTGGCCGAAGAGTTCGGCGGACCCGGCGTCGACGACTTCCGATACAACGCCATCGTCATCGAGGAAACCGCGAAAACCGGTGCGGCAGCCGAAGCCATCTCGTTCTCACTGCAGAACGACGTGGTGCTGCCGTACCTGGTGGAGATGACCACCGACGAACAGAAGTCGCGGTGGCTGCCCGGCGTCGTGTCGGGCGAGACGGTGCTGGGCATCGCGATGACCGAACCCGGCACCGGCAGCGATCTCACCGGCATCCGCACCTCCGCGGTCCGCGACGGCGACGACTACGTCGTCAACGGGTCGAAGACCTTCATCTCCAACGGCCGCAACGGTGATCTGTTCGTGGTGGCCACCCGCACCAGTCCGGACAAGCACAAGGGACTCACCCTGCTCGTCGTCGAGGCCGACACGCCGGGCTTCGAACGCGGCCGCAACCTCGACAAGATCGGTCTGCACGCCCAGGACACCAGCGAGTTGAGCTTCACCGACATGCGCGTGCCGGTGGCCAATCGGCTCGGCGAGGAGGGGCAGGGCTTTTACCAACTCGTGCACAACCTTCCGCAGGAGCGGTTGAGTCTGGCCATCGGTGCGGTCGCGGCCGCCGAGGGTGTCTTCGCCCGGACGATGGACTATGTCAAGGAGCGCACCGCCTTCGGTTCGCCGATCAGTTCCTTCCAGAACACCCAGTTCGTGCTCGCCGAGATCGCGACCGAACTCGACATCGCCCGAACCTCTCTCGACGACTGCATCGCCGAGCACGTGAAGGGTGAGCTGACCGCCGCACGGGCGGCGAAACTGAAGTGGTGGGCCACCGAACTGCAGTTCCGCACCGCCAACCGCTGCCTCCAGTTGCACGGCGGCTACGGCTACATGCGCGAATACGCAGTGTCCCAAGCGTTCATCGACGCCCGCATCCAGACGATCTACGGTGGCACCACCGAGATCATGAAGACGATCATCGCCAAGGACCTCGGCATCTGAGGCGTTCGTCGTCGTCGCATACACTGTGAACGGCGATTCACCGGCCCAACCAGCAGAGGAGACACGGATGGCCAAGACAGCCGCGGCCCGATCGGTGGCCGACACCGCGGTCGAGGATGCGGTGCGGGCGGTCCGGGTGTCCTCACGTCAGCGGCAACTTCTCGACGCCGCGGTGGCGGTCATGGAGCGCACCGGCTTTCACCAGATGTCGATGCAGGCCCTCGCCGAGGAGGCGGGCGTCAGCGTCGGACTGTTCTACAAGTACTTCGGCGGCAAGGAGGACATCCTGCTCGCCGCGATCGTCGACATCCTGGAGAAGTTCCGGGACCGGCTGCAACCGGCGATGGACGTCGCCGGTGACGATCCGGTGCGTCAACTCATCGCGGGCTTCCGGCAGTACCTGCAGATCGTCGATGAGAATCGCGACGCCGTCGTCCTGACCTACCGCGAGAGCCGGACCCTCGATGCCGACGGCCGCGAGGCGATCAAACAACTCGAGGTCGAGACATCGGCCCCGATGCGGGGCGCCATCGAGGCCGGCGTCGCGGCCGGACTCATCCGTGCCGACGTCGACGCCGACCTCGTGGTCTTCGATCTGATGATGCTGGCCCACGGCTGGGCGCTCAAACACTGGCATTTCGCGCCGCACCTGACGATCGATGCGTACACCGAAAGCCAACTGCGCCTGGTGCTTCCGTCGCTCGTCGTCCCCGAGCGGGTGGCCGACTACCAGCCGTAGCCGAGTCGGCCGGGAGTTCTCAGGCCGTCTGGCCGGCAGATTCGAGTTGGAGGACGTGGCGCAGCCCACCCGAGAGCACCGGCTTGGCGAACGGTGCGCCCCAACGCCAGGGCAGGAAGCCGATCCACTTCGGTGAGCCGCCGACCTCCCACCGGACCGTCAGCGTCCCTGCTCGCGGACCGTCGGCGATGGTGAACCGCTCGGCCGCGTCACGTACCGCCAGCGGAATCGAGACACCCGAACCCACGAGGGACAGCCGTTCGCCCGCAACGGATTCGACGACGCGCAGCTCGGCCGACACGAAGGTGCCCGACGCGGTGCACCAATCCCCGGCCGACACCCCGGCACGGCCGGCGTTCCATACGGGGCCGGTGAACAGCGGCAGCGCCGACAGGTAGGGGCTTTCGGTCAGTCGCTGCCAGACCTCGGGCCGCGACAGCGCGGTGGTCACCTCGACCGAGGTACCGAAGCTCGCCCTCGTGCCGAAGTAGGAATCGAGTTCGGCCACCGGCACATTCCGCAGTTTCGCCCGATCGGGACGCTTCGCCATCGCGCGCGCCACGAGGAGCCCGAGGACTCCGAGGATGCCGATGGCGAGAACCGCCCCGACCACGATTCCCGCCACCGTCACACCATCCACTTCGACCCTCCCGAGAAGTCATCCGTGTATCAAATATGAAATTTGACCGTAGCGGGGTGAGCTCTGTCACGCAACCCTCTGAGGGTGACTGCTGTCCGGGGCGCTCAGCGGTAGCGCGTGGAACCGTCGGCCGGCGCCGTCGTCGACACGAGCTTGGCGAAGCAGTGATCGCCGTCGAAGCCCTGCGCCGAACACCACGCGTTGGCCTGATCGGGTCCGGGGAACGTCAGCGCGGCCACCGTGACCCACCACCCCGGCTGACTGAACACGCTCCATTCGGTCGAATAGAGCAGACGGACGTCGTTGAATCGGAGCCGCAGACCCAGGAATTCGTCCAGGATCGCCTGGTTGTCCCACGTCTTGCCGTCCGCGTACAGGCCCGGTCGTTTGGAACTGAGTTGCGCGACCCACCGATTGTTGAGGTTCGCGAGGATGAAGGCGCGGTCGGAGTCCGCCTGCGCCCGCAACGCGTCGCCCGTGGTGGCGACAATGTCGGTGCCTGCGGGTACGGCCGGGCCGGTCGCGGTGATCGGGGGCGCCGTCGATCCCGACTGCGGCGCGGGGAGTTGATTCGTGGTCTGCGCGCCGGGGTCGCAGTCGACGGTGAACTGGCCGCTCGCGGTGCCATTTGCCTGACCGAGCGTGTCCGGCGTCCGATAGAACGACCCCGGCGGATAGGTCAGGTCCATCGTGATGCTCGCGTCGTCATCACTCGACGGGATGGCCGTCGGGGCACGGGAGAAATCAAACAACCCCGACGCCACCAGCTTTCCGGCGTCCGAGATCGAAATGCGGGTCGCTGCACCGGACATCACGTCTCCGTCGGGACACGTCGCCACCACCTTCATCGTCGCCACCAGCCCGGCGGAGGTGGTCCGGAACTTCTCCGGTGTGAACGTCGGAGCCGAACTACAGTGCGTCACCGAACCTTCCGGGGCCGGGGCCTTCGTGGTCGGCGCACCCGGGACGGTGGCGTCGCCGCCGGTGGGGGCGAAGCCGGTGATGGTGGTGCTGGTCAGGGTCACCAAACTCTTCCCGACCGCGAACACCCGGGGTGCCATATTCGACGTCGCGCCGAGCGCCGATGACGGCAGGCTCCACGCGGACGACCCGTCCGTCAGATTCAACGCCTGGAGTCCGGACGCGGAATCGCCGGCGATGAGCCGGGCGCCGTCGGTGACGCCGGTGTTCTGGTAACCCGATCCGGTGCCGAGTTCGGCGGTCCAGACCTGGCGGCCGGTCGCGGTATCGCTCGCGACGATCTGCTGCCCCACCCGCGTGAGGATCTCGCGGTTGTCCGCGACGATCACCTCGGCGGCGCTCAGTTCGTAGCTTTCCCCGGAAAGCGACGTGGCCCAAGAACTCTGGGCCGTGCTCGCCGAGGTCCACTTGCCGGCCACCAGCAGGTGATCTCGCTGCTCCGGGGTGACCACCGTCGCGGCCGCCACCGCCCTTCCGGGGATCTCGACGACGGTGCCGTCGGGGCGCACCACCACGACCGGGCCCGCCTGGAACGTCCCGCCCGAGCCGGTTCCGGACACCGCCGCGATGGATCCGTCCGGGAGTGATTCGAGGGTGGAGAATCCGGGTCGGTTGAGGATCTCGCGGCCGTCGACCGCCGAGACCACCACCAGGGAGGTCTGCGCACTCGCCACCAGCGCGGGCGTCGCCGTGAACGACGAGGAGTCGCCGCCCGGCGCGCCGTCGGTCAGCGTGTACGCCTTGGTCCACTCGGCCTGTCCCTGCCGGGAGATCTTGCTGATCCGCATGCTTCCACTCCCGCCGCCGAAGTCCCGGAGGTAGGCGGCGTCGCCGTTGAGGGCGATCTCGTACGAGGTGGAAGCGGAACTGGGTGCGGTGGCGGTGACCCGTCCGGTCGCCGCGTCGAAGAAGGTCACCGTACTCTCGTCGTAGCAGGCGATCTGGCCGCCGACGATCGCATCCGCGCATCCTGTGACGGCGCGGGCCGCGGTCCAGTGTTCACCGGTGGCCGGGTTGATTCCCACCACCCGCCGACCCTCGCTCGACGATGTCGACCCGACCATCGTCACCAGGTGGGTCCCGTCGCTGACCGCGCCGACGGTGCCGTACGCGGACCGGCTCGGATCGACCGACAGGAACTGCTCCCCACCCGCGTCGGAGGCGTTGACCGTCCACGCCGCACTCGGCGCGCTGGGGTAGGCGCCGGTGAGTTGCCCCGGCAGCAGTGCTTGGCGTTCGGCGTCATTGTCGTCGCCCGCCACCCAGCGGATGACGCCACCGACCACCAGACCGACCACGCACAGCAGGGCGACGCCGGCGATCGCCCACGGCCAGATACGGCGGCGTCGTGGCTGGGGTGGCATCTGCGGCCCCGGTGATCCCGGCGGCTGCGGCGGATACCCGTAGAACCCGGTGCCGGACTGCGGGTATTGGCCGGACTGCGGGTATTGGCCGGACTGCGGGTATTGGCCGGGTTGCGGGTACTGGCCGGGTTGCGGGTACTGATCCTGCGCCGGAAAGCCACCCGTGGGGATCGGGCGCGCCATGGTCGGTTCGTAGTTGCCGACCGGAGGCGGTGGAGTCGTCGGATCCGGGGGCCGCTGCGACTGTGGCATCGGGGCCATGTTGGTGGGTGGCGCGGGTCGCGGGATGAATTCGGTCGAGTCGTTGCGCCCCGGCTCAGGCTGTCCCGGCGGCCAATCCGAATCCGACATCGACCCAGTTAATCGCATCGTCGATGTCCGTGCCCATCGTCCGAGTGGATCAATCTGGGTGGTTCACGTCCGGGAGGTCGACGGCCGTAACGTCACCCTGGTGGACAACCACACGCAGAGCAGTACCCACAGTGCGCCGCACACCCAGCCGGCCAGGACGTCGGTGGTCCAATGAACACCGAGATACACGCGTGTGACGCCGATCGCGAACGACAGGATCGGTGCCGCGAGCATGATCCAGGGGTGATCGCGTACCCACGGAATGGTCCGGTAGGCGACCACCGCGAGGAGGCAGTAGACAATCATCGACATCATCGCGTGGCCGGAGGGAAACGAGTAGCTCTCGATGTGCAGGAGACGGTCGTCGACGGGCGGACGGGTCCGGGCGAAGAGATGTTTGAGCGCGACCATCACCACCGATCCCATCAGCGCGCCGACGCCCAGCAGAACGGCCTCGGCGTAGTGACGGCGAAACGCGAGCAACGCCACCACGACGGCGGAGATCACGGTCATGGTGAGCGAGTTGCCGAAGAAGGTGATGGTGTGCGCGACGCCTATCCAGGGCTCAGAACGCCCCTGCACCATCCATTCCGTCACGCCGTCATCGATCCGGAGTTCGCCGAAGGCCAGGGGTGCGGTCATGCCCTCACCGTAGGCGACTCACGCGGTGGCCAGTGACCGGCTGATCACCAGGCGCTGAATCTGGTTGGTGCCCTCGAAGATCTGGGTGATCTTCGCCTCCCGCATGTAGCGTTCCACTCGGAAGTCACGCGTGTAGCCGTTGCCGCCGAGCACCTGCACGGCGTCGGTGGTCACCTTCATCGCGGCATCGGTGGCGACGAGCTTCGCGGTGGCTGCGGCACGCGAATACTGTTGTCCGGCATCGCGCCGGCGCGCCGCGTCGAGGTAGGTGGCGCGCGCCGAGTCAACTGCGGCGGCCATGTCGGCCAACAGGAATCCCAGGCCCTGATGGTCGATGATCTTGCGGCCGAACGTGGTCCGCTCCTGCGCGTACTCGACCGCGGCATCCAGCGCCGACTGCGCCAGCCCCGTCGCACACGCGGCGATACCGAGCCGGCCGGAATCGAGTGCGGAGAACGCGATCGGCAGACCCTGACCTTCGACCCCGAGCAGCCGGTCGGCGGGCACCAACGCGTCGTCGTAGGTCGCCGACGTCGTCGGCACGGCGTGCAGACCCATCTTCTCCTCGGGCTTGCCGAAGCTCAGCCCGTCGGTGTCGCGGGCGACCAGCAGACACGAGATGCCCTTGGACCCCTCACCCGTGCGGACGAAGACGTTGTACACATCGGCGATCCCGCCGTGGGTGATCCACGATTTCGTGCCGGTCACCCGGTAGCCACCATCGGCGGGTCGGGCCCGGCACACGAGTGCCGCGGCATCGGAGCCCGCCTGCGGTTCGCTGAGGCTGTAGGCGCCGATCAGTCTGCCGTTCAACAGATCCGGCAGCCAGCGCTGCTTCTGTTCCTCGGTGCCGAAGGTGAACAGCGGATGCGCGGCGAGGCCGTGCACACTGACCGCCACGGCCACCGCCGCCCACCGGGCCGCGAGTTCCTCGAGCACCTGCAGGTAGACCTCATACGGTTGCCCACCGCCGTCCCACTCCACCGGATACGGCAATCCGAGCAGGCCCGCCTCCCCCAGCTCCGCGAACAGGCCGTCGGGGTAGGCCTCCCGCTTCTCGTGATCGTCGACGATCGGCGCCAGTCGCTTATCGGCGATGTCGCGGGTCAGGGCGATCAGGTCGCGGGCATCGTCGTCGGGAAGTAGCCGGTCCACCGCCATGTCATCACCTCTCGGGCTCACAAATAGTACTCAAGTACGCCTGACAGTACTATTCTCGGACGAGAGGCATCAACCCCGTCGACGAAGAGGAGGCAGCATGCCCCGCCCCGCCGCCACCGACTTCGCGACCCGACGTCGCAGTGCCCTGTTCGACGCGCTCCTCACCCTGGTGCTCGACGAAGGGTTCGCGCACCTGTCGGTGGCCGATCTCGCCGCCCGGCTGACCTGTTCGAAGTCGACGCTCTACACCCTTGCCGACAGCAAGGAGCAGCTGGTCACCAAGACCGTGGCCCATTTCTTCCGTACCGCAACCGATTCCGTCGAGGAGAAGGTCGCTCAGGCGTCGTCGGCGCGGGACGCGGTGATCACCTACCTGATCGCGGTCGGCGATGCCCTCACGCCCGCATCGCCGAGGTTCATGGCGGATCTGCACGCCTTCACACCGACCCGCGAACTCTACGAACGCAACACCGCCGCCGCGGCGTCCCGGGTCCGCGAGCTGATCGATGCCGGCGTCACCTCCGGTGAGTTCCGGGATGTCAACGCCGCTTTCGCCGCCGATCTGGCCGCCTCGATGATGAGCCGCATCCAGCGCCGCGAGGTCGCGGCCACCACCGGTCTCGACGACGCGCAGGCCTACCGGCAGCTGGCGGCCATTCTCACCACCGGTATCGACGCCCGCTGATCAGCGCCCGACGCCGAGATGGGTGATACCCCGATAATCGACCCACCAGCGCACCCGCACGGTTATCTTGTGATCGGTCCCGTTGCGCGACAGCGTGATCCACAGCTCATCGTGTACCCGGACCTGTCCGAGGAGTGCGCGGCCGGTCTCCGCGGTGAACAGCACCGCCGCCGTCGACGACCCGGTGGCCGGTCGCCCCTCATCGTCGACGCGGGCGGAGAAGGCCTCCCCGACCGTGGGGAGGTCGAGGATATCGGCCAGCAGGGAGGCACCGTCGGCATCGGCCGGTCCGACGACGAGGTCGTCCGGGTCGATTGCCTGCGCCCACCACGGGGCATCGAGGATCGCCGATCCGGTCGCGGCACCTGATGCCGCCCGGACCCCCTCGGGTTCGGCGACGTCGCGCCAGTCCACCGCACCGGCGCGGCAGGCGTCCACGACGGCGGCATACACCCCGCGCGCCACGCCGGGGCTGACCTGCCGTCGCGGATCGCCCACCCGGGTGATCAGCAGCGATGCCTCGTCAGAGGACGCGGGCGGCAGCGACGCCACCGCGGCGGCGAAGGCGTCGGCGTGCGGATGATCCAACTGATCGAGGACACCGTCGAGCGACGTGTCGGAGGCTGCCCGGTACTCACCGAGGAGCAGTCCGTCGATCTCGGCGAAGTTCCGCAGCCACCAGGCGGTGTAACCGGCCCGGTCGTCGAGCGTTGCGGCGATGTCGGGGTCGGTGGCCAGCAGGGTGAGTGCCGCCGGCCACTTGTCGGGATCCACGAGATCGAGATCTCTTACCGCACAGATCGACTCGGGTGCAGCGGAGAGTGTGTCCCACCACTGTTCCTCGTCGGGTAGCTCGTGATCGGGACCGGTCGGAAGGTCGTCACGCACCACGGCGAACCCCCAGCCGACGCCGAGCCTGCGCAGCGTCCCGACGCCGAAACGTCCCACCATCTCGTCGGCGACGAGCGAGAACGGATGATCCTCGACCAGCACGGCCAGCAGCGGCGAGTCCGCGAGCACCATCTCGTCGGCACTGCGGAACTCTCCCTCGCTGTCGCGCAACGGAATCCGGGACAACCACTCCGGGGTCGGGACGTCCGGATCGGCGGCGAGCAGGGCGAGCACCTCCTCGGCGAGACCGGTGACCTCGTCGTCATCCTCGCCGCTGTCGGCGAGGTCGACGGCCGCCTCGACGAGGGCTCGCAGCGCCGGATCGGCGAGTGCCTCCGGGATCGAGAGCGGCTGCGCGCCGACACGCAGCAGCAGGGGGTGGTCGGCGTCGGGCGCGATGGTGTGAATCCAGCGCAGCGGGATACTCACCGCACCGGCCGAGAACAGGCCGCGCACACCGAAGTTCGTCCGGCCATCGGCGCGTGGAACCGGCAGTGCGGCAAGTTCTTCGACGTCGAGCGGGGTGGCCACCAACGGTGCGAGCGCCTCGTAGAGCCGTCCCCACCAGCGTGGTTCACGCTCGAGGCCGGCCAAGCGTTCCGCCAGACCGGCCAGACCCAGCCGTTCGACGCCGAGCGACTCGAGCAACGCGAGATGCTGCGCCAGAGACAGTTCCGGGGACACCAGATCGGCGAATGCGTCACCCAGCAGTTCCGCGAGGGCATCGGTGAGGCCGATCAGCACCACGGCACGCGCAGGCACCAGCGATGACTCGTCGATGCCGGGCAGCCACGACGTCACCCGGAGTTCGTCGAGTACCGCCTCGATCAACTGCGCGTCGACACGTCCGCGTGCCCGGTGCGCGGAGGGCACCAGCGACAACCGTTCCGAACCGGCGATACAGCGCATCACATCGGTGTATCCGACTGCGGCCGAGGATATGTCGGCATCCGGGTGGAGGTGCCGACGGTCCGGGGTGAGCGGCAGGTCGGCGATCAACCGGCACGGCAGCGACAACTCGATCTCGGTGGGCGTGGGCGCCCACAGCACGTCGCGGGCGATCGGCTCGACCGACTCCCCGTCGGCGCGACGCGAAATGAGCCATCGCGACGGCGGGCGGGCGACCTCCGTCCAGACCTGTGGTGTCCGGGTCTCCGGGCCGGCCGTCCGGGTGATCACCAGTCTGCGCATCGTCGACCCGATGGCCGGATCGGTTTCCGGCACAGCGGTGCGTTCGATCTCGACATCGTTGTCGGCCACCGTGATCCGATCGACACCGGCCAGCGCGAGCAGGAGCCCGGGCGCCTGATCAGCGGCGGATTCGAGGAGTTTTCCGACGTCGACGTCGGGTCGCAGATGCAGGACGACCTCGGTGTCGAAGGGTTGTGCCGGCGCGACATCGGTGGGCCAGGCCAGGCGCAGGACCGGGACGGCGGCGGTCTCGATGCCCGCTGCTGCTGCGGCATTCGCCGCACGCTCCCGGTCGAAGACGACCGATCCACTCCGCGACCGGATCTCGATCCGATCGGCGACGGTGGCGGTCGCGGTGAACCCGACACCGAACCGCCCGATCACATCGGGATCGTGGGCATCGCCCTTCGCCGAGACGCGCAGTGCCAGCAACGATCGCACACCCGAATCCGTCAGCGGCGCACCGGTATTGGCCACATGCAGGGCACCGTCATCGTCGGCCCAGACGCCGACGACACCGCCGACCCCGACGGCCCCGGCCGCGTCGGCGGCGTTGGCGATCAGTTCGACGAACAGCCGATCCCGGTATCCGACGGTGGCGAGGTCCGCCTCGGCGGCGCGGTCCTCGGCCATCCGGGTCGGCGAATCACGCCACGCGGCGAGGGTCGCCGCGCGCAGGGACGCCGTCGCGAAGGGATCGTCGGCGGCGGCGCCGCGATCGCCGGCACCACTCTCGTCCCGGTTCAGGACGACGGGTCCGCCTGGGCGCCGGTTCCCGCACCGACCGCGACGATCTCGAGAACCCCGTCATCGAAGGCGTCGTAGGCCGGTGATCCCTCACCGGAGGGCGCGACGACCGACGAATGTGCCCCGCAACCGAATTCGGCGGAAACCACCTGGGCGTCGGCGGCGTACGCGTTGGCGCAGGCACCGAACGCCACCCGCAGCGTCCCCGACAGCGGGATGTAGAAACCGCAGGTGCAGCACGCGTACGGTGCCGCCTGCGCCATCTCGGAATCGGGACCGCGGTCGCCCTCGTACCACCGTGTGGCGGCCTCGTCACGACCTTCCCGGCTCAGCACACGTTCGCGGCCCAGACCGAGTTCGCCGGCGACCTCGGCGACCTGATCGGGATCGGCACCGTCGGCGAGGTCCACACCGTCGGCGGTGTCCACATACCCCGGGACCAGTCGCACATCGTCGGCGTCGGCGGCCAGCAGGTCACCCGCGGACAGGTCACCGGCGGCGACCCGCTCATTCCACGGCACCCATTCCGGCGCCAGCAGCGCGCCCTCGCCCGGCAGCAGCACCACTTCGCTGACGGTCACCGTGTCGGCACCGGGAGCCCCCGCCACCACCACGCACCACTGCCAACCGCGGTATCCGACCAGGTCGGCGTCGAAATAGTGGGCAGCCGCCCACTCCCCTTCCGCCACCGCCGCACGATGCGCCCCCGGCTCGTGTCCATCATCGATGAGCGCGCCCCGGGCGATGTCCACGGCGTCGAGCAACCGCGGCCCGTCCACTACTCCAGTCACCGTTCCAGTGTGCCTCACTCGCCCACGTCGAGGCACACAAGGTCGCCCACGACACCACCGGATGACGGCATGCGGCGGGCCCGGCCACCGATGAGGAACAATTGACGCGTGATCGGACGGACGCCGAAGGACAACGCCACCGCGCCTGGGGGGAACGACACCCCGCAGCCCGCTGCGCGTACCCGACGCAACCCCGTCGACCATCCCGGTGCGGCCAACTACCCCGCCGACGGTCCGCGTCGCCGCGGCGGCAACGGCGCCGGTCCGCACGGTAACCCGCCGGGCGGAAACCGCGGTGAGGCGTACCTGCCGCCACGGACCCACAATCCGCATCTGCCGCCGCTCCACGACGCTCCCACCGATCCCCAGGAGACCTCGCACCGCCCGTCGGGCTCGACCGCGGCACTGCCCACCGACCCCGAGCAAGCGCAGATCCCCAAGAAGATCACCGTTGCCCGCGTCGCCGCCATGCGCAGCAGGCAACTGACGGCCAAGGGAATCGGCAAGATCCACCGGGCCGCCACCGCCGACGGCGCCGACCGGTCCGGGTTGACCGCCCTCACCCTGCCGGTGATCGCCAACTTCACCGTCGACGCCGCCATGGCCGTCGCCCTGGCGAATACGTTGTTCTTCTCCGCCGCCACCGCCGAGTCCAAGGTCAGCGTCGCGCTCTACCTGGCCCTGACCATCGCGCCCTTCGCCCTGATCGCCCCGCTGATCGGGCCGGCCCTCGACCGCCTCCAGCACGGACGGCGGGTCGCGATGGCCGCGACGTTCGCGGCGCGTGTGGTGCTCGCGCTGCTGATCATGGCGAATGTGTCGTGGGACGTCGCGGCACAGCAGCTCACCTACGACCCGTGGGTGCTGTATCCGTGTGCGCTCGGGCTGCTGGTCCTGTCGAAATCGTTCGGGGTGCTCAAATCGGCGGTGACGCCCCGTGTGGTGCCACCGTCCATCGACCTGCCGAGGGTCAACTCGCGATTGACCACCTTCGGCCTCATCGGCGGCACGATGATCGGCGGCGCGGTGGCCGCCCTGTTCGAGCTGCTGCTCGCCAAGGTGCTGCCCTTCCACCTCCCGGGCGCGATGCTGTGGCTGGCGATCGTCGCCGCGATCGGCGCCTACCTGTGCATGCGGATTCCGTCGTGGGTGGAGGTCACCGAGGGTGAGATCCCGACGACGCTGACCTATCACGCACCCGACTCGCACACCTCGACCCGCGGCAGTGTGCGGGGCGGCGCGAAGGCCATCGCCGCCAAGATGCGCCAGCCGCTGGGCCGGCGGGTGGTCGCCGCGCTCTGGGGGAACGGCACCATCCGCATCCTGACCGGCTTCCTGACGCTCTACATCGCCTTCTACGCCAAGGCCCAGCAAGGTGTGCACTCCGACTGGCGGCAACTGGCGATGCTCGGAGCGGTTGGTGCCGCGGCGGGCGTCGGCAACATGATCGGCAACGGTGCCGGCACCCGGCTCGAGCTGAAGAACCCGGCGAAGATCGTCGTCTATGCGACGGCCGCCTGCTTCACGATGGCCGTGCTGGCCGCCATCTTCGGCAACATCCTCCTCGCCGTCCTCACCGCATTCGTCGCCTCCGGGACCAGCGCGATCGGCAAGGTGTGTCTGGATTCGTCCATCCAGGACGACCTTCCGGAGGAATCGCGGGCGTCGGCGTTCGGCCGGTCGGAGACCGTGTTGCAGCTGTGCTGGGTGCTCGGCGCCGCGCTGGGTGTACTGCTGCCGACGACCCTGTGGATCGGTTTCACGGTGGTGTCGGTGCTGCTCGGTCTCGGGCTCATCCAGACCGTCATGACCGACCGCGGCCGGTCGCTGGTGCCCGGGCTCGGTGGCGAACGTCCCGAGCAGGCGGCACCGACCATGCCCTTCGGTGCGACCCTGAACCCACACCACCAGAACCCACAGTCCCAGAACCCGCGGCCCCAGAACCCCCACGCATCGACGCCACACCAGCCGAACCCGCACCCCAACCCCTCGGCACCGAAACCGGGACAGCCGGGCTCCGAGGCACCCACGACGCGGTACCCCTCCGGACCGGGTGACGCCTCGACCAAGCGGATGGGATATCACTAGAGCGTGCTCAACTCCGGTGACAAGAAGGCCATCGCGATCGTCCTCGCGGTCGTCGTGGTGTTCGTGGCGGTGGTCGGGACGACGGTGGGGATCCTCGCCGCGACCGGTACCTCACACAAGGACGAGGCGTATCTGCAGCTCGCCGTCGGCGACGAACTGCACACCGTCGAACCGGTCAAGTGGTGCGACGTCTACCTCAAGGAATGTGACCCGCCACTGCTCAGCCCGCAACGAGAGACCCCGCACCTCCCCATCGCGACGGGCCAGACGATCCTGTTGTCGGTATCCAGCGAGATCGCCGAGGGGCCGTGGAATCTGACCACGCTCTACTGGACCCCCGAGGGTCTGGCCGAGAACGAGTCGCCGTTCGCGTCGGGCACCACGTTCACCGTGCCGCTGCAGACCGAGCCCCAGCACATCCTGTTGGGCATCACCATCACCGCGGCGTCGGTGGTGGCCTCCGACGACGGGACCACCAGCTTCGCTCGCGGGGTGCTCACCGTCGACACCTCACCGGCCGACGTGCCGCAGATCCGCTGACGCGGCGTCGGCGTCGTTCACGCGGGTCGTGCTCGCCCGCGCGGCACGCCCACCCTCGCGTGGTCATTGCACAGCGCGCGTGAGCGCGCGGGTGCCGCGTCGGCATGGACGACCCGCGCGAACGACGACCCGGCGTGGCCTAGCGGTCGAGTTCCCGGGCGACCGCCCGCACAACCTCGGAAATACGTTGCGCGGTCTTGCGATCGGGATACCGTCCCTTGCGCAGGTCCGGCTGCACCTTGCCCTCGAGCAGGGTGATCAGGTCGGCGACCATGCCGTGCAGCTCGTCGGGGCTGTGGCGCTTGACCTCTTTACGCGCGGCCTCGCGATCACGGTCGCGGGTGTTCTTCGCCACCGACGGCGCCGGTTCGAGGACGGTGACGGTCAGTGCCTGCGGGCCGCGGCGTCCGGCGGCCATGCCGAACTCCACGCGCTGACCGGGCTTGAGCGCATCGACACCCTCCGGGAGTGCCGACGAGCGGACGTACACGTCCTCGCCGTCCTCCTGCGCGAGAAAACCGAAGCCCTTCTCGGCGTCGTACCACTTCACCTTGCCGCTCGGCACTGTGCTCACCCTCATCTGATGGTCGAAATCGGTCACAATAAAAGGCGCGGAGACACACGACTTGAGCCTTTCCGCGCCTGGTATCCACCATTCTAAACACTGGGCCAAGCGGTTTCTGACCACCCGTCGGGCCACCGACGTGCTCTACCGTGGAAGGCTATGGATCAGAATCGTTCCTCGCGCCTGCTGGCGGTGGCCGGCGTGGTCTTCGCGATCGGACTGTTGGCCATCGTCGCGTTGTTCGTCACGCCGCTGGTCACCGACGGTGACACCGCACCGACCGCCGTCTACCTGCTGACCATGTGCGCACCGCTGGGTTTCCTCCTCGGCCTGGTCTACGCGCTGCGCTCGGGTCGACGGACCCGGTGACGCGGTGTCGGCATCCTACGACCCGGTCCCGGCGATGATCGATCGTCGGCCCGATCTGTCACCGGCCTCCGACGAAGGCGCGCTCAAACGCGCCTTCAGTTGCTTCCCGTCCGGTGTGGTGGCGGTCTGCAGTCATCATCACGGCACCGAGCCGGTGGGGATGGCGGCGAGCGCCTTCACCGCCGTCTCCATCGATCCCCCGCTGGTGAGTGTCTGCGTCCAGAACACCTCGACGACGTGGCCGCGGCTGCGCGACGCCCACATGCTCGGTGTCAGCGTGTTCGCCCACGATCAATCGCGGCAGTGTCGTCAGCTCGCCGGTCCCGCGGCACACCGATTCAACGACATCGATCCCCTCGCCGCCGGCGACGGCTCCCTGTTCATCCCCGGCGCGGCTGCCCACCTGTCCTGCAGTATCGAGCAGGAGATCCCCGCCGGCGACCACATCCTCGTCCTGCTGCGCATCGAACAGTTGCAGGCCGACCCCAGCGTCGAACCACTCGTCTTCCACGCGAGCACCTTTCGCGCCCTGGCGACCCGGGCCGACGTCATCGAAACCCGGGACCGCTGATGACCGCCGTCGACCTCGGACTGCCGCTGCCGTCGCTGATCCCGGCGTCGCGCGCCCCGGCACCGGTCGACGGCCCGCTGCGGGACACCTTCGGCCGGGTGGCCACCGACCTGCGGGTCTCGGTGACCGACCGCTGCAATCTGCGCTGCACCTATTGCATGCCCGCCGACGGTCTCGACTGGTTACCGACCGACGCGGTGCTGAGCACCGACGAGTTCGTTCGTGTCCTGACCGTCGCGGTCCGTGACCTGGGGATCCGGACGATCCGCTTCACCGGCGGTGAACCACTGCTGCGCCGGGATCTCGAGGAGATCATCGCCCGGGTGTCCCGGCTGCCGGAACGTCCCGGGATCGCGATGACCACCAACGGCCTCGGCCTGTCCCGTCGGGTGCAGGGACTCACCGAGGCCGGGCTGACCCGGGTGAACGTGTCGCTGGACACCATCGACCCGGCCCGATTCGCCGAGATCACCCGGCGCGATCGTCTCGGTGACGTCCTCGAGGGACTCGCGGCCGCCCGCGCGGCCGGACTCGATCCCGTCAAGGTCAACGCCGTCGTCCCGGACCGAAGCGATCTCGGTGGACTCGCGGCGCTGTTCGGGTTCTGTCTGCGTGAGGGATATCAGTTGCGGGTGATCGAGCAGATGCCGCTGGACGCCGATCATCGCTGGGATCGCTCGGCGATGGTGACCGCGGTGGAGATCCTCGAGGCGCTGCGCCACGTCGCGCGGCTGACGCCCGACGACGTACCGCGCGCCGGTGCGCCCGCCCAGACATGGCTGGTCGCCGGCCACACCGACGCCGCGGGTCGTCCCGCGCGGGTCGGCGTCATCGCCTCGGTCACCCGCCCGTTCTGCGGCGACTGCGACCGCACCCGCCTCACCGCCGACGGCGCTCTGCGCAACTGCCTGTTCGCCGAGACCGAGACCTCTCTGCTGCCGGTCCTGCGTGGCGGCGGCGCCGACGTCGACGCCGCGATCGCCCGGCTGTGGCGCGAGAACACCTGGGCCAAACGTGCCGGGCACTCGGTCAACTCCGGCGACTTCCGTCAGCCCACGCGTCCGATGTCGGCGATCGGGGGCTGATCGGTGCGTCTGACGATCCGCTATTTCGCGGCCGCGCGGGCCGCCGCGGGCCGGGAAACAGACGTCGTCGACGTCCCCGACGAGATCACCCTCGGTGAGCTGGAACACATTCTGGCAGCCGACAATCCGGCCCTGCGGCATGTGTTGGATCGGTCGTCGTATCTCTGGGACGAGGTCGCGGTGTGCGACCGCGGCCGGGACCTCGGCGCGACGCGCACCATCGACGTCCTGCCGCCCTTCGCCGGGGGCTGAAACGCCGCCGCACCCATGTGAGCTTAATCACATAACGGGCCGATAACGAGATGGACACGAGAAGGGCATCATGCCCGTGAACTGCGGCGACGATCGAATGGGGCCGAAAGTCCCACTCGCAGACACGAAAACCGTTGTGGAAGAAGGTGTGATTCGTCGGCGTCGAGGCCGTACTGTACGAAGCGTCCTTCCAAGAAGGTCACAGCACAGCAACCAAGACACACAACTTTCACCGGTCGCGCCGAGCCTCGTTCCACCGGTGGAATGACGAGCAACATCTGGGAACGAGGACGGGGGACCCACCCTTCCGCACGGAAGAACGGACGTCAACGACGTTCTTGGGGTTAAGTCCGACGGCTACGGCCGACGCGACCGAGCACCTCTCGCTCGAACCCGACAGCTGACTTCGCAGGCGCGTGGAGAGAGGTAACACACTCATGTCCGGACGTCATCGCAAGCCGACGACCACCACTGCCACCAAGACCTTCGCGAAGGTCGCACTGACCGGAGCCGTCCTCGGCGGCGGCGCGGCCCTCCTGGGCACCGGTTCCGCACACGCGGCCACCGACGCCGAATGGGATCAGGTCGCCCAGTGCGAGTCGGGCGGCAACTGGGCCATCAACACCGGCAACGGCTACCAGGGCGGGCTGCAGTTCAGCCCGAGCACCTGGTCCGGCCACGGTGGCGGCGAGTTCGCACCGAGCGCCAACCAGGCCACCCGTGAGCAGCAGATCGTCGTCGCCGAGCGCGTCCTGGCCAGCCAGGGTCCCGGCGCATGGCCGACCTGTGGCACCGGGCTGTCGGGCGCCACCCCGCGCACCGCTCCGACCACCACCCCGAGCCTGCCCGCCGTCCCGGCACCGTCGGCGCCGAGCACCGGCAGCAGTGGCGCCACGAGCACCGACGACGCCCTCACCACGCTCCGCGACAAGACCACCGACCCGAGCCTGCTGGCTCTGCTCGATGCCGCCCAGAACAGTGGCTACCAGCTCACCCCGGATCAGCTGAAGCTGTTCAACGAGCACCAGGGCCAGATCCCGAATCTCCCCTGAGCCTGATAAAGGCCCCTGAGCAAAGAGCCCCCGCATGCTGCTTCGCGCCGTGCGGGGGCCCTTTTCATGCTCGTGTCACCACTCAGGCCGACCCAACCCATTCGTCGCGACCGTCGGTGAAGAACTGGTGCTTCCATACCGGGAGTTGGGCCTTCACCTCGTCGACGAGCCGAGCGCACAGAGCGAATGCCGGACCACGGTGATCGGCGGCGACCGCGACGACGAAGGCGACATCACCCACGGCCAGGTCGCCGATCCGGTGCGAGACGGCCACCGCCCGAACCCCGTCGGCATCCTCGGCGACCTCCGCGACGACGCGGCGCAGCACCTGCGCGGCACTCGGGTGGGCCGAATAGGACAGCCGGGTCACGCCGTTGCCACCGTCGTGATCGCGGACCGCGCCGACGAATCCCACCACGGCTCCCGCCGCTCCCGCCGCGGCGTCGGTGACCAGCGCCTCGTGATCGGCAAGACCGATCGGGGCCTCGGAGATCTCGGCGCGCACGATCTGCGCCATCTAGTGATCCCCGCCCCGGATCTGGTCGAGCGCGTGGTCGAGGACGGTGCCCAGGACGTCCAGGCCATCCCGGACGCCCCCGGTGGAGCCGGGAAGATTGATCACCAGGGTCCGGCCGGCCACGCCGGCGATACCGCGCGAGAGAATCGCCGTCGGCACCTCGGGCAGGCCCGCCGTGCGGATGGCGTCCGCCAGCCCCGGCAACTCGACGTCGAGCACTGGCCGGGTCTGTTCGGGAGTGCGGTCGGTGGGTGAGAGCCCGGTACCCCCGGTGGTGACGACCAGATCCACCTCGGCGTAGATGCCGGCGCGGATCGCATCGCCGACGGCGGGCCCGTCGACCACCACGTCGACCTCGTCGACGGTGATGCCGCGATCGGCCAGCCAGGCGGAGATCAACGGTCCGGTGCGGTCGGTGTAGACACCGTTGGCCGCCCGCGTGGAGGCCACCACGACGCGCGCCACCCGCTGACCTGTCATCGACCGATCGCCGGGTCGTTGCTGCCGGTGTCTCGGGTGCCGGTGTCTCGGGTGCCGGTGTCTCCGGTGGCATCTCGTGTCCAGTCGCCCGAGCGGCCACCGGATTTGGCCAGTAGCCGGATCGCGTCCATCTGGGCATGCCGGTCGACGGCCTTGACCATGTCGTGCAAGGTGAGTCCGCTGACCGCGACGGCGGTGAGCGCTTCCATTTCGACACCGGTCGGCCCGGCGGTGGTCACCGTGGCGGTGACGTCGACGGTGTCCTCACCGATCTCGAAGTCCACGTCGACCGACGACAGGGCGAGCTGATGACACAGCGGGATGAGGGAGTCGGTGCGCTTGGCGGCCATGATCCCGGCGATGCGTGCGGTGGCCAGGACGTCACCCTTCGGCAGCGACGAGGACGTGAGCAACTCGATCACTCGACGGGTCGTGCGGAAGGTCCCACCGGCGACCGCCCGGCGACGGGTACGCGGTTTGTCGCCGACGTCGACCATCCGCGCCGTGCCGGAGTCATCGACGTGTGAGAGTCGGTCTGCGGTCCGCGATACGTCCGGATCGACGTCGGTCACCGCGTGTCAGCGGTTGATGACGGTCTTGGGATTGATGTAGTGGACCTCGTCGGCCGGCAACGGGAACTCCACGTCGCCGAACGGCGACAACGCACCGGCGAGTTCGGCCGCGAATTCGGAGACCGCGTGCTCGGGTCCGTCGCCCTCGGCCGCCTTCGGCCAGCCGTTGTCGACGTAATGCTTCTTCGAAGTGCTCTCAGCCACGGATGTATTGTGCCATGCCATCGCCGCCCCCACGTGATCGAGCTCGCACCGGGTGGCCGACGACACCGACTTCGACCGGTCACCCACCCACCGTTCGAATGATAAGACGACCAATTCGGAGGGCACTTCGGTAAGGTCACACACCATCGTCCGGAGACAGTCGAAGGGGTTAGACGTGCCGCTCAGTCCAGGTTCACAGGTCGCCGGATACAAGGTGATCTCGCTGCTGGGATCGGGCGGGATGGGTGAGGTGTACCTCGTCGAGAATCCGCACCTGCTCCGGAAAGAGGCACTCAAGGTCATCTCGTTGGCCGGCGCCCACGATCCCGACTTCCAGAAGCGATTCACCAACGAGGCTCGCACCACCGCGTCGCTGGATCACCCCAGCATCATCTCGATCCATCAGTACGGGATCAACGACGAGGGCACGCCGTGGTTCACCATGAGCTACCTCGACGGACGCGATCTCAGCAGCGGCCCGACCTCGCCGGCCGACGTCGTCGCGGTGACGGCGCAGGTCGCCGATGCCCTCGACTACGCGCACCGGCACCGCGTGATCCATCGAGACGTGAAACCCGCCAACATCATCGTCAGTCGGGATCCGTCGACCGGCGATGTCGAGCGGGTCACCGTCCTCGACTTCGGTATCGCCAAGCTGGTCAACTCCACGTCGCTGACGGCCACCAGCGCCTTCATCGGGACCCTGGCCTATTGCGCACCCGAGGTCATCGAGGGTCATGACGCAACCGCGATGTCGGATCAATACTCGTTGGCGTGCACCGTCTTTCAACTCCTGACCGGCCAGGCCCCGTTCACGACGACGACGCCGTCGGCGCTGGTGATGGCGCACTTGACCAAACCGATCCCGCCGATCAGCTCGCTGCGGCCGGATCTCGCCGCCTTCGACCCGGTGCTGCACAAGGCGCTGGCCAAGAATCCCGCCGACCGCTACCCGAACTGCCGCGCCTTTGCCGCCGCGCTGAAGCAGGCGCTCGACGCCCGTCCCAGCCCGGGCCCGGGTCTGAGCGCCGGGCCGACCGGCGTCACCAACCCACCGTCCTACGGTTCCGGACACCAGACCCGGCCACCGTCACAGCCGACCCCGGCCGGGTTCTCCCCCGTCGGCGCCACCGTCCCCGGGCACGCCCCGATCGCTCCGACCCCGCCGCCCTCGGCTCCGTCGTATCCCGGTGTGGGCCAGCCGAACCTGGGGATGCCCTACACGTCGCAGCCGAATCCGTCGGTGCCCTTCGGCGCTCCGCCCTCGGCAACCACCCCGGCGACAGCCGGATTCGGTGGTGGCACACCTCCGCCCGGATACAATCCGGCGCAACCGAATTCACTGCTCGGCGGTGGGGGCTACCCGTCGCAGCCGGGTACGGTTCCGCCGAAGAAGAAGCGCACGGGTCTGATCATCGGGGCAATCGCCGCGGCGCTCGTGGTCGTCGTCGTGGCGGTGGTCGGAATCGGTTTCGCCACCGGCCTGTTCGGTGGCAGCGATGAGCCCGCGGCAGTCGTCGCGCAGCCCAATACCGTTGCCACATCCGGTAATACGACATGCGCTGTCACCAACGAGGCGCTGCACTGCTGGGGCAACAACGCCAACGGCCAGTTGGGCAACGGGACGTCGACCGATACCACCACGCCGGTCGCGGTGAATCTGACACCGGTCACCTCGGTCAGCATCGGCAACTACGTCAACACCGACGACAAGTACGTCACCACCGCCTGCGCGGTCTCCGACCGGCAGGCCTACTGCTGGGGCGCCAACAACTACGGTCAGATCGGCGACGGCAGCACCGATTCCAGTGAGACGCCGAAGAAGATCTCCACGCTGAGCGACGTCACCGCCATCTCCACCGGATTCGGATCAACCTGCGCGATCTCGGCCGGCGACGTGTACTGCTGGGGCGACAACGATCAAGGCCAGCTCGGTACCGGCGGCACCACGGACTCCACGACACCCACCAAGGTCACCGGGGTGACCGGAACAGCCACCGACGTGACCACCGCACGCGGCACCACCTGCGCGATCGCCGACGGCGCCGTGTACTGCTGGGGCAACAACGACAGCGGGCAGATCGGCAACGGCTCGACGAGCCGCCAGCCCTCTCCGGTGAAGCTCTCCCTCACCGACGCCACCGACATCGCGATCGGCACCTACAAGCAGAGCGGGACCGGGTCGACATACCCGCAGACCGCATGTGCGGCCGCGGCGGGCAAGGCCTATTGCTGGGGAGACAACGCGTACGGTCAGATCGGCGACGGAACCACCGCCGCACGACAGACCCCGACCGAGGTGGTCGGACTGACCGATGTCACCGATGTCGCCACCGACTGGGGTACCTCCTGCGCAGTCGCCGGTGCCGAGTTGCGGTGCTGGGGCGACAATTCCGACAAGCAGCTCGGTGACGGTTCGACGTCGGATTCGTCGGCACCAAAGCAGGTCACCCTGGCCGGTGCCGTGGACTCCGTATCCACCAACTCGGGTACGACGTGCGCGCGGGTCGACACCACCGACGTCTATTGCTGGGGTTATAACGTCGCCGGTCAGGTCGGCAACGGGGCGAGCGGGGAGAACAACGTCGTCGCCACTCCGTTCCGAGTCAACATCACCACGTCGTAGAACGTGCCCCTGGCCCGGGCTGATCCCGATCGGAAGACCCGCTCGGTAGAATCGGTCGAATGAGTCCGGACAGTCGCGCGAGTGCACTCGCCGATGACCTGGCGTCGCGTTCGGATGCGCAGCTGGCCGATCTCATCACGCTGCGGCCGGATCTCGCCTCACCCCCACCGCAGGGCACACAGGTGCTCGCCCAACGCGCACTGTCCCCGGCGTCGGTGGCCCTGGCGGGTGAGAGCCTGGATCTACTCGGCCTCGCCGTCCTGGAGTCGCTGATCGAGCACGGCCCCCCGGAGTCAGACACGGTATCGCTGCCGACCATCCGGTCCGCGCTCGCCGACCGCGCCGATGCCGACGAGGTCGAGGTGCGCGTCGATCAGCTGCGACGGCTCGTTCTGATCTGGGGACCCGACGATGCGCTGCACATCGGGGCGCACGCCGCATCCGCAATGCCGTGGCGCGGTTTGCACCTCACCGGCCCGTCGGCGACGCTCGCACCGGCCGAACTCGCGCAGCGGCTCGCCGCGCTCGACGAACGGGAGCGGGAATTGCTCGGCGCACTGTCGCGTGGTCCCGCGCTCGGACGCAGCCGTGATGCCGCTCCCGACGCCGATCCCGCCGCGCCGGTCGCCCGTCTCATCGCCGACGGCATGCTCGCCCGCATCGATCATCAGACCGTCGAGCTCCCACCCCAACTCGGCCAACTGCTGCGCGACGAGCCCCCACTGCGGACCGACGATCTGAGTCGCCCGCGGCCCGAGGACGACTCCGGCTCACGTCGCTTCTCCGCCCGCGACGTCGATGCGGCTGCCGGCGGCGAGGCACTCGAGGCCATCCGGCATACGACAACCCTGCTGCGGATCCTCGGCGCCACACCCGCGGCGGTGCTGCGGTCGGGCGCGCTCGGGGTACGGGAACTGCGCCGCCTGACCAAGGCCACCGGTCTCGATCAGCAGCGGGTGGCGTTGCTCATCGAGATCCTCGGACATGCACGACTGATCGACGCGGGATTCCCCGATCCGCCACCGCCGGGCGACACCGGTGAGCACGTGTTCGCGCCGACCACCACCGTCGACACCTGGCTGCACCAACCACGAGAACGCCAGTGGTACACGCTCGTCGAGGCCTGGCTGACCATGCCGCGACGCGCCTGGCAGGTCGGCGAGCCCGACCGCGACGGCACCGCGATCCCGGCACTGTCGGGTGACAACTACGACGCCCACGCACCCGCCCAACGGCGCACCATCCTCTCCGCGATGTCCCTGAGCCCGGCGGCGGCACCGGTGTCGGTGGCCGGCCTGGTCTCCCTGTTGGCCTGGCAACACCCACATCAGATGCGGCGCTTGGGTTCTCATGTCGTCGAACACACGCTTCGGGAAGCGCGCGAGATGGGACTCGTCGCCCACCACGCCCTGAGTTCGGTCGGACGCGCGATCCTCGAGGCCGATGCCGGCGCCGACGACGCACCGATCGTCGCCGCGATGCGCACGGCACTGCCGGAACCGGTGGATCACTTCCTCACCCAGGCCGACCTCACGATCACCGTCCCCGGCCCGATGACCCCGGAACTCGCCGAACAGGTCGAGATGGTGGCCGATCTCGAATCCGGCGGCGCCGCATCGGTATACCGCGTCAGCGAGGTGAGTGTGCGGCGCGCCCTCGACGCCGGTCGCTCCAGCAGCGAACTCATCGCGATGTTCACCACACACTCCCGTACGCCAGTACCACAATCACTGACATATCTGATCGAGGACGTGGCCCGTCGGCACGGACAGTTGCGCGTCGGCATCGCCTCGTCGTTCATTCGCTGCGAGGATGCGGCCACCCTGGCCGCCGTGTTGCGCAGTGAGGCCGCCGCGCACCTGTCGATGCGGGCGCTCGCACCGACGGTTGCGGTGTCCCCCAGCGAGATCCGCGACGTGCTCGACTCCTTGCGTGCTGCCGGGTTCGCGCCCAGCGGGGAGGATTCCTCGGGCGAGTTGGTGGACATGCGTGAACGCGGCAGCCGGGTCCCCGTCACCCGCGCACGACGTCACGCCATCCCGCCGCGGCGGTCCGCGCTGAACGACGACCAGGTATTGGCGGTGATCGGCCGTGTCCGATCCGGCGATCGGGCCGCGACCGCACGCCCGGCGTCGGCGTCGGCGTCGGTACGGGCCGGCGGAAACGGTGAAACCGCCACGGCCCTCATCCAATTGGCGCTACGCGCCCATCGCAGACTGCGGGTCGGCTACGTCGACGCACACGGGTCGGCCAGTCAACACGTCGTCACCCCGCAGGCCTTGGGTTCGGGCCAGCTGATCGGCGTCGAGGACGGCACCGATGACGAACAACGGTTCTCGTTGCACCGCATCACCAGTGTCGAACTGCTCGACACGTAGCCCACGTCGGGGTGTCCGGTTTCCGGCGTCCCGGTCCGAAAATGGTTCGCCCTCGCCGGGATTCGCACGTACCTTTGCCACGCCCCGGAAACCTCCTGGGCAACAGACACGAGCAATGGAAGAAGCCATGGAACCGCAGTTCCCCGTATCCCTTTCGGGCACCACCGCATCGACCCTCATGTGGGCCGACGAGGAGTCGATCGAGCATCAGGCGCGCAATCAGCTGCGCCGGGTCTCGACGCTGCCCTGGGTGTACGGGGTCCGTGTGATGCCCGACGTGCACGTCGGGAAGGGCGCGACCGTCGGATCGGTGATCGCCATGCGTGATGCGGTGTGCCCGGCCGCGGTCGGCGTCGACATCGGTTGCGGCATGGCCGCCGTGCGCACGGACCTGACCGCTTCGGACCTGCCCGACGATCTGTCCGGGTTGCGTTCGGCGATCGAGGCCAAGGTGCCGGTCGGATTCCGGGGTCATGCGGAGCCGGTCAACGTGGTCCGCCACCGCCTCGGCGGCGGCTGGGACAGCTTCTGGGAGCGCTTCGCCGGCCTGCATCGTGGGGTTCGGCAGCTCGACACCCGCGCGCAGCGTCAGATGGGGTCACTCGGTGGCGGCAACCACTTCATCGAGATCTGTCTCGACGACGAGCAGCAGGTGTGGATCATGCTTCACTCCGGGTCCCGCAACATCGGCAAGGAACTCGCCGAACGGCATATGACGGTGGCGGCCGCCCTGCCGCACAACGCGGAGCTGCCCGACCGTGATCTCGCCGTGTTCCTGACAGGGACCGCAGAGATGGACGCCTACCGTCGTGACCTCGACTGGGCGCAGGAGTACGCGGCACGCAATCGCCGGGTGATGCTGGCACTGGTGTGCGAGGCGGTCCGGCAGAGCTTCGCCGACCGCGTCGTCCGATTCGACGAGCCGATCAGCTGCCACCACAACTACGTGGCCACCGAGCACATCGACGGTCTGGAGTTGCTGGTGACCCGCAAGGGAGCGATCCGCGCCGGCGCCGGCGACCTCGGTCTCATCCCGGGATCGATGGGTACCGGCTCCTACGTGGTGCGGGGGTTGGGTTCGGAGCAGTCGTTCTACTCGGCGTCGCATGGTGCGGGGCGTCGGATGAGCCGGTCGCAGGCACGTCGACAGTTCACCGCCGACGACCTCGTCGCCCAGACCCGGGGTGTCGAATCCCGCAAGGATTCGGGCGTCGTCGACGAGATCCCGGCCGCGTACAAGGACATCGACGACGTGATCGCCGCGCAGACCGACCTCGTCGAGGTGGTGGCGCACCTGCGTCAGGTGGTCTGCGTCAAGGGGTGAGGGCGCACCCACCGTCGACGTTGACAGCGCCCTCACCCACGTTGACAGCGCCCTCACCCACGTTGACTGCGGTCGGCTGGGCGCTGTCAACGTCCCGGCAAGCGCTGTCAGCGAGGTACAGAGCGCTGTCAACGGCCGTGCGGGGTCTGGCTCGACGGGACTTGCACCGATCTGGACAATGGATCGGGTGACTGATGGACCCCTGATCGTGCAATCCGACAAAACGCTGCTGCTCGAGGTCGACCACCCCGACGCCGCGGCGGCTCGTGGTGCGATCGCCCCGTTTGCCGAACTCGAACGTGCACCCGAGCACGTCCACACCTATCGGGTGACCCCACTCGCGCTGTGGAACGCGCGGGCGGCCGGGCACGACGCCGAGCAGGTCGTCGACGCCCTGGTCACCTACTCCCGGTATGCGGTCCCGCAGCCGCTGCTGATGGACATCGTCGACACGATGGGCCGGTTCGGTCGGCTGCAGTTGGTCAAGAGTCCGGTCCACGGCCTGACGTTGGTCAGCCTCGACCGCGCGGTCCTCGAGGAGATCCTGCGCAACAAGAAGGTCGCGCCGATGCTCGGCGCCCGCATCGACGACGACACCGTCGTGGTGCATCCGTCGGAGCGGGGACGCCTCAAGCAGGTGCTGCTGAAGGTCGGCTGGCCGGCCGAGGACCTCGCCGGTTACGTCGATGGTGAGGCTCATCCGATCGCACTCGATCAGGGCGACTGGCATCTGCGCGACTATCAGGAGATGGCCGCGGACTCGTTCTGGGCGGGTGGTTCGGGTGTCGTCGTGCTGCCGTGCGGTGCCGGTAAGACGATGGTCGGCGCGGCGGCGATGGCCAAGGCGGGCGCGACCACCCTGATCCTGGTCACCAACACCGTGGCCGGCCGCCAGTGGAAACGCGAACTCATCGCCCGCACCACGCTGACCGAGGACGAGATCGGTGAATACTCGGGTGAGCGCAAGGAGATCCGGCCGGTGACGATCGCGACCTACCAGGTGATGACCCGGAAATCCAAGGGCGAGTACAAGAATCTCGATCTGTTCGATTCCCGGGACTGGGGCCTGATCATCTACGACGAGGTGCATCTGCTGCCCGCTCCGGTGTTCCGGATGACCGCCGATCTGCAGTCCCGTCGCCGTCTGGGCCTGACCGCGACGCTGGTCCGCGAGGACGGCCGCGAGGGAGATGTCTTCTCCCTCATCGGCCCCAAGCGGTACGACGCGCCGTGGAAGGACATCGAGGCGCAGGGCTGGATCGCGCCGGCCGAGTGCATCGAGGTGCGGGTGACCCTCACCGACGAGGAACGCCTGCAGTATGCGGTTGCCGAGGCGGAGGAGAAATACAAGCTCTGTTCGACCGCCCACACCAAGGTCAACGTGGTGCGGTCGATCTTGGCCCGCCACAGCGAATCCCAGACGCTGGTGATCGGCGCGTACATCGATCAGCTCGAGGAACTCGGCCGTGAACTCGACGCCCCGGTGATCCAGGGAGCGACCAAGAACAAGGAACGCGAGATCCTGTTCGACCGCTTCCGGTCCGGTGAGATCCAGACGCTCGTGGTCAGCAAGGTCGCCAATTTCTCCATCGATCTCCCCGAGGCGTCGGTGGCGGTTCAGGTGTCGGGCACGTTCGGTTCCCGGCAGGAGGAGGCGCAGCGCCTCGGCCGGCTGTTACGTCCCAAGGCCGATGGCGGACAGGCGCACTTCTACTCGGTGGTCTCCCGCGACACCCTCGACGCCGACTACGCCGCGCACCGTCAGCGGTTCCTCGCCGAACAGGGGTACGCCTACCGCATCACCGATGCCGACGACCTGCTCGGACCCACCATCGGCGAGGAATCGGCGGGCTGACGGCCCCGGCCTCCGAGAACGGTCCGTCGAGGGCGAACCTCAGATCAGGAACCGGATTCCTGGGTCAGGCAGTACCCCAGGGATTCGGGCTGGGCGAAGATCCACCGCAACTCCCCCGTCGCGCAGCTCACCGCGCTCGTCGACCGGTTGGTGATCCGGAATGCGACCGTTCCCGCCGCCGCGGCCGCACCGCAACTCAACTCGTGGTAGTCGGCGAGTGAACCACCCGAACTGGGGATCTGGTAGCACTGCCCTGGCGTGAAATTGGGTGCCAGACAGAGCTTTTGGGCGGTCCCACCGAAGGACAGACTGGCGTTGTGGTCGTTGGGGCACTCCGCGGAGGCGGCGACGAATTCGGCGGCGTAGAACGTCATCGCCGACGTGGCGCAATCGACGCGACTGGTGTCGACATTGCCGGCGGAGTCGGGCTGCCGACCGATCTGCACACAATCACCGACCGCGATCTGGCCGGGACCGGAGATCTGCGTCGGCTGCTCGGTCACCGGCGGGCGGGTGAACGGCGTGGAGGTGGGCGTACCCGCGACCGCCGTGGTGGTGACCGAGTTGCCGGCGGCGGTCGAGGTGCCCGAATCCGACCCGGACAGCAGATTCGCCACCCAGACACCGGCGCCGATCACCAGGCCCAGCACCAGCAGGGCACCGACGACCGCCAACGCGGTCTTCGACGACGATCCGCGTCGAGGTGCCGGCGGCAGCGGATAACCGCCGGTGCCGCCCGGCTGACTCGGATACGACCCCACCGACAGCGGCGCACTGGGCGGGCCGTACGGCGGAACCGAACCGGGCGCCGCGGCGCCGGGATACGACGCTCCGGTGTACGGGCCCGCGGGCGCCGGCGGAACCGGTGAGGACGGGATCGGCTGCGCATACGGCGGCGGTACCGACGCCCGTGCCGGGATGACCTCCGTGGGACCCGGCGGCGGCCCCGCCTGCGGTGGTCCCGACTGGGCGCCGCGCAAGGCCCGATCGAGGTCGGCGGCGAGATCGCCACACGACGGATACCGCTCGTCGGCGGTCTTGCCGAGTCCGCGCCGCAACACCTCGTCGACGGCGCTCGAGGTTCCCGGCCGCAGCCCGGAGAGCGCAGGCGGATCGGAATTCAGGTGCGCGGCGATCACACTGGTCTGGGTACTGCCCTCGAACGGCGGGACCCCGCAGAGCAACTGGAACAGGGTGGCGGCGAGACTGTACTGGTCGGCCCGCCCGTCGACCTCGGTACCGAGGAGTTGCTCGGGAGCGACGTAGGCCACCGTCCCGAGAAACATGTTCGCCGAGGTCAGGTTGGTGACGTCGGCGGTCGACTTGGCGATCCCGAAGTCCGCGAGCAGCACCCGCGGCGGCTGCCGGCCGACGCGTGTGGCACCCGCGCCGTCGGCGCCCTGCACCAGGATGTTGGCCGGTTTCACATCCCGGTGCAGCAGGCCGCGGGCGTGCGCCGCATCCAACGCCGACGCCACCGACATGGCGATCACCGACACCAGTGCGGGGTCGAGACCTCGGGGGTGACGACGCAGCAGTTCACTGCCGTCGACGCCGTCGATGAACTCCATCGCCAGCCACAGGTGGCCGTCGTCCTCACCGGAGTTGTAGATCGTGACGATCGCCGGATGCACCATGCTGGAGGCCAACTCGGCCTCCCGGATGAAACGCTGCCGGAACATCGGATCCCGGCTGAGATCGGCCGGCAGGATCTTGACGGCCTCCTTGCGGGGCAGTTTGGGGTGGCGGGCCAGATAGACCTCACCCATGCCGCCGCGGCCCACGAGCCGCTCGATCGTGTACCCGGCGAAGGCATCACCCGGTGTGTAGACCACCTCAGCCCTCCTCGACACCGGCGGCACGTCAGGTCCGTAACCTTACCTGCTCCCTGCGCTTTCCCCGGATCAGACGACAGTCCTCAGGCAGTAGCCCACCGATTGCGGCCGGGCGAATGACCACATCGTGTCGTCGGCGTCGCAGGTGATCGACGCGTCGCCACGCTCGACGGCGCGCGCCACCACCGTTTGCTCGGCGGCCTGCGCATCGCAGGTCACCTCGCGGTAGTCGACGAGGTCGCCGCCGATCGGGATCTGATAGCACCGTCCCTCAGTGAAGTTCGGTGTCAGGCAGAGACTCTCGCGATTCTCACCGAAGGTGAGGGTGGAGGTGTTGGCGGCGTCGCAACCGGATTCGGCGGCCACCGTCGACGCGGCGTAGAACGTCAGCCCATCGGTGCGTTCGCAGTCGACCTTGGCGGCGTTCACCTTGCCCTGCTCGTCGTCGGCACCGATCGACAAGCATTCGCCGACTTCGATGTCGTTCGGGGATTCGATGGCGTCGGTGCCGAGGCTGACGCTGCATGCAGCGACGAGCATGAACCCGAGGCAGCCGATGATGACGGCACCGTTGTAGGCGAGCCGCAACAGTGGCCGGGCGGGCCGGCCCTCGACTTCGGGGTCGTGGTTGTGGTCGTGGTCGTGGCGATCGGTGGTGAACATGGCGGGTCCTTTCGGCAGCGGTGGTGTGCTGCCGACACGGTCGTCGTCGTGGCTTGTCGCGCACTTGACAAACGCTTGGACGGCGTCGGTCGTTCAGCTCACCCGAAGGCAGTAGCCGAGCGGTTGAGGTTCGGTGAACTCCAGGGCGGTCAGACTCGCATCGCAGGTCACCGTGCTGTTGGAGCGGGTGACGACCTCGACCACGGCGGTGCCGTCGGCCGCCGTCGCGCCACAGTCGACGGCCTTGAAGTCGGTCAACGACCCGGCGCCGCCCGAGGGCACCTCGTAGCACTTGCCCTGCGCCATGTTCGGCGTGAGACACAGCTGTTGGTCGCCCTCCTCGAACGTCAGTCTGGACTCCTGACCCGGGCATTCCGACGTGGTCGCGGTCGTCGACGCCACGTAGAAGGCAAAGGACTCGGTGGTCTCGCAGTCGGTCTTGGTGGCCTCGACCTTGCCGTCGGAACTGTCTGCGACGGACACGCACTCGCCAACGTTGACGTCGTCGGCCGAGTCGACGGTGTCGCTGCCGACGCTGACCGAGGTGCTGCAGGCGGTGAGCAGGCCGAAGGCCAGGCAGGCGCATGCGACGCCGAGACGCCGAGCCCATGCAGATGTGATCTGACTCACTTGCGTTCCCATTCCGGGGAGGTTACTCCGGACAACCGAGGCAATCGTCGGAATTCACCCGACCGGGGTGTGACAGCCTGAACCCATGCCTCCTTCTCCGGCCACCGTCACGCGTCTGCGCCCGTTCTCCGCCACGATCTTCGCCGAGATGTCGGCACTGGCACTGCGTCACGACGCGGTGAACCTGGGTCAGGGTTTCCCGGACACCGACGGACCCGAGGCGATGCTCGAGGCGGCCCGGGACGCCATCTCGACCGGCCAGAACCAGTACCCGCCGGGGATCGGGGTCCCGAACCTGCGCCACGCCGTGGCCGGCCACCAGCGCGAACATTACGGCCTCGACTACGACCCCGACACCGAGGTGCTGATCACCGTCGGCGCCACCGAGGCCATCGCGAGCGCGGTCGTCGGGCTGACCGAACCCGGCCGTGAGGTGATCATGATCGAGCCGTACTACGACTCGTATGCCGCGACCGTCGCGATGGCCGGCGGTGTACGCCGCACCGTGCCATTGATCCCCGACGGCGACGGGTTCCGCCTCGACCGCGACGGGCTGGCCGCCGCGTTCGGACCCGACACCGCCCTGATCCTGGTGAACTCGCCGCACAATCCCACCGGGACCGTGCTCTCCGACGACGACCTCGCCGAGATCGCGCGCCTGTGCGTCGAGCACGACGTGATCGCGGTGACCGACGAGGTGTACGAACATCTGCTGTTCGACGGACGCACCCACACGCCACTGGCCACACTGCCCGGGATGCGCGAGCGCACCCTCCGGATATCGAGTGCGGCAAAGACATTCAACTGCACCGGCTGGAAGGTCGGCTGGATCAGCGGTCCGCGCGAACTGGTCGCCGCCGCGCGTGCGGCCAAACAGTTCATGACCTACGTGGGTTCGGGACCGTTCCAGCCCGCCGTCGCGGTGGCACTCGAGCAGGAGATGGCATGGGTCGCCCGCAGCGCCGGCGAACTCCAGAACAAACGGGACCTGTTGTCCCGGGCGCTGTCCGATGCCGGGTTCGCCGTGCACCGCAGCGAGGCAACCTATTTCGTGTGCGCCGATCCGCGCCCGCTCGGATACTCCGACGGCGAGGACTTCTGCCGGTCGCTGCCCGAGCGGATCGGGGTGGCCGCCGTGCCGGTCAGTGTGTTCGCCGATCACAAGGACCCGTGGAATCACATGGTGCGCTTCGCCTTCGCCAAACGCGACGACGTGATTGCCGAGGCCGCCGACCGGTTACGGCGTCTCTGAACACATCTCAGACACGCACGACCATCTTGCCGATGTTCTCCCCGCGCATCATGCCGAGGAAGGCGTCGACGGCATGGTCCACCCCGTCCACCACGGTCTCGTCGAAGACGATGTCGCCGCCCGCATACCACTGCGACATCTTCTCGTTGAACTCCGCGGCGAAGCCGAGGTAGTGCCCGAGGGTGAAACCTCGCAGGGTCAGTCCGCGGGTGATGATGTTGCTCATGTTGCGGGGGCCGGGCTGCGCCTCGGTGGCGTTGTAGGCCGAGATCGCACCGCACAGGGCCGCGCGCCCACCGTCGTTGAAGACGTCGAGCGCGGCCTCGAGGTGCTCGCCGCCCACATTGTCGAAGTACACGTCGATACCGTCGGTGGCCAGCTCCCGCAACTGCTTTCGCACCGAACCGGCCTTGTAGTCCAGCGCCGAATCGTAACCGTAGCGGGAGGTCAGCAGATCAACCTTGGCCGGCCCGCCCGCGGAACCGATCACCGCCTTCGCGCCGAGGAGTCGGGCGATCTGTCCGGCGGCGGTACCCACCGCGCCCGCGGCGCCGGAGATGAACACCACGTCACCGTCTTTCAGCTTCGCGATCTCGGTGAGCCCGACGTAGGCGGTGAGTCCGGTCAACCCGAAGATGCCCAGATACGCCGAGGAGGCCACACCATCGGGCGGCTCCGGCAACCGGGTGAAAGCCGTTGCGGGGGCTTGTGCCACGTCGCGCCACCCCAGTTGGTGGCTGACCAATGTGCCGACCGGGAGGTCGTCGGCGCGCGACTCGCTCACCCGGCCGACCGCACCGCCGGTCATCGTCTCCCCCAGCGCGAAGGGCGGGATGTAGCTTCGGGTGTCGATCATCCGGCCGCGCATGTACGGATCGACGCTGACGAACTCGTTGGCGACGCGCACCTCACCCGCGGCGAGGTCGTCGAGTTCGATTGTCGCCACACGGAAGTCGTCGGCGGTGGGCCAGCCGACGGGTCGCGACACGAGTTGAACCTGCGTGCTGGTGACGGTCATGAAATCCTCCTTGATTCAGCGGAAATGATGTCAGTTCACCGATGAGAGAAGCGCGATACTCAGGGCGACCACCGCGATCAGCGGAAGCGCCGACTGGGTGATGGCTGCCCGCGCCTTGTCCGGCGAGGAGATCAGCAGCACGAGACCCGCGGCGAGCATCGATCCGGCCCCGGCGTAGATCAACGCGGCGCCGACGGCCTCGTCGACGAACCAGGTCACCGCACCGATCCCGGCGATCAACGCCAGGAAGAGGTTGTAGAAGCCCTGATTGAAGGCCATCTCGCGGGTCGCGACCGCCTCGTCGGCGGTGGTGCCGAATGTGGCGCGGGTCGACGGGTGAGTCCAGCGCCACGACTCCAGCACCCAGATGTAGACGTGCAGGGCGGCCGCCAGAGCGGCGAACACGATGGCGACGATACCCACGGCAACTCCTTTGTGAACCGAACGTTCCAGTACTATACTGGAATGATCGTTGCACAAATTGTCAACAGGGAATCGAGGAGGCCATGGGCCGCGCAGTGACCCACGATCGCGGCAGGCTTGTCAGCGACGCGCGTGACCTATTCTGGCGCAAAGGTTTCGACGCCGTATCCGTGGCCGACGTGGAGGCGGCCACCGGGGTCGGACGATCCAGCATCTACCACGCGTTCGGCAACATGCGCGGCCTGTTCGACGCCGCGGTGACCGACTATCTCGACACCATCGTGCGCCCCCGGCTGCGACCGATGACCGTCGAGAAGGTCGACGGTGACGCCGTGATCGACTACCTGCGCGGCCTGGGCGATGCGATCGCCGTCATCGACCGCGACGGCGCGGCACCGGCCGGTTGCCTCCTGCTCACCACCGCGGCCGGCAACATCGGCGGCGATGACGCCGTCGCGCAGGTCGTCGCCGCCTATCACCGGGAATTGTCGACGGCGATCGCACGTGGCGTGCAGGCTCATCTGCCCGACGCCGACGCCACCACGTGGGATCGCCTGACCCGGATGACGGTGGCGGCGAGCATCGCCGCGCTCTCACTGGCCCGCGTCGACGCCGATGCGGCTTGCGCCACCATCGACGCGGCGATCGCGACACTGAGCGCGGCACCGACCGAGGTGCGTCGCCGATGAATCCGCGGCAGGATCAGAAGTGTTGCGCCCCACCATCGACGGAGATCGATTCGGCGGTGATGAACTTCGATTCATCGGAGGCCAGGAACGCCACCGCGTTCGAGATCTCCTCCGCCTCGGCCACGAACTGATTGACAAAGGTCATGCCCATGCCCGCCAGCCGCGGGTTGGCCGCATTGGTCTGCTCGATGCGCGCGACCATCTGACCCGAACCCATCGGGGTGGCGACCGCCCCCGGGTGCACCGTGTTGACCCGGATGTGGTGGGCGCCGAGCTCGGCGGCGAATGCCCGGGCCATCCCGACCAGCGCATGCTTGCTGGTGGTGTAGTGAACCATGAACGGCTGCAGCTTCTTTCCGGCCAGGGAGCTGATGATGACGATCGACCCCGCCGCGCGAGATGAGGTGATTGGCGGTGGTGGTCAAGGTGTTCCACACGCCGATGACGTTGATGTCGATGGTGTCGCGAAAGCTGTTGGGGGTCACCTCATCCCACGTCTCGGGGATACAGACGCCGGCGTTGGCCACCACGATGTCGAGGCCACCGAGTGCCTCGACGCCCCGTGTCACGGCTGCGGTCATACCCTCGAGATCACGCACATCACATTGCGCCAGAAGGGCTGTGGCGCCTTGTTCTTCGACCAGCCGGGCGGTTTCGGCGAGATCCTCGGGCGTCGCCGAGTCATAGGGCACCCCGGGCAGCGGTCCGGCCAGATCGACCCCGATGATCTGGGCGCCTTCACTCGCCAGCCGAACCGCATGCGCGCGTCCCTGACCGCGCGCCACACCGGTGATGAAGGCGACCTTGCCACTCAAACGTCCCACGATGCACATCCTTCCCCGCCGCGTCGTCGCCGCGGACCAACACTATCGGCCGCGATCGAGCGGTAGTCCTTGTTCCAGTAGATCGACGGCGTCGAGCAGGGTGCCCAGAACGTCGCCGTCGCTCGGGTCCACGACGGATTCGGCGATGTGGAACATCACCCCGCTGGTGGCGGCGATGAACACCCGCAGACACGGATCATCCACCGGCACATCCAGATACGCGGCGAAGTACGCGGCACCCTGAGAGATCGACGCATCCGCCTCGATCCGATAAGCCGTCCGTAGCGCCGGTTCGGACCGGATGAGCTGCAACCGCTGCGGATTCGATGCCCACGGATCCTCGAGGGCGATCCGCCCTTGCGCGGTGATCAACGCACGGAGCAGGTCGAAGTGCCCGAGTTCCTTCGGAATGGCCGCCGCGGCGGCGTCGCGTTCATCGTCGAGCCCGTCGGAGATGACCACCTGTTCCTTCGAGGCGAAGTACCGGAAGAAGGTCGTGTGGGAGATCTGAGCCTCGCGCGCGATCTGCTGGACGGTGGTCTGCGTGTATCCCTGCGCCGCGAACAGGCGCATGGCCGCATCCCGGATCGCCTGCCGGGTGCGCTGCTTGTGCTTCTCACGCAGCCCGGCAGGGCGAACGGTGGGCGCCACCGTATCCGGCAGGTCGATCATGGCGCCGTCGTCAGAGCCTTCTCATCCTCGGCGGAGGGCACACCCCGATCGCGGACGGCCCCGCCCTCGATGTCGAAGTCGAACACCACCTTGTCCAACCACTTCGGCAGACTCCAGGCGCGATCGCCGAGCAACGCGATCACTGCGGGCACCACGGTCATCCGGATGATGAAGGCGTCGAAGAACACCGCGATGGCCAGGGCGAATCCGAGCATCTTGGAGGTGGTGTCCGGGGCGAGCATGAAGGAGGCGAAGACACTGATCATGATGATCGCGGCGGACGTCACCACTCGCGCACCGTGCCGGTAGCCGGCGATGATCGCGTCCTTGGCACTCATGCCGTGGACGTACTCCTCGCGCATCCGGGTCACCAGGAACACCTGGTAGTCCATCGCGAGACCGAAGACCACGCCGATCAGGAAGATCGGCAGGAACGACAGTGTCGGGCGGGTGTCGGAGATGATCCCGAGGTAACCCTCCTGGAAGATCGCGACGGTGACACCGAAGGTCGCCAGCACCGAGAAGATGAATCCGACGGTGCCCACCAGCGGCACCCAGATCGATCGGAAGACACCGATCATGATCAGGAATGCCAGCCCCACCACCACGATGAGATACGGGATGAGCGCCTTGTCGAGCTTCGCCGAGAGGTCCGACATGATCGCGGTCTGCCCGCCGACGTGCATCTCGACGCCGGCCTTGTCGACCTGCGGCCCGTAGTCACGGATCGTCTCCATCAGGTCGTGCGTCGCCTGATCCGACGGCGCACTGGTGGGCGTGACCATGATCAACGCCGTGTTGGCACCGACGTTCGGGTTGGCACCGGTGCCGTTGCCCGTCCAGGCCAGCGACGCCGCGTTGGCCACACCGGGCAGCGTCTTGATGTGTGCGACGGCCTCGTCGGCCGCGGTGGCGACCTGCCCGTCGTCGTGCAGGATCACCAGCAGCGGCCCGTTGATGCCCTCGCCGAAGCCCTTCTGCAGCAACGCCGATGCGCGCGCCTCGTCGGCGTTGGACAGGTCCATGCCGAGCTCGAGCTTGCCCACCGGGATCGCCGCGAGGACCAGGACGGCGAGTCCGACGATGATGAACGGCAGCGGCCGCTTGACCACCTGCTTACCGAAGCGCACGCCGTTGGTGTCGGCGGTCGTCGATTCCTCGGCGTGCCTGATCCACGGGATCTTCGGGGTGAAGGCGAACCGTCCGGTGGCTCCGAGTAGCGCCGGGATCAGGGTGAGCGCCGCGAGGACCGCGATGATCACCGCGACCGCCGCACCGGCACCCATCTGGGTGATCAGGGGGATGCCGACGACGGTCAGGGCCACGACCGCGATCACCACGGTCAGACCGGCGAAGACCACCGCGGTGCCGGCCGTGCCCACCGCACGTCCGGCGGCATCGGCCGGGTCACCACCGCGGTGCCGTTCGGTCCGGAACCGCGACACAATGAACAGCGCGTAGTCGATGGAAACCGCGATACCCAGCATCGTGACGATGCCGGTGGCGGTCTGGTTGACGGTCATGAACTCCGCCGACAACGTCACCAGCATCATCGTCAACGCGACCCCGACGACGCCGGTGATCAGTGGGATGAAGGCCGCCACCAGGGCCCCGAAGGCCACGATCATCACCACGAAGGCGACGGCGAAGCCGATGAGCTCGGCGGTGCCACCCTGTTCCATAACCTGCATGAGCGACCCGGTGGCTTCCACCTGCAGTCCACCGGCCCGGTTCTTCTCCAGCACGTCGATCAGCTGCTGTTTCTGATCAACCGTCAGATCCTGGATGTTGGTGGTCACCTGCACCGAGATGAGTCCGACATGACCGTTGTCGCCGATCACCGACGCGGCCATCTCCGGTTTCGCCTGGGCCACCGCGAGCGGGCTGACCACGGCCTGCGGATCGGCGATGTCGGAGAGCCCACGCAGGTCGGTGGCCAGCTTCTGCAGCTGTTCGGCATGCGCGTCGAGACCGTCGGCGGCGTACACCACGACCGTCGCCGACCCCTGCGACTGCTGCTCCATGACCTTGGGGAAGTACTCCTGCAGCTGGCTGGTCGCCGTCCCGGAGTCGGTTCCCGGCAGATCGAAATCCTGCGCGAACTTCGGCTTGAGCAGGCCGACCGATCCAGCGACCACGACGAGCAGGATCAGCCAGGTGGCGATCACCCACCACTTGTGCCGGAAGGAGAACCGGCCGAGCCGGAAGAGTATGGATGCCATCAGGGAGTCCTCGAAAGACGAGCGAACGGGCGGTGTGTGCGGACGAGTCTCGGCCGCCGGGGAGTTCTCCGCGACGGCCGCCACCCACGAAAGTGTGAGTGACTAACACTTGACAATGTTTACTCCACTTTCTTCGCGACAGCCAGGCCGGATCGGGAATGTGGGCGAACCCACGCACACAGGTATTGGCCGGCCCGCGTCATGCCGCGGTCGCATCTAGAACATTCTTTCGATCGACGCTACGCTGGACGAATGACCGTCGGCATGCAGGGTTCGATCTTCGACCTCACCGATACCACGCCGCAGATCGGGGCCGTGGCCACCGGAGTGACCCGCCGCGAACTCACCGACGGCGCGTGGGTGGACGTGCGTCCCGGCTGGATCACCGGTTCGGAACCCCTGTTCGATGCACTGCGGGAGAAGGCCGCCTGGCGCGCCGAGCGACGTCGGATGTATGACCGGGTGGTCGACGTCCCACGTCTGCTGGCCACCTACCGGGCCGACGAACCGCTCCCCGATCCTCTTCTCGCCCAATGTCGTTTGACGTTGACCGGCCACTACCGTGACGAACTCCCAGAGGGCTTCGCCACCGCCGGACTGTGCCTTTACCGCGACGGTTCGGATTCGGTTGCCTGGCACGGTGATCGGATCGGACGTGGGGCGAGCCACGACACGATGGTGGCGATCCTCTCGCTGGGCTCACCGCGTGCACTGACGCTGCGTCCGCGCGGAGGCGGCGCATCGTTGCGTTTCGTGATGAGTTCCGGAGACCTGCTCGTCATGGGCGGCAGCTGCCAACGCACGTGGGAACACGCGGTTCCCAAGAGCCCGGGCGCCGGTGCCCGCATCAGTGTGCAGTTCCGGCCACCCGGGGTCTGGTGACGGCGTGGTCAAGTGCTTCGGCGCAGCGCCCCTCAGACGGCGAAGGTGACCCCGGTGAGCTTCTCCGACGCGGCCCAGAGCCCGTCCCGGATGGCCCGATCGTTCGCGCGCCCGGAGTATGACGACACCCCCGGCGCCCCACGCATCCCGAAGAGCGCCGTCGGTCCGTAGAAGGTGCCGTTCACCACGTCGGGCGAGGTGGCGGCGTACAGGGTCGGCAGGGCTCCCGACGCCGCCGACTGCGCGAACAGATTGCCCACCTTCATCACCTGATCCATCAGCGATTCGGTGTGCCCCTGCAGTTCGGTCGCGGCGTATCCGGGGTGGGCGATGAGCGACAGTCGGCCGTCGTCGGCGGCGTCGAAACGGTCGGCGAGGTCCATCCCGAACATCAGGTTGGCCATCTTCGAATCGCCGTACGCCTGCCACCGCTTGTACCGGCGCGACCGCCAGTCCAGATCGCCGAGGTCGATGCGCCCGAGTTGATGCAGGCCCGACGACAACGTCACCACCCGCTCGGAGATCTTCGGCAGCAGCAGCCCGGTCAGCGCGAAGTGTCCGAGATGGTTGGTGCCCATCTGCATCTCGAAACCGTCGGCGGTGCGCCGTAACGGCAGCGCCATCACACCGGCGTTGTTGATCAGCACGTCGGCGGCGGGCGCCGCGTCGGCGAAGGCCCGCACCGACGCGAGGTCGGCGAGGTCCAGGGACGCGACGCGCACGCGGTTGCCGAGTCCGGCGGCGATCGCATCGGCCTTGGTGGTGTTACGGCACGCCATGACGACGCTCGCGCCGGCGGCCACGAGGGCCTTGGTGGTCTCGGCGCCGAGTCCACTGTTGGCACCGGTGACGATGTAGGTCTTGCCGGACTGATCCGGGATGTCTGCGGTTGACCATCCGCTCATATGCGAGTCCCTTCGTGGACGAACGTGACGTTCGTCGCCCAGCGTAGGCGTCGGACGGGCCGGGTCAGCGCAGGCGCAATAGTCCGGCCGATCCCAGCCACTTGGTCGGACGCAACAAACCCGACAACATCTCGCCCATCGACGGCGCGTTCCGGGCGACCAGATCGGCGGGCGCGAAGATCTCGGTGGGTTCGCTGCGGCCGCGCATCACGCGCCGGTCCAGCAGCGTCCACCTCTGCGTTTCGTCGCCCGCAGCGGTCACCGCGGGCCCGCTGGCCAGCACCGGTACCCGACTGGTCTTGGCCATCTCCGACAGTCGGGCGCATTCGTTGACCGGGTCGCCGATGACGGTGTACTCGTAACGGCGTTCGGCGCCGATGTTTCCGGCGAACACCATCCCGAACGACACCCCGATCCCCCACCGAACATCGAGTGCTTCGGTCAGCCCCGCTGCAAGGTCGCAGGCGGCGGCCAGCGCCGCGCCCGCCGGATTGTCGATGGCGACGGGGGCGCCGAACACGGCCAGGGCCGCATCCCCCTCGAACTTGTTGACGAAGCCGGCGTGATGGTCGACGACCTGCGCGACAATCTCGAAGAATTCGTTGAGCAGCGCCGCGGTGTCCTGCGGACAGCGTTCCTGGGCGATCGTGGTGGAGCCGATGATGTCGACGAGCAGCACCCCGACCTCGGTGTTGGTGCCGTGCAGACCCATCCCGTTCTCGATGGCCAGCTCGGCCACCGTGTCACCCACGTGCCGGGCGAACAGCTCTCGCATGCGCTCACGTTCATCGAGGCCGGCCACCATCTCGTTGAATCCGTGCTGCAGCACCCCGAGCTCCGAGGAGTCGTAGACGTCGACGTGGACATCGAATTCGCCCTGATCGACCTTCTCGACCGCGTCGCGCAACTCGGTGAGCGGATCGATCAACGACTGCCCGACGAGTGCGATGATCCGGGCTCCGGCGGCCAGGCCCACGATCGCCAGCACCACCGATGCCCAGTCGACATCCCCGACCACAGCGGGCAGCAGATGTATCCGCCGGCCGATGTTGAGGATGATCAGGCCGATCATCGGGACCGCCGAGCTGATCGCCCACACCGCGAACATCCGCTCCCGGACACCGTGCACCACACGCGAGGTGGGGTCGGAGGCCAGGGCTACCATCATCAGCGGGCGGGCCGCCCGTTCGGCGAACAGGTACGTCAGACACGCACTCGACATGCCGGCCAGAAAGAACGCCACCGTGACCCCGACGAGTGTCGACACGGTGAGCGTACGCGCCGCCAGGAGCACGTAACACAGCAGCGAGGCTGCCCATGCGACGCTCGTCCCGATCACTTGCATCATCGGGATACGTTGCACGGCAAGGCGTCTGGCGTGATCGGCGACCTCTCCGCCGACAAACCAGGCGATCTGCGGGCGGAGCAGTACTACACCCAGAACCACATTCACCACGATCGACACCGCGATCGCGGTCACGATCGCCGGGAAGTTGGGCGCACCAATCGTGGCGTCCACGGTCAGCAGTCCACCGTTGTAGGCGAGTTGGACGAGAAGAAAGGTCTCCAGACCGATCAGTGCGTTGCTGCCGACGATCGCGGCCACCGAGACGGCCACCGCCCGGCGGGCCAGGCGCCGGCGTCCGTCGATCCCCAATTGCTCCCACTCGGCCGCAGTCGGCTCGCCGGCCACTCCCCAGACCCGGGCGGCGTATCGGCGTCGCGCATTCGACCACCGCAAGCCGTCGAAAGGGGGCCGCGTATGCGGCCCGTCGGCGGAACTCGGTGTTGGGGTCATGCGCCTTTCCCTGCCGATCGATGTCACACGTGAGATTACCGAATGACACCGCTCACAAAAGGGCCCGACGGACCCGCAGAGCCGGGATCGCCGTCATTCGGTCGGCGTCGTGCGGCCCGACCCACCGCGCCGGGCGCGTTTATCGTCGCACCGTCACTCACCCCGACACGCCGACACCCGCGGAGGTTTCATGAGCCAGAGCACCCCGTCGAGCAGACGAGAGCGGTATTCGAACGGTGGCTCGGCCAGTTGGATCGCTACCCCGTCACCGACCGCGCCGCGACGATGAGCGAGGTCGATCTGCAGCGGTGTGACGGTGCCGGGTTGGCCCACCGGTTCGCTGGTACTCCCGTTGGTGCGCAGCGCATTCGGAGAGTTCTGGTTCTACAGTCCGGGGAACTCCGGCCGGCTGGGCGTGCATCCGGGCACCGGCCACGTGAACACCGACCGCACCGAGAAGCACGACGGTGATCCCGACGCGGACATCATGTCGTGGTTCAACCGGATCAACGAATACCCCAGCCTGATCGAACCTGAGTTCAGGCTGCTCGACGAGGTGTGCGGGACCCTCGCCTACGACGAGTGCCACGCCTACACGCCGGCGCTCACCGAGGGCGGCAAGGCCCGAGACACCCATGCCTCGCTGGTCTTGATGCGTGACCACCTGCACTTGCTCGACAACCTTCGACGGCGGCCGAGCGCGACACGCCAGTGCCGACGACGGCTTGTTCGACCCCGGCGGTGAGCTGATCTGCCGGCTCGAGTCGTACGGACCCGATGAGCGGCCGGCCAATCCTTATGCGTCGGGCCGCCACGAGAAGGAGATCGTCGCCGACATCGCGACCGACCTGCAGGTCGTCGCCGACAGGACACTGCCCGATTGGCGATGCGTCGTGCTGGGGCTGGCACGGGTCGGCCGAAGGTCATATCAGTCCGCGGTGATCGCCTACAGCGCGGACGCGGGCAAGCTGTCGCAGTCAGACCATCATCGGGCACGTGAGATGTGGCGCAATGTTGCCGCACTGCCGGCTCCCATGCCCTGGGAGCACAAGGGACTCAAGCTGATCGCGTATCGAGCCGGCCGAACGCGGATCGAACGTACCGACGACGCTGCACAGGCTGCGTCGTGGACGGCCTACGGAATCGGATCTCCGCCCGTCGACGTCGTCGTCGAGGCGATGCGGCCCGGGATGCTCTGACTCTCGTCGGCACCCGCGGTGCCCCCAGTAGGGCTCGAACCTACGACCTGCGGATTAAAAGTCCGTAGCTCTACCAACTGAGCTATAGGGGCAGTCCTTCGGTTAACGAAGGCGGATGCGAGTTTACCCGGTCGGATCCGACGTCGGTGCGGACGGTCGGCCCCGTGCGTGTCATGATCGAGAAACCCGCTCTGACATGGCGATTTGTGTTTTCTCCGCGCGGTGTCCTAATCTAAGTCGGCTCCCAACGGAGCGCCTCCTAACGGAGAACCGGCCCCCTTCGTCTAGCGGCCTAGGACGCCGCCCTTTCAAGGCGGTAGCGCGGGTTCGAATCCCGTAGGGGGTACGCTGCGGGTTTCGACCGGCAGATAACTGAACATGGCCCTGTGGCGCAGTTGGTTAGCGCGCCGCCCTGTCACGGCGGAGGTCGCGGGTTCGAGTCCCGTCAGGGTCGCCAAAGGTTTCGGTATGCACCGGACCTTCCGGCCAGGTAGCTCAGTTGGTACGAGCGTCCGCCTGAAAAGCGGAAGGTCGCCGGTTCGATCCCGGCCCTGGCCACAGATATTGCCCCGACTTCGGTCGGGGCTTTCTCTGTTGCACCACATCTCGCAGCGAGTCAGTTGATGTGCTGTTTTCTTGACATCGGGCACATACCCATCTCATGTGGCATTTTCTTGACATCAGCATCCGAGGTTCGCAATGTGGCGATATGTCAACATCCGAGGGTTTCGACGATGTGCGGGTCCGATCCGCTTCCGCACTCGGCCGAGTCCTCCGGGCCGCACGTCAGTCACGCGGCATGACCCAATCCGATCTCGCCGACATCTCGCGCACCAACCGTTACACATTGGCTCAGATGGAGGACGGCGACGCCACCAAGGCCGTCGACCGGCTCTTCGATGTGCTCGCCGCACTGGAACTCGAACTCGCGGTCCGTCCTCGCCGTCGACGCCCGGCCGGCGAATGACCGAGTTGGACATCTGGCTCGACGGCGTGATCGTTGCGACGGCCGCGACGACATCTCGAGGCCGCAAGGTCATGGTGACCTACACCGATACCGCGACCGAAGCCTACGAGCAGGGCGACCCGATCCTGTCGTGCTCACTGCCCGCGCTACCAGGAGCAAACCCACCCGCCGCCTCACGCGCCTTTCTCGAGGGCCTGCTGCCAGAAGGACGGGCGTTGCAGATCGCGGCCGCGCATCTGCACGGCGTAGGCCTGGATTCGTCGGGTGCACCCGAGACCGCCGCCGACTCGATCAGACTGTTGGCGGAGTACGGAAGGGACTGTGCGGGAGCCGTGTCCGTCCTCCCGGCCGGCGAGCCGCCTTCGGCCAATGCTCGACCATCCGCACCGTTGACCGTCGAAGAACTCGGTTCGCTCATCGTCGATCTTCCGGTCCGGCCCCTGGGTGCGGACCGGGCAAGGGGGTTCGCATGTCCCTCGGCGGAGCGCAAGACAAGGTACTGCTCACCCGGGTGGGCGACGACTGGTGCACACCGCTGGACGGCTATCCGTCCACCCACATCCTCAAACCCGCGACCGTCTGGAGTCACAGCGCCGAGAATGAGGCGTTGGTGATGACACTCGCGCGGACATGCAGATTGTCCGACACCGATCTCTGGGTCGAGTCAATCGGCGGCAGAAGCACATTCGTGACCACACGATACGACCGGACGGTCGGCGAGGACGGGGTCGATCACCCGCATCCACCAGGAGGACATGTGCCAGGCGCTCGGGATACGACCGAAGGACAAGTACCACGTGGGACGACCCTCGGAGCGCATGGCGCGGATCCTGCGTGAGTTCGCCGATTCACCAGGGCACGAGGTGCTCAGACTCTTCCGCCAAGTGGCGTTCCGGGCTTTGGTGGGCGATGAGGATGGCCACGGAAAGAACTACTCCCTGCTGTTGCGCGGCGGCTCCGCCACCGTCGCCCCCATCTATGACTCGCTGTGTACCCTCTACTACCCCGAACTGTCCGCACGGATGGCACTGCCCATCGGCGGCCAGACTTCGTTGGCGAAGGTCGACCGCGCCGCCCTGATCGCCGAGGCAAGGGCGATGCTCTTGCGGGAGGCTGACGCTCAAGCGGCCATCGATGACCTCATCGCCGGAGTCCGGGCGGGGCTGGAATCACTGCCCGACGAGGTGACCTCCGGTTGGCCGTCGGATCACCTCATCACCACCATCACCGACCGGGCCCGACGCCTGGAGTCGGGGCAACCTCTGGGCGACAACGGTTCCCGTTCACGAAGGCCCACTCTCGACGAGGCGACTGCGCGTCGGCACACACCGTGACCGACCGGCGACCGCAGGCCCCTGACCGACTCAGGTCACCGATTGGGCGACGCAGCGCCAAACACCGAGATACCTTCGCGGGCAGCATCACCGGCAATCACCCGGAGCTGATTGCGGTCTCGGCGCGCAGCGCACCGGCCAGATCGTGATCCCAGATCTGGTTGAGTAACGTCTTGGTGCCGGCGAGCGCTTGACCGGAGACCCGGCCAGGCGACCGGCGATCCCGGACCCACGGTGATCAGATCAGCGGCCGGGACCACCCATCCTGCCGCTCGACGCGCTTGCCTTCACCCTGGTCACAACCCTCGAATCCTTCTGTTACACATGGCTTGCCACCGATGGAGACATCGGCGTGGCACGCCCCGACGACGACACCGCCATCGAGATCCTGACCGCGATCTCGTACCGCACGGTGTACGGGCCCGGCACCGGGTAGTCCCGGGGGACGCTCAGCGCCACCGCCGCTGCAATTGCGGATCGGCCTGCCACCACAGGCCGGTTGACGCAACCGGGGTGTCCTCGCCGTCATCGGCCAGGTCGAGCACGGCGTCCACCGCGTCGGCGCGATCTCGCTCGTCCAGCCGGAATCGGTGAAACAACACCAGCAGGAACGGAAGCCCGATGAGGTCACCGAGTATCCAGAAGACACCCGCACCGATGGTCTGATCGGTGCGGAGTGACGGACCCCAGGTCCGGTGCAGCGCCTCATAGTACGTCGCCGCGATCAGCGGCCCCTGCCACATCACCACACCGAGAACGCCGTCACCCAACGTCTCCGCGAGGGTGATCAGCAACGACAGACCCTGCGGGTATCGTCGCGGCACCGGATCGAGTTGCAGCCGTGCGTAGAAGTAGCCGAAGCCGCAGAGCACCAGCAGAATTCGGGTGAGCACGTCGATAGCGTCGGAGCGCAGCACGAGCGGATACCAGCCGGTCAGGTAGATCAGCCACGGCATGAGCACCACTCCCGCCGACGTCACCATCGGCGATGCGAGGACGCGAACGGCCCTCAAGGCGAGCGCATCGTCGACGAGTGATGCGCGATCGGGTCCGAGGGCCCGACGCAGGACCGATACCGGCCGGCCGAGGGCCAGACAGAATGGCACGGCGAGCAACACCACGACGAACTGCAGCGACCGCACCCAGAACAGGGTGTCGGCGTACACGCCGACGAAGCTGCACGCTCCGACGACCCACAGCACGACACCCGCCGCGAACGCACCGGCCGGCCGCCACCCGATTCCGGCGCGGCGCGCACCCCACGAGTAGATGAGCGCTATCGCCACGACGGGGAGCAGCGTCAGGTCGGCCCGCCACGAGGTGAACGCCGCGGTGAGTGTCAGTGGGGCAAGCGTCGATGACACGCGACCAGTATGCGCACACCGGGTACCGGGTAATCGACTCGTAAAATGCAGGACTGCAACCGGATTCGGTTGACACAGACAACGCGGGCAAGATTGGGGCATCGATTGCCACAGATGACGCCGCAGGCGATCACCGGTGGAATAGGGTGGATCCACGGATCGTCGACGCGGAGGTCGGGACATGGGCAAGAAGAAGCACAAGCACAACAAGCACCACGAACCGGTGGCGATTCAGCAGGTTCCGCCATCACCGGACCGTGAACCCATGACCAACAAGGAGTTTCGCAAGCTCATCAAGCCCCTCCACGCCGAGCTCGTTGCCCTGCAGGAATGGGTGAAGTCCACCGGGGCCAAGATCTGCATCGTCTTCGAGGGCCGGGACACGGCCGGTAAGGGCGGGGTGATCAAGGCGCTCACCGAGCGGGTCAGTCCACGGGTATTCCGCGTCGTGGCGCTGCCCGCCCCCACCGAACGCGAGAAGTCGCAGATGTACATCCAGCGGTACGTGCCGCATCTGCCGGCAGCCGGCGAGGTGGTGATCTTCGACCGCAGTTGGTACAACCGTGCCGGCGTCGAACGCGTCATGGGATTCTGCACCGAGGAGCAGAGCAAGCAGTTCCTGGCCGACACCCCCGGCTTCGAGAAGGCCGTGGTCGCCTCCGGGATCATTCTGCTCAAGTACTGGCTCGAGGTCAGCGAGGAACAGCAGACACTGCGGCTGCAGGGGCGGATCGATGACCCGCGCAAGTACTGGAAGCTCTCCCCGATGGACCTGAAGTCCTACACACATTGGGATGACTACAGCCGGGCGCGTGACGAGATGTTCCGCACCACCGACACCGGCTGGGCGCCGTGGTACGTCGCCAACACCGACGACAAGAAGCGCGGACGCCTCAACGTCATCCACCATCTGCTCGAGCAAGTTCCCTACACGCCGCTGGAGCCCCTCGACATCACGCTGCCGGAACGGACGGTCGGCGAGTATCGCGCCGCCGACCTTCCGTTGCGCCGGATCGCGACGCCGTACTGACGCCGCCGGCGTGGTCAACTGAACGGGTGACCCATCCCGATCGAGACACCCTGACCGCACGCCTGGACGCCTTCGACCGCCGCGGTACCGAGCTCCCCGGCACCGCCGCCGCGGTGGCCGTCGTGGTCACCGAACGCGAGGGCACCCTCGGCATCTGGCTGATGAAGCGTCCGGCGACGATGCGTCGGCATGCGGCGCAGTTCGCCCTTCCGGGTGGCCGGTGCGACGCCGGCGAGGACGCCCCGACGGCCGCGTTGCGCGAACTGCAGGAGGAGATCGGCATCGCACTCGACGACGATGCCGTCGTCGGTCTGCTCGACGACTACCCGACCCGCTCGGGATTCGTGATCACCCCGGTCGTCTGCTGGGCGGGGGTTACCGAGGATCCCACGCCCAACCCGGACGAGGTGGCGCAACTGTTTTTCGTGCCTCTCGACGACGTCCTGGTCACTCCGCGGTTCCTGTCGATCCCCGAGTCCCCGCGTCCGGTCATCCAGCTGCCGATCGTCGGCGCCCTGGTCCACGCGCCGACGGCCGCGGTCATTCATCAGTTCGCCGAGGTATGCCTGCGCGGTCGCAACACGCGCGTCGACGGATACGAGCAACCGGTTTTCGCCTGGTCATAGACCTTCGGAAAGAATTTTCGCGGATCCGGGAATGAAATCGGACCGCGGTCCGGTTATGCTCGGTGATGGGTCACGACGGCCCAGAGACCACCCAGCATCACCAACCGAGCGTAGGAGCCACCATGAGCACCCCCACCGTCACCGCACCGATCGCCGCCGGCACCTGGACCATCGACCCGACCCACTCGACCGTCGGCTTCTCCGTGAAGCACCTGATGGTCAGCAAGGTCCGCGGCAAGTTCGACACCTTCAGCGGCACCATCACCGTCGCCGAGGACGGCACCCCGTCGGTGCAGGCCGAGATCGACGTCACCTCCATCACCACCGGAAACGCCCAGCGTGACGGGCACATCAAGTCGGCCGACTTCTTCGACGCCGAGAAGTTCCCGACCGCCACCTTCGTCTCCACCGACGTCCGCCCCGCCGGCGACGACTACAAGCTCGTCGGTGACTTCACCCTCAAGGGCGTCACCAAGCAGGTCGAGCTCGATCTCGAGTTCAACGGCCAGAACCCGGGCATGGGACACGGCGCCGTCGCCGGTTTCGAGGCCAACACCGTCATCAACCGCAAGGACTTCGGCATCGACATCGAGATGCCGCTCGAGGGCGGCGGCGTGGTCGTCGGCGACAAGATCACCATCACCCTCGAAATCGAGGCCGTTCAGCCTTCCTGAAATCGCAGGCCACTTGATATTCTGAGACTCCCTTCTCACAGGGAGCGGTGACGAACCGATCGGCGTCATCGCACACGAGACCGATACCGCGACCCCCGACTGCGGTATCGGTCTCGTCGTATGTGGGGTCGTGGCGATGCCGATGCGCCGGCCGACCTACCGCAGGATCGACCTACCGCCGGATCCGGCGACGGCGCCGATCGTGGCCGCCGACCGGCGAATCAACCCGGATGGCCGAGGCGACCTCAGGGCAGGATGAGCCGTGGCCGTGTACTCAGATCGGCCGCGGTCACCACCGCGTCGACCGCATCGAGGAACTGCGGGACGAACTTGTCAGCGCCGAGAACGCAGCAGGCGTGCCCGCCGTCGACGTCGAACCGTTGCGCCCCGGGGATGCCGTCAACCAGGAGCTGCTGACGTTCGGGCGACACGGTCTTGTCTCGAGTCGAGACGACCACCGCCGTCGGAACGTCGATCTGGTGCAGCCAGTCACGAGAATCGAAGCGACCCAGGCCTTCTCCGAAGTCACCGGTGTGCGACAGCGGCGTGGACAGGAACTGGCGCATCCCCCACACCACGGTGTTGGAGGTCGGCTTGTCCAGGGTCTGGCCCGATGATCGCGGGATCACCTTGTAGACCGGTTTGAGGAGGCGACCGGTGCGATTGGCCTGTTCACGCAGCCGCGGATCGTGCGTACTGAAGAACGGTCCGGTCGAGCACAGCACCAGGCCGGCGACGCGATCGGCATGCCGACGCCACGCCAGCTGCGAGATGCCACCACCCATCGAGAACCCGGCTGCGACAAAGCGTTCGACGCCCAGGACATCGGCCAGTGCCGCCACGTCGTCGGCGCAGTCGAGCAGGTTGAACTCGGTGGACCGGATACCCCGGCCGTGCCAGCGGTGGTCGAGCGTGATTACCCGGTACCGCTGATTCAATTCGGGGATGGTCGGGTACCAGCACAACAGGCCGGTCGTCATCACCGAGTGCTGCAAGATGATCACCGGGGCGTCGGCCGGACCGGAATCGGTGACGAAGGTGGCGCCCCGACCCGGGAGTTCGACCATGCGGCCGGTTGGCAGATCACGGACCCGCGGGTAGGGCGACTGCCCCAACGGTAAGGCTCGTGCCACCCGCTCCACCACTGACGTACTCACCAGTACGACGGTACGCGACAATCCTTCCGGGGACCTGGGGACGAGACGCCGCGCGTCAACCCCGACTACGCCCCTACGCGGCCAAAGTGCGATCCTGATCACATGATGGAAATCGACCGCCCGAAGATCGAGGGTTCGGTGGCCGTAGACGCCGGACGACGCCGTATCGGTTTCGCCGAGTTCGGTTCGGCCACCGGCCGCACCGTGATCTGGCTACACGGCACGCCGGGTGCGCGCAGGCAGATCCCGACCGAGGCGCGCGCCTACGCCGCCGAGAACCACATCCGTCTGATCGGCCTCGACCGGCCCGGTGTCGGCAGTTCCACTGCCCACCGCTACCAGAAGGTCGCCGACTTTCCCGCCGATCTCGAACCGGTACTCGAGGCACTGGGCATCGAGAGGTTCGCGGTGATCGGCATGTCCGGCGGCGGCCCGTACGCCCTGGCCTCCGCCTACGCCTTCCCCGACCGGGTGGTGGCCGCCGGGATCGTCGGCGGCGTGGCACCGACCGTCGGCCCCGAGGCCATCGGTGGCGGGGCGATGCGACTGGGGACACTCGCCGCACCGATCGTCGGTGTGGCGGGCGCACCGGTGGGCAAGGTCATCAGCTCGTTCCTGGGCGTGGCCCGGCCCATCGCCGATCCCGCGATCCGCCTCTACGGGCAACTGTCTCCGCGCGCCGACCGGGAACTGCTCGCCCGCCCGGAGTTCCGGGCGATGTTCCTCGACGACCTGCTCCACGGCGGGAGCCGCCGGATGGACGCGCCGTTCGCCGACATCCTGGCGTTCTCCCGCGACTGGGGTTTCCGCGTCGCCGACATCTCCACCCCGGTGCGGTGGTGGCACGGCGATCACGACCACATCATCCCGTATGCTCATGGGACACATATGGTTTCGCTGTTGAGTGATGCCAAGCTGTACGAGCTTCCCGGTGAGAGTCACCTCAGTGCGCTGGGTGCCTCGACCCAGATCCTCGCCGAACTGATGGCCCTATGGGATTCCGCTGACGCCGCCGAGGAACCCGCCGGACTTCTCATCGAGCCCTGACCAGGTAGTGGGCCCGCCATGACCGCAGACTCCAAATTCCCCAACGACTTTCCGGGCGTCCGGATTCGCGAACTGAGTTCCACCGACGACCTCGATGCGCTCACCCGGGTGTTCGACGATGTGTGGCACCCGGATCCGACGAATCGTCCGGTGAGCGTCGACATGCTCAAGGCGTTGTCGCACGCCGGCAACTACGTCGTCGGAGCGTATGTCGACGGCGAACTGGCCGGCGGGACCGTCGCCTTCTTCGGCGCCCCGGTCGGCGAGGTTCTGCACAGTCACATGACCGGGGTGTCGCGCCGCGGCACCGGACGTCGGGTCGGATTCGCGCTCAAACTGCATCAGCGTGACTGGGCGCGCGCGCAGGGACTGTCGCGAATCACCTGGACCTTCGATCCGCTGGTGGCACGCAACGCCTACTTCAATATCGCCAAACTCGGTGCCGTACCGGTGGCCTATCACCGTGACTTCTATGGCGCGATCGGCGACGAACTCGGCGGCATGGACGAATCCGACCGGATGGTGATGAGCTGGGCGATCGATGGACCGGACACGGTGGGCCGCAACGCCATCGACCCCGTCGGCGATCTCCGTGCCGCCGGCGGGGTCGCTGCGATCGACACGATGGACCCGGCGCATCCGATATCGGGCACCGAGGAGCCCGGTCCGGGGGACACCGTGCTGGTGGAGATTCCGCGGGACATCGAGGCGATGCGTCGAGTACATCCCGTAGCGGCGTCACGCTGGCGGCAGGTGACGCGAGACGCATTGTCGCCGTTGCTGTCCGATGGGCCGGTCCGTCCGGTGAGCTTCCTGCGATCGGGGTGCTATGTCTTCGGTCCGGCAACCGAGCGTGAACGCAACCCGATGAACGGAGCGTCGTGAAGATCACCGGAGTAGAGTTGCGGCGGGTGGAACTCCCGCTGGTGTCACCATTTCGCACATCCTTCGCCGTCGAGCGCAGCCGCAACGCCCTTCTCGTGCGGGTGGTCACCCCGGGCGCGGAGGGGTGGGGTGAATGCGTCAGTATCGACGAGCCGGTGTATTCGTCGGAGTACACCGACGGAGCGATAGACGTCCTGCGGCGCTTCCTGATTCCGGCGGTGACCAACGCCGACGACCTGACTGCGATTGCGGTGGCGCCACGCCTGGCCCACATCAAGGGACACCGCATGGCCAAGGCGGCGTTGGAGGCAGCGGTCCTCGACGCCGAATTACGGTCGGCAGGGATGTCATTGGCGTCCCGACTCGGCGGTACCGCGACGTCGGTGCCGGTCGGGGTGAGCGTCGGCATCAAAGACGACATCGGCGCCCTGCTCGACGAGGTCTCCGGATATCTCGAATCCGGTTACGGCAGAATCAAACTGAAGATCCAGCCCGGGTGGGATGTGGAGCCGGTCGCGGCCGTGCGAGACCGCTGGGGTCCACGCCTCCCATTACAGGTCGACGCCAACACCGCCTACAGTCCGGCCGATCTGCGTCATCTGACCCGCCTCGATGAGTACGACCTCCTGCTCATCGAGCAGCCGTTCGACGAGGAGGACTTCGCCAGTCACGCACGGCTGCGCCAGATCTCGACGACACCGGTGTGTCTCGATGAATCCATTCTGTCGGCCGCGGGGGCGGCCGACGCGATCACCCGCGGGGCGGTCGACATCGTCAACATCAAACCGGGCCGCGTGGGCGGATACCTCGAGGCGGCCCGCATCCACGACGTCTGCGCCGCGCACGGAATCCCGGTGTGGTGCGGCGGCATGCTCGAGACCGGAATCGGCCGCGCCGCCAACCTCGCACTGGCCTCACTCCCGGGCTTCACCCTGCCCGGCGACATCTCCTCGTCGGCACGCTACTTCCACACCGACATCACCGAACCCTTTGCGGCACAGGATGGTCGGATGACCGTTCCTACCGGACCGGGCATCGGCGTCACACCACTGACCGATACCCTGGCGGCCCTGACCACGTGGAGTGAGTGGATCACCGGGCCATGAGCCCCGGGGTGACAAAAGTGGGGGAAGAAGATTCTTCCCCCACTTTTTGCAACCGGTTCGCGCGGACGGTTCGCTACTCGTCGTCGAGTTCGGCGAGGATGGCATCGGTGTGCTCACCGAGGGCGGGGACCGCACCCATCGACAGTTCGACGTCGTCAAAGGTGATGGGCGGCAACAGTGCTCGGATCGAGCCGATCTCCGTGTCGACGGTGCGCCATCGGTCGCGGGCGGAGAGTTGGGGATGTTCCACCAGACCTGCGACGTCGCGGATCTGGGCGGCCGGGATGCCGGCCTTCGCCAACCGCTCGTCGAGGTCGGCGCTGGAGAAGTCGCGGGTGCAGTGGGCGACGAGTCCGTCGACCTCGCCGCGGCGGGCGACCCGCTCGATGTTGGTGGCGTAGCGCGGGTCGTCGGCGAGGTCGGGGCGACCGAACACGTCGGTCACCAGAGCGCGCCAACCGCGGTCGTTCTGAACGCCGATGAGGATCTCGCCGTCGCGCGTCGGGTAGGCGTCGTAGGGAACGATCGCGGCATGCCCCACCCCGCAGCGTGGGATCTGCCGATCCTCGTACATCTGGATGTACATGGCGTGGCCCATCCACTCGACAGTGGCGTCGAACATCGACACCGAGATGCTTGCGCCGCGGCCGGTCACGCCGCGACGCACCAGCGCCGACAGGATCGAGGTGAGCGCGTACATCCCGGCGGCGATGTCGGAGGTCGGTACGCCGGTCTTGGTGGCGTGCTCGGCGGTACCGGTCACCGAGATCAGTCCGGCCTCGGCCTGCACCAACATGTCGTAGGCCTTCCGGTCACACATCGGGCCATGGGTGCCGTAGCCGCTCATGTCGACCACGATGAGTTCGGGATGACCGGCCCGCAGTGTGCCCGCATCCAACCCGAGGCGGGTCGCGGCGCCCGGCGCAAGATTCTGCAGGAAGACATCGGCGCGGCCGATGAGGCGGCGCACCTGCTGCTTACCCAGCTCGGACTTGAGGTCGACCGCAAAGGACTCCTTACCGCGGTTCAGCCACACGAAATGCGACGCCAAACCCTCGACCGCGGCGTCGTAGTTGCGGGCGAAATCCCCCTCCCCGACCCGCTCCACCTTGATGACGCGCGCCCCGAGGTCGGCAAGGTGCCGGGTGGCCAGCGGCGCGGCAACCGCCTGCTCGACGGCCACCACCGTCAAGCCGGCCAACGGCAACCCGCCGTCGGCGCCGGCGTCACCGGCGGGGTCAGCAGAGGTCGCATCATCGAAGCCCACTGCGCCACCCTGACCGTCGCACCCTGCGGTGTCAACGTCCGAGCACATCTGGGACACATAGGGTTTACCTCACGATGTATGAGCCCAGAAATGGTTGCCCGATGCACCTATCCCGTGATCGTATGGATCGATGAGCACTGCATCGGATACCGAGCCGACGGGCTTGTCGGTGGTGGTCACCGGCCACCGACAGCGCGAGGCATGGGCTGAGAAGGTTCTCCCACCGGTCGAGGAGGTCCGTCCCGGCCTGTTCTCCGTTCCGGTGCCGATGCCGGGCAATCCGCTGCGCTACATCCTGGTGTACGCGCTGGTCACCGCCGACGGTGGACTGGCTCTCATCGACACCGGCTGGAACACCGACGAGTCGTGGGACACCCTCGTCGCGGGGATTCATGCCACCGGGCACGACCTCTCCGACATCACCGATGTCTTCATCACCCACCTGCACCCCGACCACTTCGGTCTGGTCCCCCGTCTGCTCGAGCACACCGATCCGCGGCTGGGTATGCACCGCAACGACGCCCGGTTCCTGCGTCATCACGACGAGGAGGAGGTGGCCCGCCAAGTCACCGACGCCCAGCTCGATCTCGTGGATCTGGGCGCTCCCACCGAGATCGTCGACGCCGGAATCCGTGAGATCGTGCGTCTACCGAAGGGCCGCACGATGGACGTCGAACTGGACGGCGGCGAACCCCTGGACATCCCCGGCTGGAACCTACGCGCGATCTGGACACCCGGTCACACGGCCGGGCATCTGTGTTTCGCCGACGACGACGCCGGGGTGATCTTCACCGGCGATCATCTGCTCCCCCGGATCAGTCCGAACGTCTCCACCAACCCGTTCCAGAGCCGGAGTCCACTCGCCGACTATCTGACCTCACTGGCCAATACCGAGCACCTCGGTGATCTCGAGGCGATGCCGTCGCACGAGTACCGATTCCGCGGCCTGTCCGACCGCGTCACCGACCTGCTGTCCCATCATGAGGAGCGGCTGACCGAGATCGCCGAGACCATCACCAACGCACCGGGATCCACCGCCTGGGAGATCACCCGGTCGGTCACCTGGTCACGGCCGTTCGAGCAGCTGTCGTTACCTCTTAGCCGAATGGCGTTGCGCGAGACCAATGCCCACCTGTTGGTATTGGCCGAACGCGGACTCATCAAGGGCGTCGGCACCGAACCCATCGGGTGGTTCCCGATCGCGTCGACATCCACACCATCGCATTCCACTTCCCGAGAGGACATCTCCCGATGAGTCCGGTCACAACCGAATTCGCCGACGGCGTCGCCGTTTTCACCATCGACCGCCCCGAGGCGCGCAATGCGGTCAACAGCGAGGTCGCCGAACTCCTCGCCGCCGCCATGGACGAGTTCGATTCCCGCGACGACATCACCGTCGGAATCCTCACCGGAGCGGGTGGAACCTTCTGCGCCGGAATGGACCTCAAGGCCTTCACCCGCGGCGAGGTTCCGAGCGTTCCCGGTCGCGGCTTCGGCGGCATCACCGAGAAGCCGCCGAGCAAACCGTTGATCGCCGCGGTCGAGGGCTGGGCCCTGGCCGGTGGTTGCGAGCTGGCCCTGTCCGCGGATCTGATTGTCGCCGCCGACAACGCGAAATTCGGTCTGCCGGAGGTGAAGCGCGGACTCGCAGCCGCTGCCGGCGGCCTGCTGCGGCTGCCGAAGATCCTCCCCTATCAGCTGGCCATGGAGATCGCCCTCACCGGAGACCCGATCACCGCCCAGCGTGCGCACGATGCCGGCCTGGTCAACGTCCTCACCGCCCCCGGCGGGGCGCTCGACGGCGCGCGGGAACTCGGCGCACGCATCGCCGCCAACGGCCCGCTCGCGGTCCGCGCCACCAAGGAGGTGGTCGGCATGGCGATCCGCTACACCGATCCCGACCTCGTCACCGCACAGCGCAGTGTCCTCGACCCGATCTTCGCCTCCGCCGACGCACAAGAAGGCGCTTTGGCCTTCGCCGAGAAACGTGCCCCGAAGTGGACCGGGAGCTGACTACTATGCTCGTATGATCCCGCCCCCATCCGGCCCCGGCCTATCGCGCCGACGCCTTCTCACCGGTGCCGGCATGGGTATTGCCGGGTTGATGGCCGGCACCCCGGTGGTATCGAAGGCCGTTGCCGCACTGAATGATTCATCGTTTGTCTCCGCGGCACCGGTTCCCGGGTGGACGGACGGCTTCCACTTCGGCGTCGCCAGTTCGGGTTTCCAATGCGAGGGATTCAACCCGGATTCCAACTGGCGCCGCTACACCGACCGCGCGGCTGCCGCGGGCACCGTCGATCCGGTACGTTCTGCCGTCGACTTCCGGCACCGCTACGCCGAGGACCTACGACTCGCACAGGGTTTGGGGCTCAACACGTTCCGGCTCGGCATCGAATGGGCGCGCGTGGAACCGCGCCGCGGACATTACGATCCGACGGCGCTCGCCTATTACGACGCGGTGATCTCGACGATCCGGTCGCTGGGTATGAGCCCGATGATCACCCTGGTGCATTACGTGTACCCCGGGTGGGTGGCCGATCAGGGCGGGTTCCTCGCTTCGGACACCCTGCGTGACTTCGAGCGATATGCGCGCATGATCACCGCCCGCTACGCCGAAGCCTGCACGATGTGGATCAGCTTCAACGAGCCACTCGTGTTCTACGGCCACGAGATGGAGATCGGCGCGATCACTGCCGGCGATCTGCCGCGGTTCCTCGATGCCGTCGCCGAGGGGCATCGCATCGCCCACCGGGTGGCGCACGCAGCGAACCCGAAGGCACGCGTCGCCGTCAACGAGGCGTTCCTGCCTGCGGTGACGCCGGTGACCGACGCGATGTTCTTCGATCGGGTTGTCGACGTTCTCGACTTCATCGGGATTGACTACTACTACGGTGCCGCGCTCAGCAACCTCACCGCGATCTACGGTGCGACAAGCGAGTTCGCCCGGATCACACCGCAACCCGACGACATCTATCAGGCGTGCCACCATTACGCCCGGGCGTTCCCCGGCAAGCCGCTGTACATCGTCGAGAACGGGATGCCCACCGACAACGGCCAACCGCGGGCCGACGGCTATACCCGCGGAAACTTCATCCGCGACACGATGTTCTGGCTTCAGCGGGCCCGCGGCGAGGGACTGCCCGTCGTCGGCTACAACCATTGGGCGATCACCGACAACTACGAGTGGGGTACCTATGACTCACGCTTCGGGTTGTATCAGGTCGACGTGCTGACAGATCCGACCCTGACGCGCAAGCCCACCACCGGTGTCGAGGCCTATCGGGAGATGACCGCACGCCACGGCCCGCCCGCGGGGTATCGCCCCGTGATGGCCCCGGCCACCGGCTCCTTCGCCCGTGTGCCACAGTCCTGGACGTCGCCGTCGGTGGTGGCCGGGCCACGGGCGCGGTTGGCCTAGGATCGACGGGTGGACCTGCATCTCGCCACCTACTTCGTCGCAGTCATCGACCACGGCGGCATCACCAAGGCGGCTCAGGCGCTCTACATCTCGCAGCCGTCGCTGTCGCAGGCCATCCGCACCCTCGACCGTCGTCTCGGTGTCACCCTGTTCGACCGCGCCGGCCGTCGCCTCGAACTCACCGACGCCGGACGCCGGGTGGAGGTGGCCGCGCGACGCATCCTGACCGACGTCGACCGCGCCAAGGCCAAGGTCGCGGCGGTCCGCGAATTGCGTTCGGGACGTGTGCATATCGTCGCGGATGCCTCCTTCGCGATCGATCCGCTGGTGTCGCTGGTACGGGCCTTCCGCACGCGATTCGATCACGTCCTGGTGCGGATCACCGCCGCCGACGGCCCCGCCGGCATCCTCACCGCGCTGCGCAGCGGCGACGCCGAGATCGGGGTGATGGATTCCGACGCCGACCATGCGAGTTTCACCGCGGTGCCGCTGGGGACGCAGGAGTTGGTGCTGGTCGCCGCACCGGGCATCGTCGACGACGACCTACCCGACGCCGACGGCAGACTGTCACACGCGCGTGTTCGTGACCTGCCGTTGATTGTCGATCTGTCCGATCAGGCCAGTGCCGCGGTTTTCGCCGGGATCGTCGCCGACGGCGCCCGCAACGTGGTCGTGGATTCGGCACATCCCAACGTGACGTGGGATCTGGTGTCACGCGGGGTCGGTGCGACCATCGCGCCGCGGGCGGTGGCCGCCGACGAGGCACCGCCATTGCCCGTCTACGAGTTGCGGCCGCCGTTGCGACGCCACTACGGCCTGGTCCTGCGGTCCGGTCAACCGTCGCCCGCGGCGGCGGCGTTCATCGCCACCGCGCGCGGTGTGCTCGGTTCGCCGTCGGCACCCGGCTCGGATCCCGGTCCACTCGACGACGTGGCGGTGTGGTGAGCCGTGGAGTTACGTCAGGTCGAGTACTTCCTCGCCGTCGTCGAGCACGGCGGCATCGGCGGCGCGTCCACCGCGTTGGGCGTCACCCAACCGACTGTGTCCCAAGCACTTCGGGCTCTGGAACGGGAGCTCGGGGTGCAACTGTTCCACCGCATCGGTCGCGGTATGGTGCCGAGTTCCGCCGGCCGCGCCCTGGTGGGTAGCTCACGGCAGATCATCCGCGACGTCGGCGCCGTCGACGATGCACTGTCGGCGGCCGGCGGTGAGGTGACCGGCCGGGTGGAGATCCTGGCCTCGCCCTTTGTCGAGGGACAAGCCGTCACCGACCTGATCCAGCGCTTTCGGCTCGACCATCCCAGTGTCACCGTTCATCTGGGCGATCTTCGCGACGAGGAACTGGCCGCGACCATGCTCGAGGAGGGTCGCTGCGAGTTCGTGATCACCCACTTGTCCACGGTGTCCGACGATCTCGACGCCATCGTGCTCGGTGAGCACGAGTACTGGCTGGTCTGCCCACCGGGCACCGAGCTTCCTGACGGTCCGGTGGCGGTGGCGGACATGCCACTCATTCCGATGATCTTTGTCCCGAGGGGCGGCTCGGTGGCCGACGAGATCGAAAGCGCCATCCGCGAATCCGGGGTTCGACTACCCCACGCGGTGATCTCCGCGCATCGGCAGGAACGGTTGCCGATGGTGCTCGCCGGGATCGGCGGCAGCCTCCTCGAACGGCAGATCGCCGAAGCTGTCGCCGACCGCGCCGTCGTGCGCCCGATGAGTCCGCGTTTCGCGCGGACCTTCGCGCTCGTCTTCGATCCGGGCGCTCTGTCGTTGGCGGGTCAGGCGTTTGCCGATACCGCGCGGGCGATGATCGGAGGCTGAGGAGCCGTATCCGCCGAGTCGGGCATGTCGGGGTCGAGGAGGTTCCACGGTTGAGTGCTGTTGCGTGCGTGAGGTTTTCGGATTGCGGTGGTCTCGACCTCGACAAGCTCGGCCCGGCGGACACACGACGAGCTCGCTTCGCGTGCGCACTCGACCAGCGGGAGTGACGGCCGCCGCCTCCTCAGGAATCCAGGTCGTCGGCGATCCGACGAATCTCCGATCTCTTTGCCCGATGTCGCGCAAACAGGTAGGCGGCCGTGCCGCCGGCCACCCCGCCGACTATCGCTCCGACGATCGTGGCCGAGTCGCCGGACGGAGTGATCTCGAGGATGACCGCGAGGGCCATGGACACTGAACACGCTCCCGTGATCACGCCGAGACCGAGGACGCGTCGCCGTGAGGCACGAGCGTAGACCAGCGATTGCGCGTCGACGCCACGCGCCTTGGCAAACCGCTGCCATTCCATCGCCGGCACGATCAGTACCAGCCACAAGCCGATCGTGACCCAGATCGGGATGAACCAGGCAGCCACCGCTGAGAGGATCCACAGCGCAACCGCCATCACCGAATAGATGTAGGCGTAGCCCTCGAGCAGGACCGCCCGTTCTCGTTCATCCCCCCAGGAGGCGTCTTCGGGTCCGAGGACGAGATTCGGGAGAGTTCTTCGTGCTGAACCCATGTCATTCCTTCCGATCATCGAGCGGAAACAGTTCCTCCACGGTCGCACCGAGAGCTCGTGCGATCCGCAACGCCAAGTACACCGACGGCGCGTAATCGCCACGCTCCAGCGACACGATCGTCTGCCTGCTCACCCCGACCGCCGATGCCAGATCGGCCTGTCGCATGGCGTTCCGGGTCCGCGCCACCCGTACCGGTGACTCCCCATCCGCCATGCCACGAGTAAAGCCCGCTTGACATGACATGTCAAGCGGGCTTTACACAGAACGCGTGGCTACAGGTGCCAGCTCACCCGCTCGAACACCGCGGCCAGGCCCTGACCACCGCCGATACACATCGTCTCGAGACCGTAGCGGGCTTCGCGCCGGTGCAGTTCCCGAGCGAGGGAGGCGAGCATGCGGCCGCCGGTCGCACCGACCGGATGTCCCAGTGAGATACCGGAGCCGTGGACATTCGTGCGCGCGAAATCGGCACTGCCGGTGGAGAACCGGCCGAAACCCCATTCCCGGGTGACCGCGAGGGCCTGCGCCGCGAATGCCTCGTTCAGTTCGATGACGTCGATGTCCGACAACGCCAAACCCGCTTTGGCCAGGGCCTTCTCGGTGGCCGGGACCGGTCCGATACCCATCGTGCGGGGCGGCACTCCCGCCAGCCCCCAGGACACCAGCCGCACCAGCGGTCGCAGCCCACGCTTCTCGGCGACATCGGGGGTGGTGACGATGCACATCGACGCGGCATCGTTCTGGCCGCTGGCATTGCCCGCGGTCACCGTGGCGTCGGGGTCGGTCTTGCCCATGATCGGCCGCAGACCCGACAGGGCCTCGAGTGAGATGTCGGCGCGCGGATGTTCGTCGGTGTCGATGACGTTCTCGCTCTTCCGGTTCCGTACGGTGACCGGGACGATCTCCTCGGCCAGGATGCCGTCCTTCTGTGCGCGGACGGCCCGCTGATGGGATTCGACGGCGAGTTCGTCCTGCTCGGCGCGGGAGATGTCGTACTGCTCACGCAGGTTCTCGGCGGTCTCGATCATCCCGCCGGGCACCGGGTAGTTCTTGCCACCGGCGGTCGAACGCGCGCGAACGAGACTGTCGTGCATGGTGATTCCGGTGCGTGCGCCACCCCAGCGCATGTCGACGGAGTAGAACGAGGCGTTGCTCATCGATTCGGTGCCGCCGGCGATCACCAGATCGTTGTCACCGGCGGCCACCTGATAGCCGGCCTGGATGACGGCCTGCAGCCCGGAGCCGCAGCGACGGTCGATGTGCATGCCGGGTACCGACGTCGGCAGTCCGGCGTCCAGCGCCACCACCCGGCCGATGGCCGGCGCCTCGCTGTTGCCGTTGCAGTGTCCGAGGATCACATCCTCGACTACGTCAGGCGCGATACCGGTGCGCTCGAGCAGGCCGGACAGTGCGCTCACCCCCAGCTCGACGGCGGTCAACGCCTGAAACATGCCGCCGTAGCGGCCGATCGGGGTGCGAACCGGTTCACAGATGACCACGTCGCGCATGGGGTCTGCCCTTCTCCTTCGTGAACGATCAAAAGAATGTCGTGATTCAGCATGCCGCGAGCTGGGCCCGCAACGCCACCTTCTGGATTTTGCCCGCCGCCGACGTCGGCAGGGCGTCGACGACGATGACGTCGCGGATCTTCTTGTACGGCAGCACCTGTTCGGCGACGAAGCCGATGACGGCATCGGGGTCGACGTGATGACCGCCCTCGGCCACCACGAATGCCACCGGCTCCTGCCCCTTGGCGCCGACCTCCCGCGCCACCACCGCGGCACTGGAGATGTCGGGGTGGGTCACCAGGATCTCCTCGAGCTCACGCGGATACACGTTGTACCCCTTGTAGATCAGCATGTCCTTGGCGCGGTCGCAGATGTAGAGGTGACCGTCGTCGTCGAGGTAGGCGATGTCGCCGGTGTCGAGCCACCCGTCGACGTACTGCGCGGCGGTGACATCGGGATGATTCAGGTAGCCGGCGGTCACCTGCGGGCCGCGCACCCAGAGCCCGCCACGCTCGCCCGGTGCGAGCACCGTCGCTTGATCGTCGAGCGAGCGGATCTGCACCTGGGTGTCGAAGGTCGGCAATCCCACACTGCCGAAACGGTAGTCACCGATCCCCGATGCACCGGCGGTCAGTGGTGCCGACGACACCAGGCAGGTGGCCTCGGTCAGACCGTAACCCTCCACCACCGAGCCGTGCGGGAACGCGGCGGCCAGCCGCTCGAGGGTGACGTGATCGATCGGTGCGGCCCCCGACGAGACCACCCGCACCGACGACAGGTCCCGGGTCGCGACGTCCGGATGCGCGGCCAGCGCATGCCACATCGTCGGGCTCCCGGTGATGTAGGTGGCGCGGTGGGTCTCGATGAGCTCGAGCATCCGCGCCGGATCGAACCGCTGCGCGCCGGTCACCGCCAGCACATGGGTGGCGCCACACAACAGCAGGAAGGACATGTTGATCAGGGCGTGGGCATGGAACAGCGGTGAGACCACCACGGTCGCAGCAGCTCCCGGCACCACGCCGCGATTCGAGTCTTCTCGAGCCACCAGCGTGAAGCCACCGTCGGCGTCCTCGGTCACGGCGTGTCCCGCCCGCCAGGCGATCATCTGCGTGGCGTTGGCGATCACGTTGCGGTGCAACACCTGCACGCCCTTGGACACCCCGGTGGTGCCGCCGGTGAAGGCGAGGTGCGCGACGTCGTCCCCGGTGATCGTGAGCTCGGGAACCCCGGTGGCGTCGGCGGTCAGTTCGGCGAGGGTGATCACCCCGGCCGGGGCCGCCTCGCCGTCGACGAGGATCACCGCCCGCAACGCGGAATCGGCTGCGGCCAACAGGGTGTCGAGTTGCTGTGCTCCGGTGAACACCGCCACGGCGGCGGTCTCGACGAGTTGGCCCCGCAGACCCGCAACCGGTTGCGCCGGATTGATCAGCGTGACCGCGGCACCAGCGCGCAACGCACCGTAATAGGCGACGACGAACTCGACGCTGTTGGTGAGATGCAGTGCCACCACATCTCGTTCGGCCACCCCGACCGCCCGCAGCCCGGCGGCCACCGCGGCGGTACGCACGTCGAGGTCGTCGTAGGTCAGGACGGTGTCACCGTCGACGACCGCCGCACATCCCGGGTAGAGGTGCGCCATGCCGGCCGGGAGATCGGCGAGAGTGAGTGCCGGGTAATGGAGTTCGCTCATCGCGGCGCCATCCGGATGGCGCCGTCGAGCCGGATGGTCTCGCCGTTGAGGTAGCTGTTCTCCAGGATCGACACGGCCAGCTGACCGAATTCCGACGGCTTGCCCAGCCGCGACGGATTGGGGATGCTCGCGGCCAGCGACGCCCGGACATCGTCCCGCAGACGCGCCAGCAGCGGCGTGTCCATGGTGCCGGGGGCGATGGTGTTGACCCGGATGAGTTTGCTCGCCAGGTCACGCGCGGCCACCAGGGTCATGCCGACGATGCCGGCTTTGGAAGCGCTGTAATTGATCTGACCGATCTGGCCCTCGAAGGCGGCGACCGACGCGGTCATGATGATGGCGCCGCGTTCACCGTCGATGTCGTCGAGGCGGGCCATCCGTTCGGCCCCCAGCGAGAGGGCGTGGAAGGAGCCGATCAGGTTGAGGCGGAGGACGAACTCGAAGTCGTCGGCCGACCCGGCCTTACCTTCGCGGTCGAGGATGCGCATGCGTCGGCCCGCACCGGCGCAGTGCACCAGCGCCCGAAGCCCACCCCGATTGTCGGCGACGTCGAGGGCGGCCGCGAACTGTTCGGCGTCGGTGATGTCGGCGGCGGCGAAAGCTGCTGCCGGGCCGAGTGATTCGGCGACCGCGGCTCCGTCGGAGGTGGGCAGGTCGATGAGGGTGACCTGCCCGCCGGCATCGATGATGCGTTGTGCGGTGGCGAGCCCGAGACCGGATGCGCCGCCGGTGACGGCGGTCGAGAGACCTTTGAGTTCCATGAATTCTCCTGGGGATTGAGGCGAGTGCTCAGCCGAGCAGTTCGTAGATGGTGGCGTTGGCCATGCCACCCGCCTCGCACATCGTCTGCAGGCCGTGGCCGATACCGTTGTTGCGCATGTGGTGGACCAGCCGGGTGGCGAGGATGGCCCCCGAACCGCCGAGGGGATGGCCGACGGCGATGGCCCCACCGAGCGGGTTGAGGGCCTTCTCGTCGGCACCGGTCTCGATCTGCCACGCCAGCGGCACCGGCGCGAATGCCTCGTTCACCTCGAAGGCGCCGATGTCGCCGATCGAGAGTCCGGATCGCGCAAGGGCTTTGGCGGTGGCCGGGATCGGTCCGGTCAGCATGACCACCGGGTCGTCGCCGGTGACGACGGTGGTGTGGATGCGGACCAGCGGCGTCAGGCCGCGGGCGGCGGCCTGAGCACTCGACATGATCAGCAGCGCGCCGGAACCGTCGGAGATCTGGGAGGCGTTGCCCGCGTGGATCACTCCGTTCTCGTCGAAGACCGTGCGCAGCTTGGCCATCGATTCCAGCGAGCCGCCGCGCCGGATTCCCTCGTCGCCCTCGAGCACCCCGGGTAGCGGGGCGAGTTGCCCGTCGAAGGCTCCGGCGTCGGAGGCGGCCGCGGCGAGTTCGTGTGAGCGCAGCGAGTATTCGTCGAGTCGGGTGCGGGAGAGGCCCCAGCGGCGTGCCATCGTCTCGGCGCCGAGGCCCTGACTGAAGCGGTCCACACCGTAGCGGTCGAGGACGGTCGACGGTTGGTGTTCCCCGTTGGGGGCGGCGCTGCCCATCGGAACGCGACTCATCGATTCCACCCCGCCGGCGACGACCACGTCGAGTTGACCGGAGATGACCGCGGCGGCCGCCATCGCGATGGCCTGCTGACTCGAGCCGCAGGCGCGGGTGATGGTGGTGCCGGGAACACTCTCCGGCCAGCCGGCGGCCAGGATCGCGGTACGCGCGATGTTGCCGGCCTGCTCGGCATGCTGACTGACGCATCCCCACATGACGTCGTCGATGTCGGCCGGATCGATGCCGGTGCGTCCCACGAGCGCCTCGAGGACGTGGGCGGAGAGGTCGGCCGGGTGGATTCCCGACAACGCTCCCCCGCGTCGTCCGATCGGTGTGCGGACCGCGTCGACGATCACTGCGTCGGTCATGGTCGTGTCCTTCCCTTGCTGCCGGTCCTTCGAATCCACCATGACCGGTGTTGCTTCACAAGTAGATTCACGTTCATGCGGTCATAGCCGTGGCCTATGGTCGCCTCACGCATCGGCGTACACCGTGGTCCGGATCGCCCTCTTGTCGCGGTCGGGATCGACGAAGATCAGCGCCAGCACCGCGGTCACCGCGGCGACGAGACCGAGGATCTGGAAGGCGGTGGCATAGCCCGCGGCCTTGCTCGAGGCGGCGTCGACAATCAGCCCGGTGGCGTACGGCGCGATGAGTCCGCCGATGGCCATCACCGCGAGAAACGCGCCCAGGGTGCCGGCCATCTGGCGCGGCGGGCAGATCTCCGAGATCGCCGAGTTCAGCAGCGGGAAGACGATCGCGGCGAATCCGTACCCGACGGAGACCACCATCACGGCGACGATCGGGGTGCCGATCGACGGCAGCAGCGCCAGCATCGCACCGCAGAACAGGACCCCGGCCGCGGGCACGATCACCCGGACCTTGCGTGACGACGACCCGGCCGCGAGCATCCGATCGCCCACCGACGTCGACACCAGCATCAGGATCAGACCGACGATCGAGGGCAGCGCGAACATCGATCCGGCCTGCACGCGGCTGTAGCCGAGGCCGACCTCGAAGTACGACGGCAGCCAGGTCAGCACGACGGTGACCAGCGCGTACACACTCATCACCAGCAGCGCCCCGAAGACGAAGGTGCGTGAGGTGACGATCCGGCGCCACGGCACCGTCGGTTCCTCGGCCACCTCGGTGGCACCAGTGTCGTCCGACGCCTTCTTCACACCACCCTTGGTGTACGGACCCTCACGCCACGTACCCAGCCAGACCACGCACCAGACCACCCCGGCCACCGACAGGCAGATCAGTGCGGCGCGCCAGCCGAGGCTGACGGTGACGACGGCCAGGACGGGGGCGATGGCGATCTTGGCGATCGATGCCGCGCCCGCGAGCAACGCCGACGGCACACCACGCCGGGCGGGCGGATGCCACGAGTAGGCGGCCGTGTGCAGCAGCGCCGAACTCGGTCCCTCGGCCAGGCCGAGCAGCAACCTGCTGACGATGAGCACACCGAACGACGCGACCGCCACCAGCGGCAGCATCGCCACCCCCCAACACAGCGCGAGCAGGATCAACGCCCATTTCAGGGTGAGCCAGCGGTTGAGCAGTCCGGCGAAGAAGCCGCCGATGGTGAAGGTCAGGAAGAACAGGCTGCCCACCAAACCGATTTGCGCCGAACTCAATCCGATCTCGTCGGCGAGTGGCTGGGCGATGATGCCGAGGACAGCCTTGTCGGCGTAGTTGACGACGTAGAGCGCCACCAGGAGGCCGGTGAGTCCCCACGCGGTGCGACGCGATTCGCCGAAACCACCGGCCGAGCCACCCGCGGGGGTGGCGGCCGGGATGTCGGTGGTGGACGGGGCCGTGGCGAGCGTGGTCGTCGGTTCGGGAGTGCCGTCGGGGGCGGCGAGGGTCATGGGGTCCTCCGGGGGTTCTGGCGGCGGGGATGAGATCCGGGAGCGAGTGTGGCGGCGCCACCCGATGCTCGAATGAGTGCGCTGGATCACAGCCGCAGTCCCATCAGAACCGACGGTCCGTTTTGCCGACAATGCCCAAGTTGGCGATGGAGCCGGAAGGCCGAACCTATATGCGCAGGTCGGGCGCCGAATCCCGGTGGTTTCCGGGTCATCCATTGTCTGGCCCTATCGGAGCGTTAGCCGGAGACCACGTTCCTGATACCTGCCTCGCGGGGCATGCTGTGACCATGGCCCGCCTCGCCCAGACCCTGGGACTCACCGATATCCAGACCGAGATCGTCGCCAACGTGCGCCGCTTCGTCGACACCCAGATCATCCCGAACGCGCAGGAGCTCGAGCACACCGACACCTACCCGCAGGAGATCGTCGACGGTATGCGGGAGATGGGCCTGTTCGGCCTGATGATCCCCGAGGAGTACGGCGGACTCGGCGAGTCCCTGCTCACCTACGCCCTGTGTGTCGAGGAACTGGCCCGCGGTTGGATGAGCGTGTCGGGGGTGATCAACACCCACTTCATCGTCGCCTACATGCTGCGTCAGCACGGCACCGAGGAGCAGAAGGCGCGATTGCTCCCGCGGATGGCGACCGGTGAGGTGCGCGGTGCCTTTTCGATGAGCGAACCCGATCTGGGTTCGGATGTGGCGGCGATCAAGACCTCCGCCAAACGCGACACCGAGGGCGGGTACACCATCAACGGCGCGAAGATGTGGCTGACCAACGGCGCGTCGTCGACATTGGTGGCCGCGCTGGTCCGAACCGACGAGGGTGCCGAGAAACCGCACCACAACCTGACCACCTTCCTGATCGAGAAGCCCGCCGGCTTCGGCGAAGTGGTTGCGGGACTGACCATTCCGCGCAAGATCGAGAAGATGGGCTACAAGGGCATCGACACCACCGAGCTCGTCTTCGACGGCTATCACACCACCGCCGACAACATCCTCGGCGGCGCCCCCGGCCGCGGGTTCGCGCAGATGATGGACGGCGTCGAGGTCGGTCGGGTGAACGTGTCGGCCCGGGCATGCGGTGTGGCGCAACGCGCTTTCGAGTTGGCGATCGACTACGCCCAGCAGCGACGCACCTTCGGCAAGCCGATCGCCGAACATCAGGCGGTCGCGTTCAGCCTGGCCGAGATGGCCACCAAGGTGGAGGCGGCGCATCTGATGATGGTGAATGCCGCACGGCTCAAGGATTCCGGCGAACGCAACGACGTCGCCGCCGGCATGAGCAAGTATCTGTGCAGCGAATACTGCGCCGAGGTCACCCAGGCCAGTTTCCGCATCCACGGCGGATACGGCTATTCCAAGGAGTTCGAGATCGAGCGGCTGATGCGTGAGGCTCCCTTCCTGCTGATCGGTGAGGGCACCAGCGAGATCCAGAAGCAGATCATCTCCAAGGGACTTCTCCGCGAGTACCGGACCAACTGAGAGGCGAGAACACATGCAGCGCACCGTTTTCAACGAGGATCACGACGCCTTCCGCAAGACCATCCGGGATTTCATCGCCAAGGAGGTGGTGCCGGTCCATCACGAGTGGGAGAAGCAGGGGCATCCGCCCCGCGAGTTCTACAACAAGCTCGGCGAACTCGGCGTGCTCGGCATCGAGGCACCCGAGCAGTACGGCGGCGGCGGCGAACACGACTTTACCTACTCCCTGGTGATCAGTGAGGAATGCGCCGCGGCCGGGGTGACCTTCGGCAGCTATTCGGTGCACGCCAACCTGATCCTGCCGTACCTGATGGAGTACGCCACCGAGGAGCAGAAGCAGCGGTGGCTGCCCGGATTCTGTTCCGGCGACCTGATGTTCGCGATCGCCATGACCGAACCGGGTACCGGATCCGATCTCGCCAACATCTCGACAACGGCCAGGCTCACCGAGGACGGCACGCACTACATCCTCGACGGCGCCAAGACCTTCATCACCGGCGGCGCCCTCGCCGACCGCATCCTCGTGGTCTGCCGCACCTCGCCCTTCGATCCCGACAACCGTCGTGCCGGACTGACGATCCTGGTGGTCGACACCACCTCCGAGGGCTTTGCCGTCGGCCGCAAGCTGGAGAAGATCGGCCTCAAGGCCTCCGACACCGCCGAGTTGTCGTTCAGCTCCGTGAGGGTCCCGGTGGAGGATCGACTCGGCGATGAGGGCGCCGGATTCCGTTACCTCACACATAATCTCGCGCAGGAGCGACTGACGATCGCGATCGGTTCGTCGGCGACGGCGGCCGCGGCCCTGCAGCATGCGCTCGCCTACACCCGCGAACGCGACGTCTTCGGACGGCCGGTCGCATCGTTCCAGAACACCAAGTTCGTCCTCGCCGAGTGCTCGGCCGAGGTGGAGGCGATCCAGCACTTCGTCGACCGTGCACTAACCTTGCATAACGCCGGCGAGCTCTCCGTCGCCGACGCCGCACGCGCCAAACTGTTCGCCACCGACACCGCGGGAAAGGTCATCGACAAGTGCCTGCAGTTGCACGGCGGCTACGGCTACATCACCGAATTCCCCATCGCCCGTCTGTACGCCGACACCCGCGTCTCCCGGATTTACGGCGGCACAAGCGAAGTGATGAAGACGATCATCGCCAAGGATCTGGGGTTGTAGGTCGACAGACCCACCCGGCCCTGGGATCAGTTCCCGTGCAGTTCATCCAGCCAGGCCCGTGCCGATGCATCCGACGGCGAGCGCCAGTCCCCGCGCGGCGACAGCGATCCACCCGAACCGATCTTCGGCCCGTTGGGCATGGCGGTGCGCTTGAACTGGTTGCCCATGAATCGCTCGCAGAACACCGACAGCCACTTCTCGATCGTCTCGTCGTCGTAGACGTTGTGCGCGTCGATCGATTCCCGATCCCATTGCGCGCCACGGTCGAGTAAACCCCACGCCTGTCGCGCGAGGAAGGCGATCTTGCTGGGGCGGTAGCCGAAACGGGTCAGGTGATACAGGAAGAAGTCGTGGAGTTCATAGGGTCCCACCGCGTCCTCGGTGGACTGGATGGCGCCGTCCTCACCGGGTGGCACCAGCTCCGGCGAAATCACGTCGGCGAGGATCTCGGTCAACGCACCGGTGGTCTCAGCGGAGTAGTCGCCATTGCCGATCATCCAGCGGATCAGATGCTGGACAAGGGTTTTGGGCACCGAGGAGTTCACGTTGTAGTGCGACATCTGATCGCCGACACCGTAGGTACACCAGCCGAGAGCCAGTTCGGAGAGATCACCGGTACCGAGGACGATCCCGCCGTGGTGGTTGGCCAGGCGGAACAGGTGCGACGTGCGTTCGCCGGCCTGCACGTTCTCGAAGGTGACATCGAAAACCTTCTCGCCCTTGACAAACGGATGGCCGAGATCGGCCAGCATCTGCTCACACGACGGCCGGATGTCGATCTCGGAACCACTGACCCCCAGCGAATCCATCAACACGTGTGCCCGGCGCAAGGTGGCGTCGCCGGTGGCGAATCCCGGCATCGTGTACGCGAGAATGTTGGTGCGCGGCAAACCGAGTCGATCGAAGGTGTCGACGGCCACCAGTAACGCCAGCGTGGAGTCGAGGCCACCGGAGACGCCGATGACGATCTTCTCCAGTCCCGTCGCCCGCAGTCGCGCGGCGAGCCCCTGCACCTGGATGTTGCCCACCTCGCGGCAACGTTCATCGAGATCCGCGGTACCGCTGGGCACGAACGGAAAGCGCGGGATCGGGCGTCGCAGCATGCCTGCGGCGGAACCGGAAGCGATGTCACCGAACGTAAATGACACACGCCGCATGCCTTTGAGAGCTTCCCGGTGGTCCCCGACCTGGTCCCGCACACTGGTCATTCGCATACGTTCCTGCCGAAGGCGGTCCAGATCGATGTCGGCACTGATGATCTGGGCGCCCATCTCGAACTGCCGGCTGCGCGTCAGCAGTGACCCGTTCTCGGTGATCAGCGCGTCACCATCCCAGGCCAGATCGGTGGTCGACTCGCCGAACCCGGCCGCCACATACAGGTGCGCGGCGATACACCGCGCGGAATGGCTGGTGCTCAACAGTTTCCGATACGACTCCTTACCCACGGTGACCGGCGAGCCGGACAGATTGGCCAGCACGGTGGCACCGGCCAACGACGCCCACACGCTAGGCGGGATCGGCACCCAGCCGTCCTCGCAGATCTCCACATGTACCGCGAACCCGGGCAGATCGTCGGCGACGAAGATCAGGTCGGCACCGAACGGCACATCCGCGCCGAAGAGCCGCACCGAGTCGGTCGGCGCATCACGCGCGGCACTGTAGTAGCGCTTGTCGTAGAACTCCCGATAATTGGCCAGATACGACTTCGGCACGACGCCGAGAATCTGCCCGTCGCGGATCACGACGCCGCAGTTGTACAGCCCGTCGCCGACCACGAGTGGCGCCCCGACCACCACCAGCGCCGGGCATCGGGCACTGGCGTCGACGACGGATGCCAACGCCTGCAGGCACCCGTCGAGGACGGCATCCTGCTGGACGAGGTCGTCGATGCTGTAGCCGCACAGCCCCATCTCGGGGAAGACGATCAACGCGGCGCCGTCGGCAGCGGCGTCGGCCATCAGCTCGATGGTGGCCTCGGCGTTGGCGCGGGGGTCGGCGATACGGACCACCGGAACGGCTCCGGCGACGCGTGCGAAGCCATGGTCATAGACGGACACGTGATAAGCGTATCGGTCAGTCGTCGCACGCCTCGATCAATGCCTTGAGCTGATTTTCGAAGGCCTCGGCGATCTCGTCGACGTCGGGTACCTCGTCGGGACAGGTGAGGATGCCGACGTTGAGGTGACCGTCGACGGAGAAGACCGTCACGTTGAGCGCCAACCCGTGGAAGATCGGCCCGAGCGGGTACACCGCGGTGACCTTGGCTCCGCAGAAGTACATCGAGAAATCCGGTCCGGCGACGTTGGAGACGGTGACGTTGTACACCGGCGGGTGATTCATCGAGAGTTTGCGGTCGCCGTAGAACTTCATCAGCGTCGACATCGTGGTGCCGGGCGCGAACTGCGCCCAGGCGCGCAGGATGTTCGCGTCGATGTCGGCGTGATGTTCCTTGGCACGCCGGGACAGTTCGCCGGCACGTTCCAGCCGGGCGACGGGATCGGCGACGTCCGACGGCAGTTCGGTGAACATCCCGGTGACCTTGTTGGTGCCGTTGACCACGAGGTCACGTTCGTCGGCGTCGTGCACCGAGACCGGTACCAGCGCCACCAACGGTTGATCGGGCAGATCGTCGTGACGGTCGAGGTACTCGCGCAGTGCGCCGCCCACCATGGCGAGCACGACGTCGTTGACCTTCACCCCGAAACGGTTCTTGACCCGTTTGACGTCGTCGAGGGACAGCTGGGTCGTCGCGATGCTGCGATGCGGCGAAATCGGGCCGTTGAACACCGTGCGCGGGGCCGCGAACGGTGCCGGCATGCCGATGTGCGAGCGGGAGCGGCGCAGCCATTCGAACGGTACGGACACCGTCTGCGGGATCAGTTTCGCCATCGCGATCGGGCGGCCGACGAAGTAGTTGAGCGCGCCGGAGATCACCATACCGGTGCGATTGGGCCCGCCCGCGGTCTCCTGCAACTTCGCCGAATCGGCCTCGTCCTCGTCCGGGGTCAGGGTGCACAGTTGCCCGAGCACCTCGGCAGTGGTGACACCGTCAACACTCGCGTGGTGCATGCGCAGGAAGGCACACAGCGAACCGTCGGCGCTGCCCTCGATGATCCACATCTCCCACAGCGGTTTTCCGCGATCGAGGGTCTGACCGGCCAGATGCCCGCACAGTTCGTGCAGTTCCCGATTGCCGCCCGGTGCCGGCAACGCGACCCGATGCACGTGCCGGTCGATGTCGAAACGCTCGTCCTCCACCCACACCGGGTGATCGATGTTGAGGGTCGAGTTGTCGAGCTTGCGCCGCAGCATCGGCATTCCGGCGACCCGACGCGAGATCTGATTGCGCATCCGGGTGAAGGAATAGCCACCCGGAATCGTGGACGGGTCGAGTTCCATGATTCCGACGACGTGCATCAGCTGGGACCGGGTCTCCAGATAGAGAAACGACGCATCCAACCCACTCAACCGCTGCACTGCGGACCTCCGGTTCCAGCCCTCACGTCACCGAGCAGTCACTCGGCGATCACAACCATTCTGCTCTCCTGCGTCGCGGATCCCCACCACTTGTCGAGATTGGCGAATCGTCGTCGATACCCGGTCGAGAACTGGAACACGTTCTAGTGTGTGCCTCATGGGTGCCACTTTCACCGCCGCAGAACTCGACGACGCCTTCGCCGCGTTCCAGCGAACCGTCGCCGAGGTCGGCGTCGGCCGCGACTGGGATCGCTTCGCCGACATGTTCACCGTCGACGCCACCTACATCGAGCACGCCCTGGGCGTCATGCACGGACGTGAGGAGATCCGCACCTGGATCTGGAAGACGATGACAACCTTCCCCGGCAGCCACATGACGGGATTCCCCGCACTCTGGCACGTCTCGGACCCGACGACGGCCCGGGTGATCTGCGAGGTCGACAATCCGATGCGCGATCCTGGCGATGGGACCCTGATCACTGCGACCAACATCACCATCCTCACCTATGTAGGTGAGGGCCTGTGGTCGGTCGAGGAAGACGTCTACAACCCTCTCGAGTTCGGCGCGGCGGCCATGAAATGGTGCGAAAAGGCCGCCGACCTCGGTACTCTCGACGACAGCGCGGAGAAGTGGATGCGACGGATCGGGCCGGCGTTTGCCGCGCGACGATGACCTGCCGATCCCCTGTGAGTACGGACTGCGGGGTGGACGGTCGGATTCGATCCACGCACGATGGTGAGTCGGAACCGGGCACGTAACGCCCGGCACCCCGACGACGACAACCCACACGGTTCGGTTACGCCCCCGTAGGTCGAGACTTGGGCCGACCCGGCCCGGTGCCGTAGCCTGGTCCCTTGACCTACGCGCGTGCGCACCGAACCCACAACGCATGCGACCACCGTTCGGAGGAATCTATATGGCACGTGCACTGACTCAGCTGGAGCTCCTACAGGAACTCGCTCCGGTTGCCGAAGAGAACGTGAACCGTCACCTCAAGACCGCGCGTGACTGGAATCCGCACGACTACATCCCGTGGGATGAGGGACGTAATTACGCAGCACTCGGCGGCAGCGACTACGACCCGGAGCAGTCGCAGCTCAACGAGGTTGCCAAGGCCGCGATGATCACCAACCTCCTCACCGAGGACAACCTGCCCTCGTATCACCGCGTCATCGCCGACAACTTCTCCATGGACTCCGCGTGGGGCCACTGGGTCGGCCGCTGGACCGCCGAAGAGAACCGGCACGGCATCGTGATGCGCGACTACCTCGTGGTCACCCGCGGCGTCGACCCGGTTGCCCTCGAGGCCGATCGCATGGTCCACATGACCAACGGCTACGACCCGATGCTGGCGGCCGCCGGGCGCATGGACGAGTTGGAGGAGCACGCCGACGAACTGGGCATCCTGCACTCCGTCGCCTACGTGACTTTTCAGGAACTCGCGACCCGCGTGAGCCACCGCAACACCGGCAAGGCCTGCAACGACCCGATCGCCGACCGAATGCTGCAGCGCATCGCGGCCGACGAGAACCTGCACATGATCTTCTACCGCAACATCTGCGGGGCAGGTATGGACCTCGCCCCGGATCAGACACTGCGCGCGGTCACCGACATCGTCACCAACTTCCAGATGCCCGGCGCCGGCATGCCCAACTTCCGTCGCCACGGCGTGCTGATGGCCAAGCACGGTATCTACGACCTGCGTCAGCACCTCGAAGAGGTCGTGCAGCCGGTGCTGCGCAAGTGGAATGTCTTCGAGCGTGAGGACTTCAGCGCCGAGGGCGAGAAGACCCGTGAGGAGCTCGCCGCCTTCCTCGAGCAGCTCGAGAAGGACACCATTCGCTTCGAGGAGATGCGCGACCGCGCACTCGCCCGTGAGGCCAAGAAGCGGGAACGGCAGGCATCCTGAGCACCACCACGCACCCGATCACCGCGCCGGCGCCCTCCATCTCCACCGAGGGCGCCGGTGCGCTGTCGTCTGCCACCCGCGCGACGCCGCTGCGTATCGGCTCCATCGAACTCGCCAGCCCCGTCGTGCTGGCCCCGATGGCCGGCGTCACCAACGTGGCGTTCCGGACGCTGTGCCGCGAGCTCGAGCTGGCGCGCACCGGGACCGTGTCGGGACTCTATGTCTGCGAGATGGTCACCGCCCGGGCACTCGTGGAACGGCACCCGGTCACGATGCACATGACCACATTCGGCCCCGACGAGAACCCGCGGTCGATGCAGCTCTACACCGTCGACCCGCGCTACACCTACGAGGCCGCGAAGATGATCGTCGACGAGGGCCTCGCCGACCACATCGACATGAACTTCGGCTGCCCGGTCCCCAAGGTCACCCGTAAGGGCGGTGGATCGGCCATTCCGTTCAAGCGGGTGCTGTTCCAGAAAATCGTCGCCGCCGCCGTCCGCGCGGTCGAGGGCACCGATATCCCGGTCACCGTCAAGTTCCGCATCGGTATCGACGACGATCACCACACCCACCTCGACGCCGGACGTATCGCGGCCGCGGAGGGAGCGAAAGCCGTTGCACTGCATGCGCGTACCGCATCCCAGCGGTACTCCGGTGAGGCCGACTGGGGTGAGATCGCCCGGCTCAAGGATCACGTGACCGAGGTTCCCGTCCTCGGCAACGGCGACATCTTCGAACCGGCCGACGCGGTGGCGATGATGAACCAGACCGGCTGCGACGGCGTGGTCATCGGACGCGGCTGCCTGGGCCGGCCGTGGCTGTTCGCCGAACTCGCCGCCGAGCTCAACGGTCTGGCGGCACCGGCACAACCGACACTCGGCGACGTCGCCGCGATCATCGTCCGCCACGGTCAACTCCTCGCCGATCATCACGGTGAGGACAAGGGGATGCGCGAGATCCGCAAGCACGTGGCCTGGTACCTACGTGGCTTTCCCGCGGGTTCGGATCTGCGGCAACGCCTTTCCCTGGTGACCACGCTCGCCGAGCTACGTGAACTCGTCACGTCACTGCCGGCCGATGCCCCCTTCCCCGAGGACGGCCACGGCCCACGCGGCCGGCAGGGATCACCCGCGAAGGTCGCCCTCCCCGAGGGATGGCTCGACGACCCGTACGAGGACGTCGTCCCCGAGGGCGCCGAAGTCATGCACTCCGGCGGCTGAGTCGCCGCTCCTCCGCCACGTGGGCAGCGCCCTGTCCGCGTTGACAGCGCTCTCCTCATCACTGACAGCGCCCTGTCCCGCGTTGACAGCGCTCGCCACGTCGTTCACAGCGCTCATGTGCCCGACATCTGAACGCTGTCGGCATCGAGCGAAGCGCTGTCAACGGCAAACAGAGCGCCGTCAACGACGGAGAAGGGCGTCGGACATCACCCGAGCCGTGAGCTGAGGATGCCTCTCAGCCTCGACCAAGTACGATGTCGCAAGGCCCTGCCGCGGCAGGTTCCACCAGAGGTACGTGCCGCAGGCGTCAACCCCCGACGCCGTGGTTCACCAAGTAGCGGGGGATAAGGATCTGTCAGTTGAGTCGTTGGACGCGTAACAGGGGCGGCGCATCGGGCGACGACGAGCCCACCGCCGGGCGCGAAACCGCCGGCGGGCGACGCCGTCGCGAGAACCGTGGCGTTTCCGGCGACGACCTCGGTTCGATGTTCGCCGCACCACCGGCCGGCGAGACCCCCGAATCCGATCGCCTCCGCGAACCACGTTCCGCCGACCGCTTCGTCCGCGGCCGCAACCGCATCACCGTGCGCGAGCTGATGGAACAGATGAACGCCGCCGGCGAGCATCCCGACGCCAATCGCGCCCACCAGGGCGGTCCCGCCGACGAATCGCCGACCCAGGCCATCCCGACCGCCCGCTCACGCTTCCGTCCCGCCCGCAGCAATCAGCCGCCGGTCCCGCCCCGTCCCGAGCAACACCGCCCCCAGCCTCCCCGTCCCGACGCCCCCACCACGGCGCTGCCGCCGATACCGCGCGTCGAGGGCGACGACGTCACGCAGAAGATCCCACCGGTGGGCGCCGACGGCCCGGGACCCGACCTGTCCGATCGCGCGACGACGCGCCGGGCCATCGAGGAGTCCCGCGCGCAGGGCGGACAACCGGTCCCCGGCCCCGTCGCGCCCGAGGAGACCGCCGGCGGCGAATCCTCCACGGGAACCCAGGACGCCCCCGCCGACAACACGCCCACCGAGGCCGTCGCCGCGACCGCAGCCCCCACCGACGACGACGCCTTCACACCGGTCGCCCCGGCTCCGGCCACCGCAGCATCCGAGACGGTCGCCGCTGCCCCGATGGAGCGCACCCCGGATCTGACCACGGTCGCCCGGTCCCGACCGCGTCGACTCGCCGCACGGACCCGCAAACAATCACTGAGCCGCAACGCCACCATGACCGGGCGCATCCTGGTCTCGGTCGCCTGCATCATGGCGCTGGTCGGCACCGGATTCGTGTGGGGATATCTCAAGTCGTGGAACGGTAACTGGCGCAACATCATCGCCGTCGACCCCGACGACGCGAACATCCGCGACAAGAACGCACAGTACGGCGACGAGAACTACCTGATCGTCGGCACCGACACCCGCAGCGGCCAGAACGGCGACGTCGGCGCCGGCACCACCGCCGACGCCGAGGGCGCCCGCTCGGACACCGTTATCCTGGTGAACATCCCGGCCGACCGCAGCCGCGTCGTGGCCGTCTCGTTCCCGCGTGACCTGCAGGTCGATCAGCCCGAATGCCAGCAGTGGGACAACGACAAGGGCTCCTACGGCGATCCGCTGCCTGCACAGACCGAGGTCAAGCTGAACAGCGTCTACGCCCTCGGCGGGCCGCAATGCCTGGTGCGTGTGATCACCCAGATGAGCGGTCTGAACATCAACCACTTCATCGCGATGGACTTCTACGGCTTCGAGAAGGTCGTCAACGCTGTCGGCGGTGTCGAGGTGTGCTCCACGCAGCCGCTCTACGACTACGAACTCGGTCAGATCCTGCGCAAGCCCGGCAAACAGAAACTGACCGGACGACGCGCACTGAACTACGTGCGGGCACGGACCGTGTCCACCGAGGGCAACGGTGACTACGGGCGCATCAAACGCCAGCAGCTGTTCATGTCGTCGCTGCTGCGATCGACGCTGTCGGGCAACGTGCTGACCAATCCGAGCAAACTCAACTCGATCGTCAACACGTTCATTGACTACAGCTACGTCGACAACGTCAATACCGAGTCGTTGCTGAAGCTCGCCGAATCGATGCAGGGCATCGAGGCGGGACGCGTCTCGTTCATCACGATACCCACCGACGGCACCGCGACCGACGGCAGCAACAACGAACTGCCCAACACCGAGAAGATCGACGCGCTGTTCAACGCGATCATCAACGACGACCCGCTGCCCGGCGAGCAGGCCGAACGGACGTCCAGCTCGAGTTCATCGACGTCGACGACGACCACCACGGCCGCACCCACGAACGTCTCGGCCACCGCCCAGAATCCGGGCAACGTCGAGGTCCGGGTGCTCAACGGCACCGGACGCGACGGCAGCGCCAGCGAGGTCTCCGATCAGCTCTACGCGCAGGGTTTCAACGTGCAGGGCGTGGCCGACGCGTCGGAGAACCGCACCGACACCGTGATCCGCTACGGCACCGGTTCCCAGGACTCCGCGGCGACTCTGGCCGAGATGTTCCCGGGCGCCTCGATCCAACTCGATCGCACCGTCCGCTCCGGTGTCGAGGTGATCCTGGGATCGGAGTTCGACGGTACGGTCGGCACTGCGCCGTCGGTGGGCACCACGCTGTCGGTGTCATCGTTGCCGCCGGCCGCCAACACCGGCGACCTGCCCAACGATCTGGCGATCACCAACGCCGGCGACACCACGTGCTCCTGAGGCGTTCACTGGGAGTTCACCGCCCAGAAGAGGGACTGGGCACCCCGGACCCAGTAGCCTTGATACATGCGTACCGCCTACCAGGAACAACTGCGCGTTCTCAACGCCATTCTGGGTGAGATGTGCGACCTCGCCGGCTCGGCGATGGAACGTGCCACCCAGTCCCTTCTTCAGGCCGATCTCTCGATCGCCGAAGACGTCATCAGTGAAGACGAGCGGATGAGTGAGCTCACCGCGAAGGCGGAGGAGCAGGCCTTCGCGTTGCTGGCGCTGCAGAATCCGGTCGCGGGGGATCTGCGCGGTATCGTCAGCGCCCTGCAGATCGTCTCCGACGCCGACCGCATGTGCGCCCTGGCGCTGCACGTCGCCAAGGTGGCCCGCCGCCGCCATCCCGCCAAGGCCCTCCCCGAAGAGGTCGCCGGGTACTTCGCCGAGATGGGTCGGCTCGCGGTGATCCTCGCGCACAACGCCCGTGAGGCGCTGGAAACCCTGGATCCGCAGGCCGCCGCGCGCCTCGAAGAGGACGACGACGCGATGGACGATCTGCACCGTCACCTGTTCACGGTGATGATGGATCGCGAATGGAATCACGGCGTCGCCGCCGCCGTCGACATCACCCTGCTGGGGCGTTACTACGAGCGCTTCGCCGACCACGCCGTCCTCATCGGCCGGCGGGTGGTCTTCCAGGCGACCGGCAAGACCCTCGAGGACCTCGAGGTCTGATTCTCCCCCGGTTTTCCGACCGCTGATCGGCGTCGACGTCGCGTTTCGTCGGCGCCGATCGTCGTCCCCACCCCCTGTGACCCCGACCACTGATACGGCCGCGTGGGGTACATCGTCTCAGAATGTGCGACGCACATCGGCGAGCGATTAGGGTAACTGCCCATGGGCCTGCGCTACCCCGCCGAACCGGACTTCAACGCCGTGTCCGACGACGATGACACCGGACACCATCACCTCGGTGCCCGACAGCTCGTCATCTATGGGGGCGTGATCGCGTCGCTGCTCGCACTGCTGGTGATCCTCTACCTCAACATGTGAGAAATCCCCGACCGCCGTGGGCGATCGGGGATTTCTGTGTCGAGGGGCGCCGAAGGTGGACGGCTCCGCCTATCCGAAACGGCCCGAGATGTAGTCCTCGGTCTCCCGCTTGGTGGGGTTGGAGAACATCGTCTCGGTGTCATTGATCTCCACGAGCTGACCGGGCTTGCCGACGCCGTCGAGGTTGAAGAACGCGGTCTGGTCACTCACGCGGGCGGCCTGCTGCATGTTGTGGGTGACGATGACGATGGTGTAGTCCTTCTTGAGTTCACCCATCAGGTCTTCGATGGCCAGCGTCGAGATCGGGTCGAGCGCCGAGCACGGCTCGTCCATCAGCAACACATCCGGCGACACCGCGATGGCGCGGGCGATGCACAGACGCTGCTGCTGGCCACCGGACAGGCCGCCACCGGGCTTGTCGAGACGATCCTTGACCTCATCCCACAGGTTGGCGCCCTTGAGGCTGCGTTCGCACACCTCTTTCAGTTCGGACTTGTTGCGGATGCCCTGCAGTTTCAAACCCGCCACCACGTTGTCGCGAATCGACATCGTGGGGAACGGGTTCGGGCGCTGGAACACCATACCGATGGTGGTGCGCACCGCGGTCGGATTGACCTCCTTGGCGTAGATGTCCTCGCCGTCGAGCAGCACACTGCCGACCGCGTAGGCGCCGGGGATCTCCTCGTGCATGCGGTTGAGGGTGCGCAGCACGGTGGACTTGCCGCAGCCGGACGGTCCGATGAACGCGGTGATGCTGCGCGGCGGCACCGACAGCGTCACGTCCTTCACGGCATGGAACTTGCCGTAGTAGATGTTCAGATCTTTGATGTCGAGGCGCTTGGCCATGGCACTACCTTTGGGAAGTCTGGATGAACTGGTGGATGCGACCGGTGAGGTGTGCGCCGGGAGTCGACGCAACCCGCGTGGCCTATTTGGTCTTGGGCGCCAGGTACTTCGCCAGCAACGCGGCGATGACGTTGAGAACGGCGATGATGATGATCAGCGTCAGTGCCGCGCCCCAGTAGTAGAACGACGACGCCGGCTGGCCCGCCGACCACATGTCCTTGATGAACAGCGGCAGCGAATTCATGCCGCCCTCAAAGGGATTGGTCTTCACCAGCGAACTGGCCGGTCCGGCGAGGATGAGCACCGGGGCGGTCTCACCCATGATGCGGGCGATCGCGAGGAAGATACCCGAGAGCATTCCCGACAGCGCCGTCGGAATAACCACGCGCACAATGGTTTTCCACTTAGGAATACCCAGGGCGTAAGACGCCTCGCGCAATTCGTCGGGGACGAGTTTGAGCATCTCCTCGGTGGAGCGCACCACGATCGGGATCATCAGCAGGATCAGTGCCAGGCTCACCATGAAGGCGCTCTGCCCCATCGACAGTCCGATGACGAACACCGTGAAGATGAACAGCGTCGCGACGATCGACGGCACTCCGGCGAGGATGTCGACCATGAAACTGACCGGCTTGACGAGCTTCGACGTCGGGTACTCGACCAGCATGATGGCCGTGAGGACGGCGATGGGCACCGAGATGATGGCCGCGATCAATGCCTGGATGATCGACCCCACGATCGCCGGTGCCACACCGGCGCCGTACTGGGTGGTGGTGTCGATGCCGTAGGCGTCGCCGAACCACCAGTTGGGATCGGTGATCGCCTGTGCGCCCTGCGAGATGACGGTCCACAGCAACCACACCAGCGGGATCACCCCGAGCACGAAGCAGGCGATGAAGGCGATCTTGGCCGCATTGTTCTTGGCCTTGCGGCTCAGCGAGACCTCGCGGAATGCGCTGGGGGCCTGTTTGACGGGACCGCCACCGGAGGCCGCTTCGTCGGCTGTGATGGTCATCCGTTCACCTTTCCGCCGGCGACCGCACGGGCGACCGCGTTGACCACGAACGTGAGAACGAAGAGCACCAGGCCGGCGGCGATGTAGGCGCTCTGAGTGTCGCGACTGCCGACGAATTCGCCGACGTCGCGGGCGATCTTCGAGGCGAAGGTGTCGCCACCCTCGAACAGCGACCACTTGAGGCGTCCGACGGCCGCGCTCAAGATGATCATCACCGCGATCGTCTCGCCGAGCGCACGCCCGAGGGCCAGCATCGCGGCGGCGATCATGCCGGATCGGCCGTACGGGAACGAGGTCATCCGGATGACCTCCCACTTGGTGGCGCCGAGCGCCATGGCCGCTTCCTTCTGGCCACTCGGCGTCTGCCGCAACACCTCTCGGGTGATGGAGGTGATGATCGGCAGCATCATGATCGCCAGCACGATGCCGGCGGTGAAGATGGTGCCGCCACCGGCGATCGACGTGCTACCGGTCCCGAACAGGAAGAACCAGCCGAGACTGCTGTTCAGCCATTCGGCGAACGGTGCGATGAACGGCGCCAGGATGTAGATACCCCAGAGACCGAAGATGATCGAGGGCACCGCGGCCAGCAGGTCGATGACCGCACCGAGCGGACGGGAGATCCGGCGGGGCGCGTACTCGACGAGGAAGACCGCGATGCCGATCGCGATCGGGGTGGCGATGACGAGCGCGAAGAACGACGTCAGCACGGTGGCGCGGAACAGTTCCCACACACCGAATCTGACGGTGCCCTCGTCGAAGTTGCTCTGGGCGACATTCCATTCCGAGGAGAACAGGAAGGTCGTGGTGTTCGCCGCGATCGACGGGATCGCGTCGACGACGAGCGTGATACCGATCCCCGCGATCAGCACGATCACGAAGAAACCGGTCCCACGAGCGAGGTAGGAGAAGACGCGGTCGCCGACCGCGCCCCGGTGGCTTTTCAGGCCGGGGTGGAGCTGTTCCTGCAGTTCCTGCTCTTGCTCGGGCGGCAACTGGTTGGGCTCGTCCGGCGTGGGGCCGGACTCCGACGGGTTGCCCGCCGAAGTCCGGCCCAGTCCGGTGGTGTCATCCACAGACATAACTCTTATCTCGCATCGTGGTGGTCGGTACTGCTACTGGATCGCGTTGATCGATGCCTGCAGCTTCTGCTGGAACTCGGTCGGCAGCGGGATGTAGCCGGCGTTGACGAGTTCCTGTCCCTGGTTCTGCGGCGCGGCGGCCACCGAGAGGAAGGTCTTCACACCCTGACCGACGGAAGTGTCAGAGTACTTGGAGCACACAATCGAATATGTTGCCAGAACGATCGGGTAGGCACCGGCCTGAGTGGGCTTGTAGAAGGACGAGGTGTCGATCACCATGTTGTGGTTGTCCGGACCGTTGGCCAGGGTCGCCGACTCGATGGTCTTGCCACCGGTCTCGGCGGTCAGGGCCACACCGGTGGGATCCTGGTCGGTGATGATCTTGGCCATCGACAGCTGATTCGACTGTGCGTAGGCCCATTCCACGTAAGCGATAGAACCGGGGGTCGGCTTGACGGCCGAACCCACGCCCGGGTTGCCCTGCTTGCCCTCACCGACACCGCCGTTGAAGGTCTTGCCGGTGCCCTTGGTCCAGCCGCCGGCCGCGGTCAGGTACTTCTGGAAGTTGTCGGTGGTGCCCGAGGAGTCGGCGCGGTAGATCACGTTGATCGGGGTCGACGGGAGCGTGACGCCGGGGTTGTCGGCGGCGATCGCCGGATCGTTCCAGGTCTTGGCCTCACCGCTGAAGATCTTCGACAGGGTCGCACCCGAGAGCGCCAGGTTGTCGACGCCCTCGACGTTGTAGGCGACCGCGATCGGGCCGAACACGAGCGGCAGCTGCCAGGCCTCGGAGCTGCAGCGCTGGGCCGCGGCCGAGATCTCGTCACCCTTGAGCGGGGAGTCGGAGCCACCGAAGTCGGTGAGGCCCTGGTTGAAGTCGGACACGCCCTGGCCGGAGCCACCGCCGCCGTAGGCGAGTTCGGACCCCGGGCAGGTCTTGGCGAAGGAGGTCTGGAAGATCTTCATGGCGTTGGCCTGGGCGGTGGAGCCGCTGGCCTTCAGCGACTGCTTGCCCTGGCACTGAATATCCGACACCGCCGAGGCCGGCGCGGCGCTCGTGCTGTCCTTGTCGGCATTGCTGCTACACGCACCGAGGACGAGGGCGGAGCTGGCCGCCATCGCGGCGACGACTGCACCCGTACGACTCAATTTCACTTTCAGGTTCCTCCAGCATCAGAACACGACAACCCCCCGCGGGGCGCCCGGTCGGGACAACCCTAGGGTCCGCCGATGGACGGCCCGCGCACCGAAGGTGAACGGAAGATGAATTGGACATCCCCGACACCTGGATCCGGGTAGATGACCGTCGCCGCCACCGCCCGGCGAGACGGGTAGCGGGCAGCCGTCGAGCCACGCGCCCGTCGACGAGCGGATTGTCGGGTTGTGCGGGGATGGGCAGGAGGGGAACGCTCAGGCAACCGCGGTGGTCGCCGGGTTCCTCAGCAGCGGGAGCAGGAGGTCGGCGGCGATCTCGGCTTCGGCGGCCAGCGGCCAGCCGGACAGAATCCAGATGTCGATCCCTGCTTGGAGTACGCACCGAATATGGCCGCCGGTCAACGCACCCTCGGTGAGTTCGACGATGGTCAGGAGGTCGACGTCCTCGGCCCGTACCGTCGAGGCCAGCGACACGATGTCGGCCTGACCGAGGTAGATATTCGCCTGCATGACAACGAGATCGGAGTCTGACGCCGAGGACGCTCCCACATAGAGCGGCGCCTGCGTCACCACGCCGGCCGCCACCACGACAGCCGCAACACCGGCGACGATCCACCGCCGCGCGAGCAGCAGCACGACGAATCCGACGATGCCGGCGACCACCAACACCGGGATGAAGGCGGCGACGCGGCTCGCCGTCGAACTGACAAGTCCGGAGTAATGCGCGAACACTCCTGCAGCGCAGGCGAATACCGCCGACGTCCCCACAACGGTGGCGGCAGCTCGCACCAACCTCCGGACCCGCGGTCCCGGTGTCGCCCGATCCGACGGCGCACCGTCGACGCCCGCGACCGGTTCAGCCATAGGCGACGTCGATGGCGTGCCGCGCAAATCCCAGCCGCTCATAGGTGCGCAGGGCCGCGGTGTTGTCGCCCTCGACGTAGAGCATCACGTCGTCGATGCGCCGGTCGGCGAAGTAGTGAAGCCCGGCCAGGGTCAGCAACCGACCCAGCCCACGACCCTGCGCGGCCGGATCGACACCGACGATGTACACCTCGCCGAGCGTCGGGCTCTGCGTCTTGGTCCAGTGAAATCCCAGGAGAGTGTCGGGAGCGGCGGTGTCGAACGCCAGGAACAGGCCCGCCGGGTCGAACCAGTCGGCCTGCACCCGCTCGGTGATCTGTTCGGGCGCCCAGCCGCCCTGCTCCGGATGCCAGGCGAAGGCGGCGTTGTTGACCCGCAGGATCTCCGGGTCGTCGGCCGGCCCGGCGTAGGTGCGCAGCTCGGTATCAGCGGGCACGACGAGCGGATCAAGTCCCCTCCGACCGCCGGTACGCAACAGTTGCAGCAGTTCGCGGCGTCGGGTCAGACCCATGGCCGCGGCGAGCGCCTGCGCGCCGGGCAGATCGCCGTGGGCCCACGCCCGGGGTGCTCCGTCGGCATCGAGTGCGCGTGCCGCGGCGAACGCCACCTCGAGAAGCGCCCTACCGTGTCCCTGACGCCGGAGCTCCGGATCGATCACCGCCTCGATCATCGCGGGCTCGTCGTCGCGTCCGGGGGTGATGTTCGCGTACCCGCCCACCGACACGACGTGGCGCACGCCGGGGGTGCCGTCGATCGCGTGCACCGCCTGTTCGGACAGCGGCGCCACCCCGTCGGCCTCCGTTGCGTCGGCCACCAGACGACGCGCGTACGCCGCGACCTGCGGGGACACCGCATCGCTGACGGTCGGCTCATCCGGAATCGTCGTATCGCCGAACGGTGATGTCACTGGTGGTCAGCCTCCACTGGCACTGATTTCCTCGTCTGCGGGTTCGTGGTCGACGGGTACGTCCTCGGGCAGGTCCGGACCGAGGTCCTCGTCGAGGTCGTCGACCGTGGTGTCCGGGCCGCCGGCGCGTCCGCGGCTGGGCCGCACCGCCTTGTAGCCGACGTTGCGGACGGTGCCGATGAGTGATTCGTGGTCGCTGCCGAGTTTGGCCCGAAGCCGCCGCACGTGGACGTCGACGGTGCGGGTGCCGCCGAAGAAGTCATAGCCCCACACCTCCTGCAGCAGTTGCGCCCGGGTGAAGACCCGGCCCGCGTTCTGCGCGAGGTACTTCAGGAGTTCGAATTCCTTGTAGGTCAGATCGAGTGGCCGACCACGCAGCCGCGCAGTGTAGGTGCCCTCGTCGATGACCAGCTCACCCAGCGTCACCTTGCCCGACGCCTCTTCGGCGGTCACTCCGCGGGTGCGCATCACCAGCAACCGCAGCCGGGCGTCGAGTTCGGCCGGTCCGGTTGCCGGCAGCAGGAACTCGTCGAGCCCCCAGTCGGCGTTCACCGCCACCAGGCCACCTTCGGTCAGCACGGCGGCCACCGGGACCGCCGAGCCGGTGCTGCCCAGCAGCCGGCACAGGCCGCGGGCGGCGGCCAGATCCGTCCTGGCATCCACGATGGCAACGTCGGCGTTGCTCGCCTCCATCAACGACGACACCTCTGTCGGAGCAACCCGTACCGTGTGCGCGAGCAGCGCCAACGACGGCAGAACCGACTCCGGATTGGGATCGGCGGTCAACAGTAGGAGATCCACGCAATACTCCGATCTTCCTCAGTCGCGCCCGAAGCACCTCTCGTCCCCGCGGCGAGTGACCCCGGGGGCATTCTCCCCCGTTCGGCCACCTCGACACTGAGGCGAACGATCGGTCGCGCCGGCGGCTCGGCATGTTTACTCCGCCTTACCAACATGTGCGCGACAGGTGACAGAATAACCGCAATGTCGCGCTCTGCTGTTAACAAGGCCGACGCGGACGCCGTGAACTCGGACGATTCGTCCGCCGAGATGTCGGCTCATCGGCTCCGACGCACAGTGATCGTCGCCGTCATCGTGCTGGCGGTGATCGTCGCGGGCGCTTTCGTCACCGACACCGTGGCGGCGAGCCGCGCCGAGCAGCGTTTGTCGGCGTCACTGGCCACCGCACCGGGCATCGAGTACCGCCCCGAGGTCACCCTCGGCGGGTTCCCGTTCCTACGCCACGCCACCGACGGCGAGTTCACCGGCGTCGTCATCACCGCACGCGGAGTACCCGTGTCCGGGTGCACGTATCCGCAGGCACCGGACTGTTTCGCCGAACTCGGCGCCACCCTCGGCCCGGTCACCGTCGACGACGGCTTCGACATCGCCCCGACCGAGGTGATGCGGACGTCGTCGGTGACCGCGTATTCGCTGCTGAACTCGGTGAACCTGGGCCGGATGCTGGGCATCCTCGACCTGAGCGTTAACACCCCCGCGACACCCGACCGCGTCGGTGGGGGCGGTCCGCAGTTCGGGAATCTGGAACGCAGCACGGGCGTCGTGCTCACCGGCACCGTCGCGCTGCCGCCGTCGTCGGCACCCGAACCCGGCGGTGTGCCCGACCCGACACGGGCCCCGTCGGCGTCGGAGTACCCCGGCGCGCACACCAGGGTCAGCGTCACCGTCGACCTGTCGGTCGTCGACGGCCGACTCCACCTGCAGGCCACCGGCTTCTACACCGGACCCGAGGAACACGTGGTGTCCGCGGAACTGTCCGGCGATGGGGCGCAACAGATGCGTCGCGCCGTGCTCGACAGATTCACCCGGACCCTGCCGCCGCTGCCGATGCCGTGGGATCTGCCCGCCACCGGCGCGCACAGCGCCGGCAGCGACATCATGCTCACCGCCGAGTCCGGTCCCCGTGACCTGCGGCCCGACCGGTTCTGATCACCGCGACCGCAGACCACCGACGCGATTGCGGTGCGGCCCGGGCGCTGTTGTACCCTCGTGGGCATGCAACAGCGCCGTGAGTTCTTGCTCACCCGCCGCCGGGCGATCGACTTCTGTCGCGTCGCCGACTGTTGCTGTCGCTGTACACGGTGATCGTGGCGCATCGCGCCGGCACGCTCACCTATCGATGACGGTCGGCACGGCGCACATTCTGTGAGTTCTGGGCGACCAACGCGCATCGAGCGTTGTGACCGTCATCGTCCGCCGAAGTCTTCGGCAATCCGACGCCGACGCCTTCATCTTCATTTCCCCTATCCCACACCCATGTATCCGGGAGGAAAATCCATGGCACGTTCCGACGTCCTGGTCAGCGCCGATTGGGCTGAGCAGAACCTGCACACCGACAAGGTCGTCTTCGTTGAGGTCGACGAGGACACCAGCGCCTACGACGGCGGCCACATCGAGGGCGCCGTGAAGATCGACTGGAAGACCGATCTGCAGGATCCGGTCCGTCGTGACTTCGTCGACCGCGAGCAGTTCTCCAAGCTGCTCTCCGAGCGCGGTATCGCCAACGACGACACCGTCGTGCTCTACGGCGGCAACAACAACTGGTTCGCCGCCTACGCCTACTGGTACTTCAAGCTCTACGGCCACCAGGACGTGAAGCTGCTCGACGGTGGCCGCAAGAAGTGGGAACTCGACGGCCGTCCGCTGTCGACCGACGCCGTGAGCCGTCCGGTCACCGAGTACAAGGCCGCCGACCCGGACAACACCATCCGCGCCTTCCGTGACGAGGTCGTCGAGGCCATCGACGTGAAGAACCTGGTCGACGTCCGCAGCCCGGACGAGTTCTCCGGCAAGATCCTGGCGCCGGCCCACCTCCCGCAGGAGCAGAGCCAGCGTCCCGGCCACATCCCCGGCGCCATCAATGTGCCGTGGAGCAAGGCCGCCAACGAGGACGGCACCTTCCGCTCCGACGAGGACCTCGCCGCGCTCTACGCCGAGGCCGGCCTCGACGGCGAGAAGGAGACCATCGCCTACTGCCGCATCGGCGAGCGTTCCAGCCACACCTGGTTCGTGCTGCAGGAGCTGCTGGGCCACAAGAATGTGAAGAACTACGACGGCAGCTGGACCGAATACGGTTCGCTGGTCGGCGTTCCGGTTGAACTGGGAGAAGGAAAGTAAGTATGTGTGCTGCACCCAAGCAGGGACAGAAGCTGCCCGCGGGCGTCGACGTCGAGAAGGAGACCGTCCTGACCGGACAGGTCACCGACGGCTCCGGTAGCCCGGTGGCCGGCGCCTTCGTGCGGTTGCTGGATTCGACCGGTGAGTTCACCGCCGAGGTCGTCGCAAGCCCCACCGGCGATTTCCGTTTCTTCGCCGCCCCCGGCACCTGGACGCTGCGTGCGCTCAGCTCGGTCGGCAACGGTGACGTCACCGTGAGCCCGGAGGGCCCGGGCGTGCACAGCCACGACATCACCGTCGCCAAGTAAGGCTGTCCCGCAAGACAAGCGAGGCCCGGTCACCCTGGTGGTGGCCGGGCCTTCGTCGTTTCCGGGGGCGTCGTCGCCCGCCCCGCCACCCGGCTGAAAGTGGGGGAAGAGTTTTCTTCCCCCACTTTCTGCTGTTTCCGGCAGAACTTTCTGGGGGAAGATCGCGTACCCGGGGGAAGAAGATTCCTCCCCCACTTCTGTTGTCCCCCATTCGTGCGGCACCCGTTGGTCCGTTCGGACGATTCTTGCGTCCGCCCCCACGTCCGCGGCCGCCAATTCCCCTGCGCCCGTGTTAGCTTCACCTTCCATACGTGAAGAATCCGGCCGTTCGCCGGCACTGGAAGGTAATCGGTTCGATGGTACAACTCTGGCCGAATTCTGTTCGCACACATCGCGATTCGACATCAACCCGGACCATCGGCAGAACCGGGGGCCGCGCCCTGCGTCGAGTCGTCGCCGTCCTGGCCCTGGTATTCGCCGCGGCCGCAACACAGATCGCGCCGCCCGCGCACGCCGCACCACCGACCTTCGCGCAGTTCGCGAGCCGCGACGTCCTCGTCGGCACCTTCTTCTCCAGCGACGCCGACCTGACCGACACCATGTACTACTCCACCGATGGCAAGAAGTTCACGTACCTGTCGACGCCGTACCGTCGCGGCCAGAACCCGATGAGCGACCCGTCGATCATCTATCACAACGGCTACTTCTGGATGCTGTCGAACTGGCCGCGTAAGGACGGCCGATTCTGGCCGATGATCGGGGTGTCGCGGGACGGTAAGAACTGGTCGAGACCCGAAGGGCGACAGTTCAACAACGGTCTCTATGCCGGCATCCCGCTGAATCCGGCGCCGGGCGGTCGCGACATCGTCGCACCGGATTGGTACCGCGCCGCCGACGGCAGCATCTACATCGTGTTCACCGCCGGATACTTCGGACACTTCCGTGGCCAGGTCGGCGCCGACCGTATGACGCCGTATGTGGTGCGCGTCAACCAGCTCGACGTCAACGCCGCCGGCCGTGGCCGCGGTGTCCCGCTCGGGAAGAACATCGTCTTCAATGCCGGTCCCGCGACCCGCATCGCCCTCAACCCTGGCGCCAAGGACCGGATCGACGGCTCGTTCTTCGAGCGCGGTGGCACCAAGTACCTGACGATCAAACGCGACGGCACCTGCAACGAGGTGTGGCGCTCGGGCTCGTTCACCGGGCCGTGGCATCGCGACGTGGCGTGCGCGGCGAATGTGCAGGAGGGGCCGAGCATGACTCGCCTCGGCGGCACCTACTACCTCTACACCGACAAGATCTACGGTGGCCGCGCGATCTACTACTCGACGGCGCCGTCGCCGAGCGGCCCGTGGTCGAATCCGACGCCCATCACCACCGCCGGCGGCCCGGGCCGCACCCGGCACGGCACCGTCATCCGCCTCGACGACCGCAACGCCAAGTGCGCGGTCTACCGGATGGCGTACGGCCCCGGCTGCACGTTGACAACGGGCGTTCCCGGCATCGGTGGGCTATTCGGCAGCTGACGGATTGACGGCGACGGCATCGGACCGACTGAAAGTGGGGGAAGAAATTTCTTCCCCCACTTCCTGCTGTTTCCGGCATAACTTTCTGGGGGAAGATCGCGCACCCGGGGGAAGAAGATTCCTCCCCCACTTTTCGCACACACCCGACGCCACCGACCGCGCGCAAACCCGCGAGTGATCCACGTTGCACTCGGTCGGTCCGAGGACGGTGCGCAACACACCGGGAGGTAGACTCCGACGCGTGGTCCTCTTCTTCGAAATCCTCCTGGGTCTGGCCTCGCTGCTGATCGTCTGGTTCGCGCTGTACGTCATCTACCGCCTGGTCAACGACGAGTCGTGACTCTCCCTCCCGAGGGATCCCAGCCCGACGGCACCGGCGCCGACGCGCCTCGCCGGTCGGGTGACGAGGCGATCAGTCAGGCCGAGGCGCGGGCCGTCGAATCCGGCAGCCGCGAACGCAACGTCCCCACCTGGGACGATCTGCCCCTGCCGATCGACACCTCCAACCTCCGCGCAGGCCCCGATCTGCATCCGGGTCTGCTCGGACTGCTGCCGCTGGTCGGCGTCTGGCGTGGGGAGGGCGAGGCCCGCAATCCGCACACCGGCGACGAGTACCACTTCTCACAACAGATCGTCGTCAGTCACGACGGGCAGAACTTCCTCAACTGGGAATCACGCTCGTGGGTCATCGACGAGGACGCCAACTTCGTGCGCCCCGACCTGCGGGAGACCGGCTACTGGCGGATCGGCGACGACGACACCATCGAACTCCTCCTGGCCCACGCCGAGGGCTGGGTCGAGGTCTTCTACGGACAACCGCTCAATCAGACGTCGTGGAATCTGACCACCGACGTCGTCATCAAGTCGGCGACCGGCCCGCATGCCGGCGGCGCACGACGACTCTACGGTCTCGTCCCCGACGGTGACCTCGCCTACGTCGAGGAGCGCGTCGACGCCGACGGCGACTTCGTGCCGCGCCTGTCCGCCAAGTTGCGACGTCACGTCGGATAGCCGCCCGACGATGGTCCGCGACCACACCGGCGCACCGCGATCCCTGCCCGTCTATCTGGCATTGATGTGGCTGCCGGTGCTCGTCGATCTCGTATTCGGCGAGACCTCACCGACCCTGTTCGCATCGGTCGTGGCAGCGGTCGTCCTCGCCGGTGGCGCCCTGTCGCCGCAGACCCGGCGGCTGATGGCCGCCGTCCTCGCCGCCCTGCGGGTGCGGTTGCAACGGATACCGGCACCGCTCGACGCCAATCAACCCCGACGACGTCGGGGCACCACCTTCCCTCGAGAGCTGATTCTTGTTCTGCGCGTGGGTGATCCACGCGCACCGACGTTCGCGGCCTGATCCCCCGCCACCGCCGACACCATCTGAAGGATCTCCCCATGCTCTCCATTCGCGGAGCGCGCCGTTCACACGGCGCGCAAACCCTGTTCACCGACCTCGATCTCGACGTACCCGCCGGCCGCTGCGCGGCGATCATCGGCCCCAACGGGAGCGGCAAATCCACGCTGCTGCGTTGCGTCATCGACGACGACCGGCTCGACGCCGGCACCATCGACATCGCCGGGATGCGCCCCGACGAACGGTCGCCCCGCTTTCGGGAACTCGTGTCCGCCGACACCGGCGAACAGGCGGCGTTCTTCGACGTCACCCTCACCGAACACCTCGAACTGCTGGCCCGCGCACATCGCACCGAGGATGCCGACGTCGAGAACGCTCTCGCCGACGCCGGACTCGCCGACCTCGCCGATCGCTTTCCACACACGCTCTCCTCGGGTCAGCAGCAACGCTTCGCGCTGGCCGCGGCGCTGTTACGACCGGCGTCGCTGCTCGTCCTCGACGAACCGGAACGTGCACTCGACTTCGCCGGACAGGAGTGGGTGGCCGAGCGGATCATCGAGGCGAAGAACGACGGGAAGGCCGTTCTGGTGGCCACCCACAGCCCAACCCTGGTGCGGCGGTGCGCCGACGACGTGGTGGACCTCGGCCGATGAGGATTCCCGACCTACGCCTGGGGTGGATGCGCCGGTATGACTTCTCCTGGTTCGAGCTCATCTTCTGTGTGGCCGTTCTCGACGGTTTCGCGAGCTGGCTCCTGACCCCGGCACGAGTGTCCCACGTCGCGACCCTGACCGGCGTCGCAGCGACCCACCCGACCATCATCGGGTGCGTCATCGTTGCGGCGATCGCGGTGGGTGCCTACCGCTGGACGGTGGTGTGGGGACCGGTCCGGGTCGAGGGTGCGATGATGCGCTGGCAATTGTCGGGGCCGGGGCCCCGCGGGCCCGAACTGGCCGGCCGGTTGGGCGGCATCGTCATCACCGTCGTCGCCGGATGTACCGCGGCGGGAGCGCTACTCGGGCTGCTCGCACCCGATTCCCTGGTCACCGTGGTCGGCGTCGCGGCCGGACTCGGGCTCGTCGCGGCCATCTGCGCGTACGGCACCCAGGTCGTCGCCGACCGGCGCCACGGTTGCGCACCTCCCCCGACCTGGCAGTGGTCGCCGAATCGGTTGCACCGGAGCACGATCGCACCTGCCGACGGCTACGCCGGTGCGCTCGGACTGGCCGCGAGCCTGATGGACTTCAGCTGGATCACCGATGCCCGGATCGTGCGGTGGAAACGGGGGGCGACGTCGGCGCCGACCCGGCGCCTGCACCGAAACCCCTATGTTGCCCTGGCGCAGATCGACTTTCGACGACTGCGACGACACCTAGACGGCGTGCTGCGCGCGCTCATCTGCATCGCGGTGCTTCTCGTTGCGCCCCAGGTGGTGAGCATCGCGCACGCCGCGACTGCCGTCATCACGGTGCTCATCTCCTGCGCGGGCAACGCGGTGGCAACAGGCCTGCGCAACGCCTCTGAGAGTGTCGCGATCCGGCGCGCCCTGGGGCTCGATGACCGTCGAATCACACGGGCGCACATGGCTGTTCCCGGATCAGTGATACTCATCGCCGCCGCCGCGGCCGCCGTCGCCTGGTCACTGACGCCGGCCTCGGCGGTGATCTGCTTCGTGGGTTGCGCAGTCGCCGTCCTGCGGCGGGGTACCCGGCCACCCCTGCCGTACGACGCGCCGGTGGTCACCGAGTCGGTGGTCACCGGCGCGGCGACTCAGCCGCTGATGATCGCCGCCCAGGCGCGCGGGATGGTTGCGCTGATCATCACGGCCGTCGCCGCGTCGGTGGTGTGACTCCCTCCCGCAGCGTGGGCGTCGGTCATTCGGCCGAACGACACACACCGCCGGCCGGGGCGCACCGGCCGGGTAAGGTTCACCGATGACTGAATCGGGGAGTCACCACGCCAATCCGTACGCGCCGCCGTGGCCGCAGGCCGGGCAGTACCCGGCGAATCCTCCCCATCCCTACCCCGCCTACGGCGCCCCCGGTCTCTATCCGGGCCAACCACCGTACGGACCGCCCGCCACCAAGCCACCGCTACGGCATGTGGCACTGACCCGTTCGTTGGCCGGAGCATCGATCGTCGTCTACCTCATGATCGCGGTGTTCGGCTTCCTGACCTTCGCCACGGTGACCCGCAACGGTGAATCCGAGGGGTCGACGTTCAACGGGTGGGCTCACTGGACATCGCAGGTTGAGGGCCTCCCGCTCACCGACGGCTCCCACGCGGTCATCTTTCCGGGAGTCCTGTTGCCGCTGCTGATCCTGTTCCCGACGGCGCTGTCGTCGATTCTGATCATGTGCAACGTCGGACGACGCCCCTTCGCGGCGGTCACCATCCTGTTCGGGGTGATCGCCACCGCGGTGGCCACCCTCGCCGTGGTCAACCCATCGGTGGTGGTGGGGACCTTCGACGACAGTTCGGCAACCGTCATCGACGCCAACTACAGCTTCTCCCCCGGACCGTCGGCGATCCTGAACATGGTGATCGGCGTCGTGATCGTGATGCTGGCGATCGGCGTGGTCGCCTTCGGGGGCCGGGCCCGCACCTGAGGGATGACGGTGCACATCCCAAAGATGTTTGGCGACTCGCCCGTCGAGATCAGCGCCCGGCCACCAGGTGGATCACATCGACGACGACGGGTCGTCCGTGCCGCCGCGCCGCCTGCACGTAGTGGATGCCCGGGCCCGGCGGCAGTGGGATCGATTCCCCCGGATGGGCGACCACCAGGTCGTAGGCCCCGCCGAGTCCGGTCATCAGCACCGCAATGCGCCGGTCGCCACGATTGTGCACCACAGCGAGCCCGCCGGTGTGCGTGCACTCGACGCCGGCATCGGCGACGTGGGTCGGCTCGCCGACATCCCAGTCCCCCGTCGCGGTCCCGTCCACGGCCGACGGCGAAGTGCGGGGCGTCCAGAACTCGTCGACCCCGTGGATCACCGACCAGTCCACATCACCGGGACGCGGCGAGTGCAGCAGGACGCACGGATCGTCGTCGTCGATGATCTGCCCGACCAGCACCGGGCGTCCGTCGCGACGCTCACCCTGCAGGATGTGGAATTCGACGTCCGGCAACGCGGCCGAGGAACCGCTGGGCAGCAGAGTGAATCGGGTGCCGGTGGTGCCGGCGAATCCCGGGGTCGACAGCACCGCGAGATTGCGGCAGCCGCGGTTGTGCACGGTGAGGTGTGAGTCGCGGTTCCCGGGTTTGGCCACCGAGTAGCTCAGTCCGCCGGCGTGGCCGGTGAGCCAGGTGCCGGCGCCGTCGTCGGTCCATTCACCGTCGTCGGGGGTGAGGAACCGCGACGTGGTGGTGCGTCGAGGCGGCTCCGTCAGCATCGTGGTCATGACCGGCCTCCTGTGTAGAGCGAAGAACTGTGTGCATTCAGTGCACCGCGCCCCGGTCGGCGTGCACATGAGTAGCCGACTACCCGAAATGTCGGATCCACTTCCCCCGAACATGAAACGGCCCCCGCACCACCCGAGTCGTCGGGTACCTCGAGCAGGACCTGCTCGGGTGCGGGGGCCGGGTGACCACCTGGTATTCGCCAGTGCGAGTACGTGATCTGACGATCACATCAGCGGATATCAGATGGGACTCCGCGCTAGCGGATGGTCACCTCACATGTCCGTAAATCACTCAACGTCGGACCACCTCCTTCCTTGTGTACCGACGAACCTACGCCGGGTCTGCCGACGCGGCAACGCATTTACTCACACCGGCGCCGGGTGCGCCGCGAAGAACCGCCAGACGGTGGCGGTGGCGTCGAGGGCGTCGGACGGCGGGTCGGTCCCCAGGGCGCGTTCGAGTACCGGAGCGCCCGGCGCACCCGGCCATTGATGACCGGCTCCGGCCACGCCGATCAGTTCGACGGCCCGCCCCGACGGACAGACGGCGGTCTCGCGGGTCACCGGTCCGACGACCACCGGCGTCGGCGCGGCACATCCGTCGATGCGGCGCCATGTCGCGCTGACCTCGGGTACCGGCGGACCGTCGACCCTCGCGGTCCCGCCGAGGTTGAACGCCTCACCCGGCCCACCGGCGTACGGGACCCGACCGTCGGCGGTGCCATGGATCTGGAGCACCGATGTCGGTGCGGCCGAGCCACATCCGGTCAGCAGGGTTCCGGCCACCGGGGCCACCGCCGCGAAGAGCGTTGTCTGACAGGCCAACCGGAGCGCCATCATCGCACCGTTGGACATTCCGGTGACGTAGATCCGGCGCGGATCGATCGGGCCGCGTCGCGTGATATCCGATACCACGGCACCGATGAAGGCGACGTCGTCGACGTTGCGGGATTGTGCCGGCCCGCAGCAGCTTCCGGCATTCCACGATCGGGCGACGCCGTCCGGGTAGGCGACGATGAACCCATCGCGGTCGGCCTGGGCATCCCAGCCGTAGCTGCGTTGTGCCTGTGCCGCGCTTCCGTAGCCGCCGTGCAACATGATCACCAACGGCATCGCCTGCTCGGTGGTGCCCGGCCGGTGGATGCGGTAGTCGCGGGCCATGCCACCCACGCTCAGCGACTGCGCAGAGTCGCCGATGGGGATCTCGTTCGACGGCGCGCCGGAGGCGTCTCCGGGACGGACCGCACACCCGGCGACGATCACCACCACCACGACCAGCGACGCGACGATCCCCGCGGTTGCCGATGCCGCCCGTGTGTGCGCGCTCATGCGTACGAGTGTGGCCGACATCGACACAATTGACAAGCTTATTGACAAAATGCGGTTCGGTCCTCGGCGACACTCCCGACGTTTGGCACACTCAGGCCATGCCCCCACCCGCCGCCGGTGTGACGCCCACGGTTCCGGCGCTCGTACAGATCCTGTCCGCATCCGCCGGTCCGCGGCTGACGCGGGCGTTCGCCGACGCCGGACTCGACAACCTCCGTCCGGGGCAGGCGCTGGCCTTGACCGCACTCGTCGGCGGTCCCGTGCACGCCAGTGACATCGCCGGGCGCCTCGGGATCAGCCGTCAGGCGGTGGCCCAGGCGGTCGCGGCACTGGATCGGCATGGTTACCTGACCCGCAGCACCGATCCCGCCGACGGCCGCGCCAAACTCGTCACGCTGACCGACCGCGGATGGGCGGCACTGCGCGTGATGCGGTCGAGTGCACTGGCCCTCGAACAGCAGTGGCGTTCGCTACTGGGCGACGAACGCCTCGCCGAGTTCGCCGACGCCCTGACGACGCTGATCTCGCACAGCGGTGGCAGCGGATCCGACGGCAGCGGGTCAGACGGCAGCGGGTCAGACGGCAGCGGGTCAGACGGCAGCGGGTCAGACGGCAGCGGGTCAGACGGCAGCGGGTCAGACGGCACCGAGATCCAGGACCAGTGAGGACGACGCCGCGGCACGCTCCGGCAACTGATGGGTGATCACCACGACGGTGCGCCCGGGACCGAACATGCCCGAGGTGGGGTCGAGAATGCGCTCGAGGAGACGCTGCGCGTCGGTGGCATCGAGGTGTTCGGTGGGTTCGTCGAGGACGACGATCGGCGCACGGTGGATCAGGGCCCGGGCCAACAGCAGGCGACGTCGTTGCCCTCCCGAGATCGACTCGGCCCCACCGGTCAGCGTGGTGTCCAGCCCCTCCGGCAGCTCGGCGACCCAGTCGTCGAGACCCACCTCGGCGAGTGCGGCGTGCATCTCCTCGACGGTGACATCGCCGCGTGCGACCCGCAGGTTCTCGGCCACCGACGTCGAGAACAGATGCGCCTCCTCGGCGAAATAGCATGTCGCCGAACGCACCGCGATCCCCTGCCCAGAGGCCTCGCGCGCGTCGACGTGGCCGCCCTGCGGCGCCAGCAGTCCGGTCATGGTCAGCGCCAACGTCGACTTGCCGATGCCACTCGGGCCGATGACGGCCATCCGCGATCCCGGTGTCAGAATCACGCTCATTCCGCCCGCGGGACCGAGCAGGGCCTTCGGCGACCAGCCCCAGCGCAGATCCTGCAGGTGCAGCGTCGCGGGTCCGTCGTGTACGGGCACGTCATCGATCACCGAGTGGGTGACACCCGAGGTGCCCGCCCCGGCGCCGTCGACGAGAGCCATCACCCGCGCGGCACTCTGTCGGCTGCGTTCGAGTTGGATGCCGGCCTCGGTCAGGGGTGCCGTCGATTCGAATGCCGACAGCGGCAGCAGGATCAGCACGCCGAGCACCATCGGGGTCAGTTGGCCGGTGACGCTCGAGACGTCGGCGAGCGATCCGGACACTCCGGACGCCAGCCCGATGCCGATGAGGCATGCGGCGAGTAGGGATGCCCCCAGCGACAGTGGGGTTGCGGCCGCGGCCGTGGCCTCGATCCGTTCGCCACGATCGGTGGCGACGATCGCGTCGGCGTCGGCGGCCGCACCCGCCGCGAGCACCGCATTCCGGCGCCGCGCGACCACCAGTTCCGGTGCGTGCCACAGTGCGGTCGTCACCGCCTGCGCGGACCGGCCGGTGGCGTCGGCGCCGTCGAAGATCGCCCGTGTCGATCCGCGGGCGGCCAGCCATGGGGCGATCACCCCGGAGACGATCAGCGCGATCGCCAGGATCAGTGCCGCCCAGCCCGACACCATCGCCATGATCGCGACCGCCGCGACCGACGTGGTCAGGCCCACCCCGATCGGGACCAGTCCGCGAATCAGCGCGTTGCCGATCTCGTCGACATCGTCGCCGGTCCGGGTGAGCAGTTCCCCACGACGCAGGGTCACCGAGTAGGCCGGCGAGCCGGATGCCAACGCCACGTAGAGGCGTTCCCGTGCCGTGGCCATGGCGCCCAAGGCCAGGTCGTGGGTGGCCAGCCGCTCGAGATAGCGGAACAGGCCGCGCGAGATGCCGAGGGCGCGAACCGCGGTGATGGCCAGCGACAGGTAGAGCACCGGCGGCATCTGCCAGGCCCGGGTGATCAGCCACGCCGACAACGCGGCCAACCCGAGCGCCGAGAGTGCGCCGGCGACCCCGAGCAGGACCGACCACAGCACCGGACGCCACCGCAGACCGAGGAATCCCAGCGCCCGGATCAGCGGGTCACCGCGCCATCCGGCCGGCGACGGTGTGGTGACGGGCTGCAGGGCTGACTCAACCGACACCGATGGCCTCCGGGAAGTCGATGACGGCCCCGGCGAACTCCCGGACCACCGGGCGGTGGGCCACGACGATGACGGTGTCGCCGGCCGCCGCCCGGGCGGCCAACGCCGCCAAGACCCCACGTTCGGCGTCGGCATCCAGATGGGCGGTCGGCTCGTCGAGGATCAGCAGCGGTGAGGGTGAGGCCAGGACGCGGGTGAGGGCGAGCCGTTGACGCTGCCCGGCCGACAGCCCCGTTCCCCCGGCACCCAGGACCGTCCGGTCGCCGTCCGGCAGCGACGCCACCACCGCATCGAAACCCGTTGTGGCGGAGGCACGTCGGAGCGCCACCGGATCAAGCGCACCAAACATCGCCAGGTTGTCGGCGACGGTGCCGGGAACCACCACCGGTTGCTGCGGCAGCCACGCTACCTGTTCGTGGAATGCGGTGGGTTCGAGTTCGGCCACCGGCACCGAACCGATCAGCACCGAGCCCTCATCCGGCGACAGCAAACCGAGGATCACCGCGATCGTCGTGGTCTTCCCGGAACCGTTGGGCCCTGAGAACACCGTCAGCGCACCGGGTTCGGCGGTCGCCGTCAGCTCGTAGGGCGCCCAGCCGTTCCGCCCGTGCACACCCACGTCGAGCAGCCGGATCGGTGCGCCGGCCACCGTGACGGTGCGGGTGCGCGTCGAAGTGGTTGTCGCCGTTCCTGATTCGATGAGGTCGGCGACCTCTCCGGCGGCGGCGACCCCGTCAGCCGAGTTGTGGAACTGTGCGCCGACCTGCCGCAGCGGGAGATACGCCTCCGGCGCCAAGATCAGCGCCAGCACACCGGCATACAGGCTCATGTCGCCGTACACCAGACGCAATCCGATCCCGACCGCGACCAACGCCACACACAGGGTGGCGAGCAGTTCGAGCACCCCACCGGAGAGGAAGGCGATCCGCAGCGACGACATGGTGCTGCGCCGATGCGACTGGCCGAGGTCGGCGACCTGCCGGGCCGGGGTGCGGGCACGGCCGAGGGCCCGCAGCGTCGGCAACCCGGTGATCAGGTCGAGCAGCTGCGCCGACAACCGGCTCATCGTGGCGAGTTTGCGTTCGGTACGGTCCCGCGTCATCACCCCGATCAGGATCATGAACAGCGGGATCAGCGGCAGCGTCACCAGGATGATCACCGCCGACGGCCAGTCGACCACGCCGATGACCGCGACGACGGTCGGGGTCACCAGCACCGTGACGATCAGCGCGGGCAGATAGGCCGACAGATACGGCCGCAACGCGTCGAGCCCGCGGAGCAGCACGGTGGTGGCATGTTCCCTGCGCTGCAACAGCTCTCGCGGCGACACCCGGTCCGGATCGGTGAGCACCCCGAGCGCGCGGGCGCGCAACTCGGCGATCGCGGTCGCCGACGCCCGGTGCGCATACCGGTCGTGGGCGAACGAGGTGATCACCCGCACCACCAGCGCCGCGACGAGCACCCACAGGTGCACCGCCTGCGCCCCGAGCGACCGCGCCGACGGGTCGGTGACGAGTTCGGCGAGGATCGACGCCGTCATCGCCGCGGTGACGATGACACTGACCACCGTGATCGCGGCCAGAGCCGCGGTGACCACCACATAGACGCGGGTGGCGGGCGAATACCGCAGCAGGCGCGGGTCCAGCGGTGGCCGGGCCCGGCGCCGTGCCGCGACCGGCTCGGCTACCGACACAACGTCACTGCCACGCCTTCAACGAGGGCAACCCGATCGGATCCGGGATCTCGTCGACGCTGATCCGCTTGCGGAACACCCAGTACGTCCAGGCCTGGTAGGCGATGACGATCGGCGTCATGAGGAGCGCTGCGATGGTCATCACGGTCAGGGTGTAGTGGCTCGACGCGGTGTTGGCGATGGTCAGGCTGTAGTCCGGGTTGGTGCTGGACGGCAGGACATCCGGGAACAGCACCGAGAACAGCGTGGCCACGGTTCCGGCGATCGCGATCGATGTCGCCAGGAAGGCGATGCCCTCCCGATTGACCTGGGTGGCAGCGACCATCACCAGTGCGGCCACGGCGGCGATGAGGACCGGGATCCAGGTCCAGCCGTTGCCGTAGGCGAACTGCGTCCACAGCAGGAAGGCCGCGGCGACGACGAGCGTCGGAATGGCCAGTGTCTTCGCGTATTTCATCGCGTCCTGTTGCAGCACACCACTGGTCTTGAGGCCGAGGAAGACCGCACCGTGGGTGAGGAAGGCCAGCAGCGTGGTGGCCCCACCGAGCAGGGCGTACGGGTTGAGGAGATTGAAGAATCCTCCGGTGTACTGCGCGTCGGCGTCGATCGGCAGACCGCGGATCACGTTGGCGAAGGCCACACCCCACAGGAGCGCGGGAATCCAGGAACCCAGACCGATGCCGACGTCGCACCAGGTGCGCCACTTGGGGTCGTTGATCTTGCCGCGCCACTCGATGGCGACGACGCGGGTGATCAACCCGATCAGGATCAGGAACAGCGGGAGGTAGAACGCGGTGAACATCGTTGCATACCAACCACCGAACGCCGCGAACAAGGCGCCGCCGGCAGTGAGCAGCCACACCTCGTTGCCGTCCCACACGGGACCGATGGTGTTGAGCAGGGCGCGTCGACGCTTGTCCGGGTCGGCGATGTCGGACTCGGGCGACACCTTGTCGTCGCCGCCGGTGTGGCTCGACCCGAGGAAGGACATGAGCATGCCGACGCCGAAGTCGAATCCCTCGAGGACGAAGTACCCGATGAACAGGACCGCGACGAGGATGAACCAGAGGTTTTCCAGAGACATCTACGTCACCCTTTCAGTACGCGAACGAGAGTTGTTTGGGTTCATCGGAATCGGCGTCGTCGGTCTCGACCTCCGGTGCGACGTTGTCGTGCGCGCCCGGCCCCTCGATGGCGTAGCGGCGTTGCAGCAGGAACCACACCACACCGAGTCCGCCGTAAATGAGGGTGAAACCGATCATGGTGACCCACAGGATCGGTGGCGTGTGATTGGAGACGCCGTCCTGCACGAGCATGCTGATGCGGGTGGGATCGAGATCGTCGACCCAGTTGGGGGCGACCACCCACGGCTGACGACCCATCTCGGTGAAGATCCAGCCGGAGGCATTGGCCAGGAACGGCGTCGGGATCAACCAGAGCGCGAGTATGCCGAACCGTCTGGATTCGACCACCCGCTTTTTCCGCGTGAACCACAGGCCGCCCAGTGCGATGATGACCGATCCGAGCGCCCAGGTGATCATCGCGCGGAAGGCCCAGTAGGTGACGAACAGGTTCGGCGCGAAGTTCTGCCCCGGCATGTTCATCTTCTGCTGGTACTCCTGCTGGAGCTGATTGACGCCCTCGACCTCACTGGTGAAGCTGTGATCGGCCAGGAACGACAACATCTTCGGGATCTCGATGAGGTGATCGATGGAGCTGCAGTTGTTCTGCCGTCCCACGGCCAGCACGGAGAACCCGGCACCGTCCTCGGTGTTGCACAACGATTCCGCCGCGGCCATCTTCATCGGTTGCTGCTTGAACATGATCTGCGCCTGCAGATCTCCGGTGACGAAGAGCAGCAGACCCGACACGATCGTCACCCATAGCGCGAACCGGGTCACCGGCCGCCACAGGTCGCGGGCGTCACGCTCGAGATCCTCCGGCGTCGCGTCGATCTGACTGGGCGAGGTGGTCTTGGGCATCCCCGAGGTGTCACCGGTCTCGATGGCGTGGCGAAGCTTCTTGGCGCGCCACATGTTCCGGCTCATCCACCAGATACCGATGCCCGCGACGAAGGTGCCCGCGGTGAGCCAGGCACCGGTGATCACGTGTGGGAACGCGACCAGCGTCGTGTTGTTGGTGATGACCGCCCAGAAGTTGTTCATCGCCGGACGCTCGCGCGCCTCATCCCACGCCACCCCGACCGGGTGCTGCATGAACGAGTTGGCGGCGATGATGAAGTACGCCGATGCGGTCACACCGACCGCGGCCAGCCAGATGGTGGCCAGATGCACCCGCCGCGGCAGGCGCGACCAGCCGAAGATCCACAGACCCAGGAACGTCGACTCCAGGAAGAAGGCGATCAAACCCTCGAGGGCCAGCGGCGCTCCGAAGACGTCGGCGACGAATCGGCTGTATTCGCTCCAGTTCATGCCGAACTGGAACTCCTGCACGATGCCGGTCGCCACACCCAGTGCGAAGTTGATCAGGAACAGCTTGCCGAAGAACTTTGTGGCCCGTAGCCACTGTTCGTTCCCGGTCTTGTGCCACACCGTCTGCATGATCGCGACCATCGGCGCGAGGCCGATGGTCAGCGGAACGAAGATGAAGTGGTAGACGGTGGTGATACCGAATTGCCACCGGGACAAATCCAGAGCGTTCAACGTCGCCTCGAATCGCGTAGCCGCGCTCGGGCTGCGAGACACGGACTGGAACGAAAGCTGAGTACTACCGGTAGTAGTACTCGTGATGGTGACGCTACGCCTGGCCACACCCGTCGACAACCGACCAAGGTCCCGTCACCGAACATTCAGTTGTGGGCTGGGTCTCGTTTATGTTAGGGATCACCGGCCGCGAACGTTGCGAAATGTCCGATCCCGTGAATCGACCCTATTCTCGATCAACCGAAATCGCTCGGTCGACCAGATCGACGAATTTCTTCGCGTCCTCCGGCACCGACAGCGGATGCCCGTTGAGTTTGGTGACCCGGGCGGCGAGGGTCACACTGCTGATCAGCCAGACCGAATCGGCCTCGATGAGGTCCGCCGGGCGGAGGACCCGGGTCTCGGTGCGCCAGCCCTCCTCGGCCGCGAGCGCGAACGTCGCGACCTGCGTGGTTCCCGGCAGGATGCCGATCTCGGCCGGCGGGGTGACCAGTGTCTCTCCGATCACCGCGACGACCGTCGACCGTGGACCCTCGAGGACCGCACCCTCGCTGCTGACGTAGATGACGTCGTCGTAGCCGAGTTCGGCTGCGTGCCGCAGCGCCCCCATGTTGGTGGCGTAGCTGAGGGTCTTGGCCCCCAGGAGTTGCCACGGCGCCGTCGCGGCCAGATCGATCGAATACCCGCGTTCGAGTGTGATCACCGAGACACCGTGCTCGCGTACCGCGGTCGCGCGTTCGGCGACCGGACCGACGGTCAGATACGCCGTCGGCTCCGGCTTCGGCCCGGCGCTCTCCCGCCCCCGCGAATACACCAGGCGCACCAGCCCCTCGGTGCCCGAACCGTGACGCTCCGACCAGGTCCGGGCGGCGACGTCGATCGCAGTGCGCCACGCGTCGACGTCCGGCTCCGGCAGATCGAGCATGGCCGCGCTGCGGGCCAGCCGCTGCAGATGCAGTCCGACGGCGCGGGCGCGACCGCCACGGATCAGCAGGGTCTCGAAGATCCCGTCCCCGCGCACGGCGGCGAGGTCATCGGCGTAGAGGAACGGGGCGTCGGGATCGAGGACCGTTCCGTCGAGGGCAACCAGAAGCGACTGCGACATGCCGAACAGCTTAGGACGCGGGGCCGCGCAGCCGAGGACGACGGTCGGCGCACCGTCGGCGGGTAGACTCGACGCGTGACCCGCTCACCCATCCTGACCAGGTATTCCGTCGACGGCGCAGTGGGCGCACCCGATGATTCATCGTCGGTCGCCTGGCATTACGGCGACCCGCTCGGCGAACAGCGCGCGGCCATCAGCGGGGCGATCATCGTCGACCGCAGCGACCGCACGGTCATCGAACTGCCCGGCCCGGAACGCCTGACGTGGCTCAACACCATCTGTTCTCAGCGTCTCGACGATCTCGGCGACCGGCGATCCGCCGAAGCACTGTCGCTCGACGCCAACGGACGCGTCGAGGACCACTTCGTCATCACCGACGTCGACGAGGTGACCTGGATCGACACCGAACCCGCACGCGGTGAGGCCCTGCTGACGTTCCTCACCCGGATGGTGTTCTGGGCCAAGGTCTCCCCCGCGGCCCGCCCCGACATGAAAGTGCTGACCCTCATCGGTCCCGGCGCGTTCACCGGCCCGATCGCCGAGCTTCTCGAGATCGACCCGGATGCGGCGACGTATCAGGTGGGCGATCTGCCCGAGTCCCATCACGAGGACGAACCACTCGGCTTCTGGCGGATCATGCCACCGCTGTCCGAGGGGCCGCATTCGACCACGATGCTGCCCGTCGTCGACCTCGTCGTGCCGGAATTCCTGCTGCCGACATGGTGGGACGAACTCGTCGAGGCGGGCGCACGGATGGCCGGGAGCTGGGCGTACGACGCGCTGCGCGTCGCCGGGGTCCGCCCCCGGCTCGGCGTCGACACCGACGACCGCACCATCCCCCATGAGACCGGCTGGATCGGCGGCCCCGAGCAGGCGGGAGCGGTGCACCTGGACAAGGGCTGCTACCGCGGGCAGGAGACGGTGGCCCGGGTGCACAACCTCGGCAAGTCACCGCGGCAACTGGTGCTACTGCATCTGGACGGCAGCTCGGATCATCGGCCCTCACCTGACGAGGCGATCACCGCGGGCGGTCGGACCGTCGGACGTCTCGGTACCGTCGTCGACCACTTCGATCTGGGTCCCATCGCCCTGGGATTGGTCAAACGGAGCATCGGCGCCGACGTCGATCTCACCGTGGGCGATGAGAACCCCGTCGCGGCGCGCATCGATCCGGATTCGTTCGCCTCCGACGATCACGTCCAGGCCGGTCGCGCGGCCGTGGACCGGCTCCGCGGCCGGGCGTGACCGGCGGCCGGGGGGTGACGGGCATGAGTGATCACGGCGTCGTGCTGGCGGTGTGTTCCGTGGTGGCCGACATCGACCTCGGCAAGGCCGGCATCAGCGCCATCGACAAGCGACCCCAGCAGGGCCGGATCGTCGTCGGCGAACTGGGCCTGACCACCGACCACGTCTGCGACCGCAAACATCACGGCGGGCTGGATCAGGCTGTGTACGCCTACGACGATGCCGAGGCCGCCCGGTGGGCCGACGAACTCGACCGTGATCTGCCTTACGGCTGGTTCGGGGAGAACCTGCGCACCACCGGCATCGCGGTGACCGACGCGATCGTCGGCGAACGCTGGGCGATCGGCGACGACGGCGTCGTCCTGGAGACCACGATCCCCCGGATCCCGTGCCGCACCTTCGCCGCATGGGCCGAGGAGGACCGGTGGGTCAAACGCTTCATGCAACGCGGCGACAGCGGCTCCTACCTGCGGGTTGTCCACCGCGGGACCATCGGCGCGGGCGATGCCGTCACCGTCGTGCATCGACCGGACCACGGTGTGCGGGTGCGCGACCTGCTGACCGGCACCGACGCCGACGCACTGGAACGTCTCCTCGCCCAACCGGACCTGGCCCCCAAGGTCGCGCGGGAGGCCTCGCGGCACCTCGCCCGGTCCTGACGAGGGTGCCGAACCGCTGCTCGGCGTGGCGTGACCGGGGCAGTCCGCGTAATCGGAGAACGCGCGCTAAACTGGTCCCCACGACATACTCAACTACCTAGAGAACGGGGCCGCCACACGTTTGGCCGCCCCGTCATTGTGCGAGGGGGTCCCATATGGGCCGCGGCCGGGCTAAAGCAAAGCAGACGAAAGTTGCTCGTCAGCTGAAGTACTCCACTCCGAACACCGACTTCGAGAGCTTGCAGCGCGAGCTCTCGGGGACAACGGCGGACTCACCAGACCGCCCGGATCCGGTGGACGAGTGGGCCGAAGAAGACGAGTGGCGCCGCGCCTGAGCGCGCGGATTCCTCCTTCGTAGTTCTTATCTGACGTCACTGCCCAGACGTCGACTCGGTGACGTCCACCAGCCACCGATCTCACGAACCCCACCGTCGGGACCTTCTCCAGGAGAATTCCGGCGGTGGGTTTCGTTGTCCCTCGGCCCCGTCGAGTGGGCGCCCTTTCCCGTTGACTGGGCGCACATCTCCATCGAGTGGGCGCGATATCGCGTCGAGTGGGCGCACTGCGTGTCACGGTGTCAGAACCGCGGGTGATCTCCCCGAAGCGTCGCAGCGCCGTGCGAGTCAGAGCTGCGCTTGATCGTGCCGAGCACCCAGTTGTCGACGTGCCGTGCGGTCAGCACCGCCTGCGCGCGATCGGTGTCCTCCGGAGCCACCACGGCGACCATGCCGACACCCATGTTGAAGGTGCGTTCCATCTCCAACTGCTCGACCCGACCGCGCTGGGCGATCATCGCGAAAATCGGTGCGGGACTCCAGGTATTGCGCTCGAGTTCGGCGACCAAACCCGCCGGGATGACGCGCGCCAGGTTCTCGGCGAGGCCACCACCGGTGATGTGGGCGAAGGTGCGTACGTCGGCCTCGGCGGCCAGCGCGAGGCAATCGCGAGCATAGATGCGGGTGGGTTCGAGCAGTTCCTCACCGAGCGTGCGACCGAACTCCTCGACGTGCCCACCGAGATCCATGTGGCCGTAGTCCAGCAGGACCTTGCGGGCCAGTGAATAGCCGTTGGAATGCAAGCCGGACGACCCCATCGCGATCACCACGTCGCCGGCGCGGACCTTGTCCGGCGAGAGCACCTGATCGGCCTCGACGACGCCGACCGCGGTGGCCGACAGATCGTAATGATCATCACGCATCAGTCCGGGATGTTCGGCCGTCTCACCACCGAGCAACGCACATCCGGCGATCACGCAACCATCGGCGATGCCGCCCACGATCTCGGCGACGGTCTCGGGGACGACCTTGCCGATGGCGATGTAATCCTGCAGGAACAGCGGTTCGGCACCACAGACGACGAGGTCGTCGACACACATGGCGACGAGATCCTGACCGACGGTGTCATGCTTGCCGACCGCCTGTGCCACAGCGAGTTTGGTGCCGACGCCATCGCTGGCCGCGGCGAGAACCGGCTCACGGTAGTTGCCCTTGAGGGCGAAGAGTCCGGAAAAACCACCGAGGCCACCGAGGACCTCGGGCCGGGTCGCACGCTTGGCGTGCGACCCGATCAGTTCGACGGCCCGTTCACCGGCGTCGATGTCGACCCCGGCCGCCGCGTAGGACAGTCCCTCGGAAGAGTTCGTATTCTCGGCAGCCGAATCAGCGTCACTCACGGATGACACGGTACCCGAGCACCTCAGGGACGCATCACGGCACTGACGTTGTCATTGGACGCGACCAGCGGATCCGTCCTGACATCGCCGGCGGCGTTGGCGAGCATCTGCTCGAGGACCGCCTTGCCCATCGAGGTCTCCTTGGGCAGTTCGATCGGATAGTTCCCGTCGAAGCAGGCCGCACACAGCGCAGATGCCGGCTGATGAGTGGCCGCGATCATCTCGTCGGTGCTGATGTACCCCAGTGAATCCGCGCCGATCGCCTGCCGCACACCGTCGACCATGTGCTCCTCGGACTCCATGCCGTTGGCGATGAGTTCGGCCGGCGACGCGAAGTCGATGCCGTAGAAGCAGGGCCAGCGCACCGGACTCGACGCGATCCGGACATGTACCTCGGCGGCACCGGCTTCGCGCAGCATCCGGATCAGTGCCCGCTGGGTGTTGCCACGAACGATCGAATCATCCACGACGACAAGCTTTTTGCCGCGGATGACCTCTTTGAGCGGGTTCAGCTTGAGCCGGATACCCAGTTGGCGGATCGTCTGCGACGGCTGGATGAAGGTGCGCCCGACGTAGGCGTTCTTCATCAGGCCCTGACCGTAGGGAATGCCCGATTCCTGCGCGAACCCGACGGCGGCCGGGGTGCCCGACTCGGGCACCGGGATCACCAGATCGCCCTCGGCCGGGTGCTCACGCGCCAGCCGACGGCCGATGTCGACGCGCGCGGAGTGCACGGACCGGCCGTGGATGACGCTGTCGGGGCGGGCGAGGTAGACGTATTCGAAGACACAGCCGCGCGGCGTCGCATCGGCGAATCGGGTGCTGCGCACCCCGTCGGCGTCGATGGCGAGGAGTTCACCGGGTTCGATGTCGCGGACGAAGGAGGCGCCGACGATGTCGAGGGCCGCGGTCTCCGAGGCGACGACCCACCCGCGGTCGAGGCGACCGAGTGACAGCGGCCGCACACCGTGCGGGTCACGCGCCGCGTACAGCGTGTGCTCGTCCATGAAGGTGAGGCAGAACGCACCGCGCAGCGTCGGCAGCAGTTCCATCGCCGCCTGCTCGAGGCTGCTGTCGGCGGCGCCGTGGGCCAGCAGCGCTCCGACGATGTCGGAGTCGGAGGTGGCCGCGGTGCTCTTGATGCCCAGTTCGCGGGCCCGGCTGGCGAGCTCGGCGGTGTTCACCAGGTTGCCGTTGTGGCCCAGCGCCACACCGGTCCCGGCGTCGGTGGTGCGGAAGATCGGCTGTGAGTTCTCCCACGTCGTCGATCCGGTGGTCGAGTACCGGCAGTGGCCGATCGCGACGTGGCCGACCATCGAGCCCAGCGTCTGCTCGTCGAAGACCTGACTGACCAGGCCGAGGTCCTTGAAGACCAGCACCTGCGAGCCGTCGCCGACGGCGATACCGGCGGCTTCCTGACCTCGGTGTTGGAGCGCATAGAGCCCGTAGTAGGAGAGCTTGGCGACGTCCTCACCGGGGGCCCAGACACCGAAAACGCCGCACTCCTCGCGCGGCTCGTTCTCCGGTTCGTCGACCGGTGCACCCGCTGCGCAGGCGTGCGGCGTGGGCGCCAGCAGATTTCTGCCGGCTATGGACTGCTCGGTCATCGACGAACTCCCTGGGGCTGGGCGGGTCTACTCATCGGTCGGCATGCACGCGTCACGATGGACGACCACTGGACGATCCAACGCGACATCGGGCTGGGAGACCCTCACGAGTCTACCGGCCGGTAGACCCCGATTTCCAACCGTGCAGCGCCGCGTCGCCCGGCAGTATTCCCGGCTCGGATGCTCCCCGCTCGGATGCTCCAGGCTCAGATCCTCCCGGCTCAGATGCTCGAGGTGCGATGCCTCACAACCTCACCGCCGCCGATTCGCTCGACCACCGACAGCCCGGCCCCAGGACCGAACTGCACAGGACCGAACTGATCGACGGCTCGGCGCAGGCGGTCCGGTGAGAATGCCGAACCCCGAATCCGTACCCGATAGGGCAGGTCGGTGAGCACCTCGTCGGCCCGGATCGGCATCGGTCCCGTGGTGAGCACCGTGCCGGGATGCAGACTCAACCCGATCTCCACCACGTCCGATCGTTCATCCCGGGTGTAGACGACGGCCGCGACCGCCGACCATCGCACGGTGTGCCAGCGCATCGTGATCGCCTTGTCCGTCATCGCGAACAGCGTGCACATGTTGAGGGAGATCCAGATCCCGGCCATCACCGGGAGGGCGAGCACGGTGCCGGTGGCCCGCAGCGAGTCCGACTCCAGCGGGCCGACCGCCATCAGCACCGCATACAGCAACAGATAACCCGCAACCGCGGCCACCACCAGCCAGATCGCGCTGCTCCGCAAGGCGACGCGGTAACGCACCCGCGACATCGCCGCACGGGCGACGACCGCGAGCAGCCCACAGACGACCACCAGGACGACCAGGGCCAGCTGCGCCACCGGGGAGTTCGTCTTCGGATCCGCCACGAACAGGGCGGCGATGATCGCCCAGATCCCGGTGAACATCGCGCAGAACAGTGCGACCTTGGCCCACCGTTGAGCTGCAAGGTGGGCGGGCCGTCGAGCGGCGGGGGTCGTCACTCCTACTGGGCGCTGCTGGTACGACATCTCGTGACTGTGACACGTCCGCGCGTCGGAGTTCACATCCCGGTCATTCGGCCGACCGCGCGGCGGGTCACGGCTGCATCGGGATGAGCGGCAGCCACCCGGCCACCTCGGCGGCCCGACTTCCCGACGCACTCACCGCACCGGAGTCGACGAGGTCGTCGAAGGCGGCGTCACCGATCACCAGCAGCAGCCATGATCGCGGATCGGTCTCGACGACGTTGGGTGGGGTGCCGCGGGTATGCCGGGGTCCGGCGATGCATTGCACCGCGACGAACGGCGGCACCCGGACCTCGACGGAGTTTCCCGGCGCGATGTCCTCCAGGGTCCGCGCGGTGAGCCGGACGGCTGCGGCCAGATCGGCGCGTGCCGGGGTGGGCAGCGTCGTGTCGCGTAGCCACGGCGTCACGGCCACCACCGCGGCTCGCGCCGCGACGGGATCGATGGGTTTACGAGCGGGCACGCCTGACATGATGCCCCCTGCGCGTGGCGACGCCCGATTCGTCCCCGCCACGCCGCTCGCTCCGGCAGGATATTTGCCATGGGGACCGACGTCACCGCCCAACATTTCACCGGCGCGGATCGCGTGCGTTTCCGACGGCAGGTCAGCCGCGGGACCGAGGCGATCGCGCGCATGCTGTCCGACGGTCTGTTCACCGACCACGGGCAGCCACCGGAGCCGCTGCTGGGCATGGAGGTGGAACTCAATCTCGTCGACGACGAGATGAATCCGGCGATGGCCAATGCGGAGGTCCTCGACGCCATCGCCGACGAGGACTACCAGACCGAACTCGGCCAGTTCAATATCGAGATCAACGTCTCGCCACGGCCGTTCACCCACGACGACACCCTGTCGTTGGAGCAGGGACTGCGCAGTTCGCTCAATCGGGCCGAACAACAGGCGGCCCAGGTTTCCAGCCATCTGGTGATGGTCGGCATGCTGCCCACATTGCACACCGAACACTTTGCCCACCAATGGATTTCGGCGAACCCCCGGTATGATCTGCTGAACCAGCAGATCTTCGCCGCCCGCGGCGAGGACATCGAACTCGACATCACCGGCATCCCCGTCGCCGATCATCACAGCAGCGAACGCCTGCACCTGACCACCGATTCGATCCTGCCGGAGGCGGCGTGTACCTCGCTGCAGCTCCACTTACGGGTCGCGCCAGAGGATTTCGCCGCCCACTGGAACGCCGCGCAGGCGGTCGCCGGGGTTCAGGTCGCACTCGCCGGCAACTCGCCGTTCCTCGCCGGGACCGCCCTGTGGCACGAGAGCCGCATCCCGGTCTTCGAGCAGGCCACCGACACCCGGCCGTTGGAGCTGAAGAATCAAGGCGTCCGCCCGCGGGTCTGGTTCGGCGAGCGCTGGATCAACACGATCTTCGACCTGTTCGAGGAGAACACCCGCTACTTCCCGGCGCTGCTGCCGGTCTCCACCGATGTCGACCCGCTCGCCGAACTCGACGCCGGCCGTATTCCCACGCTCGACGAACTGCGGCTGCACAACGGCACCGTCTACCGCTGGAACCGTCCCGTCTACGACGTCGTCGACGGTCAGGCGCATCTGCGCGTCGAGAACCGGGTGCTGCCGGCCGGCCCCACCGTCGTCGACACGATGGCGAATGCGGCGTTCTATTACGGCGTGGTGCGTGGCCTCGTCGAGGCCGACCGGCCGTTGTGGTCACAGATGTCGTTCAATGCGGCCGCGGAGAACCTGCATTCCGGCGCGCGCGCCGGACTCGATTCCCAGCTCTATTGGCCCGACGTGGGATGGGTTCGCCCCGCCGAGCTGACGCTGCGCAGGCTCCTCCCCCTCGCCGACGACGGGTTACGTGCGTTCGGCGTCTCCGGTCGCGCGCGCAACCGCTACCTGTCGGTGATCGAGGGCCGGTGCCTCACCGGCCAGACCGGGTCGGTGTGGCAGCGGCGCGCGGTGGCCGCCCGCGAGGATGCCGGCGAGAGCCGTTTCGACGCGCTACGCGGAATGCTGCGTGACTATGTCGCGCTCATGCACGAGGGCGAACCGGTGCATTCGTGGTCTGACTGATCACCGCATCGTTCGGGTTGGCGGGTCGCACCCGGTGACGGCCGTGCCCCTGCGCCACCACCCGGCGCTCGACGTGCATCGACGCGGCGGTGTAGACACGGCGACCGTCTCGATGACTCACCCAGGCGCTCAACGCAATCGGAGTATCGAGCGGCACCGGACGAATGTAGTCGACGTCGATTCCGCAGCGGTCGGCGACCAGCCCGAGTGGCATCAGCGCGGCGGTCACGAGTTCGTCGAGCAGGGACAGGACAGCACCGGCCGAAGCGAACCCGGCGGACGCCGCGGGAGAGTCGTGGAGCGCAACCCAGCCCCGCAGACCGCCGGGCACACGATCCATCGCAATGCCCGATGCCGTCCGGATGGCCGGTTGCGTAGCGCCCGCCGGCACGTCACCACGATGACGGTTCCCCGGTACCACCGGACACCGGAAGTCGAGGGTCTGCGCGACACCTTCTCGCACCGTGTGCGGCTGCTCGAGCACGCGATCGATCATGCCCTCACCTCTCCAGGGAATAGCGGCGCCACCGAGAATACGATGATTGCATTCCGCGTATTGGCGAAATGGCTTTTCCCGCCGGTCGAAATGGCATCGCGAAATCGGATTCCGGAAATCGCCCCGAGAATCCCGACCGTGTCATGTCAGGTCTCAGACGCCCGGCACCGCCGTCAGCCACACCGATTCGGTACGCCAGCACACGAAGGCCAGCAGCGCCAGGACCACCGCCCGCACCAGCGACGCACTCCGCGGCCCGAGATGTCCGGTGGCCGGCACCGCCACGGCGGCCAACCCGAGCGCGGTGGCGGCGTATCCGGCGAACACCCCCGGACGCGCGGGAAGCTGATTACCGATGAGCCACAGGAACATTCCGCCGGCGATCCACGCCGTCACGGCCACCGCGACGATGGTGGTCACCGTGGGGCGCCACCGCAGGTGCGCAACGCCGGTGACGCCGAGGACCGACGCGACCGCGGCCAGTGCGCATGCGGCCGTGATGATCAGCGCCACCGAGGGATTCATCGCTGCGTGATGACCACTCAGACGCCGACCGGCTCGGCTGCGGAGCCGGCACCCGGGGTCTCCGGGCGATCGGTGCCCGCCGACCTGCGCGCGCGGGCGGCTAGCCGTCGACGACGGTTGGTGCGGTTGCGGATCTGCCAGGTGCTCAGGCCGGTCAGCAGCAACAGCAGCGGGGTGAGTCCGAAGCCGAACCACAGTGCGCGCCACCATCCGTTGACCGCATGCCCGTAATGCAGCATGGGTTGCGCCCACTGGTCGGCGATCCGGTTGGACAGACTCCGGGGCGCTCCGGAGAACTCCTTGATGATGGTCGGGTCGTGCCCGTCGATGCCGAGTTCGCGGTTGCCGTGGTAGGTCGGGTTGGCGGCCCACAGATCGGTGTCACCCGCGAGGACATCGATGGAGTAGTACTCGGCACCGTCGGAGGGCATTCCCACCCAGGTCGCATGCGATCCCGGATAGTGGGCCTGGGCGGCGGCGAGCGCGGTGTCGAGCAAGATGAGCGGGCCGGTGGCCTCCGAGGTCGGCATGTCGTAGGCGTCGTCGGCCGGTGCCACCCCACCGGTCGCCGAGTACCAGACCTTGCCGACGCCGGGGATCTCGAAGTTCATGCCGGTGAGTCCCCAGATCAGCAGTGGGATGGCGGCGACGATACCGATCACATTGTGCAGATCCGTGTCGCGGGCGAACCGGCCCTTCCCGATTCGGACACGGAATCCGTTGCGCCACTTGCGTAATCCGGGATACCAGATGACGATGCCGGAGATCGCGAGGAACACCAGCAAGAGACCCATGGCGCCCAGGATCACCGCACCCCAGGTCATGTCGGCGGTGAACCAGACCCACTCGGCGATCACCGACGGCTGGGCGAGCCACGCGACGTACCCGGGATACCCCTCGCAGGTCAGCCCGCAGTCGTGGAGATTGACCATGAATCCCCAGAAACCGCCGTCGATGTCGCCGTGCCCGTTGACCTTTCCGGTGCCGGCGTCGACGAACCAGGTACCCGCACCCGCGTCGTCACCGGTCAGGAAGTACACGCCGCCCTTGGACGAGATGTAGGCGGCGTCGAAATCCGGGTCGGCGGCGTGCACGGCCGCGATGGCCTCGGTGAAACCCACCTCGTGGCCGGTGTCGGTGGTGGCGAACAGTTCCGAGTTGGCGGCGCGGACGAGTTCGGGCTGGTACACCAGGATGGCCCCGCTCGTACACACGATCACCAGCAGCAACCCCAGCACGATCGACGTCCACCGGTGCGTCACGATCAAAGCGCGGCGAACGGGCTTTCGCTTCACTCGACGCCGCACACGCTGCCGACGATTGGTCACTGCGGGCGACTCGACTAGCTGCTCCGTGGCCATGGCGCCTGAGGCTAGCATACCAAACCACCGAAGCGACGGGCTTCGGTTATGTCCGATTAGACCGAAATGCGTTGTGGAGCAGGAGAATAGTGCTCCCCCACCTCACCTACCGGCAGGTGCCGAGGTGCGCGTCACCAGGCCGGCACCGGTGATCAGTGGCAGATCGAGTGCGGTGATCAACCCGGGCTCGGCGTCCACCACCGCCGCGACCGCATTGACCAGTCGCTGCGCGGTCACGATCATCCCGGAGACGTTGTGATCGCCGAACTCACCGTGATGGGTGAACTCGACCTCCATCGCGGGTTCCCCCGCGATCAGGATGCGGTACGCCCCATCGCCTTTGGCCGGGGTCGGCCAGTCCGGACACTGATCGGGATGGGTGCGTGTGTAATGCTCGAGAACGATCCGATCGATCCCATCGACCTGGCCGACCACCTCGAAATGCAGTGCGGCCATGGACCCTTCCGGAATCTCCACCGACACCGTCGAGTAGTCGCGATCGGCGGCAACGCGTTCGACGCGCTCGACGAGCGGTTCGTCGAGGTGCACGCCCAGACCGGCGGCGAGTTGTCGTACGACACTCCCCCACGCCATCGAGAGGACACCGGGTGCCAGCAGCAGCGGGGTGGAGTCCATCGGCTGTCCGAAGCCGAAGATGTCGCGCATCACCACCGGCTGGTAGTACGTCGAATAGTCGGCGATCTCCAGACACCGGACCTCGTCGATCCGCTGCGACAGACTCGCCATCGCCAGCGGCAGAGCATCATTGGCGAATCCGGGGTCGATGCCGTTCACGTGCAGACTGGCGCCACCGGCGCGCGCCGCGGACTCGATGTTCTCGACCATCTCCGGCGGGAGAATGCCGTGCGGGAACTGCAGGACCACCGGACCCGACGAGACGACGTTGATGCCGGCACGGACGAACTCGGTGAGGTCCCCGATCGCCTCGACCACCCGGTCGTCGGTCATGGCGGTGTGCACGATCGCGTCGGGTTGCAACGCGAGTAACGCGGCCCGGTCGTCGGTGGCGATCACGCCGAGCTCACGACCGAGACCGGCGAGGTCACCGGCGTCACGACCCACCTTCGCCGGATCGGACACCCACACCCCCACCAACTCGAGATCCGGATGCGCGTCGATGCCCGCGATCGCATGCCGTCCGACGGTTCCCGTCGACCACTCCACCACTCGCAATGCCATGAGAGTCAAACTAGAACACGTTGCAGTTCTGTGCCGGGCTTTCGTCGAGCCGGTGGGCGTAGAGTGCTCAAGCGATGTCCGCGTCAGCACCCATCGCCCTGCGCCGAGATGGCCACACCACCCGCCTGAAATGGCATCGTGCGCGTCGGCGGGCCAGTGATCCGCCCTTCACCGCGCGCCGGATCGTCGAGGGAATGCGGGCCGGGGCGAGCGTGGAGATCGACCTGGTGCTGAACGCGGACCGCGGCTGCACCGTCCTGCACGACCGCTTCTTGAACACCGCCACCACCGGAACCGGCGCCATCGCCGACACCCCCGCGACCACCCTGCGCACTCTCTGTCTCCGCGACAACGACGCAGGGGTCCTCGAGGACCAGCACGTGCTACTGCTCGATGACCTGGCCGGTCTGCTCACCGACATGCACCCCGATGCGATGCTGCAGTTGGACTTCAAGGAGTCCGCGGCCGATCTCGATGACGTCGCGGTGGCGGCCTTCGCCGAGGCCGTCACGCCGTTCGCCGGCAACGCGCTGCTGTCGTGTGGCGACGCCGAGGCCGTGCGCATCCTCACCGACGCGGTCCCGGCACTACACGTCGGCTACGACCCGTGCCACCACGGCGCGGTCGACCGCGTCCTGCGGTGGCGCACCTATCGACGGTTCGTCGACGCCGCGATCGAGGCGTCACCCCGCGCGGAGGTGATCTACCTCGATCGCCGACTCGTCTTCACCTGTGCGGACCGGGGATTCGACCTGATCGCCGCGTTCCACGCCCGCGACCGCGAGATCGACGTGTACACCCTCGGCCGAGCCGACGATCCCGACATCGACCGGGCGTTGGCGTTACGTGCGGATCAGATCACCACCGACGACGCCGACGGCGTCATCGCGGCGCGGCGTTGAGCCACCTGGTCGTCGGCGGGATCAGCGCGAGAACGATGGTGACGATCGGGAAGATCAGAATGAGCAGCCCGACGATGCCCGCTCCCGCCGCGTAGCCGGCACCGTAAGCGCCCCCGGCACCGATCCCGGCGGCAACGGTGACGATGACGTCGAGGATCTGGAACGCGACCACGAGTCCCGCGCCGATCACCACCAGCAGTCGCCCGATCTTCTTCTGACGCAGGAACAGAATGCCGCCGGTGAGCAGTAGCGCCAACACGGCCAGGTAGATGATGATGCTGATCGACAACAACACAACGGTGGCACCCGTTTGGTAGTAGTCATCGGAGGCGAACACCCAGATGGCGATGACGAGAGACACGAGCATGTGCAGCGCGCCCAAAAACGCCAGCACCGACGCCGCGATTGCCGTTCCGCGGGACACCGGCTGGACGTAGGGATCACCGAACGGATTCTGCGGGTATGCCCCCGGGTAGGCGGCCGGCTGCTGCTGACCCCATGCCGGTTGCTGTCCGTACGCGGGCTGCCCGTAGGCGGGTTGGCCGTAGGCGGGAGGTTGCTGACCATAGGGCGAGGCCGGCGGCTGCTGGCCGTAGGCGCCCGGCGCGGGCGGTTGCTGCCCGTATCCCGGGTACGACTGGGCACCCGGATGCGACTGCGCGCCCGGCTGCCCGTAGGCGGTCGGCTGATCCCAGGGTGATTGTGCTCCCGAATCGCTTCCGGACGGAGGTGTTGTCATCTGTTGTGCCTCTCAGCGATGTCGTCAGGACTGTAACCATCACGACAGTGCAGCCCCGGTTCATGTCGTCTCATCGAATCACACGGACCGGCCAGCGTCACACCCCGCGCAACGACCGCACGTCGACGTAAGCCCACCAGCTTCCCGCGCACTCGTTTACTCCCCGCGTAACGATATCGGTACGCGGGAAGTAAATGAGTGCGCGCGAAGGCGAGGTCGTCAGCCGAACAGCCCCGGCAGCGTGCCCTCGTAGACCTGGCGCAGTTCATCGAGCGTGACCTCGAAGTGGTCCTGCACGCTCACCGCGTCGCTGCCCTGATCGACGACGCCGATGCGGGTCCACGGCATGCCGCGGGCGTCGAGCATCGCCGAGAATCGCGACTCCTCAGTGCGCGGTACGGCGACGACGACACGTCCGGTCGACTCGGAGAACAGCCACACGAACGGATCCGCACCTTCGGGAAGCAGGATGCGGCAACCGGTTTCGCCGGCCAGGGCCGATTCGACGACGGCCTGGATGAGACCGCCCTCGCTGAGATCGTGGGCGGCGGAGATCAGGCCGTCACGGGAAGCCGCGGTGAGAATCACCGACAACAGCTTCTCGTGGTCGAGATCCACCGACGGCGCGGTTCCGCCGAGGTGATCGTGGGCGACCTGCGCCCAGATCGACCCGTCGAACTCGTCGCGGGTCTCACCGAGCAGGATCAGCGTCTCGCCCGGTTCGGTGCCGAATCCGGTCGGGATGCGGCGGGTGACATCGTCGATGACACCGAGCACGCCGACCACCGGGGTCGGCAGGATCGCGGTGGAACCGGTCTGGTTGTAGAAGCTGACGTTGCCTCCAGTCACCGGGATGCCGAGTTGCGCACAGCCGTCGGCGAGGCCACGGACGGCCTGCTGGAATTGCCACATCACGGCCGGGTCCTCCGGCGATCCGAAGTTGAGGCAGTTGGTGACGGCCTTCGGGCTCGCGCCCGACGCCGACACGTTGCGATAGGCCTCGGCGAGAGCCAGCTGTGCTCCGCGGTATGGGTCGAGGAAGGTGTAGCGACCCGACGCGTCGGTGGCCAACGCGATTCCGCGACCGCTCTTCTCGTCGATGCGGATGACCCCGGAGTCGGCGTTCTCGGCCAGCACGGTGTTGCCGCGGACGTAGCGGTCGTACTGCTCGGTGATGAACTTGCGACTGCACAGCGCCGGCGACGCGAGCATCTGCAGCAGGGTTGCGCGCAGCTCGTCGTCGGTGGACGGCCGGGCCAGCGACGACGTCGACGACGCGGTCACGTCATCCTGCCAGTCCGGGCGGGCGACGGGACGCTCGTACACCGGACCCTCGTGGGCGACGGTGCGCGGCGGCACGTCCACCACGGTGTCGCCGTGCCAGGTGATGACGAGGTTGTCGCCGTCGGTGACCTCACCGATGACGGTGGCGAGCACATCCCACTTGCGGCACACCGCGAGGAAGGCGTCGACGTTCTCCGGCGTGACGACCGCGCACATGCGTTCCTGCGATTCGCTGGAGAGCACCTCGGCGGGGGTCATGCCGACCGCCCGCATCGGCACCTTCTCCAGCTCGATGTGCATGCCGCCGTCACCGGCCGACGCCAATTCTGATGTGGCACAAGACAATCCGGCGCCACCGAGATCCTGGATGCCCACCACCAGTCCGGCATGGTAGAGCTCCAGGCAACATTCGATGAGCACCTTCTCGGTGAACGGGTCACCCACCTGCACACTCGGCAGCTTCTTACGGTTGGGCCCCGATGTACCGTCGTCGTCGAAGGTCTCCGAAGCCAGCACCGACACGCCGCCGATACCGTCGAGGCCGGTACGCGCACCGAACAGGATGATCTTGTTGCCGGTGCCCGACGCGAACGCCAACTGCAGGTCCTCGGTGCGCAGAACGCCCGCGCACAGCGCGTTCACCAAAGGATTGCCCGCATAACTCGCGTCGAAGACGGTCTCGCCGCCGACGTTGGGCAGGCCGAGCGAGTTTCCGTAACCGCCGACACCGCGGACCACGCCGTCGAGGACGCGACGGGTGTCGGGGGCGTCGGCCGGGCCGAAACGTAGCTGATCCATCACCGCGATCGGACGGGCACCCATCGCCATGATGTCGCGGACGATGCCGCCGACACCGGTCGCCGCACCCTGATAGGGCTCGACGTAACTCGGATGGTTGTGCGATTCGACCTTGAAGGTGACCGCCCAGCCGTCGCCGACGTCGACGACGCCCGCGTTCTCACCGATGCCGGCCAGCATCCCGGCCTTCATCTCGTCGGTGGTGGTCTCGCCGAAGTAGCGCAGATGCACCTTCGACGACTTGTAGCTGCAGTGTTCGGACCACATCACCGAGTACATGGCCAGTTCGGCGTCGGTCGGGCGGCGGCCGAGGATCTCGCGGATGCGCTCGTACTCGTCGTCCTTGAGGCCGAGCTCACGGAACGGCTGGGGCAGATCGGGGCTCTCGGAGGCGGTCGAAACGGTGTCCACGGAATGCGGCGCGGCGCCGGTCTGATCACTCACCAGGCCATTCTAGACAGTGCACCAAACCGACGCTGTTCGGCGATGAGTGGTGCTGTTCGCAAAATTCGTCCGGGGTATTCGGTGGAGCGATGGGCGACCGGCGAGGCGGCGGAGTGAGCGATGACAGCGTCATCGTGATCGACGACAACGCAGTCAGTCGTTCATCGCTCCACCGAAGACCCCGACGAAGGTGCGGACAGCACCACTATGCTGTCCCGATACTGCGCGGGCAGGCACGGGTGGGGGGGATCGCATGGTCGACGTCGGCAGGGCACGGCAATTGTTCGAACTCGGCGTTCTGTCGCTGGGCATTCGGGTCGAGGGCACGGAGCCCGTCGACAATCCCGACCAGGCGGCCAAGGCGTTCGCGCGGGCCAGCGAATGGGATCCCCGGATGGCCGACGCGTGGATCGGTCGGCTCGCCTGCACCATCGGCACCCACAGCGACACCGCCGACGAGACACTGCTGGCCATCTACCGCCACCGCGACGCGATCGGCATCGAGCAGCGGCGTCTGGGGCTGCCGCCCGGCACGCTCGTCGGCCGCTGGTACACCGGCATGTTCATCGACTATCCGCTCGTCGACGCCGCCCACGCCGCTTGCGCCTACGCCGCCACCCTGATCCGGGGCCGCGACCTGGCCGGGGCGTCCGACGTCCTCGACGCGATACCCGTCACCGCTCCGATCATCGAGTTCATGCGCGGAGTGCTGCACTTCTCGGCGCAACGCTGGCCGGATGTGCTCTCGGCGGTGTCGGGCGCCGAGCGATGGACCGATGAGTACCTGCGTACCGCCGCCGACTACATGGCCGGAAGCGCCTGCGTCCAACTGGGCATGTTCGGTGAGGGCGCACGCCGCCTCCAGCACGCCATCGAGGGGCCGATCCCCGCGTGCGCGACGCGCGCGCTCTATGCGCTCGGGCTCGCACTGCGGGAGACCGGTCAGGAGGACAAGGGCCGATCGATGTTCGAGCAGGCAGTCGCCCGGGATCCCGGCTTCACCGCCGCGGCCACCGCGATGCGCAATCCCGGCATCCGCGTCACGGTCACCACCGCCGACGAGATCGACGCCCGCAGCGATCGATGGGACCCGGCCTCCGCACAGCAGCCAATCGCGCCCGATGACGAACATGGCGGCACCGGTGAGGATCTCGTGGCCGATGCGCAACGCGAACTCGATGCCCAAATCGGGCTGACCACGGTCAAGGAGCAGGTTGCGAAATTGAAGTCGGCTGCGACACTGGCGAAGGTGCGTGCCGACCGCGGCCTGTCCACCTCCGCCCGCAGCCTGCACCTGGCCTTCACCGGACCTCCGGGCACCGGCAAGACCACCGTTGCCCGGGTGATCGCGAAACTGTACTGCGGACTGGGATTCATCGCCACCGACAAGGTGGTCGAGGCCACCCGTCGCGACCTCGTCGGCGAACATCTCGGCAGCACCGCCATCAAGACGTCGGCGCTCATCGACTCCGCGATGGACGGCGTGTTGTTCATCGACGAGGCGTATACCCTGATCCAGCAAGGACTTTCCGGCGGCGATGCCTTCGGCCGCGAAGCCGTCGACACCCTGCTGGCCCGGATGGAGGACGATCGCGATCGCCTGGTGGTGATCATCGCCGGGTATGACTCCGAGATCGATCGATTCCTCGCCGCCAACGACGGTCTCGCCTCGCGGTTCGGCCGGCGCGTCCGCTTCGATTCCTACACCCCCGCCGAGCTCGCGCAGATCGGCGAGTACCTGGCCGCACGTCGCGACTCGGTCCTCACCCCGGACGCCATGGCCGAGCTCGAACTCGCTTGCACTCCCCTTTATCACGATGTGCAACAAAATCATTCAGGATTCCACCGCGCGACCGACCTGGCCGGTAATGGCCGCTTCATCCGCAATATCATCGAGGCCGCCGAAGAAGAACGTGAGTTTCGCCTGTCCGCGTCGGGCGATCTCGAGAATCTATCCCAAGATGATCTGATGCGTATCGAGACAACGGATCTCCGTGCAGCCATCGCATCAGTTCTCTCGGGTCTGCTACCCACCAGGAGTCACGTGTGAAGCTTGCCCAACGAGTCCCACCGGCGGTGGCCGCGGCGGTCATCATCGTCGCCGGGTTCGCCGCGTGCACCGTCGAGGGTGATCCTGTCGCCGATCCCGACGCCACCGGCATCACCACCACCGAGACGACGACCACCACCGATGATTGGGACGAAACAACGACGGAGACAACATCGTCCAGTTCAGAAGCGCCTATCAGTGACGTACCCGCACCGGCGAACGCGACGACGATGACCTGCCGGGAATTCGTGACACTGGATCGTTCGACACAGGTCGCCGTGCTGCGAGCCAACGGTGCCACCGCCGACCCGTCCCGGCTCGGGGTCGTCGTCGACCTGATGTCGGCAAGCTGTCCGGCATTTCCCGACACGACGATCGCCGACATTTTCGCCGGCAACCTCCCGACGAACTGATCCCCTCCCGCCCGATGTCCCCAGAAGTGGGGGCATGTGCCGACGCCCGCCCGCCCTTACCATCAAACTCGGGTCCGGGGAGGGAACCGATCAAGGGGTGGACGACGCGGTGACGATGTCACGAGGGTGGACCGGTGGGCTTCCTACGATGGTCGGGCCACGAATCATCCCGACCGGATGCGGTCCGTTCGGTGTGGCGATCGGAGCCGACGGCCGTACCGCCTATGTCACCAACCATCGCGACAACACGGTCTCCGTGGTGGACACCACGTCCGGGAGTGTGTCGGCCACCATTCCGGTCGGCACCAATCCCACGCTCATCGCCATTGCCGGCAACTCCGCCTATGTGACCAACACCGGTTCGGGCACCGTCTCCGTCATCGACACCGGAGCAGCGAGGGTCGTCGACACCATCGTGGCCGGCACTCAACCGCATTCGGTGACGGCCAGTCCCGGCGGCGAGGCTGTGGCGGTGAGCACCGATGCCGGCACCGTCATGATCGTCGACACCTCGCGGACGACGATCATTCACACGATCACCGTCGGCGCCAACCCCCGCGGAATGGCGATCGGTCACGACGGACACGCCTACATCGCCAACGCCGATTCGAACAGCGTCTCGGTGGTCGACATCGTGTCCGGCACCACCGATGACACCATTTCCGTTGGTGCGCAACCGTACTCCGTGGCGATCACACCCGATGGCCGCACCGTCTTGGTCACCAATGCCGACTCTCGTACGGTCTCGGTCATCGACACGCGTCGGCGCGTCGTGGTCGAGACCATCTTCGTCGACGTCGCTCCGTATTTCGTCGCGACCGCACCCGACGGTGCCATGGCCGTCGTCACCGATCCGAGCGCGGACACCGTCACGATCATCGACGTGGAATCGATGCGGGTGGACGATGCCGTGCCTGTCGGTGCCGGACCCACCGGTGTGACCATCGGATCGACGGGCATCGCGCATGTCACCAACTACTGCGGGAACTCGCTGTCGTTGATCGACCTTGCCACCGGCCCTCGTCACGTCAACCCTGTTGTCCCGGAAGGGTGCCGGTGATCGGCGTGTTCTGACCCGCCGCCACCCACCACCGCCCGTCGCGTTCGGCGAGGACGTACATCGCCATTTCGGAGAACCCGCCGTCGACGGCGTGGCGTCCGATCTGGGCGATCACCACACCGGGGGCGGGCGCGAGCACCTGAGCCACCACGCATCGTGACGACGGGGCGACGCGCGCGGGCATCATCGTCCGATGAATCGTGTTCAGATCCGTGAAGCCTTGCAGCACCTGACCTTTGGGGGTCCCCCAGAGGATGTCGTCGGCGAACATGGCATCGTAGGTGTCGGCCTCGGCGTCATCGAGTCCGCGCTGCAGATGGTCGAGCAAGGCGTCGACCGCGTCGTCGATACCCGCCTGCCGGTGATGCAGCGCCGGTCGTGTCAGAGAATTGTGCGATGAGGTCATGCATCCCGACGGTAGAACCTCAACCGCGCTTGAGGTCAAGGCGGCAGCGATGGACTCGGGACAGGTATGCCCCCCAAAGAGGGGGCTTTCCGGCCTCTCAGCCACATCTTAGGTTCACACCAAGGGCCGGCGACCACGCCGCCACGACGAGAGGATTGGCGATGACCCGCCATCGTGTTACCGGACGTGCAACGCGAACCCGCCGAGCAGCCGCCGGGGTCGGCGTCGGAGCGGCATTGCTCTTCGGCGCGCCCGCCTTGATCGATCTCGGAGCCGTCGCCCATGCCGACACCGAAACCGGTACAACACATCCCGACACAAACGGATCGGCGGAAACCGACGCGTCCTCGGATGCCGCGAGTATCCCGGAGCCGACGAGCAGCTCCGCCCCGGCGACCGATGCGGAGCCGGCACCTGCCACCGAGGACACCGGACCTGCAGTCGAGTCCGTGCCCACCACCGACTCCGCACCCGTCACGCAGTCCACTCCCGAAACTCCCGAGGCCACTGAACCGACCCCGGAAACCTCAGCCGCGGTAGCCGACTCGTCGACGACGTCGTCTCCGGCCGCGATCATTACGCCCGACCGAACGCCATCGATCGAGACACCACCCGAACCGTCAGACGCATCGCCGACGACGCCCGGCTCCGACAGCAACGCCGACAACCCTGCCGCCGAAAGTGCCACCGAAACACCGACTCCTGCAGACGCCGAACGCGCCGCCGTGGCATTCGCAGCCGCCGACGTCACCGCACCCACCGACACCGCGCCCGTCATCGCCACCGGCCCAGCGCCCTACACCGTCGACGAGGGCGGCAACCGTGTCGTCAACACGCCCACCGCCGTCGTCGCCGCCGTCCTCGGCCTGTTCGGCTGGAACCCGCTGGCCGCCTCCGAACCCGGCACCCCCGCACCCACACCAGCCCTCGGATTCCTCTGGGCCGCATGGCAATCGGTCAACCGGCGGTACCTCAACTCCCACCCCGCCCTCGCCCCGAGCGGTCAGACCACCACCGACGGCGTCACCACCGGCAGCCTCGGCGCCACCGACCCCGACGGCGACACCCTGACCTACACCCTGACCACCGCTCCCACTCACGGCACCGTCGTCATCCACGCCGACGGCACCTACACCTACATCCCCGACGCCGACTACGCCCACGACCTCGCCGCCGACCCGACCCTGCCGGGCACCGACGCCTTCACCATCACCGCCACCGACGGTGCCGATCAGCACTTGTTCTCCGCCACAACACAATCCGGCTCACAGACCACCATCACCGTGCCCATCGGCGCGGCCAACAACACACCGAGCGCGACGGTCGAGGTCACAGGGACCTCCACCAGCAGCAACATCATCCTGCCGGCAGGCGCCCACACCGTGGTGATGAACTCCGACGGCACCCGCGCCTACGTCACGACACCGACGACCAACAGCGTGGCGATCATCGACACCGCGACCGGCCAGATCCTGATGACCGTGCCGGTGGGCGCAACCCCGCAGAGCGTCATCCTCGCACCTGACGGCCTCACCGCCTACGTGGTCAACCGGGACTCGGACTCGGTGTCGGTGGTCGACACGACCGGAGGCACGGTCACCTCGACCATCCCGGTCGGCGACGGCCCACTCGACATCGCGTTGTCCGCCGACGGCTCGTATGCCTATGTGACGAACCAGGGTTCGGGCACCATCTCGGTCATCGACACCGCCGCCGGGACCGTGACCGACACCATCGACGTGGGCAGAGCGCCCCGCCAGATCGCGGTGAGCGCCGACGGTTCACGCGCCTACCTCACGTCGTATGGGTCTTCTCGGATCACCGTCGTCGACACGTTCGGCAAGACGATCCTCGGCACCACCGCCGTCGGCCCCAATCCGACCGATGTAGCGCTGAATGGCGATGGATCGACCCTGTATGTGACTTCGAACAACGGCTACCTGACCACCATCGACACCGCCACGACGGGAATAGTCGACGCCAACGAATTGGGTGGGTACTTACTGGGCGTCACCCTCAACCAGGATGGGTCACGAGCCTTCGTGACCGACTACGCCACCGGCAAGGTCAGGGTCGTCGACACCGCCACCGGGACCGTCGTCGGCGATCTGTTCACCTGGGCCGGACCGGTCACCTCCGCAGTCAGCCCGGATGGGTCGTCGGTGTACGTCGCCAACAGCGGCTCGAACGCGCTGTCGGTCCTCCGCCAGAGTGTCACCGGCACCGTTACCGGCTCCGACATCGACGGCGACACCCTCACCTACGCGATCACCACTACCCCCACGCACGGCATCGCCACCGTCGACCCGGCCACCGGCGCCTGGACCTACACCAGCAACGACGCTCTCGCGATCACCGACGACACCTTCACCGTCACCGTCTCCGACGGCCACGGCGGCACCACGCAGCAACTGATCACCGTCGGCGACGCCCTCACAGTCGGCGACGAGGTCTGAGCCAACCCTCCATTCAGAGGCCTCAGCCAGCCGACGTCACCGCAATGATCTTGTCCCGCAACTCCGGTCGGCAGATGACGAGATCGGGCAGGTACGTGTCGTCGCGGTTGTACACCAACGGCGAACCGTCGATCCGACCGCACCACAGTCCTTTTGCCTGCGCGACGGCCACCGGGGCGGCCGAGTCCCATTCGTACTGCCCACCGGCGTGCACGTAGGCGTCGGCCTCCCCGCGCACCACGGCCATCACCTTGGCACCGGCCGACCCCATCTGCAGCACCTCACCGCCGATCGCGTCGGCGACCGGTTGCGAGAAGGCCGGTGGCCGTGAGCCACTCACCACCACACGGGGCCGATCACCTTTCGGCTGCGACGCCAAACCGTGGGTGGGTTCGATCACCGTGTCGTCGTCGACGTAGGTGATTCCCAACGCGGGCAGTGCCACCGCACCGGCGATCAGTTCACCGCCGTTAACCGACGACCACAACGCCACATGCACAGCCCAGTCGGTGCGCCCGGGCATGCCGTATTCGCGCGTGCCGTCGACGGGATCGACGATCCACACCCGATCGGCGTGCAGGCGGGACTTGTCGTCGGCGGATTCCTCGGACAGCACCGCGTCCTCGGGACGTCGGTTGGCCAACTGCGCCATCAGGAACTCGTTGGAGCGCATGTCGCCCTCCTTGCCGAGTTGTTTGCCCGCCAGTCCGCCGGCGCGGATCTGCAGCAGCAATTCGCCTGCCGCGGTGGCGAGATCACCCGCGAGTGCGCGGTCGTCCATCACATCTCCTCCAGATCGGTTTACAGTCCCAGGTTCCGCAGCACCGCGTCGGCGGCCTCGGCCGGGGCACCGTCGTCGGGGGTGACGACGATGTCGGCGTGTTCGGGACGCTCATACGGTGAGTCGATTCCGGTGAACTGACTGATCTCACCGCGTCGCGCCTTCGCGTACAACCCTTTCGGGTCGCGTCGTTCGCATTCTTCCAGCGAGGTGTCGACGAAGACCTCAAAGAACGGCAGACCGCGTTCGGTGTGGATCTCCCGGGCCCGGGTGCGTTCGTCGGTGAACGGCGAGATCAGCGAGACGATGGCCACCGCCCCGGAGTCGGCGAACAGTGCCGCCACCTCCGCGGTACGGCGAATGTTCTCGCGTCGGTCGTCGTCGCTGAACCCCAGATCGGAGTTGAGCCCGTGCCGCAGGTTGTCGCCGTCCATCAGGTAGGCGGGGCGTCCCTCGGCGACGAAGCGTCGCTCGAGTTCGGACGCGAGAGACGACTTGCCCGAACCGGACAGGCCGGTCAGCCAGATCGTCGCACCGGCGTGCGGTCGGTGCTCGCGGGTGACCTTGGTGGTCTGCCAGACGATGTGACTGTCGTGGCTCACCGGTGCGGTGATCATGCCCGCGCCGACGGTCTTGTTGTTCGCGGTGTCGATGAGGATGAAGCTGCCGGTCTCCCGGTTGCGCCGGTACGAATCGAACATCACCGGCTGCTGCGTGCGCAGGGTGAGACGAGCGATCTCGTTGAGCCGCAGCGATGTTGCCGACTCATCGCGATGCAGCGTGTTGACGTCGAGCCGGTAGGTCAGTCCGGTGATCTCCACGCGCGTCGCGCGGGTGCCGATCTGCATCTCGAACCGGCTGTGCTCACCCAGGGTGGTGTCGTCGGCGAACCAGCACACCATCGCGTCGATGTCGCGGCCGACGTACGGCCGGTTGTTGGGACGCGCCAACATGTCCCCGCGGACGATGTCGATCTCGTCGGCGAGCTCGATCGAACACGCCATGGACGCGAATGCCTCGTCGACCTTGGTGCCGCCGGGTCCCCAGATATCGGTGATGGTGGTGGTGAAACCTCCGGGCAGCACCACGATCTCGTCGCCGCGCGCGAAGACGCCACCGGCGACCGTCCCCGCGTAGGCGCGATGGTCGGCACCGTCGGCACGCTGCGGACGGATCACGTACTGCACCGGCATCCGCGCGTCGATGAGATTGCGATCCGACGCGATGTGCACATTCTCCAAGTGCGACAGCAGCGTTCGGCCCCCGTACCAGTCCATCTCCGACGATGGATCCACCACGTTGTCGCCGCGCAGCGCCGAGATCGGGATGAAGGTCAGATCACCGACGTTCAGCTTCGCGGCGAAATCGACGAAATCCGAACAGATCTCGTTGAATCGATCACGTGACCAGTCGACGAGATCCATCTTGTTCACGCAGATCGTCAGGTGCGGAATGCCGAGCAACGACGACAGGAAGGCGTGCCGACGGGTCTGCTCCAGCACCCCCTTGCGGGCATCGATCAGAATGATCGCGAGGTCCGCGGTCGAGGCGCCGGTCACCATGTTGCGGGTGTACTGCACGTGTCCGGGCGTGTCGGCGATGATGAATTTCCGTCGCGGAGTGGAGAAGTACCGGTAGGCGACGTCAATGGTGATGCCCTGTTCCCGCTCGGCACGTAGGCCGTCGGTGAGCAAGGCGAGGTTCGCGTACTCGTCGCCGCGTTCAACGCTGGTGCGCTCGATGGACTCCAGCTGGTCGGTGAAGATCGATTTGGCGTCGTAGAGCAGCCGGCCGATCAGCGTGGACTTGCCGTCGTCGACCGAACCCGCGGTGGCCAGACGCAGGAGTTCGCCTGAGGCGCCGACGATCTGGGCCCCACCGGCGGATGTATCCGCAGTCATCAGAAGTACCCTTCCTTCTTGCGATCCTCCATGCCGGCCTCGGAGATCCGGTCGTCGGCGCGCGTGGCACCGCGTTCGGTGACCCGGGTGGCGGCCACCTCCTCGATCACCTTGGCCACGGTGTCGGCGTCCGACAGCACGCATCCGGTACACGTCGCGTCACCGACGGTCCGGAACCGGACACGTTCGGTGTGCGCCTGTTCGCCTGGCAGACGCTCGAGAAAACGGTTGTCCGCCAACAGCATTCCGTCACGCGGGATCACCTGCCGATCATGCGCGTAGTAGATCGACGGCAGCTCGATGTGCTGTTCGGCGATGTACTGCCAGATGTCGAGTTCGGTCCAGTTGCTCAGCGGGAAAACCCTGATGTGTTCACCCTTGTGGTGGCGTCCGTTGTACAGGTGCCACAGTTCGGGACGCTGGGCTCGCGGGTCCCAGGCGCCGAACTCGTCACGGAAACTGAAGACCCGTTCCTTGGCGCGAGCCTTCTCTTCGTCACGCCGCGCGCCGCCGAACACGGCGTCGAAGCGGTTCTCGGCGATCCCCCGCAACAGGGCCGTGGTCTGCAGTCTGTTGCGGCTGGCGCCCGGACCGGTCTGCTCGACCACCCGCCCGGCGTCGATGTCATCCTGCACCGAACTGACGATCAGGCGCACGCCGGTCTGCTCGACCACCTGATCGCGGAAGGAGATGACCTCGTCGAAATTGTGTCCGGTATCGACGTGCATCAGTGCGAACGGGATGGGCGCCGGCCAGAAGGCCCGGCGCGCGAGGTGGAACATCACCACCGAGTCCTTGCCGCCGGAGAAGAGAAGTACCGGCCGCTCGAAAGTGGCCGCCACCTCGCGGAAGATGTACACCGACTCGGCCTCGAGGGCATCGAGGTGACTCAGCTCGTAATGAATCCGGCCCGCTGACGCCGACGACCCTGCCACACTAGACTCCCTTGACACGTCGAATATTCGACACCCAGTATTGACTATGTGACGGACACGCTAGGCGAGAGACGTTCCGACGGTCAACCACCCGACCGCAGGTCCCCATCGCCACCCACCGGACGCACCGTCGAGATCGTGACGGTGATCGCGGACGACGGCCCACTGACCCTCGCCGACATTGTCCGCCGAACCCGGCACTCGCGTGCGACAGCACACGCGGTCGTCAGCGAATTGGCAGCCCGCGGCTGGGTGAACCGATCGGGCGACGGCCACTTCACCGTCGGCCCCGCCCTCGGAGACCTCGCGATGTCGATCGCGCACGCCGATCCCGTGAGCCGGTTCGCACGGCCGGTTCTCGAAGACCTCGCCGCGGAGCTGGCCATGGATTGCTTCGTCGCCCGCCGCACCGGCGGCGAGGTGACCATCGTCGAGAGCGTCTCCACCACCGCGCCATCCCGGCATCACGAGTGGCCTGCCACGGGTGCGACGATGCCGCTGCGCCCACCCGTCTGCCGCGAGTTCGTCGCCTGGGAGACCCCCGAGGCACGCGCCGCCTGGATCGCCCGCGCCCCCGCCGCCCTCCGGACGCGGCTCGGCTTGGCCCTCGACGCGGTCCGCGCCCGGGGCGTCGCCATCGAGCGGATGACCGACGAGCACGTCACGCTGCTGACCGCACTCGATTCCCTCGACTCGACCGATCTACCTGCCGGAATGCGTCGTCAGATGGGCGAGATCCTGTCGCACCTCACCGCGATCGACTACCTGTCCGACGAGCTACTCGATGGCGCGGACGCGACGATCTCCGCGGTGACCGTGGGCGCCCCGGTCACCGACGCGGCCGGTTCGGTGATCGCGTCGGTCGTCGTCTGCCCCTCGGGGAACCTGACACCGCCCGAACTCCAGCGCGTCGTCGACGCGGCACAGGCCGCGGCCGGTCGATTGTCGGCACCCCGGGGTTGACCGCGGCTCGCGCATCGAACTACCAACCAAGCACTTGCTAGGTTACGCTCGTGGACATGAGCGATGCCGTCATCCCCGCGCCGTTGAGCCCGAACGATCTCGGACCGGACACCTCCCCCGTCGCCTACGAAACGGGAGGGCCCGACGACGCCGTCGCGTATGTGACGCTCAACCGGCCGGAGTACCGCAACGCGCAGAACTCGGTGATGACGTACTCGCTCGACGCGGCGTTCCGTAAGGCCGTCGACGACCCGTCGGTCAAGGTCATCGTGCTGCGGGCCAACGGCAAGCACTTCTCGGCCGGTCACGACATCGGCACCCCCGAACGCGACTTCGACACGTTCTACGAGAACGCGGCGGTCCTGCATTGGGACCACACCGACAAGACCGGGGCCGATCAGCGCCTGGCCCGGGAGATGGAGGTGTACATGGGGATGTGCCGCCGGTGGCGTGACATCCCCAAACCGATGATCGCCCAGGTGCACGGTGCCTGCATCGCCGGTGGCCTGATGCTCGCCTGGGTCTGCGATTTCATCGTCGCCTCCGACGATGCGTTCTTCTCCGATCCGGTGGCCCGCATGGGTATTCCCGGCGTCGAGTACTTCGCCCACGCATACGTCCTCGGCGCGCGTCGCGCCAAGGAGATCCTGTTCACCGGTGAACGGTTCACCGCCACCCAGGCCGCCGACTGGGGCATGGTGAATCACGTCGTCGAGCGGGATGGCCTGGCCGGCAAGGTGAACGGCATCGCCGAGAGGATCGTCGAGATGCCGATGCAGGGCCTGTTCCTGTCGAAGAAGGCCGTCAACATCTGCGAGGACCAGATGGGCATGCGCAATGCGATGGACTCGGTCTTCGGCTGGCATCACTTCGCCCATTCCGCGAATGCCGAGTCCTCCGGCGGGGATTCGCTGGGCGGCATGGACGCCAAGTCGATGAAGACCGCCGCCTCCCCCAACGGCAGCGGAGCCTGACATGGATTTCCTCTTCGACGACGCCGCCGACGCCTTTCGCGCCGAGGTGCGCGCCTGGCTGACCGATCACGTTCCCGCACAGCCCCTTCCGTCGATGGACACCGCCGAGGGTTTCGAGGCGCATCGGCAGTGGGAGGCGACGATGGCCGCCGACCGGATGTCGGTGGTCAGCTGGCCGGAGGAGTTCGGTGGCCGTGACGAACCGCTCCTGCACTGGCTGATCTTCGAGGAGGAGTACTACCGCTCCGGGGCGCCGGGCCGGGTCAGCCAGAACGGCATCTTCCTGTTGGCGCCCACCCTCTTCGAGCATGCGCATCCGGACCAGTTGGCGCGGATCATGCCGCGGATGGCCCGCGCCGACGACATCTGGGGACAGGCGTGGAGTGAGCCGGAGGCCGGGAGCGACCTGGCTTCGCTCCGGTCGACCGCCACCCGCACCGACGGCGGATGGTTGCTCAACGGGCAGAAGACGTGGAGTTCCCGATCGAGCTTCGCCGACTGGGCGTTCGGCCTGTTCCGCAGCGACAAGGCCGCGCAACGCCATAAAGGGTTGACCTACTTCATGTTCGATCTGCGCAGCCCCGGCGTCACGGTTCGTCCGATCGCGCAGCTCGACGGCGAACCCGGATTCGCCGAACTCTTCCTCGAGGATGTCTTCGTCCCCGACGACCCCGGCGCACCAGCCGAGTCCGGGGTGATCGGCGAGGTCGACAACGGATGGCGGGTGGCGATGAGCACCGCCGCCAACGAACGCGGCCTGTCGCTGCGGTCGCCGGGGAGATTCCTGGCCACCACCGACCGCCTGGTCGAGCTGTGGAAGACCCACCGCGACGAGGTCCCGTCCACCGCGGCCACCGACAAGGCGGTCGCCGACGCCTGGATCGGTTCCCGCGCATACGAACTCTCGACGTATCAGACGGTCAGTCGTCTCGCCGCCGGCGGGCAGCTCGGCATGGAGTCGTCGATCAACAAGGTGTTCTGGTCGCAGTGGGACATCGCCGCGCACGAGACCGCACTCGACCTGCAGGGCCCACTCGCCGAGGTCGACGACCCGTGGATCGACGGCTACCTGTTCTCCCTATCGGGTCCGATCTACGCCGGCACCAACGAGATTCAGCGCAATGTGATCGCGGAGCGGCTTCTCGGCCTACCGCGGGGAGATCGGTGAGACATGGACTTCCTGTTGTCCGACATCCATGACGACCTCGCGTCGAGCATCGACGGCCTGCTGACCAAGGCCGACAGTCCCGCGGTCGCGCGGGCCTGGGCCGCCGGGGATCGCGAACCGGCGAGGGCGGCATTCGGCCACCTCGCCGACGCCGGGGTGTTCGGCCTGATGATCGACGAGGGCAGCGGGGGTGCTGGTGCCGGCGCCGTCGAAATGGTCGTCGCTGCAGAGCAATTGGGACGTCACGCCGTCCCCGGCCCCCTGGCCGAAACCCTCGCCGTCGTCCCGACGTTGCTCGCCGGGATCGACGACGTCGAGATGCTCTCCGGGATCGCCGAAGGCCGCCTGGTGACCGTGGCGGCCGCACCGTGGGCGCCGATGGCCGCCGACGCGGACGCCGCACACACGATCTATCTGCTGGCCGACGCGACGTTCTCGACCGCCGAGACCGTCAGCACCCATCGGTCCGTGGACCCGGCGCGCACGGTCTCCGAAGTCCGCGCCCGCGACACCATCCAGAGCGGGGTGGCAGGCGCACGGGCAGTCGATCTCGGCGCGCTCGCCACCGCCGCCCAGCTACTCGGTCTGGGGCAGCGCATGCTGGCCATCGCATCGGAGTATGCGTTGGCCCGCAAGCAATTCGGCCGCACCATCGGTACCTTCCAGGCGGTCAAACATCACCTGGCCGACGTGGCGATCGCCGTGGAGATGGCCCGGCCGCTGGTCTACGGCGCCGCCGTGGGCATCGACGGTGGCGCACCCGAGCACACCGACGTCTCCCGCGACGTCTCGGCCGCCAAGGTGGCCGCCTCCGACGCCGCATACCTCGCCTCGCGCAACGCATTACAGGTGCTCGGTGCGATCGGCTACACCGTCGAACACGATCTCTCGATCTACCTGACCAAGACCCGCGCCCTCGTCGGCGCGTGGGGTACGCCGGCACAACACCGGTCCCGCATCCTGGAGACGCTATGAGCACCACCGTCGACCAACCCGCTGTCAACAATCCTGCTGGAGCGGAGCCGATCTCCGCCGAGGATCGTGAGGCGCTACGCGAGTCGGTCGCCTCCCTGCTCGCGCAGCGCTCCGATTCCGCGGCGGTGCGACGGGCGATGACGCGGACACCGCGAATCGACCAGACACTCTGGCAGACACTGAGTTCCGAGATCGGTGTGGCCGCCCTACCGATCGCGGAGAACGTCGGTGGCGCCGGTGCCACCTTCGTCGAGACCGGTATCGTCCTCGAGGAACTCGGTGCGACACTGGCGATGGTCCCGGTGTTCACCGCGGCGCTGGCCACCGCCGTCCTACACGCCACCGGCGATGATGATGCGGCACAACGACTGCTGCCCGGGATCGCCTCCGGCGAGCAGATCGTCGCCACCTGCTGGGCCGGGCCGTCCGGCTGGTCGGGATCGCCGGGCGTGCGCGCCGAGGCCGGATTGCTTTCGGGCACCGCCCACTACGTCATCGACGGTGAGTGCGCCGATCACTTCCTGGTATTGGCCTCCACCGACTCGGGTATCACCGTCCACGACGTCGACGCGCACGCCGAGGGCGTCACCGTCGCCGCCTTGCCGACCGTCGACCCCACCCGGCCGCTGGCGTCGGTCACATTCGACGAGGTGCCGGCGACCACGATTTCGGCCGGCTCGGGCACCGTCGACCGGGTACGTGCGGCCGCGCGGGCATTGCTGTCCGCCGAGCAGGTCGGCGGCGCCGCGCGGGCGCTTGCGATGACCGTCGACTACAGCCGGGAACGATCCCAGTTCGGTCGGGTCATCGGGTCCTTCCAGGCCCTCAAGCATCGGATGGCCGACATGTACATGCTGGTGGAGACGGCTCTGTCGATGTCGCGGGCGGCGATCGACGCGGTGGCCGCCGACGCTCCGGACGCCCCCGATCTGGCCGCCGCCGCACATGTCTACTGTTCGGAGGCGTTCTCGTCGGTGACCGGTGAGGCGATCCAACTGCACGGCGGCATCGGCATCACCTGGGAGCACGACATCGGCCTGTACTTCAAACGCGCCCACGGTAGTTCGCAATTGTTCGGGCGGCCCCACGAGGTGGTGGGCGAGTTGGTGGCCGAGCTGCGTCGCTGAGCGGGATGATCGGACGACGTCACCCAGACGATCACGCAAGCCCGAGCCCGAGAACACTACCGCCGCGCGTGCGCCACCCGCGTCGTCACCGCGTTCGCGGGTCCGGCGAGGAACAACAGCAGCAATGACCACAGGCCCACGTTCGGAACGAGTGCGGTGACCGCGAATGCCACCGTCAGCATCACGATCGTCCCGAGGTCCGGTGGCGCCGAACGCCACGCATCTCCCTCCGGTGAGGTCTCCATCAACCGCGGGTGCCGTCGACCCCACAGCGACATCGCGATGAGGGTGGCGATCGACACCCACAGCACCACGATGTACATGAGATTCGCACCCTTCAGCTCATGTCCGCTGATCAGCGCCGTCGCGAAGGGCAACACCACGATGGTGAACATCCACACGAAGTGCAGGTCGAAGATCACCCGGTCATAGGCCCGGAAGTACTCCATCATCCGGTGGTGGTTGCGCCACAGTACCCAGATCACCGCGAAACTGATGAGGAATCCGACCACCTCGTCGGAGTGGTCGCGGTACACCTGCCCGACCGTCTCCCCCGCGGTGAGATCGCCGACGACGTCGACCAGTGGGAGGATCAGCAGCGTCAACGCGATCGCGACGACGGCGTCGGTGAACGCGATCAGGCGACGGAAACCCTCCTCGGTCCGTCGCTCCGGAGATTCGGCCATGTGCTCACCGTAGGCGCCCGACGCCTGTTCCTCACGCCGTGTCCGACCCGGCGCGGCGGGACAGGAACTCACGTGTGTGTGCGTCAGCGGGATGAAAGGTCTCGACGGTGAGCTCGGAGATGGTGACATCACGTGCGGAGGTCAGCGCCGCGGCGGTCGAGAAGAAGCGCAGTTCCCCATCGCGGTGCGTCAGGCGCAGCGGCAGGACCACCGCGTCGTCGGCAACCCCGGGTTGCGCATCGGCGTCACCGGTGCCGCCGTAGGTCGACAGTTCGCCGACGAGGCCGTCGAGGGCCGGGTCACCGGTCCGGTCGGCACGACGCCGGACCTGCCCGATCAGATGCGCGCGCACCTCGGCGAGATTGACGATCCGGGGTGCCATCCCTTGCGGATGCAGCGCCAGGCGAATCACATTGACCGGGGCCGCGAGCAGATCGGCGGCGCACCCGTCGAGCAGCACACCGATGGCACCATTGGCCTCCACCATGTTCCAGTGTCTGTCGAGGATCACGGCGGGCGCGGGTTCGACGGCTCGCACCATCTGCGAGAGCTGCCCGCGGACCGCGGCCAGTGCGTCATCGTCGAGGTCGTGATGTGAATATAGCGGCGCGTGTCCGGCGGCCACGAGTATCCGATTGCGTTCGCGCAGTGGGATATCGAGATGATCACTCAGGTGCACCACCATCGCGGTGCTCGGCGTCGAACGCCCGGTCTCGAGGAAACTCAGGTGCCGCGCGCTGACACCTGTCAGCGTCGACAGCGCCAGTTGTGACAGCCCGCTGCGATGTCGCCAGTCGCGCAGTATCTCTCCGGGCCGACCAGAGGTGTTCATGACCTCCAAGGTAATTGACCGCACGCGGCTCCGAGGGGTGCAATGGGCATGGCGAGAGGAGGCCCGATGGACACACCGTCACCGCCGTGGGAACCCGACGTCGCGGTCCCGCGCTGGCTCCGGATCACGATGCGTTCCGACCGGGCGTGGTCGTCGTGGTACATCGTGGCGAGTCTGTTCTTCGCGCCGATCCTGCTCTGGCTGGACACGTGGCCGGTGTTGCGCACCGTCGCGGTGATGGTGATCGCGCTGGCCGGTCTGTGGCTGGGCCTTCTCGGCATCGCGATGGCCACCGACCTGGCCATCGTGCTGCACTCGGGTGCAGAGTTGCCGGAACACTACTGGCGCACCGTGTTCCACGATCTTCCGCCGACGGGTCAGTCGGCGAATGCCGCCGCCACCGACTCCTCGTCGAGTCCGTAATCGGCGAGCCGATAGGTGTGCCGGGGTGCCCGCGCACCCGAGCGGCTCTCCTCGTCGAGGGCGACCATCGCCGCACGCGCCGGCTCGGAGAAGTCGGCGCCCACCGCGTCATACACCTGTTCCACGACACCGAACGGATCGGATCGCAGGTCGGCGAAGTCGATGTCGAGGAACTGGCCTGGGTCGTATCGCTCGCGCGCGGAGGAGAATTCGCGCAGTCCCCGCGACCACAGTTCCAACTGTGACTGACCGATCCGGTCGCCGACGAAGGTCGTCGACCATCCCGGGGTGGCGTGTTCGGCGAGGCTGCACATGGACGCGATGATGGTCTCGGGTGCGCGGTGGGTCTGGATCACCAACGCGTCGGGGTAGGTGGCCATCAGCGCATCGAGGGCGAAGAGATGGCTCGGATTCTTGAGTACCCACCGCTTGTCGCGATCGTTGCTGCCGATCAGCTGCAGGTTGCGCTTGTGTCGCGCGTACGCGGGTGTCCAGTCCTGACCGGCCAGCCAGCGTGAGTAGCTCGGCAGGTAGGCCAGCGACTCATAGGAGATCGACATGATGCTCTGCCGCAACAGTTGCCAGCATTCCTCGACCTCGCCGGCGTCCATGTAGTGCAGTCCGAGGAACTCGGGGTTCTCGACGTGGTGTTGTGCGAAACCGGCGTTGATCTTTTCGTACACCGGGTTGTCGGCCCAGGTGTCGCGTGGCGGTCGGGGCTGGGGGAACTCGCACAGCCACATCTCGAGGCCCTGATGCGCGGGGTCGGCGGTGAGCAGACGATGCAGCGCGGTCGTTCCGGTGCGCGGCAGGCCGGTGACGAAGATCGGGCGGGTGATCTCGACGCCGGCATGGCCCGGATTCGCCTTCCACGACGCCTCGCTGAGCAGGCGCGCCACCAGCGCACCTTTGAGGAAGAACCGGAACATCTTGCTGCCCAGTTCGGTCAGCCCGGCCTCCTCGGCATAGGAGTCGAGCAGGATCTGTAGTGGTTCGCGGTAGGCGCCGTCACCGAAGTCGTCGAGACCCGTTGCCCGGATGGCCGATTCGTGGAGATCGTCGACGGTGCCGACCGAGGTCAGGGTCGATCTAGTCATGGTATTCCCCGCAGTTGACGTCGAGGGTGTGGCCGGTGATGGCGGCAGCCATCGGCGAGGCGAGAAAGACGACGGCGTCGGCGATCTCGTCGGGTTCGGGGAGCCGCTTGAGGTCGGATTTCGCGGCGGTCTGCTCGTACACCTGTTCCGGGGTGATGCCGTACTTGGTGGCGATCTCGCCGAAGTACCACTTGAGCTGATCGTCCCAGATGTAGCCGGGCGCGACGGAGTTGACGCGAATCCCCTTCTCACCGAGTTCGGTGGCGAGGGTCTGCGACATCGCGAGCATCGCCGACTTCGCGAGTTTGTAACTGCCGTAACGCGGTTCGGAGTGCCGGATCACCATCGAGTTGATGTTCACGACGGCGCCCGACCGCTTGGCGAGGGAGTCGGTGAACGCCTTGATCACCCGGAGGGTACCCAGCACCGTCAGGTCGAGACTCGCGGTGATCTGGTCGAAGTCGGTGCGCGACAAGGGTTTCATCGACGGCAGGGCGAACGCGTTGTTGACCAGCACGTCGACGCCACCGAACTCGTCGGTGACCGCGCCGGCGAGCGAGGTCACGGCGTCCTCGTCGGTGATGTCGGTGGGGACCACGAGGCTCGGGCCGTCGATCTCGGCGGCGACCTCCTTGAGCCGGGATTCGGTGCGGGCCGCGAGCACCACCGTCGCTCCGGCCGCGGCCGCGCGCAGGCAGATCGATCGGCCCAGTCCGGGACCCACGCCGGACACCACGACGACCTTGCCGGCGAGCAGTCCGGTGGCCGGCGTGGTGACGGTCATGCGAGCATCCTTTCGGCGAACTGCCGTTGCCGCTGTGCGATTCGCTCCGACCATCCGTGGTCGTCGATGCGGTTCTGTTCGAGGTGGGGCAGGTGATAGTCGAGGTCGCCGATGTCGATGACCTGTGCGCTCGGGCCGAGTTCGGGCGTGATCGGCGTGTCGGTGCGTTGCCACCGGAACTGCAGGATGCCGCGGCGTCGTCCGGTGGTCTCGATCCAGTTGGTGACGCCGGGGTTGCGGTGGGACACCACCATCCGGATCATCCCGTCCGGATCGACCTGTCCCTGAGCGGAATTGAGGCTGGTCTGGTGGTGGACGTAATCCAGCGAGATGTACCAGAGACTCCCGAGCTGGAATCCCTGATACGGCGCAACGGATTTCGGGACGGTGATCACCATCGCCTCGTCGTCGGCGAGCCGATAGTGACCGACCGAGGAGAACTGGGTGGCCAGACCGCCCGGGGTGAGCCGCGGTGGGGTGAAGGTGTTCACCGGTTCGTCGAGGTAGAACCACTTCGGGAAGTTGAACCAGGTGTTGACGCGTGCGGTCAGCATCTTCGCGGCCGTGCGATATCGGCGGACCACGCGGTCGAGGTCGGGTTCGGCGGGTGCCGTCCCGGCGGTGTCGACGCGTTCGATCGCGATCTCCCCCTTGCGGGCCGACCAATCCGAGTACACCTCGCGCACCGACAGTGTCGTCGCACCCTCGGGCAGCACGAACCGGCCCGGCCCCGGTTCGGAGCCGGCCGGCGCGAAGGTGATGTCGAAGTGGCCGTCGTCGTCGATACTCAGGCGCCGATCGTCGAAGGCGTCGTCGCCGCCGGGGACAGCGTCAGGGGTGTAATCCCCGCGCAGCACTTGGAAACTCAGGTCGGCGGTGGTGCCGCGCCGACCCCACACGCGGTAGGTTCCGGTGTCCTCGATGTCGGCGTGCCGGTAGAGGGTGTCCGGGTTGTCCAGGCCCATCTTGGTGTAGGGCCCGGTCGAGGTGACGAACACCGGGTGGGTCAGGTTGCGGGTCCGCACCAGGTGCAGGATCGCCGAGATGCTGCCGGCGAGATAGTCGTAGCCTTCGGCGAGATCATGCTCGTCGACGATGAATTCCGCCGAGGCGATCAACTTCTCGGCCTCGGCGATGGCATCGGTGAAAGGTCGGGTGACGTCGGCGGGGATCGCGACGGCCGGTGACTGCGCGGGGGCGCTCATAGCCAGGTGTCTCCTCCGGTCCAGGTGAGGAAGTTCTCCAACTCGGCCTGGGCCGGTGTCACCCGCGGATGCTCGGTGGACAGGTAACCACCGCGGTAGAACAGCAACGGCTTGTCCTGCAACACATCTCCCAACGTCTGGGCGCGGCCGATGACGATGTGATGATCGCCGCCGTCGGCGACGGTCTCGATGGTGCACTCCACCCAGGTGAGGCAGTGCCGGATCACCGGAAGCCCGGACGGCGACGGATCCCAGGTGACGCCGGCGAATTTGTCGTCGCGGGGCGCACCGAAGTTCGCGCTGACGTCCTGCTGCCGGTTGGAGAGCACGTTGACGCAGAACGCGCCCCGCTCCTCGATCACGCTCCAGGTACGAGAGGTCTTCTGCGGACAGAACAGCACCAGCGGCGGGTCGAGCGACAGCGCCGCGAACGACTGGCAGGCGAAACCGGTGGGCTGATCGTCGGCGGTCAACGTCGTGATGACGGTGACGCCGGTGCAGAACTGGCCCATCGCCGTGCGGAACTGGCGGGAGTCGAAGTCGGCGGAACCGTACGGTGTCGCGCTCATCGCCGAACGCTCAGTCCCGGAATCCGACCGTGAAATCGTGGCCCCAGAGGCTGACCGCGGTCGACTCCCGGGCGATCCAGTCACCGTCGTCGACCTGTCGTCCCTCACAACCGAATTCGACATCGAATCCTCCCGGGGTCTTCATGTAGAACGACAGCATGAGGTCGTTGACGTGCCGGCCGAGGGTGGCCGACATCTTGACCTTGCGGCGCAGTGCACGGTCGAGACAGAGACCGACGTCGTCGGAATTCTCCACCTCCACCATGAGGTGCACGATGCCGGTCGAGTTGGGGATGGGCAGGAAGGCCAGCGAGTGGTGGCGCGGGTTGCAGCCGAGGAAGCGCAGCCAGGGCACCTCGTCGCCCTCCTCGCGGCCGACCACCTGCGGGGGCAGGCGCATCGAATCGCGCAGGGAGAAGCCGAGCACGTCGCGATAGAACTCGAGTGCCGCCTTGTCGTCGTCGCAGGTGAGGACGACGTGACCGAGTCCCTGATCGCCGGTGACGAATCGATGTCCGTACGGGCTGACGATGCGTCGATGCTGCAGCGCCACACCGTGAAAGGCCTCGATGGTGTTGCCGGCCGGATCGGTGAAGACGATCATCTCCACGACCTGCCGGTCGAGGAGTTCCTCGTCCTTGGCCTCACGGAAGACCACTCCGGCATCCGACAGCCGATCCCGGACATCCTGCAGGGCAGCGGCATTGGCGCATTCCCAGCCCGACGACGAGAGTCGGTCGTGCTCACCGGGCACGATCACCAGACGTGCCGGGAAGTCATCCATCCGGAGATAGAGTGCACCCTCGGTGGGACCGGCGCCCTCGACCATGCCGAGCACCTTGAGCCCGTAGTCGCGCCAGGCGCCCATGTCGGTCGCCTCGATGCGCATGTAGCCCAGCGATCGGATGGGACTCTCGGTCATCTTCTGTGTCTCCTCGGAAATGTCAGGTGATCGATGCGGCGCGGATGCCCCTCACACCATGGTGTCGCCGACCGGAATCCCGAACTCGCCATTGCCGAATGCGACGTACGCGCGTTCCGGATCGTTGGCGGCGTGCACCCGCCCGGCGTGCGCGTCCCGCCAGAACCGCTGAATCGGCGAATCGATGTTGAGCGCACCCGCGCCGGAGTTCTCGAAGAGGCTGTCGACGGCGGCGATGGCCCGTCCGGTGGCCCGCACCTGGTCACGGCGGGCGGCCAGGCGCAACTCCATCGGGATCTCCTCACCGGCGAGGATGAGGTCGTATTCGGCCTGCAGGTTGCCGGACAGCTGGCGCCACGCGGCGTCGATGTCACTGGCCGCACCGGCGATACGCACCTTGGCGAACGGATCGTCCTTGGACTTCTCACCGGCGTAGGCGGCGCGCACCCGCTTGCCCTGATGCTCCACGTGAGAGTGATACGCGCCGTACGCCATTCCGACGATGGGCGTGGAGATCGTGCTCGGATGGATGGTGCCCCAGGGCATCTTGTAGACCGGCGCGGTGTTGCGTTCGAGTCCGGGACTGCGGTACTCGGCCATGGTGCGCATGCTCAGGACCCGGTGGGTCGGCACGAAGGCGTCCTTGATCTCCAGGGTGTTGGAGCCGGTCCCCTTGAGCCCGACCACATTCCACACGTCCTTGATGGTGTAGTCCGAGCGCGGCAGCAGGAAGCTGACGAAGTCGACGGGTTTGCCGCGCTTGATCACCGGGCCACCGACGAAGGTCCAGTCGGCGATCTCACAGCCCGAGGAGAAGGCCCAGTTGCCGTTCACCTTGTAGCCGCCGTCGACCACCTCGCCCATCCCCATCGGGGCATACGACGACGAGATCCGCACCGAGGTGTCCGAACCCCAGACGTCCTCCTGGGCCTGCTGGTCGAAGAGCGCCAGATGCCAGTTGTGGATGCCGATGATGCCGGAGACCCAGCCGGTGGAACCGCACGCGGTGGACAACCGCCGCACCGCCTCGTAAAAGGTGACCGGATCGACCTGATAGCCGCCCCACTGCTCGGGTTGCATGAGTTTGAAAAAGCCCGCACCTTCGAGGCTGGAGACGGTCTCGTCGGGAATCCGTCGCAGATCCTCGGTCTGTTGCGCACGCTGCTCGATCTCCGGCAGCAGTGCGTTGATCTTCTCCAGGACCTGCTCGGCCGCCTCGCTGCGCTGGTCAGACCCGCTCGATTGTGCTGGCATCTCGCCCATTCCTGTCCTCGTCGTCCCTGTTCTCGCCGTCGCCGCCGTCGCCGAAACCCCGGCCGTTGGACGGCTCCTGCTCTCAACTTCTTCCGAGACTAGAACACGTTCTCATTTATGTCGAGTACTGGGCCTTTGGCCTCATGTCCTGCCCATATCGAGTCCGCTAGCCTCGAACCCGTCACCATTTTTGTAACATGTTCTAGTATTGGCCGTGGGGCGATTCGCCAGAGCTTTTCGCCGATCGATACGCCACCGCCACGACGATGGGAGAGCGCCGCATGACCGCGACAGCCGACACCGGCAGCAGTGTCACCAGGAGCACGGTCACCGGGAGCACGGACACCGGAATCCGGGAGATCGACACCGGGACCCCACCGACGCGTTTCGCACGGGGCTGGCACTGCCTCGGGCTGGTCGACGAATTCCGCGACGGCAAGCCCCACCCGGTGCAGGTCTTCGGCACCAAGCTCGTCGTCTGGGCCGACACCACCGGCGACATCCAGGTGCTCGACGCCTACTGCCGGCACATGGGCGGCGACCTGAGCCAGGGCACCGTCAAGGGTGACAACGTCGCCTGCCCCTTCCACGGCTGGTTGTGGAAGGGCAACGGACGATGCGGCGGCGTGCCGTACGCCAAGCGCAACCCGAAGCTCGCCAAGACGCGTGCGTGGCCGACGATGATCCGCAACGGTCAGGTGTTCGTCTACAACGATCCGGAGGGCAACCCACCGCCGGAGGACTGCATCATCCCGGAGCTCTCGGAGGTCGACTCCGACGAGTGGACCACCTGGACGTGGAATCGGCTCGTCATCGACGGCTCCAACTGCCGCGAGATCATCGACAACGTCGTCGACATGGCGCACTTCTTCTACGTGCATTACGCACTGCCGGACTACTTCAAGAACGTCTTCGAGGGCGAGACCGCCGCGCAGTACATGAACAGCCACGGCCGTCCCGACGTCGACTTCGGCAGCGGCTACGCCGAGAGCCGTCTCGAGTCGGTGGCCGCGTACTACGGCCCCTCCTACATGCTCAACCCGATGGTGCAGTACTACGGCGACTTCAAGATCGAGACGATCCTGACCAACTGCCACTACCCGATCGACGCCAACTCGTTCGTCCTGATGTACGGGGTGATGGCCAAGATCCCGGAGGGACTCAACAAGGAGCAGGCCGCCAAGATGGCCGCGAAGATCTCCGCGGGTATCGAGGTCGGATTCCTCCAGGACGTCGAGATCTGGAAGAACAAGACCCGCATCGACAATCCCCTCCTCGTCGAGGAGGACGGACCGGTGTACCAACTGCGGCGCTGGTACGAGCAGTTCTACGTCGACACGACCGACGTCGTCGACGAGATGACGCAGCGTTTCGAGTACGAGATCGACACCACCAAGGCCGTCGAGAGCTGGAACGTCGAGGTGGCCGAGAATCTGCGACGTCGGCAGGAAGAGGACGAGCAAGCCGCGGCTGAAAAGGCTGCGGCCGAACAGTCTGCGGATACCGCCGAGAGCCCGGTGTGATCCGGTGACGCGCGCGGTCGAGGAGAACACCTCGGGCTGGGCCAAGGCACCCGATTTCAGTGCCGACCCGACCCACCTCGCACGCGTTCATGACGCGACCGCGCGCGACCGCGCCCACTATCTGCGCGGCGGCATGACCGAGATCGAATGTCGGTCATGCCACGCTTGCGTGATGGTGAAGAAGACCAGTCCGCACCACACCAGCGTGCAGTGGAACTCCGCGGCCGCCGATCGCTGCAACGAGTTGGCCATGATCCGGGAGTCCGGCGGCAACCCGGCGATGATGCGGACCTGCCCGCGACTGTCGGCAAGTATCGATCACGGTGTGGCCGAGGGCATCATCCCGTCGGAGTCGCCGGAGTCCGATCCCGACGGGTATTGGTGAGAGCCTCTCCTTGATTTGTGGCGACTACTCTCGCACACCGCTTGTCCCACAGAGTAACTCGACGGCGTGAATCAATCTGCGCAACGATCTGCTCCGTGGCCCCGCCTGCTGCAGGTCGATGAGCGACGAGAATCGAGCTTGGTGAAGCGTCTCTCGATAACTCTCCGTCATCATGTCGCGCAGTCTGCCCTTCGCGTCGCGTGGCGACTCGGGGTCACCGAGGTATTCAGCGTCATCCCGCACGCTACTGTGCGACCTGAGCGAATCCATCGACGCCAGGAACCATGACTCATATTCCTGAATCGCGACCACGACCTCGACTCGTGCGTTCACCCCAGTGGAACTCGCGGCGCGCAAGCGATCTGCGATATCAACGCAGGTCATGTTCTTGTCGTCGCCATCGCGGAGCACGAGAACCCCGCCAACGGGACCTACCCGGGTGCTTTGGAAGGAGATCGCCCGAGCGAGTTCATCTGGCTTCATCATCTTTCCGGCGTCCAGCCGAAACGGCTTCGCGATCCTGGGGTAGACGCCTCGCTCTTGGGCGATCTTCCGGATGAGGATCGGCAGCGCGTCCTCTTCACCCTTGCCCTCGACTATCGGCGCTATCACCACAGCGGGTTCAGGCACCGAGCGCTCCTTCGTCCGGGAGCAGTTGATCTATCCGCAAGAGTTCGCCCGGGGTATAAAGCGATTCCCGAATCGCCTTCGCACCTGCAGGATCGAGACCGCTGACGATGGTTTCGCCGCCAACCGAACGAACCGCGAGTAATTCGCTCTCCTGAAACCCTCCTCGGTCCAGGAGATCTGCACTGTGGCTGGTTGCGAGCACTTGTCGGCGTTCACTTGCATCCCGCAGGGCGTCCATGAGAATGCTCGCAGCGGCGGGGTGGAGGGCACTCTCCGGTTCCTCGACACCGATCGGACTCAGCGTGTGTCCCGAACTCGCAAACAGAGCGGTCAACACCGCCAGAGCGCGCAAGGTTCCATCGGACACCGACTGGGCAGGAAATCTCCATGGGTGTTTCGCCCCTGGCACGTCCTGCGAGAATGTCACGGTTTCCCATTGCCCCAGCGGTTCTCGATCCACACTCCGCATCCCCGGCACGATCAGCCGGACATACTCCTCGATTCGATTCTTCACGGCCTTGTCGGCAGTGCTCCGATCGAGACGGTGTAGGACGCTGGCAAGGTTCGCACCGTCGCGGTGAAGAAACTCGCCGGCGTCAGGTGCCTGCGGCAGACGGATCGCGTCCGGGTTGGGGTTGTAGACGTTGATCCCACGGAATCCATCAAACACCGGTAGGAATTGGGGAAGTCCCGCGGCGGACACCAGATACAGTCGTTGACTACTCGAGGGAGGCATCACCGGCAGACTCTGCTCGACGAGCTTGCCATCGAGAACCTTGAAGAATTCTCGCGCACCCCCGTCGACAGCGATGTGGCACGCCTCGGAGGAGATGCGAAACCCACCTCCCTTCTCGGCCGCCACTCTGAATCCGTACTTTCCGGAATATTGGGCAGAATCGCGAGGGTCGCTCAGGTCGCCGGAATCACCTTCGAAACTGAGCTCGATGGAGAAATGCGTCGGATGCCCTGTCGAACGACGGCGAACCTCGGCCACTCCTCCCCGATTTCTCAGCGCCTGATCCAAGGAGGTCTCGAGAGACTCGGACACCAGTCGTAGCGAGTCGAGGAAGTTGCTCTTTCCCGACCCATTGGGTCCCACCAGAATGAGTAGCTTGCCGAGCGTCACATCCGCGGTGGCAATGCTCCGGTACTGGCGCAACGCCACGCGAGTGATCGCGAACGTGTTGCTCATGACCGCACTCCTTCAGGTGTCACGGGTGAACGCCTATCCACGGCGCACCAAGACAGTGGTGTCCCCGGTCTCTCGGCAGGGACCACGTCCACGATAAGCCACACCGGGTCGGACACAACTCCGCGACGTACGTCGCGTCGCCGTCATCGAACGGCCCGCCTCTCACACCGACAGCAACACCTTGGTGGCGCGACGTTCGTCCATCGCCCGGTAGGCCTCCGCGGCGTCGGCCAACGGCACGGTGAGGTCGAACACCTTGCCCGGGTTGATGGTTCGGTCCCAGATCTTCTCGATCAGTTCGGGCAGGAACCGACGCACCGGTGCCGGGCCACCGAGCAGGTGCACTTCGGCGAAGAAGACCTCGAGTCCTGGCAGTTCGACGCCGTGCGACACCCCGACGTAGCCGACGTGACCGCCGGGCCGGGTGGATCGGATCGCCTGCATCATCGATTCCTGAGTGCCCACCGCCTCGATGACCGAATGCGCGCCCAGACCGTCGGTGAGTTCCTTGATGCGGGCGACGCCGTCGTCGCCGCGTTCCTCGACGATGTCGGTCGCCCCGAACTCGCGGGCCAGCGCCTGCCGATCGGCGTGCCGACTCATGGCGATGATGCGCTGCGCACCAAGCTGTTTGGCGGCCATCACCGCGCACAGCCCGACCGCGCCGTCGCCGACGACGGCCACCGTCTTACCCGGTCCGGCGTCGGCGGCGACGGCACCGAACCACCCCGTCCCCAACACATCCGAGGCGGCCAACAACGACGGGATGAGGTCGGGATCGGGCTGCCCCGGGGTGGCGACGAGCGTGCCGTCGGCCAGTGGCACGCGGGCGTACTCGGCCTGGGTGCCGATGGCGCCCATGGGTTTGGCGTGCACACACCGGGATTGGTAGCCGTCGACGCAGATCTCGCAGGTGTTGTCGGAGGCGAAGAACGATCCGACGACGAAGTCGCCGACGTTGATCGTGGTGACCGCGTCGCCGATCTCGGTGACGGTGCCGACGTACTCGTGGCCCATCGGGGCGCGCTTGGTGACGTCCTCGATCCCCCGATACGGCCACAGATCCGAACCGCACAACAGGAAGCGGCGAGTTTGATGACGGCGTCGGTGGGTTCGACGATGGTCGGGTCGTCACGCTCCTCGACGCGGATGTCGCCGGGGGCATAGATCATGACTCCACGCATGCGGTGGGTCTCCTCTCGATGTGGACGTCTCGTCCTTCCACAGTGGCACGAGTTCGGCGTCGCGCACTACTGCGCAGGTGAGACGCCCTGACGCCACCGCAGCAGCGCCGCGATGACCGCACCGATCGCGGTGATCACCCCGACGACGAGGGTCGTGATCAGACCCCACCCCGGGCTCAGGATCGGGCCGGGTAGGTCGACCGCGTCGATGACGTTGGCGTCGAACAGCTTTCGGGCCGGATCGGCGACCACGACACCCGCCCAGACCGCCGTCGCCACCCCAGCGGCGACGATGATCCCGGCAGCGACCGCCACGGCGATTCGATTGGCACGGAACGGCTTCCACCAACAGAGGGTCGCGGCGAGGAAGATGACCACACCCAGGATGAGGGTGATCAGTCCCGGCCGGTGGGTCTGATCGGCGAAGAAGGCCTGGGCGTCGGCGGAATCGGCGGCAGTGGCGTCGACCCCACCGAGCCCGGTGATCCGCAACCCGATGCCCTCGTCGGAGTATCCCCAGGTGGCCTGGCTGCAGCCGACGATCACCACTCCGGCGATCACCAACGCGGGCCACAGAAACGGGCGGACTCTGTCGACGACGCTGTTCACCGCTCCAGCGTGCCACGAGCCGGTGCCGCCAGCAGCGACCCGTCGACGACGCCGGCCACGGTTCGCGCCGCCACCACCAGCCACGCCACCACCAGCGCCCCGAACGAGATCAGGGCCGCGACCGTGAACCCCACCCAGCCGTCGACCAGCGCCAGTGCCGCTGAACCGGTGACGAAGGTGCCCACCGGGAAGATGAACGACCACCAGGTCAGCGCGAACGGAAGGCCGCGTCGAGCGGTGTGGGCGGTGATGGCGGCGGACAGGACGATCCAGACCACGGCCAGAATCCACACCGGGATGGCGTAACCGAGGGCGAGGTCGTGCACCACCCGCGCGGTCGGGGCGTCGAGTACGCCGGCGGAGTTGTGTGAGAGCAGGCACGCCGCGGTGACGGACTGCCCGAGGGGACCGAGCACGATCCACCACGTCGGCACCAGCGCGGCGGGGCCGACGCCGTTCGTGAACAGGCGACGGCCGATCGCGGCGATGATCGGCGCACTCAGGGCGAGCGACAGCGTGAATGCGGCCACCCCGACGACGAGAAGGGTCTCGCGCGCACGTGTGCCGGTGACGGCCCCGGCGAGCACCGCGGCCGCCGACGCCGACACCATCGGCGGCACCACCGACATCAGCCATCCGCCGAAGGCGTCGCCGCGCCCGTCGCGTCGCAGATGACGCAGCGGGATGACGATCGCGGTGACGACTCCCCCGACGGTGCCGACGGTGAAACACACGAGATCGACGGCGAGCGCGGCGTCGTGGCCGATCAGCGACGTACCGGCGACGAGCGTCGAGGTCCCCACGGTCAGCGTCGCCATCGGCACCGCCCCATAGAAGTGGACGATCACCGGGTGGGTGTGATGGCCCCGCGCGGCCGCCGGGTGGGCCAGCCAGTGGACCGCGGTGGCCGCGACCACGGAGGTGAAGATCACGCAGGCCAGGAGCCAGAACACGATCGATACCGCCCCGAACACCGCCGCCCGATCGACCAGCGCATGGGCGGCCACCGAGATGATCCCGGTGCCCATGACCGCCGCGAACCAATTGGGCGGAACATGCGCGAAGCGGGCGGGTGCAACGATCGCGGTTCTGGTCACGGTGGTGGTCATGTCATTCACTGTCGCGGTCGCGATCGTCGCCCAGTAGAGAGCAATCTCCTGCAGGGGATACAACGACCGGTTGTACCCTGACGGGGTGTTGAGCTCCCGCATGCCCGATCTGGTGTCCCTGGAAACGCTGCTCGCGGTCGTCACCACCGGCAGCCTCAATGCCGCGGCGACCGAACTGGGGATCTCACAGCAGGCGACGTCGGCGCGGATGCGTGCCCTCGAGGCGACGCTGGGGGTCTCGTTGCTCGACCGTTCACCGACCGGCACCGTCCCCACCGAGGCGGGCACCCTGGTCGCCGAGTGGGCCGATCGACTGCTGACCCTGGCGGGCGAGTTCGACGCCGGCCTCGCCGCGCTGCGCCGGGAGCGTCGCGACCAGTTGCGGATCGCGGCAAGCCTGACGATCGCCGAACACCTCCTGCCCCGATGGCTGGTGACGTTCGCCGCGTCCGCCGACACCACACCCAAGGTCTCGTTCACCGCCACCAACTCCGAGCACGCGTGCGAACTGGTGCGCGGCGGCGACGTCGAACTCGGCTTCGTCGAAGGTCCGACCGTGGCCACCGGTGTACACAGCCGGGATGTGGCCGTCGACCGGCTGGTGCTGGTCGTCCCGCCGGATCATCGGTGGGCGCGACGGGAATCGGTGACCGCCGCCGAACTCGCCGCCACCCCACTGGTCACCCGTGAATCCGGTTCCGGCACAAGGAGGGTGCTGGAGACACGCCAGCGCACGGCGTTGGGTGACGACGTCGCGATCGCGGCACCGGTGCTCGAGTTGTCGACGACGGCGGCGGTGCGTTCGGCGGTGATCGCCGGCGCCGGGCCCGCGGTGCTCAGCGACCTGTCGGTGCGCGACGACATCACCGGCGACGGCGCGGGGCGGCGACTCGTCGTCGTCGACGTCGACGGTCTGGATCTGACCCGCATCCTGCGGGCGGTGTGGATCGGCGGCCGGGAACCGAGGGCCGGCGCGGCCCGCGACTTCCTCACGCACGTCACGAGATCGGTCGGTCCTCTCCACGGCCGATGAGTTTCGGGAAGACTGACGGTCTGTACTGCCGACACCATCGTCAGCACCGAAGGAGACACGTCATGGCCGAGTATTCCGCCCCGGTGGGCGCCCCGATCTGGTTCGACCTGATGAGCAGCGACCCCGACAAGGCCGCCGAGTTCTACGGGCAGATCTTCGGCTGGGAGGCCGAGGAGGCCCGCGAGGAGTTCGGCGGATACCGCAATTTCCGCCGGGGCGGCGCCCGGGTCGCCGGTTTGAGCCCGTATATGGAGGAGGCCGGCGGACCGGCCAACGTGTGGTCGTTCTACCTGCACACCGAGGATCCCGACGCGACCGCGAAGAATGTCGAGGCCGCCGGCGGTTCGATCATGTTCCCGCCGATGGCGGTCGGCGACGAGGGCACCATGATGGTGGCCGTCGACTCCGCCGGCGCCGTCGTCGGCTTCTGGAAGCCCAACCAGCACCCCGGTTTCACCGAGTGGGGTGTGCACGGAGCGCCGTACTGGTTCGAACTGGCGTCGAACGATTACCCCAAGTCGATCGCCTTCTACAGCGAGGTGGTCGGCGCGCGCGCCGACACCGTCATCGACAACACCGGCATGGAGAATCCGCCGAGTGGCCCACTTCGCTACTCGCAGTTGTTCTTCGGCGAGAGCGCCTACGGCGGGATCATGGACGCGAACGGGATGTTCGGAGACGCACCGTCGTTCTGGCAGATCTACATCTGCGTCGACGACGTCGCCGCGACGGTGGCGCTGACCGAGAAGCTCGGCGGGGAGGTGGTGATGCCGGGTGAGGACACCCCGTACGGCACCCTGGCCGTGATCAAGGATCCGCTGGGTGCGTTGATCTGCCTGGGGCATCCGCCGGCCGGGATGTAGGGCGTATTCGCGCGGGTCGTCTCGGCTCGCGCGGGTCCAGTTCATCGGCGCGGTCTTTGCAATGACCGCGCGAGTGAGCAGGAGCCGCGTGAACAGCGAGGACCCGCGCGAACCTACACCCCCGCGTTCGCGTCGGCCTTCTTCTTGAGTTCCAGCGCGATGTCGATGAGCTGATCCTCTTGCCCACCAACGAGTTTGCGGTTTCCGGCCTCGATGAGGATGTCGGCGGCGGAGACGCCGTAGCGTTCGGCGTGGTTCTCGGCGTGCTTGAGGAAGCTGGAGTAACAACCGGCGTAACCCATCATCATCGACGGGCGGTCGACGAGGCATTCCGACGGCATCACCGGGCGGACGACGTCCTGGGCGGCGTCGGCGATCTTCATGAAGTCGATGCCGGTGGTGATGCCGAGTTTGTCGCAGACGCCGACGAAGGCCTCGGTGGGGGTGTTGCCCGCACCGGCGCCGAAGCGGCGGATGGAACCGTCGATCTGCTGGGCACCCGCGCGGACCGCGTTGATCGAATTGGCCACGGCGATATCGAGATTCTCGTGTCCGTGGAAGCCGATCTGGGCGTCGTCGCCGAGTTCGGCACGCACCGCCGCGACGCGGTCGGTGACGTCTTCGAGGACCAGCGCTCCGGCCGAGTCGACGACGTAGACGCATTGGCATCCGGCATCGGCCATGATGCGGGCCTGCTTGGCGATGACCTCCGGCGGCTGACTGTGACTCATCATCAGGAAGCCGACGGTTTCCAGGCCGAGGTCGCGGGCCAGGCCGAAGTGCTGGATGGAGACGTCGGCCTCGGTGCAGTGGGTGGCGATGCGGCAGATCTGACCGCCGTTGTCCTGCGCGGCGCGGATGTCGTCCTTGGTGCCGAGCCCGGGCAGCATCAGGAAGGCGATCTTGGCGCGTTTGGCGGTGTCCGCTGCGGCCGCAATCAGTTGCTGCTCCGGGGTTTTGGAGAACCCGTAGTTGAACGACGAGCCACCGAGCCCGTCGCCGTGGGTCACCTCGATGACCGGCACACCCGCGTCGTCGAGGGCGCCGACGATCGCGCGGACCTCCTCCTCGGTGAACTGATGCCGCTTGTGATGGCTGCCGTCGCGCAACGACGAGTCGGTGATGCGGATGTCGAGGGTGTCGGAGTACTTGCGGGCGTTCGCCATCAGCTCCGGATGCGTGGTGGTCATGCCGAGACTCCCAACTTGGTCTTCGCGATCTCCTCGCCGACCTTGGTGGCGGCGGCGGTCATGATGTCGAGGTTGCCGGCGTACGGCGGCAGGAAGTCTCCGGCACCCTCGACCTCGACGAAGATCGAGACGCGGGCGTGACCACCGTTGATGATGCTGGGCGGGTCGAACTGCGGGTCCTGCAGCAGCCGGTAGCCCGGCACGTACTGCTGGATCTCCTTCTCCCGCTTGTGGATCGACTCGGCGATGGCATCCGTGTCGGCGTCGGCGGGGATGGCGCAGAAGATGGTGTCGCGCATGATCATCGGCGGATCGGCCGGGTTGAGGATGATGATGGCCTTGCCGGCCTCGGCGCCGCCGATGGTCTCGATACCCTTCGACGTGGTGCGGGTGAACTCGTCGATGTTGGCGCGCGTACCCGGTCCGGCCGACACCGACGCGACGGATGCAACGATCTCCGCATAGGGCACGGGCACAACCGAACTCACCGCGTGCACCATCGGTATGGTGGCCTGCCCACCGCAGGTGATCATGTTGGTGTTGGGGGCGTCGAGGTGTTCGCGCAGATTCGCCGGCGGCACCACCGCGGGACCGACGGCGGCCGGGGTGAGGTCGACGGCGGTGATGCCGGCCGCCTCGTACTTCGGCGCGTACTCACGGTGCACATACGCCGAGGTGGCCTCGAAGATCAGGTCGGGTTTGTCCGACGAGCCGAGGAGTTCGTCGGCGCCGCCGCTCATGGTGATGAGGCCGCGGTCGGCGGCACGTTTCATCCCTTCGGAGTCGGCGTCGATGCCGACCATCCATCGCGGTTCGATCACCTCGGATCGCTCCAGTTTGTACATCAGGTCGGTGCCGATGTTGCCCGACCCGACGATCGCTGCGGTCAGCTTCGCCACGGGGTGATCTCCTCTTGTCTCACGTGAAATCCAATGTCACCGAGCCGAGCCCGGCGAATTCGGCGACGACGTGGTCGCCCGGTCCGACGTCGAAGGCGCGCGTCGCGGTGCCCGGCAGGATCAGGTCGCCCTTGCGTAGTCGCACCCCGAAACTCTCCACCTTGCGGGCGAGCCAGCTCACCGCATTCAGCGGATGACCCAGTACCGCAGACGAATTGCCCTTCGCGACGATCTCGCCGTTGCGATGCAGCACGGCGTCGATGTCGCCGGTGTCGATCTCGCTGATCGGCACACGCTGCTCCCCCAGAATCCACCCGCACGACGACGCGTTGTCGGCGATGGTGTCACACAAGGTGATCTTCCAGTCCTTGATCCGCGAGTCGATCAGTTCGATCGACGGCACCACCCATTCGACCGCATCGATGACGTCGTCGTTGGTGCAGCCGGCGCCCGGCAGGTCCTTGCCGAGGAGGAATCCGACCTCGACCTCCACACGCGGGAAGCACAGCGTCGACGCGTCGATCGGGGTGGATTCGAAGTACTGCATCTCATCGAGCAGGTGCCCGTAGTCGGGTTCGTCGACGTTCATCATCTTCTGCATCGCCTCCGACGCCAGCCCCACCTTGTGGCCGGCGACCGTCGCACCCGCGTCGAGGCGCTTGCGGATGTTGATCAGCTGGATCTCGTAGGCGTCGACGACGTCGAGGTCGGGGTGGGTGTCGGTGGGCCGGTCGATGGCGGTCGCGGTCTTTTCGGCGTTCCAGAGATCAGCCGCGATCTGCTCGCGGACGTGCTGGTCAACGGCCATGTGGCGAACTCCTGGGTCGAGTGAACGTGTTCTAGTTTAGAACATGTTCCACCGATGCGGAACGGCTCGACCCACTGGCGCAGGAAATCTGCAACGTGTTCTAATTTGTGGATAGAACACGTTGCACCGCGGCGCACGAAGGGACATCCATGACCGACACGGCCAAGACAGACCCAGAGACCTACGACGTCATCGTCGTCGGCGCCGGCGCGGCCGGATTGTCCGCGGCCATCACCGCCGCCGCGCAGGGCCTGCGGACCGTCATCATCGAGAAGTCGGCCTACTGGGGCGGGTCGACGTCCCGGTCGGGCGGAGGTGTCTGGATTCCGAACAACTCCGTGCTCAAGCGCGACGGCGTGGACGACACCACGGCCAAGGCACGCGAGTACGTGCACGCCATCATCGGTGAGCACGCCCCTGCGGAGAAGATCGACGCCTACATCGATCGCGGCCCCGAGGCGCTGGACTTCCTGATGGCGCACGCGCCGTTGGACCTCGAGTGGGTCAAGAACTACTCCGACTACTACCCGGAGGCGCCGGGCGGACGGATCGGCGGACGCAGCGTCGAACCCCGGCCCTTCGACGCCCGTGCGCTCGGTGACGATCTGAAGACGCTGCATCCGCAGTACACCAAGGCTCCACTGAACATGGTTGTGCTGCAGTCTGATTACCGCTGGCTCAACACCGGCCTGCGGCATTGGCGGGGCCCGGTGCGGATGGCCAAGGTCGGCAGCCGGTTCTTCTGGGCCCGCTCGCGCGGCAAGAAGCTCATCGCGATGGGCGCCGCGCTGGCCGCCGAGTTGCTTCTCGGCGTCCGCAAGGCCGGTGTGCCACTGCGTCTCTCGACCGGCCTGGTCGATCTGGTGACGGAGAACGACCGGGTGGTCGGGGTGATCGCCGAGCACGAGGGCTCCCGGGTCGAACTGCGCGCCGAGCGGGGCGTGATCCTGGCGTGCGGCGGTTTCGAGCACAACGCCGAGATGCGCAGGAAGTACCAGCGCGATCCGATCGGGTCCGAGTGGACCACCGGTGCGCCGACCAACACCGGCGACGGCATCAACGCCGGTCTCAAGATCGGCGCGGCGGTGTCGCTGATGGACGACTCTTGGTGGGGCCCAACCATTCCCCTGCCCCGCGGGCCGTGGTTCGCGCTCTCCGAGCGCGCGGTACCCGGCACCTTCATGGTCAACGAACGCGGACAACGCTTCATGAACGAGTCACTGCCCTACGTCGAGGCCGTCCACCACATGTACGGCGGCGAGTTCGGTCAGGGCGACGGCGCAGGCGAGAACGTCCCGGCGTGGCTGGTCTTCGACCAGAAATGCCGCAACCGCTACCTGTTCGCCGGAGTCAACGCACGACAACCGCTGCCCAAGAAGTGGTTCACCTCCGGGGTGGTCGTCAAGGCCGACTCCATCGAGGCACTCGCCGAGCAGATGGGTGTGCCCGCCGACTCGTTGCGCGCCACCACCGACCGCTTCAACGGATTCGCCCGCCGCGGCGTCGACGAGGACTTCGGCCGCGGCACAAGCGGATACGACCACTACTACGGAGACATCACCAACAAACCCAACCCCAGCCTCGGAGCGGTCGAGAAGGGGCCGTTCTACGCGGTCAAGATGGTCCCCGGCGACCTCGGCACCAAGGGCGGCATCGACACCGACGCGAACGGCCGGGCGCTACGCGCCGACGGCTCGGTGATCGACGGCCTGTACGCCGCGGGCAACACCAGCGCACCGGTGATGGGCCACACCTACGCCGGTCCCGGCGCCACCATCGGACCGGCCATGGTCTTCGGATACCTCGCCGCACTCGATTGCGCTGGAAAGTAAGGAGATACGATGCCCATCGATCTGTCCGTCGCCCTGGGCGCCGAACTGCCCGAGACCAGCTTCTCGTGGTCGGCCTCCGACATCGCCCTCTATCACCTGGCCGTCGGTGCCGCCGCCGACCCGATGGACACCGCCGGGCTGGCCTACGTCGACGACGTCGCCCCCAAGGTGCTGCCGACGTTCGCCACCGTCGCGGCGTCGTTTCACGCCATCGAGGCACCGAAGGTCAGGTTCCCGGGCATCGACATCGATCTGGCGAAGGTGGTGCACGGAAGTCAGCAGGTGATCGCGCACCGCCCGATCCCCGCCGACGGCAAGGCCACCACCCGGGCGCGGATCGCCGAGATCCAGGACAAGGGATCGGCGGCGGTGATCATCACCGAGAAGGTCACCACCGACTCCGACGGCAACGACCTGTGGACCGAGCGGTCGTCGATCTTCGCCAAGGGCGAGGGCGGCTTCGGTGGCGATCGCGGGACGTCGACGAAACTCACCTACCCCGACCGCGAACCCGATCACCGGCTGACCGCGCCGACGTTGCCCAATCAGGCACTGCTGTACCGGTTGTGCGGCGACCGCAATCCGTTGCACTCGGATCCGGCGTTCGCCGCCCGGGCGGGCTTCCCGCGGCCGATCCTGCACGGATTGTGTACCTACGGGACGGTGTGCCGGACCGTCGTCGACGCCCTCCTCGACGGCGACGTCACCGCGGTGAGCGACTATTCGGCCACCTTCGCCGGGGTCGTCTTCCCCGGCGAGACGCTCGACATCGCGGTCTGGGAGGACTCCGGCCGCTTGCTGATCTCCGCATCGGTCGCCGACCGCGACGGCGCTCCAGCATTGGGCAACGTGGCATTGGGAAACGTGGCATTGGGCAACGTGGCCATCACGTCGGCGAAACCCGCTTCACCGGCCTGATGTGGGGCGATCGGCGGTCCGATGACGGGGCCTGTCCACCTTCGATATCGCACTGACCATACGGACGACGCCGGGCGTCTATTCTGCTCAAGGAAGACCCGTCCCATCCTTGAGGAGAATTGATGAGCGATTCGCTGCAGTCCTTGCTCGACACCAACCGATCGGCCGCCGTCGACGACCTGGTGGGGGTGATCGACTCGCAGGTTTCGGCTCAGAAGGGCATCGGTGGGGCTGCCGTCAAGGCCGCGTACGCCGCCGCACAGAAGGTCAAGCCCGGGATCGTGCGCAAGGCCACCGATCTGATGCTGCCGGACTTCGTCAACGCGCTGACGCCGTTCTGGGATTCGAAGCCCGCCGGAACGGCATTCGGCGATCACCTCGCCGCCAACGCCGACGCCGCGACTGAAGCACTGCTCGCCGTCACCGATGATCAGGTCGAGTCGGCCAAGGCGCCGCTGGTCAAGGCGTACAAGTCGCTGCGGGGCAAGGCGAAGGGATACGTCAGCGACGCCCTACCCGCGGTGGGTGCCGCGGTGGAACGCAACGTCGCATGATCGACGGTCGCGCCGCGTCGACTCGCAACGCGGGTCGGCGGCGCGGCCATGCCGCGCCGTCGCAGTCAGCGCTGTCGCGGACAGGACTGTCGCGATCAGCGCCCGCGCGGTCAGGCTGCGGTCGTCACGATGAGGACGAGCATGCAGACGACCGCGACCAGCGCCGCGAGCATCGCGAGAACGCGCCACACGTGCAGGCGCGGGGTATCGGCGGATCGGGAAGTGTTGACCGGTGCGGCCATGATGTCCCACTTTCAGTTGGCCGGGGCCGGTACCGAGGTGTGGTCACGATCCCCGTGTGTGCGACTTCAGTGATTAATGTGTCACACGTTGCATTTGATGTCGCGTCTTCGGGCCAGCGTGTCGCGTGCGTCACACAGCTGAGCCCCGGAAAATCCACAGGAAGGGCGTGACGATGCGCCGATTCACCTCCATCGATCTGCGATCGGCATGGCTCATCCTGATCTCATGCGCGGCCGTCAGCATGGTCGTGGCCGCCATGGCCGCCCTCAACACGGCCCTCGCCGACATCGCCATCGACATCAACGCCGACACCGGACAGATGACGTGGATCGCCGACGGATACACCCTGGCTCTGGCCGCGCTCCTGCTGCCCGCCGGCGCCATCGGCGACCGCCTGGGCCGGCGCGAATTGCTGATCGCGGGTCTGATCGTGTTCGCGATCGGTTCCCTCGCGGCCATCTGGACCACCGATCCGACCCAACTGATCATCACCCGATGTGTGGCCGGTGCCGGCGCCGCGTTCATCATGCCGACGACGTTGTCGTTGATCACCTCGGGCGTGCCGGAGGACAAACGCAGCATCGGCATCAGCATCTGGGCCGCCGTCGCCGGCGCCGGCGCCATCGCCGGATTCCTGGTGTCCGGGGTCCTGCTGAAGTTCTTCTCGTGGCATTCGATCTTCATCACGTTCGCGGCGTCGGCGGTGCTCACCGCGCTGGTGTGCCTGACGATCGGCACCTCCAAGGACTCCGAGCCGAAACCGTTCGACTATCTGGGCACGCTGGTCTCGATCCTGGCGGTCACCGGCATCGTGTTCGGATTGCTCGAGGCACCCCATCGTGGCTGGGATGACGCGCTCGTCCTGATCACGTTGATCGGCGGCATCGTCCTCGTCGCAGTGTTCTGCCTCATCGAGCTGCGCGGGTCACGCCAGCTCCTCGACGTCCGGCTGTTCACCAACCGCGCCTTCGGTTCCGGCGCATTGTCGGTGGCATTGCAATTCTTCGCCTCCTTCGGCGCGTTCTACCTTCTGCTGCAACGACTGCAGCTGGTGTTCGGCTACACCCCGCTCCAGTCGGCCTTCGCCCTGATGCCCATGGTGGCCGGAGTGAGCATCTTCGCACTCATCGGCAATTGGCTTGCGGTGCGCTATCATTCGCTGCGCTTCGTCTTGGCCGGCGGAATTCTGATCTCCGGGCTCGGCTTCATCCTCATCGGCACCATCGACTACGACACGTACTGGGTGCTGGCGGCGATGCTGTTCTGCACCTCCGTGGGTATCGGCCTGGCGACCGCACCGTCGACGACGGCCATCATGTCCAACACCCCGCTGGACAATCAGGGCGTGGGTTCGGCGGTGAACGACACCGCTCGCGAGATCGGCGCCGCCATCGGCATCGCCATCTCGGGAAGCCTGCTGGCGGCGGGCTATTCGGATCGCATCGGGTCGACCGCAGCACTGGCGCGTGATCAGCTCACCGCCGCCGGACAGCCACAGGCCGCCGCCGAAGCCGGCGAACGGATCTCCCGGTCACTCGCCGAGGCCACCGAGGTCGCCTCCAGACTGCCCGGAGAACTCGGTGCCCGGATCCTGCAGGGCGCGAAAGACGCGTTCATCGAACCGATGAACATGGCGTGTCTGGTGTTGGGGATCGTGCTGGTGGTCGGTGGCGTGGCGCTGGGATTCCTCGCCCCGCGTCGTGTGGTCGCACTCCATCACGACGGTCAACCCGAGTCCGGGGTCAACGAATTCGGCTGGTCCGGTGAGTCCGACGACGACCCTGTTTCGAACGACAACGCAGCGAGCGGGCCGACCGCGAACGAGCCTGCTGCCGACGGCCGCGACTCGAATGACCCCGTGGCGTCCGAGTCCGATTCCGTCTGATTCAACTAGGCTCTCGTCGTGCTCGATTCCCAGAGTGTCCTGGGCACCATCCTGGCTGCCTGCTGCCTGTTCGGTGTGGTCGGCGTTGCCGTATCGGCGCGCCGGATGAGTCCGGCCGTGGTGGCGGTCCCCGCCGCCGTCGTGCTGGTCGTGCTGGGTGTGGTCTCGTGGTCGCAAGCCGGGGACGAACTCTCGTTCATCGGACCCACCATCGGCTTCCTCGCGGCCATGCTCGTCGTCGCCGAGGTGTGCGCCCAGGAAGGCGTATTCGCCTGGATCGGTTCGGTTCTCGCGCGGGTCAGTCGAGGGTCACCGCAACGTCTGCTCGGACTGGTGTTCGTCGCCGCGGCAGTGACCACCGCGGTGCTGTCCATCGATACCACCATCGTGCTGCTGACACCGGTCGCCGTCGCCACCGCGCGTCGCATCGGGGCGAAGGTCGCACCGGCGGGCGCGGCCACGGCACACCTGGCCAACAGCGCGTCGACGCTGCTTCCGGTGTCGAATCTGACCAACCTGCTGGCCTTTTCGGCAACGGGCCTCGGATTCCTCACCTTCGCCGGATTGATGGTCGGTCCGTGGGTCGTGGCCATCGTCGTCGAATACGTGCTATTCCGTTGGTTTTTTGCGAGTGAGTTGCGGTCGGTGCGCGACGAGGCGACTTCGGATGGCCCCGCTCCGACCGCCCCCGCGGTGAGCCGCCCGGCACCTGTGCTGACCCTGGTGTTGCTCGGCCTGCTTCTCGTCGGATTCGTGGTGGCTGAACCGCTGGGTGTGCCGCTGTCGGTCGTCGCCGCGATCGGAGCGGTGGTGATGCTCATCGCTCCCCTGCGACGTGCTCCGCTGCCGACGGTCATCCGCGCCGGGCGCGCACTGAACGTGCCGTTCCTGGCGTTCGTCGCCGCGTTGGGCATCATCATCCTGCCGATACGGCTTGGCCCCGTGGGCGATTGGGTCACCACACTCATCCCGTCCGGCGAGGGGCTCCTCGCTCTGCTGGCCGTCGCGGCGCTGGCGGCGGTGGTGGCCAATCTGCTCAACAATCTGCCCGCCACACTCCTGCTCATCCCGCTCGTCGCGCACGAGCCGGGACTGGCGCTCGCCATGCTGCTCGGGGTCAACATCGGCCCGAATCTCGCCTACTTCGGCTCCCTGGCCAATCTGCTGTGGCGAGATGTGATGCGGCGCAACACCACTCCTCCGCCGACGCGGCGCTACCTCCTGCTGGGGGCGCTCACCGTCCCACCCACCCTGATCGCCGCCGTCGTCGCCCTATGGGTGGGGCTTCAGGTCGGCTGATCGGGGCTTGATCCGGGCTTGATCCTCCAGGCGTGCTCTGCGTTGACAGCGCTCTCGATTCCGTTGACAGCGCTCTCCAGTTCACTGACAGCGCTTGCCATCCCGTTGACAGCGCTCAGGTTCGTCGGCGCAGTAGTTGTCAACGTGGGTACTTTCCAGCGCACGCTGCGGAGGTCTCGACTCGCCGCTCGCCCTGGGGGCTCGCGACGGCTCGACCAACGGGTTGGCGAGCGCCGTCAACGTGGGCGAAGGCGCCGTCAACGGGTGACAGAGCGCTGTCAGCGTGGACACTTTCCAGCGCATCCTGCGGAGGTCTCGACTCGCCGCTCGCCCTGGGGGGCTCGCGACGGCTCGACCAGCAACGAAAGAGCGCTGCGAACGTTCCCGGGTCAGGCCGGGGCCGGCTCCGCACCCGCGGTGGCCGCGGCGTTCTTCGCCCACCGGTAGTCGGCCTTGCCTGCGGGCGTGCGCTTGACCTCGTCGACGAAGACGACGGTGCGCGGAACCTTGTAGCCGGCAAGCGATTCGCGGCAATGTGCCTGTATCTCTTCGAGGCTCGGTTCGGTGGCGCCGTCGGCGACGCGGGCCACCGCGGCCACGCGCTGCCCGTAGCGTTCGTCGGGCACCGGGACCACCAGTGCGTCGCCGATGGCCGGATGCGCGTGGAGTACCGCCTCGACCTCCTCCGCGTACACCTTCTCGCCGCCGGTGTTGATGCATTGGGAACCGCGGCCCAGGAAGACGATGGAACCATCGGCCTCGACGGTGCCCATGTCACCGAGGATCGAGATCCGCCGACCGTCGGGCAGGGTCGGGAAGGTTCGGGCGCTCTTCTCCTCGTCCTTGTAGTACCCGAGTGGCACATTGCCGATACGCGCGATGTAGCCGACATCGCCGGAGCCCGGCTCGATCTGACGATGCCGCTCGTCGACCACCATCATCTTGTCGGTCGGCGGCACCCGGAGATTCCCGTTGTCGTCCATCAGGATCTCGCCGTCATTGCCCGATTCGGAGGCACCGAAGTTGTCGCGCAGGATGAGATCCGGCTTGATGGCGGCGAACCGCTCCCGATTGTGATGTGACCAGATGGCGCCGCCGGAGGTCACCGAGAACAGGGTCGAGTAGTCGACCTCGTCCTTGCGGCGTTCCATCTCCTCCGCGAGCGGCATACCCATCGCGTCACCGACGATGAGGATGATCTGGATTCCCTCGTCCTCGATGCCCTGCACGATCGCCGCCGGGTCGAAGTCGCGCATCAAGACCAGCCGCCCACCCAGGGTGAGGAAGGTGAACAGCGAGTACGACGCCGCGCCGTGCATGAGCGGCGCGGCGATGTTGAAGGCGATCGACCCGAATTCCTGGACAGCAGTTCCCAGTTCGGCGAGATCCTTGCGAGCCTCACCGTACGGGTTGCCGCCGGAGATCGGCTTGCGGAAGAAGTCGTCGTGACGCCACATGACACCCTTCGGATAGCCGGTGGTGCCGCCGGTGTAGAGCAGATACAGTTCGTCGCCGGTACGCGGCTCGAAATCGCGTTCCTCGGAGGCGTTCTCCTCGTCGGCGAAGGACACCACCGCAACCTCGCGGCCGTCGGGAAGCGCGGCGGCCGCCTCGGCCAGCTCCGTCTCGATCGGTCCGATCACGAAAACGGTGCGCACCAAGGGCAGGTCGCCGAGCAGCGCCGCGACGCTACGCTGATGTTCGGGGAGTTCGACGATGATCCCCCGTGAGTCCGAATTGTCGAAGATGTAGCGCAACTCGGTGTTGGTGTAGCGGTAGTTGACGTTGACCGGCACCGCTCGGATCTTGAGCAGTCCCAGCAGGCTCGTCACGTGCTCCACACTGTTCTTGAGGAACAGTGCCACCTGATCATTCGCCTCGATTCCGTTGTCCCGCAGCAGATGCGCGACTCTCGTGGCGAGTCGGTCGAGTTCGGCGTAGCTGATCTGCCGTCCGTCGTAGCTCAGTGCGATGCGGTCGGGCACCGAGTCGGCGACGGTCTCGAACACGTCGGCCAGGTTGAACTTGTGGGGCGCGTCCTGCGTGGTCACTGTCGAACTCCTTTGGGCTGATGATTGTCCGTACCCGAATGTCATTGCGCGGCAAGCACCAGGCCGCTGGTGGGGACTCCCGTCCCGGCGGTGACGATGACGCGTTGCGCATCGCTCACCTGGTTGACCGAGGTCCCGCGGATCTGGCGCACGCCCTCGGCGATGCCGTTCATCCCGTGGATGTAGGCCTCGCCGAGTTGCCCGCCGTGTGTGTTCAACGGCAGACGACCGCCGACCTCGAGCGCACCGGGTTCGGCGACGAAGTCCTTCGCCTCTCCCCGACCACAGAATCCCAGCTCCTCCAACTGCATCAGCGTGTAGGGGGTGAAGTGATCGTAGAGAATCCCGACGTCCATGTCGTCCGGCCGCAGCCCGGACTGCTTCCACAGTTGCCGCCCCACGAGGCCCATCTCGGGCAGCGCGGCGAGGTCATCACGGTAATAGCTGGTCATGATGAACTGGTCGTCGGCACTCCCGGCGGCCGCACCCACGATCACCGCCGGCGGATGCGGCAGGTCCTTCGCACGCTCGGCCGAGGCCACGACGATGGCGACGCCACCGTCGGACTCCTGACAGCAGTCGAGCAGATGGAGCGGCTCGGCGATGTAGCGCGATTTCTGGTGATCTTGCAGGGTGATCGGCTTACCGAAGAAGAAGGCGTTCGGATTGACCGCCGCATGCTTGCGGTCGGCAACGGCCACCCGGCCGAAATCCTCACTGGTGGCGCCGTAGTCGTGCATATACCGCTGCGCCACCATCGCGACGAAGGCCGCCGGAGTCGACAGTCCGTGCGGGTAGGAGAAGGCGTTGTCGGTACCCGACGAGTTCTCCTGGTTCGCGACGGCCGAATTCACCTGTCCGAAACGTAGTCCCGACCGTTCGTTGAATGCCCGGTAGGCGACGACGACGTCGGCGACGCCGGTGGCCACCGCCATCGCGGCCTGCTGGACGGTGGCGCACGCCGCACCGCCGCCGTAGTGGATGCGCGAGAAGTACGTCATCTCACGGATTCCCACCGCACGCGCCACCGCGATCTCGGCGTTGGTGTCCATCGTGAACGACACGAGACCGTCGACGTCTGCCGGGGTGAGGCCGGCGTCGGCGATCGCCGCGGAGACCGCTTCGGCGGCCAGTCGCAGTTCACTGCGCCCGGAGTCCTTGGAGAACTCGGTGGCCCCGATACCGACGATCGCGGCCGCCCCGGAGAGGGTTCCCATCAGTTCTCCCCCGCCCTGTTGCCGCCGACCGCGTGACCGAGTCCGACGACCACCGTCGAGATCACATGCTTGCCCAGCGAATTCGTTCCCACCACCGACACCGTGACCTCATCCCCGTCACGCGCGGTCACCTCGCCGGTGAACGTCACCGAATCGTAGGCGTACCACGGCACACCGAGTTTCAGTCTGATCGAACGCACGCGCGCCGACGGTCCGGCCCAGTCGGTGACGAACCTCTCCACGAGGCCGGTGTCGGTGAGGATGTTGACGAATATGTCCTTCGAGCCCTTGGCCTGCGCCAGATCCCGATCGTGATGCACATCCTGGAAGTCACGCGTGGCCAACGCCGTCGCCACCACGAATGTCGGTGTCGCCTCAATGGTCAACGCGGGCAACGTCTGACCGACCTCGACGGTTGGTACCGCCTCGAGGGTCATGCGCTCACCTCCTTCTGACGCGGCTGCCAGGCATACAGCGTCCACGCAGGTGTACCGGCATCGTCGTCGGCCGGGAAGTCGAGATAGGTTGCCTCGACCGGCATTCCGATGTGCACCTGCTCCGGGTCCACACCACGGAGCTCACCGAGCATCCGCACACCCTCCTCGAGTTCGACGAGGGCGACCACGAACGGCAGCCCCCGTCCGGGCACCTTGGGGGCACGGTGCACGACGTAGCTGAAGACGGTGCCGCTCCCACTCGCGACCACGTAGTCGGTGGCCGGCACGATGCCGTCGGCGCCACGGGGCTTCCACGTCGCCGGTATCGGCGGGTGACGCAACGTACCGTCCTCGACGGCCTGGATGCGCAACTCGTGGGCGGCGATGCCCTCCCAGAAGAAGGCGGTGTCCCGGGAAACACCGGGCCGCAACATCGTCGATGGATCGAGGTCATCGAACGAGGCGCCGGCCGGCGGCTCGGCGGGCGGCGCGGAGGCTCCCGCGCCGGGCGGCCGGAACTTCAGGATCCGGAAATCCATCTCGGCGACCACCTCGTCGCCCACCGACCAGGTGTTGCGGGTGGTGAAGAACCACCCCTCGCCCAGCGCGGTGTTCTTGGGACCGACGACGTCGACGAGTTCGGCGGAGATCGCGACCTGCTCACCGACCTCGACGTAGCGGTGATAGGTGGTGTCGCAGTTGGTGGCGACGACGGAGGTGTAGCCGGCCTCGTCGAAGAGTTCGGTGGCGCGGCCGAGCGGATCGTCGGCGGCCCGCGAACCGTGGAGGCCGCGCATCGTCCACACCTGCGCCATCGCCGGCGGGGCGACCACTCCCGGATGGCCGGCGGCCCGCGCGGAGGCGGCGTCGGTGTAGATGGGGTTGGTGTCGCCGATCGCCTCGACCCAGTTGTTGATCATCGGCTGATTCACCGGGTCCCGGCCCGCCACCGGCGCGCTGGGGCCGTCGCCCTTGATCTGCCGGGCGGCCGACTCGATGGCGTCGATCAGCGTCTGCGATCCGGTCATCGTTTGGCCCTCGGCAATCCGAGTCCGGCGGTGCCGATCATGTCACGCATCACCTCGTTGACGCCGCCCCCGAAGGTGATGACCACGTTGCGTTTCTGCTGCACGTCGAGCCAGTCCACCAACTCGGCAGTCTGCGGATCGGTGAAATCGCCGTAGCGGCCGATGATCTCGTCGATCATCCGCCCCACTTTCTGAAGTCGTTCGGTGGCGAAGACCTTGGTGGCCGCGGCGTCGGCCATGGAGATGGCTTCGCCGGTGGAGGCCACCTGCCAGTTGAGCAACTCGTTGATGCGCGCGTAGGCGTCGATCTCCGCGAGCGCCCGGCGCACGTCGGGATGTTTGGCGATCACCGTGCCGTCCGGTCCGGGGCGTGCAGCCCAGGCACGCACCCGCGCCGCGAGGCCATCGATCCGGCCGGCCGGACCGAGCATCACCCGTTCGTGATTGAGCTGGGTGGTGATCAGCTTCCAGCCGTCGCCCTCCTCACCCACCCGCATCGACAGGGGCACCCGCACATCGCTGTAGTAGGTGGCGTTCACGTGGTGCGCGCCGTCGGCGGTGATGATCGGCGTCCAGGAGTATCCCGGGTCACGGGTGTCGACGATGAGGATCGAGATGCCCTTGTGCTTGGGGGCGTGCCGATCGGTGCGCACGGCCAGCCAGATGAAGTCCGCGTCGTGTCCGCCGGTGGTGAAGATCTTCTGCCCGTTGACGATGTACTCATCGCCCTCGCGGACGGCGCTCGTGGTCAGCGAGGCGAGGTCGGTCCCCGCGTCGGGCTCGGTGTAGCCGATGGCGAAATGCACTTCGCCGGAGAGGATCTTGGGCAGGAAGCGATCCTTCTGCTCGACCGTGCCGTGGGCCTGGAGCGTCGGACCGACGGTCTGCAAGGTGACCGCCGGCAGCGGGACATCGGCGCGGACGGCCTCGTTGGTGAAGATCTGTTGCTCGATCTCACCGAAACCCTTGCCGCCGAACTCCTTCGGCCAGCCGACGCCGAGCCAGCCGTCAACCCCCATCTGCCGCACGATCTTGCGGTAGGTCGGCCCATGCCGTTCGGTGAGCATCGTCGTCGCATCCTCGGGGCTGATGAGGTCGGCGAAGTACTCGCGCACCTGCGCCTTCAACGCCCGCTGATCGGGAGTGAGATCGATGAACATCAGTGCGCTCCTACCGATTCCGACAGTCCGGCCAGCTCGTCGAGGCGGGCCTCGGCGCCACCGACGAGTCGGGCGAGATCCTTGGCGATCGAGAAGTACCGGTGCAGCGGGTAGGTGACGTCGACACCGATGCCGCCGTGCAGGTGGGTCATGGTGCGCAGCGTCGCGGGCACCTCGGCGGCCATCCAGTACGTTCCGATACCCAGATCGTGTTCGGCGTCCAGCCCTTCGGATAGTCGCCACACCGCCGCCGCCGCCGACAACGACAGGGCTCGGCCGACGACGTAGATGTCGGCGAGTTGCTGGCCCACCGCCTGGAACAGCGCGATCGGCTTGCCGAACTGTTCGCGTTCGGTGACGTGCCGCGCGGTAAGCGTGGTCGCTCCGGCCACCAGTCCATCGGCGTAGGTACACAAGGACATTCGGTAGAGGTCGCGCAGGATGCCGAGGTCGGCGGTGAGTACGTCGGCATCGGCGACGGGAACATCGTCGAATCGGATCGTGTACTCACCCCAACCGCTCGACGACGGGGTGCGCCGCATGCTGATCCCCGGCGCATCCGATCGCACGGCAAGAACCCCGATGTCGGTGCCGACGAGCAGCGCGGTCGAGCCCTCGGCATGCAGCACACCGGATTTCACACCGACGAGGTGGCCGTCACGGACGGTGGTCTGCGGGGTGGAGGTGAGCGCGTCACCCGGTTCCCCCAGCGCGACCGCATGCCAGGCACCCTCGGCCAGCGTTCCGGCCCACCGCCGTCGCGGGCCGTCGGCGGTTTCGGGGTCGACGGCACCCAACACGAGCGCCGAGGTCACCGAGCCGAGGACGGGCACGACGGCCGCCGCCGCGCCGAGCCGGCGGAGCAGCGGGGCCACGGCGGTGACCCCGAGATCGTCGCCACCCAGTGATTCGGGGAGTGCGAGCACGTTGAGTCCGGCATCGGCCATCTCGGCCCACAGCCCGTCGTCGAGCCCGCCGACGCCGTTCTGGTCACCAGCGCGCAGTCCACGCCCGAACTTCGTCTCCCAGCGGGTCTCGTGCCGGGAAAGTACGTCGTCGGCGACGTCACCGACCGCGACCGCTTCCGCGTCGAGGGCAAAGTCCACCCGGTGCCTCCTGTTCGAAAAGTAGAACCTGTTCTAGTTGTATCAGACGGGAGCGTCAGGAGCGGGGCAGTCCGAGAATCCGCTCGGCGGCCGCGGTCCGCAGGATCTGGGTGGTTCCACCGGCAATGGAGAGGCACCGGTTCTGCAACAACAGATCCGACGCATCAGTCGCCGCGACGGCGTCGACACCGAGCAGGTCGACGGCGAAGTCCGGCACCGCCTGACGATGGGCGACGCCGATCAGCTTGCGCACGCTCGACAGCGCCCCCGGGTCGTGTCCGGCCAGGCGTCGCGTGACCGCCCGGGCGTCGAGGACGCGGCCGATGTGGGCGTCGGCGACGAGTCGTCCCAGCCCGGACATCTCGGCGTCGGTCAGCGGCCGGGGCATCTGCGCGATTTGCCGGAGCAGCGCGTCCATCTCCTTGCCCAGACCCGACCCGCCCATCGCGACACGCTCGTTGGCCAGGGTCGTGCGGGCCAGCCGCCATCCACCGTTGATCTCACCGACCACACAGTCGTCGGGCACGAACACATCGTCGAGGAAGACCTCGTTGAAGTTGGCCCGTCCGGTGAGTTCGCGCAGCGGCCGGATGTCGATGCCGGCGGCGGCCATATCCACCAGAAAGTAGGTGATGCCCTTGTGTTTCGGCGCTTCGGCGTCGGTGCGGGCCAGACAGATCCCCCACTGCGCGTTGTGGGCCTGCGAGGTCCAGATCTTCTGTCCGGACAACCGCCAGCCCCCGTCGACCCGGGCCGCCCGGGTACGCAGCGCGGCCAGGTCGGAACCGGCCTCGGGTTCACTGAACAGCTGACACCACACGATGTCCCCGTGCAGCGTCGGCGCGACGAACCGCTCGCGCTGCGCGTCGGTGCCGTGTTCGAGAATCGTCGGGATGGCCCACGCCCCGATGACCAGGTCCGGCCGGATCACCGCGGCGCGCTCGAATTCGGCGTCGATGAGCAGCTGCAGCGCCGGGTCGGCACCGATCCCGTGCGGGGCGGGCCAGTGCGGCATGAGGTAGCCGGCATCGGCCAGCAACCGGCGTTGCTCGGATTCGTCTATCGCCGCGACCTTTTCGACCACGCCACGAACCTCGTCACGACGGTGCTCGACCGCCGACAGATCGATCTCGAAGTCGCGTCGGTCACCCCGCATGCCCCGCCGGGCGAGGTCGGCGCGGGCGGGGTGCCCCTGTCCCAGCAGGGCGCGGGCGACCATCGCCGAGCGCAGGTACAGGTGGGCGTCGTGTTCGAAGGTGAAGCCGATGCCACCGAGGATCTGTATACAGTCCTTGGTCACCGCGACGGGCAGGTCGGCGACGAGGATCTCGGTGGCGAGTCTGCTCAACTCGAGTTGCTCGCGGGCCCGCTCGCCGGGTGCATCGTCGAGTTCCGCCGCGATGGCGTCGTCGACGGCGCGCGCGAGATCCCAAGCCGTGGCCTCGACTTGCTCCGTGCGACAAAGCATGTCGGCACAGATGTGTTTGACGGCCTGGAAGGACCCGATCGGCGCACCGAATTGGGTGCGCACCGTGGCGTAGTCGACCGCAGTCGTCAGGGCCCATCGGCACACGCCACTCTGGTATGCGGCGCGAGCCGCACTCAGCACGCCGGCGATCACCGGGCTGCCCCCGCAGTCGATCAGGTCGTCGGGGCCGACGCCACCGATGCGCACGCGGGCGGTCGGGGCGGCACCGTCGACCGGCGTCTCGACGTCGACCACCCGCTCGCCGACACCGGGCGGGATGACCCACCACGAACTGGGCGTCGTCCCCGTCACCGCCGGAAGCAGGATCGCGGCGCCGTCGACGTAACCGGGCACCACGCCGAGGTCGACTTCGCCATCGCCGACCGTTGTCGCCTCGATGTGTGCTCGCGCCGGAACGATGCCCGGCGTCGCGCCCGCGATCACTGATTCGAGCAGCGCGGCTGCGCGCGGATCGTCGGCGCGGGTCAGCGCGAGCGCGGTCGCGACGGTCTCGGCGATCGGACCGGGTACCAGCGACCGGCCGCAGCGTTCGACCATCGCGGCGACGTCGGCGTAGGACGCGCCCAGGCCACCGCGCGATTCTGGGACAATGGCCGACACGACACCGAAGTCGGCGAGTTGGGCGAATAGCTCCCCCACCTGATCGTCGGGTTTATCCAGGTGCGCACGGGCGATATCGGTGGTGCCGACCTTCGCGGCCCAGGCCGCGATGGCCTCGCAGACGGCGATCTGTTCGGGGGACGTGGCGAGTGTCACGGGAATCCTCTGTGCCGATTAGGTGACCAAGAACTAGAACCTGTTCTAATATGCCATGAGTACCGTACGCGCGGTAGCCATCGCGCCATCAAGCCGCCGACCACCGACGTGAGGAAGCCCGAGAGCACATGGCCGCATCTGACAATGCCGTAACGGTTCCGGAATCCGGCACCGCAGACACGGGTTCACCCACCGAGAGCGGATCGGCCGCCCAACGTGACCGGCGTCGCCGCATCCTCGACGCCACCCTGGCATTGGCATCCAAGGGCGGCTACGACGCGGTGCAGATGCGGACGGTCGCGGAGAAGGCCGACGTCGCCGTCGGCACCCTCTACCGGTACTTTCCGTCCAAGGTGCACCTGTTGGTGACGTCGTTGGCACGCGAGTTGGCCCGCGTCGAATCGCGCGTCGACCGGTCACAGCTGCGCGGCGACAACGCCATCGAGCGTCTCCGCCACGTGCTGGACATGATCACCTTCGCGATGCAACGCGACCCGCTGCTCACCGAGGCGATGACTCGGGCATTCATGTTCGCCGACGCGTCGGCGACCGCCGAGGTCGACCAGGTCGCCTCGATCATCGATCGACTCCTCGCCAACGCGATCGTCGACGAGGGCGAACCGACCGAGGAGGATCTCGCGATCGCCCGCGTGCTCGCCGATGTGTGGATGTCGAATCTCGTGCAGTGGCTGACCCGACGCGCGTCGGCGACCGACGTCACCAACCGGCTCGAACTGACCGTCCGCCTGCTCCTGAAGGATCGGGTGAGTGCCTCGTGAAAACCCGGCTGACCTGCCCCTGCGGCGAGATGCTGCGCGGCGCGGACGAAGACGAACTGGTCGAGACCGTGCGGAAACACCTCGCGGAGAACCATCCCGGGCACGAGTACTCGCGCAACGAGATCCTGTTCATGGCGTACTGAGCCGCCCGAGCCCCGGGCGTGGTTGCTCGGGCTTGAGTTGCTCGGGCTTGGTTGCATCGGGCTTGGTTCACCCGGGCTCGGTTCACCCGGCTCCGTTGAACCAGGGTTGGTTCGCCGGGCTCACTTGGCCAGATCGCCCGCGATCATCGGCCAGGTGTCGTGCAGATCCTGCTCCCAGTACGCCCAGGAGTGCGTGCCGACCGGCCGCAATGACACCCGGTTGACGACGCCGAGTTCGTTCATCCGCTGCGCCATCTGGACGGTGCACTGGTTGACCGCCGCCTCGATGACCCCGCCCAGGATGATCTGGTTGCCCAGGGTGACCGGGTTTCCGTCGATCAAGGGTGCGTTTAGCTGATCGTTCGGCCCGGGCAGACCCGAACCGCTGGTCATGTAGACCTTGGTGCCCTTGAGCTTCGCGGCATTGATGTAGGGATCGTTGGCCACCCAGCCGGGTCCGCCGGGGGTGCCCCACATGTTGTTGATGTTGCCGCGGCCACGATCGCCGACGACCATCCGGATGTAGGTCATGCCCAGCGGGTCGCTGGTGCGGGCGCAACCGCTGTAGGCCGCGACGGACCGGTACAGATGCGGCGCGGCGATCGCCAGATTGAGCACCGACGTCCCGGCCATCGAGATACCGGCAATGGAGTTCACCCCGGTCGTGTCGAATTCCTTGTCAATCAGCGGGGGCAGTTCCTTGGTCAGGAAGGTCGTCCACTTGTTGCGGCCGAGCACCGGGTCGTCCTGCTGCCAGTCGGTGTAATACGAGAAGGCGCCGCCGATCGGCGTCACGACGTTGACGTTCTTGTCGGCGAAGAACTGCGTGTAGCTGGTCTTGGCGGCCCAGGTGGCCGAATCCTCGCCGCCACCCGCCCCGTTGAGCAGGTAGAGCGTGGGCGCGGGCTTGCTGGTGTCCTTGGGGCGCAGGATCGTGACCGGGATCAGCTTGTTCATCGACGCCGAGTAGACGATCGCGGTGACCTGCTGGGCGGAGTCGTGCACCAGGGTCTCGATCTTCGAGACGTTCATCGGCGCCGGGTTCGATGGGTTGGTGGGTGATGTACTCGTGGGGTCTGCCGCGGCGACGCCGAGTCCCGTGCCCGTCGCGACCACCATCGCGGTCACTGACGCCACAAGCGTGCGAGTGATTCCCTTACGCACCATCAACCCCTTTAGTCACAACAGCCCCAATCCGGGCGAGTCTATCCGGCCCGGACCTGGTCCCGGAAATCGAGACCGCTGTTGTTAGCCAGTTGTGACGATAACCGAGTGCGTCTCACCTCACCGTGCGCGTTCCGTCAATCACTCATGCGCGGACGTGCAAGTAATGACTCCCGCCAGTTCGCAGACTTGTGGCAACAGTCACATCACGTTCGCCGAACGGGCGGGCTCACGACAGAAATGGAGAGGTCATGACGGCATTGGACACGTCCATCGTCGACAGCGCACTACCCGACGGGGTGCACACCGAGATCCTCATCGCCGGCACCTGGCGCCCGGCCCGAGACGGCGTCACCTTCACCGACATCAACCCGGCCACCGGTCTACCGCTGGTCGAGGTCGCCGCCGGCTCCGCCGCGGACATCGATGACGCGGTGCGTGCCGCCCGGGCTCAGCTCGCCGGCGACTGGGCTGCCACACCCGGAGCGGCACGCGGTGCGATCCTCCATCGCGTCGCCGACCTCATCGAGCGCGACGGCGACATCCTCGCCCGCCTCGAGGCGCTCGACATCGGCAAACCGATCGGCCAACCGTCCATGCTGGACATCCCCAACGCCGCCGGCACCTTCCGCCACTTCGCCGGGTGGGCCGACAAGATCACCGGTCAATCCATCCCGACCGCCGGATACTTCGGGCGGCCCACCCACTCCTACACAGTCCGTGAACCGGTCGGCGTAATCGGCGCAATCATCCCGTGGAACACACCGCTCATGATCGCCGCGTGGAAACTCGCCCCGGCACTGGCCGCCGGCAACACCCTGGTGGTCAAGCCACCGGAGGACGCGCCGCTCTCGATCCTGCATCTGGCGTCGCTGCTGACCGAGGCCGGTCTGCCCGACGGCGTGGTCAATGTGGTCCCCGGTCTCGGCGGGGTGGCCGGCGAGGCGCTCGTCGCCCACCCCGACGTCGACAAGATCAGCTTCACCGGCAGCCCTCGCGTCGGTCGCCACATCCTGAAGGTGGCGGCCGACACCTTCAAACGCACCACCCTCGAACTCGGCGGAAAGTCACCGCAGATCATCCTCGCCGACGCCGACGTCGACGCCGCGATCAATGGCACCGCCATGGGCTTGTTCTTCAACCAGGGCGAGGTCTGTGCCGCCGGAACCCGTGTGCTGGTGCACCGTTCGCACTATGACCAGGTGGTCGACGGGCTGGCGGCGGCCGCCGCCGCGCAGGTGCTCGGCGATCCGCTGGATCCGGCCACCACGATGGGTGCGCTCGTCAACGCCAAGCAGCGCGACACGGTTCTCGATTACATCGAGGCCGGACGCACCGACGGTGCCCGGCTCGTCGCCGGCGGCGGGCGCGGCGGTGACGAGGGATTCTTCGTGCAACCCACCGTCTTTGCCGACGCCACCAACGACATGCGCATCGCCCGGGAGGAGATCTTCGGCCCCGTCGGCACGGTGATCCCGTTCGATGACGCCGACGAGGCCATCCGCATCGCCAACGACACCGACTACGGCCTGGCGGCGAGCATCTGGACATCGGATGTGGCACAGGCACATTCACTCGCCGGCCAGGTGCGTGCCGGGGCGGTGTGGGTCAACGGTTGGGCCGCAATCGATCCAGCGCTCCCATGGGGCGGCATGAAGACCAGCGGCGTCGGCCGCGAACTCGGGTGGGCGGGCATCGTCGCCAACACCGAGGAGAAGGTCGTCACCGTCGTCCTGTGACAACACAGCTCACATACCCGTCAACAATCACCAGAAGAGGAAGTCACTCATGAAGACTCAGGCAGCGGTCCTGTGGGAACCCGGTCAGGACTGGAAGGTCGAGGAGCTCGAACTCGACGACCCGAAGTACGGCGAAGTGAAGGTTGAACTCGCCGCGTCGGGAATGTGTCACTCCGACGAGCATGTGCGCGACGGCAGTGTGCCCGTCGGTATGTACCCCTACATCGGCGGACATGAAGGTGCCGGCGTGGTCACCGAGATCGGTCCCGGAGTCAAGTCCGTCGAGGTCGGCGACCACGTGGCACTGGGCTTCATCCCGGCATGTGGTCGGTGCCCGTCGTGTGCCAAGGGCATGTCCAGCATCTGCGATCTCGGCGCCAATCTGCTTGCCGGGGTGCAGCTCTCCGACGGAACCGCACGCCATCACGTCAACGGTCAGGATGCCGGATTGATGTGTCTGCTCGGCACCTTCGCCCCGGTGACGGTGGTCAACGAGGCATCGTGTGTGAAGCTCACCAAGGACATCCCGCTGGACAAGGCCGCACTCGTCGGCTGCGGTGTCACCACCGGATGGGGCTCGTCGGTGTACGCCGCCGGCGTCTCCGCGGGTGAGACCGTTGTCGTACTCGGTATGGGCGGTGTGGGTTGTGGTGCGGTACAGGGGGCTTCGCTCGCAGGTGCACGTCACGTGGTTCTCGTCGATCCCTCCGAGTTCAAGCGTGAACAGGCGAAGATCTTCGGCGCCACACACGCGGTGGCCACGATCGACGAAGCACTGGCGCTGCTACAGGACATCACCTGGGGACAACTCGCCGACAAGGTCCTCATCACCGTCGACGTGGCTCGCGGCGACCTGGTCGGCCCGGCCATGAGTTTGGTCGCCAAGGGTGGTGTGTGCGTCCAGGTTTCGGTCGGAGATCTCACCGCCACCGACGTCACCATGAGCCTGTTCGATCTCACCGCCATGCGAAAGACCTTCAAGGGAGCCTGGTTCGGAAATGCCAACATCCGCTTCGACATTCCGCACCTGCTCCGGCTGTACATGGAGGGCCAGCTCAAGCTCGACGAGATGATCACCCGCACGTACACCCTCGACCAGGTCAACGATGGATACGCGGCAATGCGCAGGGCCGAGAACGTCCGTGGCGTGATCATGTACTGATCCGAAGTCCTCGCGCTCGACCGGCGGGTCGTCCCACCAAGTATCTTCCCGCTGGTCGAGTAGCCCGTCCCGTGGGCCAAGCCGGTCAGGAGCGATAGCCGAATGGGGAGGTGCCCAACCAGCGGGAGTGAGGATGCTCGCTCAGCGGACAGGTCAGTGGACCGACAGGTGGTTGTCTCGGTACTGGCGCGGACTCATCCCGTAGGCATTCTTGAACAGCCGTGAGAAATGTGCGGCGTCCACGAGACCATTTGCTGCACAGATTGATCCGACGCCGCGGTGGGACTGCGCGGGATCGGCGAGGTCTCGTCGACATCGTTCGAGTCGACGTTGCCGGATGAAGCCGGCGACACTGTGTCCGTCGTGTGCGAACAGCTTCTGCAAGTAACGGAGCGACACGTGATGGTGCGCCGCCACGGCCGACGGCGTCAGCGTCATGTCACCGAGTCGCGCATCGATGTATGCCCTGGCCGACAGCAGAATCGTCTCACCGGCCCCCAGCGAATCGTCGGGTGAGCCCGCGCGCAGTGCCGCGCTCACCAGATCGGCCACGGCGTCAGTCACCAGGGTTTGTCCCACTGACCCGGAGTCGTCGGGCGACGATGCCCGCAGGGCTATCAGCATCGGGCGTAGCAGGGCGCCGACTCCCGACGTGGTGGAGATCGCCCGTGCGGTGGCATGACGCAACTCTGAATCGCTGATACGCAATGACTCTCGCGGCAGCACTGCCACCAACATGTCGAAGGTGCCGGCGAGGAAGAGGTCGTAGCGCTCGCTGGTGTCGTAGACGGCGAGATCACCGGGACCCAGCGCGGCCTGACGTTCATACTGCGTCACCGTGGACGTGCCCGCCATCTGTAATGCCACCTTGATCACGCCCGGATCCGAACGCCGGATGGTGCGGGGAGATCGACGAACATGCGCCGACGATCCCAGCACCTCCGACAGTTGCAGGTCACCGAGCGACCGACTGTGCAGCCCACCCTCGAACGATCCGAATCCGGGGGTGAGTGGCGTCGCATCGAGAGGGACGAACGCCTGCGAAATCGCCTCGCGCCATCCGTCGAAATCCAGCGGGCGGTCGCACATGGTCATTCGGCTCACATCACTCTCGTCACGCCTTCGGCCGGTTGTCCACCAATCGCTTTGCCTTGCCCGTCGACCGCTGCAGGGTGCCGGGTTCGGCGATGGCCACGTCCACGGTAACGCCGATCCGATCCTTGATGAGCTTCTTCAGTGAATGCGCAGCGGGTTCACGGTGATCGGCGGAGACATCGGGACGATACTCGACATGCACCGTCAGGGTGTCCATCCGACCGGGCCGGTCGAGCACGCACTGGAACTGTGGGGCCAGCGGCGGCAATGTGAGGATGAGTTCCTCGATCTGGGTGGGAAACAGGTTGACCCCACGCAGGATGATCATGTCATCGGTGCGTCCGGTCACCTTCTCCATTCGACGCATCGTGCGTGCGGTACCCGGCAGCAGACGCGTGAGATCCCTGGTGCGATAACGGATGATCGGCATCGCCTCCTTGGTCAGCGAGGTGAAGACGAGCTCTCCCTCCTCGCCGTCGGACAGTACCTCACCGGTGAGCGGGTCGATGATCTCGGGATAGAAGTGGTCTTCCCAGATATGCAGTCCGTCTTTGGTTTCCACGCACTCCTGCGCCACCCCGGGCCCCATGACCTCGGACAGTCCGTAGATGTCGACGGCATCCATGTTCAGTTGCGCCTCGAGCTCGGCGCGCATCTGTTCGGTCCAGGGTTCGGCACCGAACACACCGGTCCGCAGCGAGGTCTGCGCAGGGTCGATGCCCTTGGCGATCATCGCGTCAACGATCGTCAACATGTACGAGGGGGTGACCATGATCGCGTCCGGAGCAAAGTCCTCGATCAGCTGGATCTGCCGCTCGGTCATACCGCCAGACATGGGAATGACGGTGCAGCCCAGTCGCTCTGCGCCATAGTGGGCACCCAGACCGCCGGTGAACAGGCCGTATCCATAGGCCACATGCACCTTGTCCGACGGCCGGACACCCGCCGCGGCCAGGCTGCGCGCCACCAGATCCGCCCAATTGCTCAGATCATTGGCCGTGTAGCCCACCACGGTCGGACGCCCGGTTGTTCCCGACGAGGCATGAATCCGCGACACCTGATCCTGTGGCACGGCGAACATGCCGAACGGATAGTTTTCCCGCAGATCTGTCTTGGCGGTGAACGGGAACAATGCGAGATCGCCCAGGCACTTCAGATCCGAGGGGTGAACACCCTTCTCGTCGAACGCCTTCCGATAGTGCGGGACGTTCTCGTAGGCGTGCTGCAGTGACCATTTCAGGCGCGTCAACTGCAGATCGGCGATGCGGTCACGGCTCGCGTACTCGATGTCGACGGTATCCGCTCCGCCGGCGGGACTGCTCAGGGTGCTGGTCATGGTGGGCTCCATGCTTGTGGGTCGGTGGGCTGCGTTGTCGTGAGGAGGGGTGTGGTGATCAGGCGTCGAAATCGATGGTGACATCATCAGATAGCGGGTAGGACTGACAGGTCAGGACGAACCCGGTGGCCACTTCGGACTCGTCGAGTGCGTAGTTGCGTCGCATGTCGACTTCACCGCAGGTGACCTTGGCGCGGCACGTCCCGCACACTCCGCCCTTGCAGGCGAACGGCAGATCCGAACGCAGGTCCTCACCCGCGTCGAGGATCGTCTCGTCGCGGGGTAGGGCGCCCGCCACCGACCTGCCGTCGAGCACGAGGGTGACCTCGCTGGTCGGGCCCGAGGCGCCGCGTTCGCGATGACGATCCATCGGCGGTGGAGTGGCCTCCACGTAGAACAGTTCGTGGTGGATGCGGTCTTTCGTGATCTCCTGCGAACGTAGGACATCCTCTGCCGTCTCCACCATGCCCAAGGGGCCGCAGAGCCAGAAGTGGTCGATGTCGGTGGTGGGCACCACCGTTGTCAGGATCTTCTCGAGACGTCCGCGATCAAGTCGGCCGCTGAACAGTTCGGACTCGCGGGGTTCGCGGGACAGGACGTGGATGACGTCGAATCGCGGACCGTGTGCATCCTTCAGGTCGGCGATCTCTTCGGCGAACATCACCGACCGGGTTTTGCGGTTGGCGTAGATGAGGGTGACCTCGGTATCCGGGTTGGCCAGCATGGACGCCGCGATCGACAGCATCGGAGTGATACCCGAGCCCGCGGCGATCAGCAGATGTCTGCCGCCCGAATCCGGGTCGGCGTGAAAGGAACCGGTCGGCGGTGAGACCTCGATGCGATCCCCCGGACGGACATCGTTGACCAGCCAACTCGAGAACAGTCCGCCGTTGACCTCACGCACCCCGACACGCGGCGCCGTACCCGCCGGTGCGCAGATCGAGTAGCTTCGACGGTGCTCGACCCCGTCGACGGTGCGACGCAACGTCAACGACTGGCCCGGGCGAAACACATACTCGTCGTGGAGTTCCGGCGGCACCGCGAAGCGGACGGCGACGGCGTCGTCGCACAGCGACTCGATGTCGGCGACGGTCAGGGCGTGAAAACCCCGCCCGCGCGCGGGCGCCGTCACCGGGACCGCCGTGGTGGTGCTGGTCGTCATGTCAGATCTCCTTGACGTGATCAAACGGTTCGGCGCAGGTCAGACACTGATAATGCGCCTTGCACAAGGTGGCACCGAACTCCGAGATCAGCTGCGTGTGATCGGATCCGCATTGCGGACAGACGACGGCACGCGGACGGACGGTCAGCGTCAGCGGGATTGGCCCCGGCGCGCGGAGCGGCGCCGCCGCAGGTGGCGAGTATCCGGCCGCGACGAGCTTGTCTCGACCCGCGGCCGAAATCCAGTCGGTGGTCCACGGCGGGGTAAGGCTGGTGCGGATGACGACGTCACCGAATCCGTGACGCGTCAACGCCGAGATGATGTCGTCACGAATCGTGGCCATCGCGGGGCAACCGGAGTACGTGGGCGTGATGGTGACAGTTACCCGGCCGGCGTCGTCGATCTCGACGTCACGAATGATGCCGAGATCGTCGAGGGTGACCATGGGCATCTCCGGATCGAGCACGTCGGCGACGATCGCCCGCGGTGATTGTGTTGCTACGGCGGTCATCTCACCACACTCCTTCCGGATGTCGTCGCGCTACGCTCTGCATCTCGGCGAGGATGTAACCCATCTGCTCGGTGTGCAGCCCGTCGCGCCCGGCGCGACCACCGACCCGCCCGATCCGGCCGACCTCGGGTGTCTGCACCTCCGCGGCGTGCAGAACCTGCCCGATGACCTCGTCGAATTCACCTCGCACGGTGGCGGGATCGACGCCGACACCGGCCGCGGCGAGAGCGATCTCCTCGGCGGTGGGGACAAAGAGCTCGTCGACGTACGGCCAGATCTGAGCCAGGGCAGCGGCCAGTCGTCGTGTGGATTCGTCTGTGCCACAACCGAGTGTGACTATCCAGCGAGCCGCGTAGTCGCGATGGTAGGTCAGTTCCTTGACGCCTTTGTCGGCCACCGCGGCCAGGACCGGGTCACGGGAGGTCCGCAACCGGTCCACGATGGCGAGCCGCCAGGTGGCGAAGATCAGCAGCCGGACCATCGAGACCGCGAAGTCGCCGTTGTCGACCTCGGTGAGATGTACGTTGCGGAAGTCCTGCTCGTCCCGGAAGAATGCGAGGGCATCCTCGTCAGGTATCGGTGTCGTGTCCGAGATGTGCGGGACCACAGTGGGATCGGCGGCTGCCGCACGGGCGAGAAGCAGTCGCGCGGCGCCGAGCAGATCGAGACCGATGTTGGCCAGCGCCACTTCCTCTTCGAGTTCGGGTGCATGGGTGCACCATTGGGCGAGACGGTGCGCGCTGATCAGCGCGTCGTCACCCAACATGAGGCAGTACGTCGCGAGTGCGTGGCGGTCGACGTCGTCGGGGACGGTGGTGTCGACGCCGGCGAGCGGGTCGTCGAAGCTGGTGCCAAAAGCCCACTGCCCGTGCGAGTCCTCGTCGACGAGGCCTTGATATGCGTTGTCATGGTCTGTCATGTCGGCATCACTCACATGTGGGGGACGTTGTCGGGGATCTCGTAGAACGTGGGATGGCGGTACACCTTGTCGCCGCTGGGAGCGAAGAAGGGGTCCTTCTCCGACGGACTGGTGGCGACGATGTCGCTCGAGCGCACCACCCAGATGCTGACTCCCTCGTTGCGGCGGGTGTAGACGTCACGGGCGTGCCGCAGGGCCATCTCGTCGTCGGCGGCATGCAACGAGCCGACGTGGACGTGGTTGAGTCCGCGCTTGCCGCGCACGAAGACCTCGTACAGCGGCCATTGCGCCTTGATCTGGCTCATCGGTGATTCTCCTGTTCTCGCGCGGCGAAGGCGGCGGCGGCGTCGCGGACCCACGCTCCGTCGTCGTGGGCGTTGCGGCGCACCGCGATTCGTTGGGAATTGGTGGCGCCGTTACCCTTGACGACCTCGGCGAACTCACTCCAATCCGGCTCACCGAAGTCGTAGTGCCCGCGGTCGGGATTCCATGCCAGGTCCGGGTCGGGGAAGGTGACGCCGAGGGCTTGCGCCTGCGGCACACTCATGTCCACGAACTTCTGCCGCAGATCGTCGTTGGTGTTGCGTTTGATGCCCCACGCCATCGACTGTTCAGTGTTGGGTGACCGGTCATCGGGAGGTCCGAACATCATCAGCGCCGGCCACCAGAACCGGTCGACCGATTCCTGGACCATCGCACGTTGTTCGTCGGTGCCCGCCATCATCGTGGTGAGCAGTTCGTAACCCTGGCGCTGATGGAACGACTCCTCCTTGCACACCCGGATCATCGCGCGCGCGTATGGTCCGAAGGAGCTGCGGCACAACGGCACCTGGTTACAGATGGCGGCCCCGTCGACGAGCCAGCCGATGGTACCGACGTCGGCATAGGTCAGCGTCGGATAGTTGAAGATCGAGGAGTACTTTTGCTTGCCGGAGATGAGCTTCTCGGTGAGGTCGTCACGATCGGCACCGAGTGTCTCCGCAGCGGAGTACAGGTAGAGACCGTGGCCGGCCTCGTCCTGCACCTTGGCCATCAGGATCGCCTTGCGCCGCAACGACGGCGCCCGGGTGAGCCAGTTGCCCTCGGGCTGCATGCCGATGATCTCCGAGTGTGCGTGCTGGGCGATCTGACGGATCAGCGTCTTACGGTAGCCGTCGGGCATCCAGTCGCGGGGTTCGATACGCGCCTCGTCGGCGATCGTCGCGTCGAACCACTCCTGCAGGTCGGTGGTGTCGGTGGTGGGGCTGCTCATCTCATCTGCCTTGTTGTCGGGGGCTGTACTGCCGTGCGTTCAGCGGCCGGCGAAGTGGGGCGTGCCCTTGTTCAGGAATGCCTGGACGGCGCTCGCGTGATCAGCGGTGGCACCCAGATGTCGCTGGGCGTCGAGTTCGCGGTCCAGGGCCGCATCGAGTCCGGTGGCGGACGCGCCGACGAGTGTCTTGATCCGGCGGAACGCTTCGGTCGGGCCGGTGGCGAGACGTGCCGCCGATTTCTTCACTGACGTGTCGAATTCGGCGTCGTCGACGACGCGGTGCACGAGTCCCCAGTCGGCGGCCTGTGCGGCATCGAAGCGGTCGCCGAGCATCAGCAGTCCCATCGCCCGGCTCGCGCCAAGCATCGAGACGAGGTGATGCGACAGGCCGGAGTCACTGGCCAGCCCGATGCCGGCGAAGGCGGTCGCGAATGTCGCGTTCTGCGAGGCGATCCGGATGTCGGCGGTCAGCGCAATGCCGAGTCCGGCGCCGACGCAGGCTCCGCGGATGGCGGCGATGACGGGAACGTCGATGGCCGCGAGGGCCCGGATCACCGGGTTGTAGTGGTCGGCCACGGTGTCCATCGCGTGTTCGGGCGATTTCTCCAATTCGGCGACGTGATCGCCGAGATCCTGTCCGACGCAGAAGTTCTTGCCGTCGGCGGCGAGCAGGACCGCACGCACGCTGCGGTCGCCGACGATCTTCTCGATCGCCTGGAGTAGTGCGACCTTGGTGTCGACGTCGAGCGCGTTGTGGGCTGTCGGGCGGGCCAGAGTGATGGTGGCGAGCCCGTCGGCGATCTCGAGGGTGGTGGTCATGCTCTCAGCCTTTCCAGTCATAAAAGCCGCGGCCGCTCTTGCGTCCGAGTTCGCCGCGAGCGACCTTGTCACGCAATAGCTGTGGCGGTTCGAAGCGTGGTCCGAGGGTCGCGGCGAGATGTTCGGCGACGGCGAGACGTACGTCGAGACCCACCAGGTCGGTGGAGCGCAGCGGACCCATCGGATGTCGATAGCCCAGTTCCATGGCCTGATCGATGGATTCGGCGTCGGCGACGCCCTCCGCCAGCATGCGGATGGCCTCGAGGCCCAGGTGCACGCCGAGGCGGCTGGTGGCGAAGCCGGGTGAGTCGTTGACGACGATCGCGGTCTTGCCCAGCGCCTGCGCCCAGCCGACCACGGCGTCGACGGTGACCTCGGCGGTCTGCGGTGCACGGACGATCTCGACCAGTTCCGACACCGGTACCGGATTGAAGAAGTGCATCCCGACGAAACGGGACGGATCGGACAGTGCCGCACCGAGTTCGGCGATCGACAGCGAGCTGGTGTTGGATGCGATGATCGCGTCGGCGTCGAGCGTCTTCGCGAGTTGGGTGAGGACGTCGAGCTTGAGCGCGGTGTTCTCCGGAACCGCCTCGACGACGAGGTCGAGATCCGCGGGTAGCTCGTCCGGCGCACCGACGGTGCGCACCTGCGCGAGGACGGCCTCGGGTTGCGCCCCGTCCAGCTTGCCGCGTTCGGCGGCCCGCCGCAGTCCGGTCTCGACACGCTGGTATGCGGCCTGCTGATCGACGGTCTCGGCGATGGTGACCGTCGCCCCGCGTTCGGCGAAGACCTGCGCGATGCCGGCTCCCATGCGACCACCGCCGACCACGCCGACGCGGGCCGGGACCTGTTTGCTGCTCATGACTTCCTCTCCAGAAACGCACTCATCCGCTGGGCCTTGTCGGCACTCTCGAAGAGCACGGCCTGCACGATGTCGTCGGCCCACGGGTGATGTCCCGGGGCGTCGATGACTTTCTTCGACAGCCGCAGCGCCAACAGCGACTGCGTCACCACCCGATCGACGAGGGTGTGGGCGGCGACGAGCGGATCGTCGGCGATCTCCATCACCAGCCCATGCCGCAGGGCTGCGTCGGCATCGAGCCGCACTCCGCCGAGCAGGATCTGCTTGGCCACCGACGTACCCACCAATTGCGGCAGCCGGTAGCTCGCGCCGGCGGCCGCGAGAATACCCAGCGCCGGTTCCGGGTTGCCGAACACCGCGTCGGGGGCCGCAACCCGGATATCGCAGGCGTAGGTGAGCTCCGCTCCCCCGCCGAGCGCATAGCCGCGCACTGCGGCAACGGTCGGCAACGGCAGGGCCGCCACCCGATCGAAGAGCGTGCGGTTGATGCCGGCGAGCGCGTCGTCGCGGGTGCGACGGGCGAGTTGGGCGATGTCGGCGCCGCCGGCGAAGTTGCCGCCCACTCCGGTGAGGATGACCGGCTTCGGGGCCTGCTCGACGGCGGCGCAGACCCGGTGCAACTCCGCGATCATCTCGCCGGTGATGGCGTTGCGCCGGTCCGGGCGGTTCAGCGTCACCACATAGCGGTCACCGCCGTCGTCGAACCGCACATACTCCAGGCCGTCGAGCACCGTGGCCGTGTCCTCGGTAACACCAGTGGGCATCTTCGCACCTCCTCACACTGTGGACCTTTCAATTAATAACCGACTATTTGGTCGGTTCGCAAGCCCTGGGTCGAAATACCCATCAACTCACGCGTCGGCGTTTGTCATGATGAGCACGTGACTGATGAGCTGATCGGGGCAAAACCCGCGAAACGCACCGGCCGCCCGGGGCGCCCCGGCTACGACCTCGACTCGCTGCTGGCCGTGGCGGTCAAGGTCTTCAACGAAAAGGGCTACGACGGCACCAGCATGGATGTGCTCGCCGACCGGCTCGGCCTGAGCAAGTCGTCGATCTACCACCACGTGTCGGGTAAACAGGAGCTCCTCGAGCTCGCCCTCGGCCGCGCCCTCAATGCCCTGTTCGCGGCCACCACCGAGGCGGGTGCGACCGAAGGGAAGTCCATCGAGCGCCTGGAATACCTGGTCAGACGCAGTGTTGAGATTCTGGCCGCCGAGCTCCCCTACGTGACCCTGCTGCTACGCGTGCGCGGAAACAGTGCCGTCGAGAGGCGCGCACTCGCCCGCCGGCGCGAGTTTGACGAGTTCGTCGGCAACCTGGTGATCGCGGCGGCGGAGGAGGGCGACGTCTCCCCCGAGGTCGATCCTGCCCTTGTCGCGCGGCTGCTCTTCGGCACCGTCAATTCGCTGATCGAGTGGTACCGGCCCCGCGTCGGCATCAGTGTCGATGATCTCGCCGACGCCGTCGTCGCGATGACCTTCGACGGTCTGCGCCGACGCCGCGCCTGACGTATCCCCCTCTTGACACGGGACCTTCGTCCCAGCGATGGTAATTACCGACCGAATGGACGGTAGAGGGAGTTGACTGTGAGCGCAATGTTGGACAGCTACGCGCAGGGACGCTGGTACACCGCACCGGATGAGGGCACCGCGTTGCCCGATGCGGTCGACGGAACGGAGGTCGCGAGGATCAGCTCGACCGGTCTCGATCTGGCCGGGATGGTGACCTACGCACGAACCGTCGGCGGGCCCGCGCTGGCGGCACTGACCTTTCACGAACGCGCCACGCTGCTCAAACAACTCGGACTGACCCTGATGGCCGGCAAGGAGGAGTTCTACGAGCTCTCCCGCCGAACCGGCGCCACCGATCGCGACTCGGCCGTCGACATCGACGGCGGAATCGGCACCATCCTCAGCTATGCGAGCAAGGCGCGCCGCGAACTCCCCGACGACACGGTGTATCTCGACGGAGCGGTGGAGACGCTGGGCAAGAAGGGTACCTTCGCCGCCCAGCACATCTACACCTCACGCCGGGGAGTTGCGGTGCAGATCAACGCCTTCAACTTTCCGGTGTGGGGTTTCCTGGAGAAGCTGGCGCCGGCGTTCATCGCCGGTGTGCCCTCGATCATCAAGCCGGCCAGTGCCACCGCCTACCTCACCGAATTGGTGTTCCGCCGCATCATCGAGAGCGGCATCCTCCCCGAGGGCTCGGTGCAATTGCTGTGCGGGAGCGCGCGCGATCTGCTCGATCACCTCGACGGCCAGGATTCGGTGGCCTTCACCGGCTCCGCCGACACCGCCGCCCTGCTGCGCGCACATCCGACGGTCGTCTCATCGGGTCTGCACTTCACCGCCGAGGCCGACTCGCTCAACGCGTCGATCCTCGGCACCGACATCGGTGTCGACGATCCCGAATTCGAGCTCTACATCAAACAACTCGTCACCGAAATGACCGTGAAGGCCGGCCAGAAGTGCACCGCGATCCGCCGCGCCCTGGTTCCCGAACCGCTCGTCGACGCGGTGATCGAGGCAGCATGTGCGCGCCTCGCGAAGGTCCGCGTCGGCAATCCGAGCAATCCCGACGTCCGGATGGGGGCACTGGCGGGCATCGAACAACGCGACGAGGTACTCAAGGCCGTTCGCGGACTGACCAAATCCGCCGACATCGTCTTCGGCGATCCCGATCATGTCGACGTGATCGACGCGGATTCCGGGAAGGGCGCCTTCCTGTCTCCACTGTTGTTGCGGGCCAACGATTCCACTGCACCCGAACCACACGACATCGAGGCCTTCGGGCCGGTGGCCACCGTCATCGAGTACCGCGACACCGCCGACGCCGTGGCGTTGGCGGCGCGCGGACAGGGCAGTCTGGTGGCGTCGCTGGTCACCAGGGATTCCGGCCTCGCCGGCGAGGTGGTCCGAGGACTCGCCCCATTCCACGGGCGCGTGCTGGTGCTCAACTCCGAGGATGCCGCCGAATCCACCGGTCACGGTTCGCCGTTGCCGGTCCTCGTTCACGGTGGTCCCGGGCGGGCCGGTGGCGGTGAGGAACTCGGCGGTATCCGCGGGGTGCTCCACCATATGCAGCGCACCGCCGTTCAGGGGACGCCGAATGTGCTGACCGCCGTCGGGCATCGCTGGGTCAACGGTGCCGATCGCCGGGAGAGTGACGTGCATCCCTTCCGGAAGGATTTGTCACAGTTGCAGATCGGCGACACCATCGTCGGCGGGCCGCGCACCGTCACGCGCGCCGACATCGACCACTTCGCCGAGTTCACCGGTGACACCTTCTACGCCCATACCGATCCGGTTGCGGCCGCGGCCAATCCACTGTTCGGCGGGATCGTTGCCCACGGGTACCTGGTGGTATCGCTGGCGGCCGGACTGTTCGTCGACCCGGCTCCGGGTCCGGTCCTGGCGAACTTCGGGGTCGACGGTCTGCGGTTCCTCACGCCGGTGAAGGCCGACGACAGTCTGACGGTCACATTGACCGCCAAACAGATCACGCCACGCCAAAGCGCCGACTACGGTGAGGTGCGCTGGGACGCCGTCGTCACCAATGCCGACGGCGCTCCGGTCGCGACGTACGACGTTCTCACCCTGGTCGCCAAGGGCCAGGACTGACCCGGTTGTCACCAACCGAATTGAGGAGCACACCATGACCATTCGCGTTGCCGTCTGCTACGGCGAGCCCACCGACCCCGCCGCCTTCGACGAGTACTACGAGCGTGTGCACATCTCGCTGGCCAATGCGATTCCGGGCCTGACCGAGTACACCTACGCCAAGGCGTCATCACTGGACGGTTCACCGGCACCGTACTATTCGGTGGCCAGCCTGTACTTCGCGGACGCGGAGTCACTCAAGGCCGGGCTGACCTCACCGGAGATGGGCGCGGCCGCCGCCGACGTACCCAACTTCGCCACCGGCGGCGTCACCATGTTCACGCATGAGGAAACCTCGGTCCGCCCATGACCGCAACACCCGCGTCCTCGCTTGACGATCACCCGATCGCTCGCCGGATGTGGGCCGAGGACAACGCATCCCGCGCGCTCGGCATCGAACTCGTCGAACTCGGTCCCGGGCGGGCCCGGACCTCGATACGGGTCGGGACGCAGATGGTCAACGGCCACGGCATCACCCATGGCGGCTACGTCTTCATCCTCGCCGACACCACCTTCGCCCTGGCCTGCAACAGCGGCACCGATGCCGCCGTGGCCGCCCGCTGCGACATCCATTTCCTCCGGCCGACCCGTGAGGGAGACGTCCTCGTCGCCGAGGCCCGCGAGGTGCGGAGTTTCGGCCGTAACGGCATCTATGACGTGACCGTCACCTGCGATGGTGACGTGGTCGCGGAGTTCCGCGGTGACAGTCGGACGATTCCGGCGCGGCGGGACTGAGTGCGTCGGGCCGAACTCCGACCGCTCCTTACATCGATTGAACCGATGCACTAGCTCAATTAAATGCGCTGTACAGAACCAATCGGCCCCTGAATCATTGACGGCAACACACGTGATGATCAGCGGACCATTGGAGGGTTACGGTGACGAACGAACAAGTCGAGGTGCTGATCGTCGGCGCAGGTCAGGCCGGTATCGCGATGAGCGAACACCTGAGCGCACAGGGTCTGGACCACCTGGTGCTCGAGAAGGACCGCGTCGCCGAGCGGTGGCGCTCCTGGCGCTGGGATTCCCTCGTCGCCAACGGCCCCGCCTGGCATGACCGCTTCCCGGGCATGACCTTCGCCGGTGACCCCGACGCGTTCGTCGGCAAGGAGGGCGTCGCCGACTATCTCGCCGCCTACGCGGCAAAGATCAACGCGCCGATCCGCACCGGCGTCGAGGTGACCTCGGTGCGCAAGCTCGACGACGCTGCCGGATTCCGGGTGACCACCTCCGACGGAACGATCGACGCACGCTACGTCGTCTCGGCCACCGGCGCCTTCCAGAAGCCGGTCATCCCGCCGTTGGTTCCCGCGAACTCCGCACTGCACCAGATCCATTCGAGCTCGTATCACAATCCGCAGCAGTTACCCGATGGTGCCGTCCTCGTCGTCGGAGCCGGTTCGTCGGGAGTGCAGATTGCCGACGAACTGCGGGCGTCAGGACGTTCTGTGTACCTCGCCGTCGGCCCGCACGACCGGCCCCCGCGCAGTTACCGTGGCCGCGACTTCTGTTGGTGGCTGGGCGTTCTCGGTAAGTGGGATGCCGCAGCTCCCCCGGCCGGAGCCGAGCACGTGACGATCGCGGTCAGCGGTGCGCACGGCGGGCACACCGTCGACTTCCGTAGCCTCGCCGCCGACGGCATCACCCTGCTCGGTCGTGCCGAAGGGGTGACCGACGGCGTGATGACCTTCGCCGACGATCTGCGCACCAACATCGAGGCCGGAGATTCCAACTACCTGTCGATGCTCGACGAGGCCGACGCGTATGTCGCCCGCAACGGCCTCGACCTGCCGGAGGAGCCCGAGGCACGGGTGATCGGCCCGGAGCCGGCATGCGTCACCGACCCTATCCGGTCACTGGACCTTGCCGCACACGACATCACGTCGATCGTGTGGGCCACCGGCTTCGCCTACGACTACGGCTGGCTGCAGGTGGACGCGCTCGACGAGAACGGTCGCCCCCGCCATCAGCGTGGCATCTCCAGCGAGCCCGGCGTGTACTTCCTCGGGTTGCCGTGGCTGTCACGCCGCGGGTCCAGCTTCATCTGGGGCGTGTGGCACGACGCCAAGTATCTCGCCGATCAGATCGCCATCCAGCGTGGCTATCTCGCCTACCGCGCGCCGGCGGCGGAGCCGGTCGCGGTCAGATAGTCCGCCGACCCCCACCACACCGAGAGGACACCACACCATGACCGCCGCCCCACTGACCCCCACCCACACCCGCATCCGGCCGTTCAACACCCGCGACACCTACCCCGAGCAGAACCTCGACAACGACCTGTGCCAGGCCGTCGTCGCCGGTGGCGTCGTGTATCTGCGCGGACAGATCGGCCAGGATCTCGACACCCGCGAATCGGTGGGCATCGGCGACATCGAAGCCCAGACCGAGAAGGCCATGAGCAACATCGCCATGCTCCTCGAGGAGGCCGGAAGCTCGTTGCGCGACATCGTGAAAGTGACCGTCTACCTCACCGACATCCGCTACCGCGAAACCGTCTATCGGGTGATGGGACGCTGGCTGACCGGCGTTTTCCCGGTGTCAACCGGCCTCGTCGTCGAGGCCCTCGCGCGCCCCGAGTGGTTGGTCGAGATCGATGCCACCGCGGTACTGAGCGATTCGGGAGATGCCCGATGACCATGTCACTGATCGCCCGTGACCCGGCTACCGGAGCCTTCGGCATCGTCATCTGCTCCTCGAGCCCGGCGGTCGCGGCCCGTTGCGCGCACGTACGACCAGGCGTCGGTGTGGTGGCCTCGCAGAACATCACCAATCCGGCGCTGGGCACCGCGGCGCTGGACGGCCTCGCGGCCGGTTCGGATGCCGCCACCGCACTGAAAGCCGCTCTGGCGCAGGAGGAATTCCCCGATCACCGGCAGGTGACCGTGGTCGACGCGCGGGGCACCGGCGCGGCCCACTCGGGTGCGCTCAGCCTCGGCGTCCACCATCACCTCGTCGGTAATCAGGCCGTGGCCGCAGGCAATCTCCTCGCCGACGCGTCGGTGATCGATGCCCTGCTGGCCGGCTACACCGACAGCGGCTCGACCGACTTCGAGCAACGTCTCCTCGACGGGTTCCGCAGTGCGCTCGAGGCCGGCGGTGAGGCCGGCCCGGTCCACTCGGCGGGACTGATGGTCACCGACGACGTGGCGTGGCCGGTCACCGACCTGCGGGTGGACTTCGCCGAGGATCCGTATGCCGATCTCGAAGCGCTGTGGCGTCTGTGGCAACCGCAGAAGGACGACTACCGGGTGCGCGGCATCGACCCGACCCGCGCCCCGTCATATGGTGTTGCGGGGGATCTGTGACCTCGCCCGACGCGATCGTCTCGACTCAGGTGACCGCCGATCACGGCGTCCTCACCGAACTGTCCCGCAACCTCTATGATCACCCCGAAATCGCTTGGGAGGAAGAGCGTTCCGCCCGTCGAGTGGCCGATCGGCTGGCCGACGCCGGATTCTCGGTCACCGAGCGCTTCTGCAACCTGGACACCGCCTTCGCCGCCGTCGTCGGCAGCGGCGATCTGCATATCGCGCTCTGCGCCGAATACGACGCCCTGCCCGGCCTCGGCCATGCCTGCGGCCACAACCTGATATCGGCGATCACCGTCGGCGCGGCACGTGCGCTGGCCCCGATGGTCGACGACCTGGGCATCACGCTCAGCGTCATCGGCACCCCGGCCGAGGAGGGCGGCGGCGGCAAGATCGAGATGCTCGAACGCGGCGGATTCGACGGCCAGCACGCCGCGGCGATGGTCCACCCCGGTCCCGTCGACGTCGCCCGCGCGCGACCATTCGCCGTGTCGCACAGCCACGTCGAGTATCGCGGCAAGGCCGCACACGCCGCCGCCTACCCCGAACGCGGTGTCAACGCCGCCGATGCCTTCACCATCGCCCAGGTGGCGATCGGATTGCTCCGTCAGCAGTTGCCCTCGTCGGTACGCGTGCACGGCATGATGACCCGTGGCGGTGAGGCACCCAACGCCATCGCCGAACGCACCGAGGGCCGGTGGTATGTGCGCGCCGAGACACTCGCCGAGCTGGCCGAGGTGGAACCCCGCGTGATGCGGTGCTTCGAGGCGGGTGCGCTCGCCTCCGGCGCACAACTGACCGTCACCCCGGAATCCAAGCCCTATGCCGAATTCCACACCGATGACGAGCTTCTCGGCTGCTACGAGCGGCGCGCGCTGGCTCTCGGACGACGCTTCGAGTCGGGTGCCGATTCGATGATGGCCCGCGCATCCACCGACATGGGCAACGTGTCGCAGGTGCTGCCGGCGATTCACCCGTACATCGGGATCGATTCCATGCCTGCGGTGAACCACCAGATCGAGTTCGCGGCCGCCACGCTCACTTCTGCGGCCGAAGCCGCCATCGCCCAGGGTGCCATCGCGTTGGCCGGCACAGTGATCGACGCGGCGAGCACCTCATCGATCCGGCAACGCCTCATTCTCCGGGAGCCGCGATGATCTCCACCGACCGAGATGCCGTGCGCATCGAACACGATCTGCTGGGTGACCATGACGTCCCCGCCGACGTCTACTACGGCGTGCACACCTGCCGAGCGTTGGACAACTTCCCCATCAGCGGGGTGCCGATCTCGCGGTACGACGATCTGGTGATCGCACTCGCCGCAGTGAAACAGGCCGCCGCCGAGACCAATCGCGATCTCGGCCTCCTCGACGTCAACGTCGCCGAGGCGATCATCGTGGCCTGCACCGAGATCCGTGAGGGTGCGCTGCACGAGCAGTTCGTCGTCGACCAGATCCAGGGTGGGGCCGGCACGTCGACGAACATGAACGCCAACGAGGTGATCGCCAATCGGGCCCTGGAGATCCTCGGATATTCGCGGGGCCGCTACGACATCGTCCATCCCCTCGAACACGTCAATCTCGGGCAGAGCACCAACGACGTGTACCCGACCGCGGTGAAGGTCGCCCTGGCCCGTGCGGCGCACGCCCTGGAGACCTCGTTGCGCGGGTTGGCTTCTCGGTGCCGATCCAAGGCCGATGAGTTCTCCGACGTCCTCAAACTGGGCCGTACCCAACTCCAGGACGCAGTGCCGATGACGCTCGGCCAGGAGTTCGGCGCGTACGCGGTGACCATCGCCGAGGACGCCGACCGGATGAGTGAGGCAACTCTGCTCATCACCGAGATCAATCTGGGTGGCACCGCGATCGGCACCGGCCTCAACACCGACCCCGATTACGCGGCACGCGCCTGCGATCGGCTTGCGGCCATCACCGGCCTACCACTGAGCAGCGCCGACGACCTCGTGGAGGCGACCTCGGACGTCGGGGCCTTCGTTCAGTTGTCCGGCGTCACCAAGCGCGCCGCGGTGAAACTCTCCAAGATCTGTAACGACCTGCGGCTGTTGAGTTCTGGCCCACGATCCGGATTCGGCGAGATCACCCTTCCGGCGGTGCAGGCCGGATCGTCGATCATGCCCGGCAAGGTCAATCCGGTGATCCCCGAGGTGGTCAACCAGGTAGCGTTCGAGGTGATGGGCAATGACCTCACGGTGAGCGTCGCGGCCGAGGCCGGGCAGTTGCAGCTCAACGCTTTTGAGCCGATCATCGTGCGCGCACTGCTCTCCTCGCTGACCCACCTGACCGCCGCGGTCGACGTGCTCGGAGCACGCTGCATCGCCGGGATCGCACCGAACGTCGACCGGATGCGGGACGCCGTCTACGGTTCCGCCAGCCTGGCCACCGCCCTGAACCCCCTCCTGGGCTACGAGACCGCCACAGCCCTGGTCGCCGAAGCGATGTCGACCGGAGCATTGATACCCGATCTCGTGCGGCGCGGGGCACTTCTCGACGAGGCGGTACTCGAGAAGGTCTTCAGCCCGGAACGTCTGTGCCGGACCGACACCGGTCGATGACGTCGTGCGGTCACCTGGGTGGTCGCGTGGCCTCCGATATCCCCATCGGGGTGCTGGGCTGCAGATGGTTTCCGGCGTCGGGATACGAGGTCTCGACGCGGCCCTCCGCGGGCGCCCCGGACCGGCTCGACCGGCGAGACGAGACCCACTCGACCGGCGGGATGAGGCCGCTCCACCCGCGAGAAGAGGCCGCTCCACCGGCGAGCGAAGCCAACCCGACCGGCGAGATGAGGCCACTCGACGCCGGAAAGCAAGCTACTCGACCGATGACGGTGGCCGCGCAGCCGACCGTGCGGTCGCGAGCAGCCGCGGACACGCCAGTGCCGCAATGAGATAGCCACGCAGCAGGGAGCGCGCCCGGTGTGCGTCGAGGTTCTCGTTGCGGCCGACCAGGTGGAGGCCCATTCCGTCCTCGAGTGCGACGGCGGTGGCCGCGATGTCGGCGGCGTCGCCGTTGATCACGAAGTCTCCGGCGCGCAGACCGTCGGCGATGACCTCGCGGTACAGCGACGCCTCGAGGTCGAACAGGCGCGCCATGAGCTCCGCATGACGGGTCACCCGGGCACTGTGCAGATGAAGTTCGTACAGGGCCGGCCACATCGGGTCGTCGGGATCGCAGATCCCCAGGTTCACGAGCGCACCGAGTCGGTCGAGCGGATCGTCGTACTCCCCCATAGCTTCTCGGCGCCCGCGGTAGAACCGCTCGACGGCGGTCTCATGTACCGCCAGTAACAGATCGTCGAGTTCGGGGTAGTAGTAGGCGACGGACCCGGGCGACAACTGCGCAGCGGCGGCGATGTCCTTGATCCGCAATCCGATCAACCCGCGCTCGGCAATGGCAACCGTTGCCGCGGTGATGATTTCAGCGCGGCGGGCATCTTGCCGACGGGGACGGGCCATGCCTGCCGATCCTGCCCCGCGCCACGCCTCGATGCAAGCGTGCACTTGCGTCGGTTCCACCGATGTCGCGGATCGAATCTTCCGATGACGAGATGTTGGCTACAGGTGGGCGAACTGGCAGGCCTCGCGATACCGTCGAATCGTTCTTTGCGATTGAGCACAAAGAATGACCATCCCAGCGACCCGCTGATCGACAGCCCAGCCCAACGGAGCGTTCCCCATGCGTGACCCCCGCTATGACATCCTCTTCGAACCGGTCCAGATCGGGCCCGTGACCGCCCGCAACCGCTTCTTCCAGGTCCCGCACTGCAACGGAATGGGATACCGCGATCCGTCGGGCGAGGCTGCGATGCGGCGCGTCAAGGCCGAGGGCGGGTGGGCGGTGGTGTGCACCGAACAGGTGGAGATCCATCCCACCTCCGACATCGGTCCATTCATCGAACTGCGCCTGTGGGACGACCAGGACATGCCGGCGATCGCGCGCATCGCCGAGCAGATCCACGAGGGTGGAGCGCTGGCCGGAATCGAACTGGCGCACAACGGCCTCAACAGCCCGAACCTCATCAGCCGCGAAGCCCCGCTCGGCCCACAGCATCTGCCCGTCGTGTCGTGGAACCTCGATCCGGTCCAGGCCCGCGCGATGACCAAGGCCGACATCATCGACCTGCGCAAATGGCATGCCGATTCGGTCCATCGCTCGCTGGCCGCCGGCTACGACATCGTCTACGTCTACGCCGGCCACGCCATCGGCGGCCTGCACCACTTCCTGTCGCGTCGATACAACAACCGCACCGACGAATACGGCGGCAGCCTGGAGAACCGCATCCGGCTGATCCGCGAGATCCTCGAGGACACCCGGGAGATCGCCGACGGCAAGGCCGCGGTCGCCTGCCGCATCTCCGTCGACGAACTCCTCGGCGACGAGGGCATCACCCGCGCCGAGATGGAGGACGTCTTCGGCATCATCGGCGAGCACCCCGACCTCTGGGATCTGGTCCTGGGCAGCTGGGAAGATGACTCGGTGACATCGCGTTTCGGTCCCGAGGCCGAGCAGGAGCCGTACGTCACCGGCCTCAAACAACACACCACCAAACCGGTGGTCGGTGTCGGCCGATTCACCTCCCCGGACACCATGGTGCGCCAGGTCAAGAGCGGCGTCCTCGACCTCATCGGCGCCGCACGCCCATCGATCGCCGATCCGTTCATGCCCAACAAGATCGAACGCGGCGACCTCGAGGACATCCGAGAATGCATCGGATGCAACATCTGCGTCTCCGGCGACTTCACCATGTCACCCATCCGCTGCACCCAGAACCCGACGATGGGCGAGGAGTTCCGCCGCGGCTGGCATCCCGAACACATCGCACCCAAGGCCTCCGATTCGTCGGTGCTCGTCGTCGGCGCCGGGCCCGCCGGCCTGGAAGCCGCTCGTGCCCTGGGTAACCGGGGATACTCGGTCACCCTGACCGAGGCCGGACGCGTCCTCGGCGGACGCGTCGCGCGCGAGTCGAAGTTGCCGGGGCTGGCCGCATGGATTCGGGTGATCGACTACCGGCTCCAACAGATCGAGAAACTCGACACCGTCGACATCTACCGTGAATCGCCGATGACGGAACAGGACATCCTCGAGTACGGCTTCGGCCACGTGCTCGTGGCGACCGGCGCTTCCTGGCGTCGCGACGGCGTCGGCCGCTGGCACACGCACGGCATCGAAATCGACTCCACCACCGACGTTCTCACGCCCGACGACATCACCTCGGGAATCCGCCCACAGGGCAACCGGGTCGTGCTCTTCGACGACGATCACTACTACCTCGGCGCGGTCATCGCCGAGATGCTCGCCAAGGAAGGATACGACGTCACCCTGGTGACCCCGGTACCGCAGGTGTCGCAGTGGACCACCAACACCATGGAATCCCACCGCATCCGGGCACGCATCATCGAGGCCGGGGTGGCGGTACGTACCGACACCGCCGTCACCGCAATCCGCGACGGGGGCGTCGACACGGCGTGCCGATTCACCGGTCGCGCCGGGCAGATCGAAGCCGACTCCGTCGTCCTGGTCACCGCGCGCCTGCCGCACGACGAGCTCTACTCAGGTTTGTATGCGCGCGAGGACGAGTGGGCCGACGCCCGCATCCGCAGTGTGCGTGGGGCCGGTGACGCATGGGCACCCTCGACGATCGCAGCGGCCGTCTGGTCGGGACACCGGTACGCCGAGGAACTCGACACGCCCCCGTCGGACGCACCGGTCCCGTTCCGACGCGAGGTGACCCAGCTGTCGATCGAGCCGGTGTTCCGCATCCCGGTTTCAGTGTCCTGAGCCGCGCGCCATAACCGCGCCGCCGCAACCCGCACCACCACCACACCGCCGCAGCCGAATACCGGGAGCCGCCATGTACGCCGAGCACATCTTCACCAATGCAGCCGTCTGGCAGACCGGCGATGGCGCATCCGGCGCCGACACCGTCGCCGTGGCCGACGGGGTGATCACCTCCGTCGTCCGCGGCGTGGATCGCGCTCTCGTCGGTCCTCGGACGCAGGTGCACGACCTGGCGGGTGCGAGCCTGATGCCCGGCTTCATCGACGCCCATGCGCATCCGGTGGCCGGCGGGCTGGCCGCGCTGCGCTGTGACCTGTCGGAGTTGCCGCATGATCGTCGGCGCTACCTCGACACGATCAATGCCTATGCCCGGAACCATCCGGACGAGCCGATGATCAGCGGAAGTGGTTGGTACGGTGACGCTTTCCCCGGCGGGCTGCCCACCCGGGCCGACCTCGACGAGGTCGTCGCCGATCGGCCCGTGGTGCTGTCCAGTCATGACGGTCACGGTGTGTGGGTCAACTCGGAGACGTTGCGGCGTGCCGGTATCGACGAGTCGTCCCTCGATCCCAGCGGCGGGCGCATCGAACGTGACCCGACCGGGCAACCGACCGGCGTGCTGTTCGAGCGGGCCGGCGACCCCGCGAATGCGCTCATCCCGGCCTACGACGACGAGTTCCTCCGACGCGCGTTGCTGACGGCGCAGCGCCGCCTGCATGCGGTGGGCGTCACCGGCTGGCAGGATGCGGGCGTGGACATCCCGGCATTCGGACTGTCCGACACGCTCGCCACCTATATCGCCGCCGACGACGCCGGGGAGTTGACGGCACGGGTGTGCGGCGCACTGTGGTGGGCCGCGGATAAGGGTCTCGGGCAGCTCGACACGCTGCTCCGGCGACGAGAACAGGGTCACGGCAATCGCTTTCACGTCGACACCGTCAAGGTGATGCAGGACGGGATCTGCGAGAACTGCACCGCCGCGATGCTCGCGCCGTACACACATCTTCCGGCCGGGGCCGCATCGCAGGGGCTGTCGTTCATCGATCCGGCGGAGCTCGACGAGGTGTGTTCACTGCTCGCGCGCAACGACTTCCACATCCACATGCACGCGGTCGGCGATCGGGCGGTGCGGGAATGTCTCGATGCGCTGGGCACCGCCATCCGGGCTCGCCCGGATTTCGCTGCACGCCATCAGATCGCCCATCTCGACGTCGTCGACCCCTCAGACATCCCACGCTTTGCCGAACTCGGCGTCATCGCCAACGTCCAGGCACTCTGGGCACGACGCGACACCGAGATCGTCGAACGCAAACTCCCCTTGCTGGGCCCCGACCGGCAGCGGTGGCATTTCCCGTTCGGGTCGATCCTCGCAGCGGGTGGCGCGTTGGCGATGGGCAGCGACTGGCCGGTCACCGATCCGAATCCTCTGTGGGCCATCCACACCGCCGTCCATCGGATGGGTTCGCTGGCAGACCCGCACGCCATCGGTGACGACGCCCGCACCCTCCCACTCGTCGCCGAGGAAGCCATCGGGCTGCGGGCGGCCGTCGACGCTTACACGATCGGGGCGGCACGCGCGATGCACGCCGACGACACGACCGGGTCCGTCGACGTCGGCAAGGATGCCGACCTCGTCGTCCTCGACGGTGACATCCGCGAGGCGCGTGACATCGGAGAGATGACGGTCCAGATGACGATGGTCGGTGGTGCGGTGGTGCACGGCGTCTGAGGTTGTGGGGTCCAGTCAGCTCACGCGGCACCCCCCCACGTCCACGCCCTCGTTGCACTGAGCGCGCGTACACGCAGCCGGCGCGTCCACCAGAACCACCCTCGCCAATCCCCACCGATCGGATCGACCTCGTCGACGAGCTGGCTCCCGCAGACACGACAGCGGTGGCCCGGCCCCTCCGTCGGAGAGGCCGGGCCACCGGTTGTGTCGCGTCTCAACCGACAGGTTCGGTGATCCGCGGCTCGTCGCTCACCACCGGTCGCGCCTCGGCAGGAACGCTTCCGCGTCCGCGGAGGTAGCCGGCGACCGCGATCAGGGCGAGTAGGGCCAGGGTGCCGACGGTGAACAGCTCGAACCTCATGCGGCTGACTCCCCACGTCTCGAGGAAGTCGTAGTCGATGCCGACGAGGTTCTCCAGGGTTCCGGGGAAGACCGCCGCCCACACGCCCAGTGCGGCCCAGAACGTCGTCAGGGCGACGGCCACCGTGATGCCCACGCGTCCACCGGGAATCGCGTAGGAGCGGCCACGCGCGGGATGGGTGAACCGCAGGCGAAGTGCCGCCGGGAACACGAACAGGTAGGCGACCAGCGAGGTGGAGATGGTGATCGTGAGGACCACGGTGAACGTTGCGGCACTGTCGCCGCGGGAGAACAGCACACCGGCGACCATGAACAGCAACGCGATGACACCGGTGAACATGTTGACGCGCACCGGAGAATCCCGCTTCTCGTCGAACTTCGCGAAGTAGGGGAAGAAGCCACCGTCGGCCGCCGCGACGGCCAGCGCACGGTTGGCGGCAAGCGCCCAGGTGGCACCGGTGACGCCGAGCCCGATGATGAAGGCGATCACCGCGACTTTGACCAAGACCTCGCCCGCCGGACCGTAGACGCCGAAGACGGTGTCGACGGCGGCCATGAATCCGCCTATGCCGGTGATCTTGTCGGCCGGGAGCACCAGGAGCAGGGCCAGAACCGGCAACGCGTAGACGAGGATTCCGACGAATCCTCCGACGGCGATGCCGCGGGGAACGTCGCGCTGCGGGTTGGTCATCTCTCCGCCGGCCTGGCTCGGCACCTCGAAGCCGACCAGTGAGAACAGCAGCAGCGGAACCAGTCCCAGGAAGCCGGCCATCGTGGGCGACCAGCTCACCGCTTCGATGCCGTGGAAGCCGTGCTTGAGACCGAAGATCACAGTGGTGATCAGGAAGACCGCGGCGAGAACGAGTTTCAGATACGTACCAATCCGGAAGACCACCCGTGCACGGCGCATCGACAGCAACGTGATGCCCACCGACGCACAGACGAACACGATCTTGAAGGCGTAGTCGCCGACGCTGCCCTCGCCCACCGGACGGATGAAACTGCTCCACGCCTCGGTACTGATGAAGGCGAGTGAGCCGCCGATCCATAGCGGGTTGATCGACCAGTACATGATGGTGGCGATCGATCCGGGCAATCGGCCGAAGGCACGTTTGACCCACTCGTAGAGGCCGCCCTCGTCGGGGAAGGCACTGCCCAGTTCCGCGGTCACCAGGCCGTAGGGAATCATCCACAGCACGGCGAGCATGAGTAGCCAGGTGAAGGTCTCGCCACCGAAGGACGAGATCTCACCGACCATGTCCAGGCTGATGAGTGCCGACAGGATCATGATCGGGACGTCGAGACGGCGCAGCGAATGCCGCAGATGCAGATCCGGCCCGTCCTGGGCTACGGGATGGGTTCCCATGAGTCAACTCCTGCTCGACGGGGGAATGAATACGTGTGCTACCAGCCTGAATGCCGAGGTTTCATCTGTACAGTCTCTGTTTCCGTGGTTTAATATCGGAAGAGTCGAATCAACGAGGTGAGGCATGGCGGACTACACGCTGCGGCAACTCGAGTACTTCGTGGCGGTCGCCGAAGCCGGAAGCATCACGAAAGCGGCCACCGCCGTGCACCTTTCACAGTCGGCGATGTCGACGGCCCTCACCGACCTGGAGGGGTCCCTGGGCGTCCAATTGTTGGTGCGCCACCACGCGAAGGGCATCACGCTGACACCTTCGGGCCGCGAGTTGCTGGTCGCGAGCAGGCAGCTTCTGGCGTCGGCCGCCGACCTGCGGTCGATCGCCCACGGCATGGGCGGCTCCCTGACGGGGTCCTTGTCGATCGGCTGCTTCGAGGTGATGGCGCCCTATCTGCTACCCGAATTGCTCAGCACCGCAGCGGAAAAGCTACCGCGGCTGCAGTTGCAGACCACCGAGGTCGACCTCGCGGACCTCGCCGAGGGCGTCGCCGACGGCACCTTCGAACTCGGGATCGGTTACGACCTCGTCGACGATCCCCGGCTGAAGCGGTGGCCGCTGCGGACCGTGCCACCCTACGTCCTCGTGTCCGGTTCACACCGGCTCGCGAAGCGGAAATCGGTACGGCTGCACGAGCTTGCGGACGAACCCATGGCCCTACTCGACCTACCGCACAGTCGCGACTATTTCGGCCGGGTCTTCCGGGAATGCGGAGTGGAACCCAACGTCCGGTATCGATCCACCACCGTCGAGACCTGCCGCGCGCTGGTGGGACGGGGGCTGGCCTACACCGTGCTCAACCTGCAGTCGGCGGTGCCGATGGCACTCGACGGGCACGCGGTCGCGTCGATCCCCATCGCCGACGACGCCCCGGCCCTGACCATGGTGCTGCTCAACGCGATTGCCGCGCGGCCGACCAGGCGGGCCGGGGTGGTCGCCGAACTCTGCCGCGACCTGTTCGGGACGTAGCCCAGGCCCCCTACGGCTCAGTGCCCGCGACGACGATCGGTGGCGATGAGTTCTGCCGCTCGCTCCGCAATGCTCATGATCGTGCCAACCGGGTTGACCGACGTCAGCGTCGGCATCACCGAGGCGTCGACGACGCGTACACCATTGACGCCCCACACGTTCAGTCGGCTGTCGAGAACCGCGAGTGGGTCGTCGTCGGCTCCCATCCGGCACGTTCCCGACACGTGATAGACGGTCTGATGGGTCGCGCGCAGGGCCTCCGACAGTGCCTCGTCGTCGTCGACGTCGGTTCCGGGAAAGACCTCCCGCACAACCCAATCCGACATCGGAGCGGTGGCCGCGATACGTCGCGCGGCGCGGATACCGGCCAACAGTGCGGCCTCGTCCTCCCCATCGGGGTCGGTGAAGTAGCGATAGTCGATGGCCGGCGGTATCGCCGGATCGACGTCGGTGATCCACACGCGCCCACGACTGTGGGGTTTGGCCACGTTGGGGGCGATGGAGATGATCTTTGCCGGCAGTTCGGTGCCGTAGGTGACGGCATGATCGGCGACGGCCTCAACCGGGAAGTGCATCAACACATCCGGCCGTGCCGGGCTGTCGTCGGACAAGCGCAGCGCGGCACCCGCATCCCAGCCGGTCGCGCAGGTGGACGGCACAGCCCGATCGGTCTCCCACACGATGAGACCTTCGGCGTGATCCATCAGGTTCTCCCCCACGCCGGGCAGGTCGACCCGGATCGGCACGCCCGCCGCCGCGAGAATCTCGGCGGGACCGATGCCCGAGCGCTGCAGGAGCGCGGGCGACCCGATCGCGCCCGCGCAGACGATGATCTCGCGGTCGGCATGGATGTCGGCGATCTCGCCCGCGGCATCGACGGTACGGACACCGGTCGCGCGATGGTCGTCGAACAGCATCGTCGTGACCGAACGGTTGTGCACCACAGTCAGATTGGGACGTTGACGGATGGCATCATGCAGGTAGTGCACCGACGTCGCCGACCGGAGATTATCCTCCGGCGTGTAGCCGATCTCGAAGAATCCTGCGCCCTCACCGGTTTTCGCGAAGTCGATATCGGTGTTCCAGTCGGTCCGGGCCGGCAACTCCAGGGCCTCCCGGGCCGCGGCCACCACGTCGGCGACATACGGGTTCTGGTCCGCCGGCGCCACCGGCGTGATGGGTGTGGCCAGACGGTCGTAACACCGGCCGAGCGTCTCCGCATCCCACCCGGCGACCCCGTAATCGGCCCATTCGTCGATATCGGCGGCGAGTGGCCGCCAGGTGATCATCGTGTTCGCCGTCGAGCATCCACCCAGGATGTGCATGCGCGACTGACGAATTCCGGAGTTCCCGCGTTCTTGCGGCACGCTGCGGTAATCCAGGTCGTACTCGCTGCCGATCATCTCGGCCCACCGGCGGATCGACCGCGCCCGCGGTTCGTGCTCGTCACTGGGCCCCGCTTCGATGACCGTCACAGTGACATCGGGGTCTTCGCTGAGCCGGGCGGCGACGATGCATCCCGCGGTTCCGCCGCCGACCACGACGTAATCGCTGCTCATGCAGCGGGTTCCGTCATCAGTACGGACGGGGAGGCGGCCGTAGCAGACTGCCGCAGCCGCATCAGGCCGTAATAGAGGGGGCAGATCACCGCGAGCCCGACCAGCCACGAGATGTCCACGCCACCCAGCGATTCAGCGATCGGACCCACCCACAGGGTGGTCGAGAGGAACGGTATCTGCAACGCGATGCCGAGCACGTAGCAGGCGATCGCCGTCCAGTTGAAGCGGCCGTACACGCCGCCGTCACGGGCGAACAGCGAGGGGATGTCGTAGACGCCGTGGCGCAGGAAGTAGTAGTCGACCAGGTTGACCGCGGTCCACGGGATCAACACGCAGAGCAGCAGGGACAGGAAGTTGGCGTAGTTGGCGAGGAAGTCGTCGGCGCTGACGAGGGCGGGCACCATCGCGATGGCGAACAGGACGACGGCGATCACCGCACGACTGGTGGCCTGTGGCCGCCATCGTGGCAGGATGTTCTGTCCTACGGTGATCGTCGACAGCGCACCGCAATACAGGTTCATCCCGTTGGTCAGGCTGATACCGACAGCGAAGACCGCGAACAGTCCCGTCGAGATCCCGTGGGTGAGCGTGGACATGCCGTCGAGGGTGTCGGCGGCGGGAAGGGCCGCGCCGACCAGGACGCCGAGCAGCATCGGCAGCACCGAGCCGAGGACGCATCCCGCGTAGGTGGCCCAGAAGGCGGTGGTGACGCCGGTGTCCTTGGGCAAATAGCGGGTGTAGTCGGACACGTAGGGCGCATAGGCGATCTGCCACAGCGCGGCGGCGGAGAAGGTCGCCATGAAGCCGGCCCAGCCGAAATCACCGCTGTGCCAAGTGCCCTCGGGCAGGCCGTTGACACCTACCATCCAGACGAACGCCACGAGCAGCGCCAGGCCGGCCACGACCGAGAGCACGGCGGCCATGGAGTGGATCAGCTTGTAGCCGATGACGGTCACCACGACGCTGATGCCGCCGATGATCAGGATTGCCCAGTTCGTCGGTAGTCCGGTGACCTCGGCGAAGGCCTGTCCGCCGAGGACCGCGTTGGAGGCGAAGAACCCGAGGTACATGAAGACGACGAGGACGACGACGAGGAGGCTGCCCAGCGATCCGAACTGTGCGCGGGTCTGCAGCATCTGCGGCACGCCCATCTGCGGTCCCTGCGCCGCGTGCAGTGCCATGACGACACCACCGACGAGGTTGCCGAGGATGACGGCCAGCGCGCCGGCCCAGAAGGGCAGACCGAACACCGTGGTCGCGAGTGCGCCGGTGATGATGGTCAGCAACATGATGTTGGAGCCGAACCAGACGGTGAAGATGTCGCGGGCTCGGCCGTGCCGCTCGTCGTGCGGAATGTGGTCGATGGTGCGGCGCTCGAGTGCCGGCCCGGCACCTGTCGGCGTGGCACCTGTCGGCGTGGACTCGGGTGTGGTCGTCATGAATTCGACTCCTCGTTGCCGTCGTGGTCTGTGAGATGCGCGCCACGTCGTCGGGGCGTTCAGGCCAGTATTCGACAGCACGCATCCCAGGGAAAACAGAATCTTCCGACCTTCTGGATCAACAAATCAGATGCAGTATTTATCGACTCCACCGATGTAGATCATCAGATAATTCGGCTCGACAGGATCTGTTGATCGGCGGCCGAGTCGGTCACCATGGGTGCATGTCTGCACTCACGATCGATTGGCACGCCCGCGCGGCCGGCCTCAAGATGCCGACCGACGCGTTCATCGACGGTCGTCCGATTTCCGCGGTCTCGGGAGACACCTTCGATGTCGTCAACCCGGCCACCGAGGATGTCCTCGTCGCCGTCGCCGCCGGTGCGGAGGCCGACATCGACGCCGCCGTGGTCGCCGCGCGGCGAGCCTTCGACGACGGCCGCTGGTCGCGTCGCTCCGCCGCCGATCGCGGTGCGATCCTCGTCCGCTTCGCGGATCTGCTTCTCGAGCACGCCGACGAACTCGCACTCCTGGTGACCCTGGAGATGGGTAAGGCCATCCGCGACTCGATCGACGTCGAGGTGCCCGGCGCGGCCGCGGTGTTTCGCTACTACGGCGAAGTGATCGACAAGATCCCCGGTGAACTCCCACCCACCGCCGACGGCAGTGTGGCCATGGTCCGACGCGTACCCCTGGGCGTGGTGGGCGCGGTGGTCCCGTGGAACTTCCCCCTCGACATCGCCGCGTGGAAGCTCGCACCGGCACTGGCGGCCGGCAATTCCGTCGTCCTCAAACCCGCTGAGGAATCACCGCTGTCGGCGCTGCGGATGGCCGAGATCGCCCTCGAGGCAGGCATCCCGAGCGGCATCCTCAACGTCGTACCCGGTCTCGGCGCCACCGCTGGACGCGCCCTGGGCCGACACCCCGACGTCGATTGCCTGACGTTCACCGGCTCGACCGAGGTCGGCAAGAAATTCTTGGCCTACAGCGCCGAATCCAACATGAAGCAGGTGTGGCTCGAGTGCGGCGGGAAGAGCCCCAACATCGTGTTCGCCGACTGCGGTGACCTCGAAACCGCCGCCGAGATGGCATGTTTCGGGATCTTCGGCAATCAGGGTGAGGTGTGTTCGGCCAACAGCCGACTCCTCGTGCAGCGGGAGATCGTCGACGAACTCGCCGCGACCCTTGCGGCAAAGGCCGCGACGTACCGGCCGGGCGATCCACTGGATCCGTCCTCGACCACCGGCGCGATGGTGTCGCGCAAACAACTCGACCTCGTCCTCGACTATGTCGAACGGGCGCGATCAGACGGCCGGATCATTCTCGGCGGCAACCGGATCGGAGACACCGGATTCTTCATGGAACCCACCGTCGCCACCGACCTGCCGACGGACTCGACGGTCATCACCGAGGAGATCTTCGGTCCGCTGCTCGCGCTCATCCCGTTCGACACCGAAGAGCAGGCCATCGCCATGGCCAATGACACCGAGTACGGTCTCGCGGCATCGGTGTGGACCTCCGATCTCGACCGGGCCCTGCGCGTTTCGGATTCCCTGCACGCCGGAACGGTGTCGGTCAACACCGTCGACGCCCTGTCACCGGGTACCCCGTTCGGCGGCTTCAAGGGATCGGGATTCGGGTCCGACCTCTCGGTGCACGCCATCGACAAGTTCACCGGACTCAAGACGACGTGGATCGCACGGCGGTAGGCCGGCCCCGGCATCACGGCGGCCGCACCGTCAAACTTGGCCCCTCCGGCAATCGCTGCTCCATGAGCGCGAACATCTTTCGCGTCACCTCGCCGATTGTCCGGGTCCGGCGCGACAGCCAGTACTCGTGTGCGGCAATCGCCGCTGCCGACGACGCAAACCCCGCGGCCACCGGATACTCGTCGTCGGCAGAGCATCCGGTGTGTTCAGCCGCGAATTCTGCCACCACAGCCGCTGCGTCTGTGCCACCAACCCGTGAGCGCTCGTCACTGCCGGACGACCGCCCCGGTCGATGCCGCTGCCGTCGTGGGTCCCGCTCCCGACCCCGTGATGCAGCGGGGGAGCACCTCACACCTCCGCGCGTTCCAGTCGCTGCCGGATGTCTTCCCGCATGGCCTTCTTGTCGATCTTGCCCACCTTGGTCATCGGGAACTCGTCGACGACGACAAGCCGCTCCGGGAACTTGAATCGGGCCACCCCGGCCCCGTCCATCACATCGAGGACGTCGTCGAGTCCCACCGAGGCGCCCCGCTCCAGCGTGACGTACAGGCACAACCGCTCTCCGAGAACCGGATCCGGCTTCTCGTCGGCGACGCCAGTCCCGGACATCTGGTCGGTGCCACCGAACATCTCGCAGCGTCCCTACCGCGTGCGACGACCGTCGAACTGGATGGTCAGGGACACTTCGCGCACGTCGCCGACACCGCGCGAGTAGCAAAGACGATTGCGGATTTCATCGACGGATGACGACCATCAGGCGCGTGCCGGTTCGTTGCTCTGCGCGCCGGCCACCGCCGATTCCACCAGATTGCCCTTGTCCAGGGCGCGTCCGTCACCGAGTGCGGTGAGCCACTCGTCGGTCGATGCGACGGCGGCAAAGTTGGAGTGGAACAACACCATCAGCGTCGTATGTAGCTGTTCGGCAGAGACCGATCCGGCACCGTTGGCCAGGTGAACCGCACCGGTGGCGTCGGACAGGATCTCCGCACCCAGCCCACGCACCTCGGCGTCCGCGGCGGTGGCGAGGTCGCAGTTGTTGGTCATGTAGCCGACGATGGTGATGGTGTCGACGTCACGGTCGGCGAGCCACTGCGCGACGTCGGTGCCACCGAAGACCGTGCCGAACTGCTTGGTGGCGACCAACCAGTCGACACCGACGCGCCGCGCCACCTCGGGGTGAAGCTTCCACCCCTCCGATCCCTCGGCATAGACCGGGAAGTCGGCGGGCAACGTGTGCTGCAGCGCCACCACCGGCAGCCCAGCCGCAACGGCCGCGTCGATCGCCCGCGTGATGTTGGCCAACGACTCGTCGCGCGGCGGGTACTGGATCTGCATTGGTCCGTCGAAGTAGTCGTTCTGCACATCGACGATGACAAGGGCGCGCTTCGGTGCGGTCATGGGACATCCCCTTCCGGTGGTCGGCGAGCGAATTCCCTCGCCTGGCACTGCAGTCTGCTGCAGTATCGTCGGTCGCAGAAGTGGCACGAATGCCACTCTGCGATGGAAACGCGCCAGCCGGTCGGCGCGATAATCGTGCCGCCGAAGGGAGCCGACGGATGCATGTCGCGATCTTCGTGTACGACGGCGTGAGTCTGTTCCATGTCGCCGCCCCGCAGATGGTGTTCGGCGAGGCCGCAGCAGTCACCGACCATCCCGCCGAGTGGTCGGTCACGTTGTTCTCGACCGGTGCCGAGAGCGTCGACGTGGCCGGCGGAACACACCTGTCCGGCATCGCCGGGCCCATCGCCGCCGACGACGCCGACGTGGTGATCATTCCGTCGTGGCCGGAGTCCACGCCCGAGATCGGCGAGGATCTGCGTGCGATCCTCGTGCGCGCGCATACGCGCGGCGCGGTGGTCGCGGGCCTGTGCCTTGGCGCCATCGCGGTCGCCGATGCCGGATTACTGGAAGGTCGCGCGGCCGTGACACATTGGCTGGGCACCGACACCCTGCTCGGCCGCGGCCGATGTGGCTCGGTTGACGACTCCGTGCTCTACATCGACCACGGCGACGTGATCACCTCGGCCGGTACCGTCTCGGCCGTCGACGCCTGCCTACATCTGCTGCGCCGCCGCAGCGGAGTGGACCTGGCCAACCGGGTGGCACGCCGCATGGTGGTGGCACCGCATCGCGATGGCGGTCAGGCGCAGTACATCGAGAATCCGGTCACCGCAGTCGATTCCGATGCATCCATGAGCGCGGTCATGCAGTGGGCGGTTGGCCGACTCGACCGGGATCTCTCCGTCGCGGTACTGGCCGACCACGCCGGCATGAGCCAACGAAGCCTCATTCGCCATTTCCGGAGCGAGACCGGCACCACGCCGGCGCGATGGGTGACCCGGCAACGACTCGACCGCGCCCGGCAACTCCTCGAGACCACCGACCTCGATCTGCGAATGATCGCTCACACCTGCGGCTTCGGCAGCGAGGTGACGCTCCGCCAGAATTTCGCCGCGCAGTTCGGGGTGCCGCCGTCACGCTTCCGCAGCCAGTTCCGGTGAGGATCAGTCCACGAGATCCTCATAGCGGTACTCGGTGGCGATCTGCACCGAATCCCGGTGTGCGGCACTCTCCCGCTGCTGGAGTTCGACGCGGCGGATCTTGCCCGAGATCGTCTTGGGGAGTTCGAAGAACTCCACCCGCCGCACCTTCAGGTACGGGGCGAGGTGATCGCGGGAGTACTCGAGGATCGCTCGCGCGGTCTCGGCGCTGGGCTCCCAGCCCTGCGCCAGGGTCACATAGGCTTTCGGAATCGCGAGCCGGGTGTCGTCGGGTTGGGGCACGACGGCGGCCTCGACCACGGCCGGATGTTCGATGAGCACACTTTCGAGTTCAAAGGGGGACACCTTGTAGTCCGAGGACTTGAACACATCGTCGGTGCGGCCGACGTAGGTGATGTAGCCATCGGAATCCCGTTGCGCCACATCACCGGTGTGGTAGTAACCGCCGGCCGTCACGGCCTCGTTGCGCTCCGGATCGCCGAGGTATCCGGTCATCAGATTCTTCGGATGCTGCGACAGGTCCAGACAGATCTCGCCCTCGTCGGCGAGCTCGCCGGTCAGCGGATCCACCAGCACCACCGGCACGCCCGGCATCGGGCGGCCCATCGACCCCGACTTCACCGGCTGCCCCGGCGTGTTGCCGACCTGCAGCGTCGTCTCCGTCTGACCGAAGCCGTCACGGATCGTCAGTCCCCACGAGTCCTCGACCTGACGGATCACGTCGGGATTCAACGGTTCACCCGCGCCGAGCAGTTCGCGCAACGCGTCCGGACGCTCACCGAGGTCGGCCTGGATCAGCATGCGCCACACCGTCGGTGGCGCGCAGAAGGTGCTCACCTTCGCCCGGCGGAGTTGATCCATCAGTGCCGCCGCGTCGAACCGGCCATAGTTGTAGACGAAGATGGTGGACTCGGCGATCCACGGCGCGAAGAAGCAACTCCACGCATGCTTGGCCCACCCCGGCGAACTGATCGCGAGGTGAACGTCGCCGGGACGCAAGCCGATCCACGCCATGGTGGTGAAATGCCCGACGGCATAACTGGTCTGGGAGTGCTCCACCAGCTTCGGCCGGCTGGTGGTACCCGAGGTGAAGTAGATCAGCATCGGATCGTCGACGTCGGTGACCGCCTCGAACGGACCGGCCGACTCCGATTCCCCGGCGTCGGCGTACTCGACCCAGCCCGGGGCCGACGATCCGACGACGATCCGGAGATAGTCGCCGTCGAGGTCGTCGAACTTCGGTGTGTCGGCGGCGTTGGCGATCACTGCACGCGCCTGCCCGCGTTCGATGCGGTCGCGCAGATCCTCCGGGCCGAGCGCCGCGGTCGTCGGCATCACGATCGCACCGAGCTTCAGCACGGCCAGCATCGCCTCCCACAACTCGACCTGATTGCCGAGCATCAGGATGACGCGATCCCCCTTGCCGATGCCCAGGTCCCGCAGCCAGGTGGCCACGCGATCGGAGCGCTGCGCCATCTCGTCGAAGGTGACCGTCACCTCGGATCCGTCCTGCTCGGTGATCCACAGGGCAATGGCGTCGTTGTCGCGGGCGATGACGTCGAACCAGTCGGTCGCCCAGTTGAAGCGGCCGGACAGTTCCGGCCACCGGAACTCGGCGACGGCCTTGTCGTAGTCGGAGATGAGACTGATCATCTGGTCGCGGCCGGCGCGGTAGAGGTCGGTGTTACTCGTCATGGACGACATGATCCACGTCACACTCGCGGCGCGACACCCCCCGAAGAGGGGTCGGTCGACCACGGATCGGCAGGGACGTGCGGGTGGGTCGGTCCGGGAATGTCGATTCGATGGGCCATGCTCGAACGATGACGACACGACCTCCACGCCTCGAGGACCGCCCGCGGACGACCACCTACGAGACAGGTGACGATGCCGACCTCTCCCCCGACGCCTCCATCGAGATGACGTCGTTCCGTGATCTGGACCTCACCGACCGGGATCTGATGGGGGCGGCCCTCACCGACTGCGAGGTGCGATCGGTGATCCTCGACGGCGCCGACCTGAGTGCCTCCCGCATTGCGGACGCCCTCTTCACCCAGCTCCAGGTGGGACGATTGTCGTTGCCGCGCAGCACTCTCCGCAATCTGCACATGTCGCGCTGCAGGCTCGGCGCGCTCGACATGTTCGACGCACGGGTCCGCGGAATGGTCGTCGAGGGTTGCAAGGTCGACCTGCTGAACCTGCGCGGTGCAGACGTCCGAGATGTCTTCTTCCGGGACTGCACCATCGGCGAGATCGACCTCGGCGACACCACCCTCGCCCGCATGGCATTCCAGGACTGCATCGTCGGAGGCATCGATGTGCACCGCGCGAAGCTCACCGACCTCGACCTGCGCGGGGCGCGGGTGGGCACGCTGCGGCACCTGGACGGACTGTCCGGAACCACCATCGCCGGCGAACAGCTCATCGGATTCGCCGAGATGTTCGCCGCCCATCTGGGCGTCGAGGTCGACTGAGCGCCGCCTGGTCTATAGACTATTTTTTACAGTCGCCAGCGAGCCCAGGAGGCATCACCATGTCGGACACCGTGCAGCGAACACTTCGCGACCACGTCGCCGGTTGGCACCCCGCACCGATCGTTGAGACCGACATCCTCGATCCCGCCCAGGCGAGCCGACTCGCCGCCACCCTGGACACCGGCGAGACCTTCGGGCCGGATGACGCGCTCCCCATCCCGTGGCATTGGGTGTACTTCTCCGAGTGGCCGCCGACGGCGGACCTCGGCCCCGACGGACACCCCGCGGACGGACACTTCCTGCCGCCCCTCCCGGAACGTCGCCGCATGTTCGCCGGGTCGCGGATCACCTCCACCGGGCCGCTGCGTCTCGGCGTCTCGACCGAGAAGCGATCGTCGATCGCCGCGATCACCGAGAAGACCGGACGCACCGGCGACATGCTGTTCGTGACCGTGCGGTCGGAGTACCGCCAGGACGGCGACGACGAACCACGCCTCGTCGAAGTGCAGAACCTGTTGTACCGCAGCGACTCCGGCCATTCACGCCCATTCGAGCGCCCATCGTCGGAACTGGGCGAATCCACCGCACAGTGGTCGACGGAACCGACCCCGACCACCACCACGCTGTTCCGCTACTCCGCGCTGACCTCCAACGCGCACCGCATCCACTATGACCGCCCGTATGCGACGGAGGTCGAGGGTTACCCCGACCTGGTGGTGCACGGCCCACTGCTGGCCACCTACCTGGCCGAGCTGGTGCGCATCAGTCGAGGAGGAGAATCGTTGCGCAACTTCGAGTTCCGCCTTCAACGCTCGCTGTTCATCGGTGACCGGTTCCGGGTGGAGGCCAGCGACGATGACGGCGACGTCGCGCTGCGTGTCGTCACCGGTGGCGACGCGGTGCATGTGTCCGGACGGGGGTCGTTCTGATGAGCACCCATCCCGGCGACATCGTCGAGAAGATCCGCACGGCAAGGACATTCCTGTTCGTTCCGGGCGATCGTCCGGAACGGTTCGACAAGGCCGCCGCGGCCGGTGCCGACGCCGTGATCGTCGACCTCGAGGACGCGGTATCCCCCGCCGACAAACCGGCGGCCCGCGAGCACATCGCCGACTGGTTCGCCGCCGGGAACACGGCATTGATCCGCATCAATGCCGCCCAGACCCCCTGGCATGACGCCGATGTCGCTCTTGCGCAACAACTTCACGCTTCCGTCGTACTCGCCAAGGCGACCGACGTCGACGCGGTGGCCGCGGTCGGAGCGGCCACATCGGCACCGGTGATCGCGCTGGTCGAGACCGCGCGCGGAATCGGCAACGCGGGCGCCCTCGCCGAACTCGACGCGGTGGTCCGCCTCGGATTCGGCGCGATCGATTTCGCCGTCGACATCGGTGTCGATCCGAATGACCGTGAGGCGCTGCTGTTTGCGCGGTCGGCACTCGTGCTGGCCAGTACCGCAGCGGGTATCGCGGCACCGATCGACGGTGTCACCACGGCCCTGCGTGAACCGGACGTCCTCGTCGACGACGTGCGGTACGCCGCGCGCGTCGGCATGCCCGGCAAGCTGTGCATCCACCCCGCCCAGGTGTCTGCGGTGCACGACTGCCTTGCGCCGACCGACGACCAGATCGCCTGGGCACGTTCGATTCTCGAGGCGGCCGGCCAGGGCTCCGCAGCGGTCGCGGTGGACGGCCACATGGTAGACCCGCCCGTCGTGGCACGCGCAGAACGGATCCTGGCGTCAGTAAATCGCTGACAGGCCGGCCGGATCACCGCCCGCCGGACAGGCTCTCATCCCGCCCATCGAATCACCCGGGGTGCCAATATAATCGGGGTCGCTCAACGCCTCGGAGGAGATTATTGTTTCCGATCCGCTGAGTCATCCCGGTTGTATTCGCGTGTGCCGCCCGATCCAGCCCGAGTCCCCACTACTCCTCGCGGCGATTGTCGGCGAGGAGCCGACCGGCCTTGCGGACGTGCTCGGCCATCGACTCGCGTACCGCCTCGGCGTCCCCGCGGCGTAATCCGTCGAGGATGGCGCGGTGATCCTCGGCCGATGCCTGCGGCCATCCCTCGACCGAGGCGAAGAAACGTCGAGGCGCATAGCTCAGCGACGACTTGATCATCCAGGACAGCTTGGGCGAGTCGGCGGTGCGGTAGATCCGACGATGGAATTCGTGGTTGAGACGCTCCACCTCGTCGTTGTCACCACGGTCGGCCGCCGACTCCAGATCGGACTGGATCGCCTCGAGGGCCGCCAGCCCGGCGTCGTCGATGTTCGCGGTGGCCCGGGCGGCGAGTTCGCCGGCCAACAACGCCTGACCGGCGAACACATCCTCGATGTCGGCGCTGCTCAGGGGCGCGACAACGAATCCGCGTCGCGGCTCGACCCGCAGCATCCCCTCCGTCTGCAGCGAGAGCAGACCCTCCCGCGCCGGGGTCGCCGACACCCCGAGTTCCTCGGCGACGTTCTCCGGCCGGATGAACTCGCCCGGCCGTAGCTGCCCGGACACGATGAGCTCGCGTACATACTCCGACACCTCGTCGGATAGTCGGGGACGACGGCGGCGTGGCGATACCGCCCCGGAGGAGGATCGGCCCATCGGCCCCTGATCGGGCATAGTCTATAGACTATACACGGGGTCATCCGAGCCTCCCCGTCGATGACCGTGCCTACAGTGGAGCCGATGTCCGACAACCGCGCACCCGAGTCCACCACCGGGACTTCGGCGCAGGCCATGGACGACGGGATGTTCTCGTCCCTGCGAATCCACAACTACCGCCTGTACTTCGGCGGTCAGGCCCTGTCCCTGGTCGGCACCTGGATGCAGGCCACCGCCCAGGCCTGGCTGGTCCTCACCCTCAGCGGGTCGTCGGCGGTCCTCGGCGTCATCGTCGCCCTGCAGGCCGTTCCGATCCTGGTGCTCGGGCCGTATGCGGGGGTGGTCGCCGACCGGGTGGATCGGCGGAGGTTGATGATCGCGCTGCAGTCGGTGATGGGTCTGCTCGCGGCCGTCCTCGCGGTCCTCACCCTCGGCGGCTGGGTGCAGGTGTGGCACGTCGGAGTGCTGGCGGTGCTGTTGGGACTCAACAACGCCTTCGAGAATCCGGCCCGACAGGCCTTCATCCACCAGATCGTCGGCGAATCCCTGATCCGCAACGCCGTCACCCTCAACTCGGTGATGGTCAACGCCGCCCGCGCGGTGGGCCCGGCGGCCGCCGGGGTGATCCTCGCCGCGGTCGGTGCCGGCTGGTGCTTCGCGGTGAACGCGGCCAGTTTCGTCGCCGTCGTGGTGTCGCTGATCGCGATGCGCACCGCCGACATCGCCCACGAGAAACCCATCAAGCGCGGTAAAGGTCAACTGCGCGAAGGACTTCGGTACGTATCCGGAAAGCCGTTGCTGTGGGTGCCGCTGGCGATGATGGCACTCGTCGGCACGCTGGCCTACGAATTCCAGGTGTCGTTGCCCGCGGCCGCACGCGACTCGTTCGGCGGCGGACCGCAGGCCTTCGGATTCATGACAGCGGCTATGGGCGTCGGCGCTGTCGTCGGCGGCCTGCTCGTGGCCGCGCGCGGAACCACCGGACTGCGGACGTTGACCATCGCGGCGGCGGGCTTCGGGGTCACCATCGCCGTCACCGCCGCCGTCCCGCACCTGTGGATGGCTATCGTCGCGCTCTTCTTCGTCGGCTGGCTCAGTGTGTCGTTCATGTCGACCGGCAACGCCACGTTGCAGCTCAATTCGGAACCGCACATGCGCGGCCGGGTGATGGCACTGTGGTCGGTGGCGTTCATGGGATCGACGCCGATCGGAGGGCCGATCATCGGGTGGATCAGTGAGGTCGCCGACCCGCGTACCGGTCTCGCGGTCGGTGCCGCGGCCTGCTTCGTGGCCGCGGTGATCGGCATCGTCGCCCAGCGTCGAACCGATACCTCGATGCCCAGGATGGTGCGGACGACGTCGTGACCTCGCCGTCGACCCCGACCCAGCCGAGTCACGAGTGACGAAAGGGACGAACCCTGCAGTGGGATGCGTCACATCGCGGTCGGGGCGCCGCGCATCCGGCGGCGGGCCGGGATTGCGGCGAGCCGCCGGACGCCGCGTCCCCGCCTTCCTGCATATTTGATGGCAGGATGGCAGGAAGACTGCTGATGGGGCGATCGACAGGGACAGCGCCGCGACATCCCCCCGCAGCGACGGTTGTGGAGTGCCCCGAGGGCCGACCGACTTCGGTTCTCCCAGCAACACGGAGTAGCCTCACCCACTGCGACGTGCGAAGAACTGTGATCGTGCGAAGACTTGGATGGAGGGTCCCCGATCGTCACCGAACAGCCATCGACCGGCACCCCACCTGCCTCGTCGGACACCACGTCATCCAATGCTGCATCCTCTGACGCGGCCACACCAACGGCATCGGTGACCAAGCCTGCAACGACCGGTGCTCCGGAGACCGAGGCTGCGGCAACTCCCACCACCAAGCGTGACAAGCACCTCTACCAGATCGACCTCGTGCGTCTGGTGACCTTCGGCGGCGTGATCCTCGATCACGTCATGCTCACCGTCACTGCACCGACGAGCGTCGCCGCGGGCGCGGTGGAACTGTTCCTGCGCTACACCCGCTACGGGTTCTTCACCCTCACCGGCTTCGTGCTGACCTATCAGTACCGCAAGCGCGAACTGCAGACGATCCCGTTCTGGCGACGCCGCTTCAAACTCATCGGTCTGCCGTTCCTGACGTGGAGCCTCTTCTACTGGTTCTACGTGCGATATCACTTCCACGGTGTGCAATCGATCGTCGACGCCTGGAACAGCGTCGACGCGGTCAAACAATCGGTGAAGAGCATCGGCTACGACCTCCTCACCGGCCATGCCGCCTACCACCTCTACTTCCTGTCGGTGAGCATGCAGATCTATCTGGTGTTCCCGGCAGTCCTCTGGGTCCTCAAACGGACCTGGGGTTATCACCGATACCTGCTGGGCCTGAGCTTCGTCATCCAGATGACGATGATGTACCTGATGGTCCGGCCGCCGCTGTCGTTCCTCACCTGGGGGCTCCAGGGCGTGATCTGGCGCCACCTCGAGGTGCTGATCTTCCCGTACCAGTTCTTCATCTTCGCCGGCTGCGTGGCCGCCATGCACTACGAGGCCGTGCAGGCGTTCGTGAAGCGCTGGCGCGTCCACATGATGGCGATCGGTGCCGTCGTGCTCTTCGGGACCTGGCTGTACTACCTCTACACGGTCGACCAGGGCGAGAATCTGTTCCGCGCCACCAACGTCTTCATGCTGCACAACCTGTGGGCCTTCATCGCGATCATCGTGATCCTCTACAGCCTCGGCACCATCTGGCAGGAACGACGTCATCCCGGTTCCATCCCCGACAAGCTGATGAAGACCGCCTCGGACCGGTCCTTCGGCATCTACCTCGCCCACGCGCTCGCGATCTACGCACTGATGCCACAGATCGCCGACCCCGACATGCCGGCTGTGCCCCGAGTGCTCATCGCATACGTCGCGACCGTGGCGCTGACCGTCTTCATGGTCGAGACCCTGCGTCGCAGCCCGATCAGCCTGATCACCACCGGCCGCAACCGCATCGACTGGCGCTCCCAGAACGCGACGCGGTCCGTTCTCGTCGGTGCGGCCGCGATCGTGCTGGGACTCATCCTGCGATTCGGCTTCGACATGTGGGCGGGCAACCTCGTCGCCCTCACCGGCGCCTTCCTGATCTTCTCGATGGGCCTGGTGTACTGGCGTCAGGTCCGCCACCACGATCACGAGTTCGTCGAGCAAGCGGTCTGAGGTCGCGGGCCGGTACCGGCTCGGTCTCGGGTGCTCGGTGTGCCCACTCGATGCGCAAGGGCGGCCTTCCCGTCATTGACAGCGCTCACGCGCGCGCTGTCAACGAGAACCGGGCGCTGTCAACGGTTCGGGGGCGCCCGTTCGACGGGAAACAGCGCCCACTCGACGGGAAACAGCGCCCATTCGACGGGAAACAGCACCCACTCGACGCGCAAGGGTACCCACTCGACGCGCGAGGGGTTGGGTCAGCGAACCGCGTTGATGATCATCGCGGCGACGGCGGCCTTACCTGCGGAATTCGGGTGATACGGCACAGGCGTCTCGAATCCCCGCAGCCACGGATCCGTTGAGCAGACCGTGTGGTCGGCTCCGGCGACCGACGCCGTGATCAGTTCGGCGCCCGAGATCTGGGCCGCCGCGGCGGTGACCATCGCCAGGGCGTCGAAGACGCGGATGGTGGCCTCGATCTCGGTCGGCGACAGGGGCAGCTTGGCGCAGGTGGGTCCACCGAGCACCACCGCCGGTGGGTAATCGACCAGCAGGATGCGTGCCTGCGGTGCGCGCTGGCGCACCGCGAAGACCGTGGCGATCATCTTCTGCTCGAGCGCCGCGAACCGTTCCGGCCCGGGTTCGGCCGGGATGGGACGGCCGAGATTGCAGGTACGTGCCGCGACCTCTTTGGCCACCTCGGGCGCGACGTTGCGGCAACTCATCGCGATCAGCCGCTGGATGTAGCCGACGTCGTTGCCGCCGGTGGTGATGGTGACCAGCGAGGTCTCCGGGGTCACCGCGTCGATCTGCGAATTCGGGGTGAACCGCTGCGGACGGTCGAGGATGTTGTCCGACGTCGATCCCGAGCACGTCGCGTCCACCAGGCTCATCCCGAGCGCGGTGGCGACCTGATTCGGATAGTTGTCGGGCGAACGCAGGCACCGATTGCTCAACGATTCGATGCCTCCGGGTCCGGCGGCGTACGAACTGCCCAGTGCCACATACTTCTGCGGGGCGGGCGCACTGATGTTCACCGGTGTCCCGGTCTCGTGCTGCGCCGCGGTACGCACCGATGGTGCCGCCTCGGTGTGCGACGCCAGCCCCGAACTCCCGGACAGCACGACGACGCCCGCGGCCACCAGGGCTCCGCAGGCCGTTGCGATACGACCGATCAAGGCTCGAGACATAACCGTCCAAGTTTCACACACGCGGCGCCGGAATCCACGGCGCGACCCATGTTGGGTTGACCACGCCGACAAGAACTTCTGACAACGCGCCGGCTCACCACCCGGTGGGCGTGTCGAAGATGTCGGGAAGGTCCGTCGCGACCGAGTCGGTGAACACCGGATCTCGCTTCTCGAGGAACGACATCACACCCTCGCGGACGTCGGCCATGCGGCCGCGCGCGTAGATCGCCGTCGAGTCGGCGCGGTGTGCGTCCCACGGACTCGGTGCACCGGCCATCCGCCACAGGAGTTGGCGGGTCAGCGCCACCGACACCGGTGCGGACCCGGCCGTCATCGATCGGGCCACCGCGATCGCGGTGTCGACGACCTCCTCGGGTGCGACCACCTGCTGCACCAGCCCTGCGTCCAGTGCCTCGGCCGCACTGACCATCTGCGCCCCCATCGTCCATTGCAGCGCGGTGGGTAGGCCCACCAGGCGCGGCAGGAACCACGTCGAACAGGCCTCGGGAACCAGCCCACGCTTGGCGAAGACGAAGCCGAAGCGGGCGTTGTCCGACGCGATCCGCGCGTCGGCGGGCAGCGTCATCGTCACACCCACCCCGGCCGACGGACCGTTGACGGCCACCACGACCGGTTTGAGCGATTCGAAGATGCGCAGGGCGACGCGACCCCCGTAGTCGCGGGGCACCTCCCCGGCGGCCTCCTCGGTGAGCTCGAAGGTCGATGCGCCCGCCCCGAGGTCGGCACCTGCGCAGAACGCGCGCCCGGCGCCGGTGATGACCACGGCGCGCACGGAATCATCGGCGTCGGTGTCATCGAGGGTGGCCATGAGCTGATCGCCCATCTCCGAGGTGAAGGCGTTGAGCCGATCCGGCCGGTTGAGGGTGATGATGGCGATCTCGCCGTCGCGGGTCACGGTGATCGGCGCCGCTGCGGTGGTCTCGCCGGACGCCGGGTCGCGATGGTCGGATTCGGTGGTCACAGTGTGCAGTCTCCTCGATCGGTTGCCAGTAGTCACGGTACTGAGTGACCACGGGCCGTGGACCGGGTCGAGCAACGACGACGCCCGCCGTATCCCCATCCGGGGTCACAGCGGGCGTCGTGGTATTCGATTGGGCGCGATCAGCTCTCGCTGCTGCCCTCACCTGCCTTGCTCAATTCGACCGGGGCGTCCGGCAGTTCGCGGGGCTTCTCCGAGCCGGTGAAGGTGAACGTGGCGTCCTCGCTGTCGCCTTCGCCGTCCCAGCCCTGCACGTCGATGAGGACGATCTGGCCGGGCGTGATGTCGCCGAACAGGATCTTCTCCGACAGCTGATCCTCGATCTCGCGCTGGATCGTCCGACGCAACGGACGGGCGCCGAGCACCGGATCGAAGCCGCGCTTGGCCAGCAACGACTTGGCCTTGTCGGTGACCTCGATGGCCATGTCCTTGTTGCGCAGAGCGGTCTCCACCCGGTTGAGCATCAGGTCGACCATCTGGATGATCTCTTCCTGCGTCAACTGGTGGAACACGACGATGTCGTCGATACGGTTGAGGAACTCCGGGCGGAAGTGCTTCTTCAGCTCGTCGTTGACCTTCATCTTCATGCGCTCGTAGTTCGACTTGGAATCGTCGCCCTTGCTGAAGCCCAGACCCACGGCCTTGGAGATGTCCGAGGTACCGAGGTTCGAGGTGAAGATCAGCACGGTGTTCTTGAAGTCGACCGTGCGACCCTGACCGTCGGTGAGGCGGCCGTCCTCGAGGACCTGCAACAGGGTGTTGTAGATCTCCGAGTGGGCCTTCTCGATCTCGTCGAACAGCACCACCGAGAACGGCTTGCGGCGCACCTTCTCGGTGAGCTGGCCGCCCTCTTCGTAGCCGACGTAGCCGGGAGGCGCACCGAACAGACGCGACGCGGTGAACCGGTCGTGGAACTCACCCATGTCGATCTGGATCAGCGCGTCGTCGTCGCCGAACAGGAAGTTGGCCAGCGCCTTGGACAGCTCGGTCTTTCCGACGCCGGACGGGCCCGCGAAGATGAACGAACCGGACGGGCGCTTCGGGTCCTTCAGGCCGGCGCGGGTGCGGCGGATCGCCTTGGAGACGGCCTTGACCGCATCCTCCTGGCCGATGATCCGCTTGTGCAGCTCCTCCTCCATGCGGAGCAGACGGGTGGTCTCCTCCTCGGTGAGCTTGAACACCGGGATGCCGGTCCAGTTGCCCAGCACCTCGGCGATCTGCTCGTCGTCGACCTCGGCCACGACGTCCAGATCACCACTGCGCCACTGCTTTTCACGCTCGGCGCGCTCGGCGACGAGTTGCTTCTCCTTGTCCCGCAGGCCGGCGGCCTTCTCGAAGTCCTGCGCGTCGATCGCGCTTTCCTTCTCCTTGCGGGCGTCGGCGATCCGCTCATCGAACTCGCGCAGGTCTGGCGGTGCGGTCATCCGGCGGATGCGCATCCGGGCTCCGGCCTCGTCGATGAGGTCGATCGCCTTGTCCGGCAGGAAGCGGTCGTTGATGTAGCGGTCGGCCAGTGTGGCCGCGGCGACGAGTGCACCGTCGGTGATGGACACCCGATGGTGGCTCTCGTAGCGATCGCGCAGACCCTTGAGGATCTCGATGGTGTGCTCCACCGACGGCTCGCCGACCTGCACCGGCTGGAAGCGTCGCTCGAGTGCGGCGTCCTTCTCGATGTACTTGCGGTACTCGTCGAGGGTGGTGGCGCCGATGGTCTGCAGCTCACCGCGGGCCAGCTTCGGCTTGAGGATGGACGCCGCGTCGATCGCGCCCTCGGCGGCACCCGCACCGACGAGCGTGTGCAGCTCGTCGATGAACAGGATGATGTCGCCGCGGGTGTTGATCTCCTTGAGCACCTTCTTGAGGCGTTCCTCGAAGTCACCGCGGTAGCGGCTGCCCGCGACCAACGAACCGAGGTCGAGGGTGTAGAGCTGCTTGTCCTTGAGGGTCTCGGGCACCTGACCGTTGACGATGGCCTGGGCGAGACCCTCGACGACGGCGGTCTTGCCGACGCCGGGCTCACCGATGAGTACCGGGTTGTTCTTGGTGCGGCGGCTCAGCACCTGCATCACGCGCTCGATTTCCTTCTCGCGCCCGATGACGGGGTCGAGTTTGCCCTCCGACGCCGCCGCGGTGAGGTTTCGGCCGAACTGATCGAGGACCAGCGAGGTCGACGGGGTGCCACCCTGCTCGGTGGAGCGACCACCGGTCCCGGCCTCCTGCGGCTCCTTGCCCTGGTAGCCGCTCAGCAGCTGGATGACCTGCTGACGCACCCGGTTGAGGTCGGCGCCGAGCTTGACCAGCACCTGCGCCGCCACGCCCTCACCCTCGCGGATGAGGCCGAGCAGGATGTGCTCGGTGCCGATGTAGTTGTGGCCGAGCTGCAGCGCCTCACGCAGCGACAACTCGAGGACCTTCTTGGCACGCGGCGTGAACGGGATGTGCCCCGACGGCGCCTGCTGGCCCTGACCGATGATCTCCTCGACCTGACTGCGCACACCCTCGAGGGAGATGCCAAGGGACTCGAGTGCCTTGGCGGCGACTCCCTCACCCTCGTGGATCAGGCCGAGCAGGATGTGCTCGGTGCCGATGTAGTTGTGGTTGAGCATCCGCGCCTCTTCTTGGGCGAGCACGACAACCCGCCGAGCGCGGTCGGTGAACCGTTCGAACATTGTTCTCCCTCATTTCGCTTTCGCCCCGGCCGTCGTGTTGTCCCGATGATCACCGAGCGTTCGGTGATCGAGATAGGCGACAACTGCGATGGTGTCGGGGTACACGACGACCAGCCTGCTTCCACTCTAGAGGTCGTGTGGTGTGCACCTGCAGTTAACGCCCGCCTGAAGTGATGTCGAAACGGGTGACGACGGGGGTTCGAGCTGTACAACCGCCCTGCATGGCAGGCTGTTCCGGCCTCGCTACGCCGAGAGCGAACGCGGGACGATCAACCCTGTCCGGTCGTGAAGGAGTCGACAATCCGATCAAGGATCGCGGTCACCTGCGCGGTCGCGGTGGCCGAGTCCTCGGCTGCGGCCACGAACAGCGCCGACTCGTCAAGCGCGCCGAGTGCTACATGCGCCATCGGACGGGTGGGCCCTGGCGCGATCTGCCCGGCCTCCATCGCCGCAGCGAGCAGGGACTCGACGAGGGCAAAGCCGAACTCCTCTCCGCGCGCCCGCCACGCCGCCCAACCGAGAACCGCCGGCGCATCGACGAGGCCGATTGTCTGAGCCGCCGGATCGTGAAAGAACTCCAGAAATGCGCGAATGCCCGCCTTGAGGGCAGCCACCGGATCGGCGTCCACGAGTTCGGCCGTCGCGTCGACACAGAAGCGGGCCACGTCCTGTTCGAGTTCATCGAAGACGGCCGTGAAAAGACCCCTCTTGTCGTCGAACTGGTGATAGAGGGCGCCGCGAGTCACCCCGGCCCGCTCGACGATCGCCTGGGTTCCGACGCCCGCATATCCCTCACGTCCGAAAAGCTCCCGTCCGGCACTGACCAGCGCTGCACGGGTGGCCGCAGTGCGCTCCGCCTGCGTTCGACGACGATTGACATTCATACTGTGTGTACGTAACTTCCATACTCAGTGTTTGTAACTTGCTCGGCAACTCTACCGGGAGATCTCAATGCCATCGGTCCGTACAGTCGAACTCCCGTCGGGAGTCCTCGAGTACCGCGAGGTGGCGCCCGCTGGTCGCGCCACCAACCTGCCACCCGTCGTCTTCGTGCACGGAGTGGTCGTCGACGGTCGGATGTGGGAGTCGGTGGCCGCACGCCTCGGCGTGGCGGGTTTCCACTGCTATCTACCCACACTCCCCCTGGGTGCCCACCGCATCCCCTGGGGGTCAGACGCCGATCGTTCTCCACGTGGTGCAGCAACGCTGGTCCGTGAATTCGTCGCCGAACTCGGCCTGTCCGCGGCCATCCTGGTGGGCTGCGACACCGGCGGCGCAGTCTGCCAGTTCGCGCTCGACGCCGATCCCGGCTTCGTCGGACGGGTGGTCTTCACCAATTGCGATGCCTTCGAACAATTTCCACCACAGCCGTTCCGCATCATCTTCGGTCTTCTCACGCAACGGTCACTGCTGCGACCACTCATCGCCGGGCCACTACAGCTCCGAGCACTGCGCCATAGCGCGCTCGGCGTGGGACTTCTGATCACCGACCCCGACCCCACGTACACACGCTCGGTCTTCGATCCGCTGCGGACCGATCCGGCCATCCGCGATGACTTCGTCACGTTCCTGCGCGCCATCGATCGACGAGAACTCGCTGAGTTGACGCCTCGACTATCCCGGGTGACATGTCCGGTGTCGGTGGTGTGGGGCATGTCCGACAAGGCATTTCGTCCCACCCTCGGCCGACGGTTGGCAGCGGTGTTCGAGCAGGGCGAGTTCATCGAGGTCGCGAACTCCCGCACGTTCGTGGCGATGGATCAACCGGAGGCACTCGCCGAGTCGATCATCGCGAACAGCCGGAAGGTGGGTATCACGACCGAACGACAATTCCTGAACTCCGCTAACAATCCTCGGGCGACGCCGATGTGACGAGTACGGAATGACTTCAGGTAGGGAACTACTTCCGGGGTCGGGACAACGGTCGGGAACGAACGCCACCACATCGAGGAAGGCCGCATCATGATCGATCCATCACCAACCTCCCGCACATCCACACGTCGTCGCCCGCGCACTCTCCGGCGGCTGGTGATCGCGTGCCTGTCGGTGACCGGCATCGTCGCCGGCACCCTCGGCGCGACGTCGATCGGTGCGGGCAGCGCGGCAGCCGCACCCAACGGCAGCGGACACGGCATGTGCTTCGACATCAACTCAGCCCTGGCCCGCACCTCGGCCGCCAAGGTCGGACGAGACGTCAACGGCGGCACCTTCGTCCCGTACCGGGCCAGCAACAATCCCATCTCCCGCGGCTGCAACCTGGACTGGATGCTGGTGAACGGCAACGGGATCGGCGATGCGACGTATCAGTCGCGGGTGCTGCTGTTCGCCGGCGGACGATTCCTGGGCACAGTCGACCCGAAGCCCTTCGGATACACCAGCATCTCCGGATACTCGCCGTATCACGTGACCGTCCGTTACCGCTGGCTGCTGCCCCAAGATGCCTTCTGCTGCGCGAGTGGCGGACCGACGTATGTGACGGCGGTCCAATTCGCCGGCAACATCATCCGGTGGGGCAACTTCCCGCCGGCGTGATCCGGTACCACCATCGCCCCCTTGTCATCTCGGGCTGGTCGTCATCTCGCTCGGGCTGGTCGTCATCTCGCGCTGCGCGCTCGTCTGGTGGCGAGCGCGCAGCGCAGCAGGTAGCCCGGGCTCGGCGGGACCCACCCCAGTTGTCGCGCCATCCCCTGATCGTCCCGATTGGCCCAATGCTCTACGCACAGGCCATCGTCGAGCGATACCAATGAGTCTGCGTGACAGCGAAACGTCGACCGGTCGGGGCGACGGCCCGCTCGACGCGCCCGGCCGCGTCGTAGACGACGAACGGGCCGCGATGCGTTCCGGACATCGTCGCGTGAATCACGACGAGGCCGCGATCGGACACCACGTCGAGCACGTCGAAGGACAGGTCGGGAAAGGCCGCACGGAGCCACCGCGCGGTCGCCCTGAATGCTTCCGGGCCACGCCCACGACACGCGGGCGGTTCCTCGACCGCTTCACGATTGACTGCGTCCGGATGAATGTGGGCGCCGAAGGAGTCCAGGTCTCCCGCACCCATGTCCACCAGAGAACGCAGAGCCACTCCGGTCGGATCGACGACACTCATGGAATCCCCCACCAATTTGGATACAGATCGCTGTAATGAAAATAGAGTATTCATTACAGAGTGCCTGGAGTCAATAGCGCGTCTCGTGGATATGACAGCTCGCGTCGACGCGAACGCGCCCGGGAGACCCGTCGCCGCATCGTCGCCGCAGCCACCAAGGCCTTCGAGCGCGACGGGTTCGCCGCGACGATCGCCGACATCGCACGCGAGGCGGAGGTATCGCCGGAAACCGTCTACAAGGGTTTCGACGGCAAGGCCGGGCTGCTCAAAGAGGCTTTCGACCAGGCGATCGCGGGCGACGACAAGCCTGTTCCGATAGCCGAGCGCCCCGAGACCGCCGTCATCGATGCCGAACCCGACGCTCGCACCAAGATCCGCATGTACGCCTCGGTGGGCACGGAGCGTGCCGCCCGGGTGTCACGATTGATGCCGGTGATCCGGGCCGGAGCAGCGCAGGAACCGAAGCTGGCGCGGCTCTACGACGAGTTGCTGGGGCAACGCCTGGCCGGAATGACCGCCCTGGCCACCACGCTCATGAGCACCGGTGAGGTCCGTTCCGGGATCACCGTCGAGCATGCGCGCGACGTGCTGTGGACGCTGATCGCACCGGAGGTGTTCGACATGCTCGTCATTCAGCGCGGATGGTCACTCGAGGACTACCAGGAGTGGTTGATCCGATCCATGACCGCCGAATTGCTCTGATTTGCGCACGAATCCCGCCCGGTGAGGACGCACGTCCGGCAGAGAGTCCGGCTCGTAGGATCGGGGTATGTTCCGCACATGATCGATCCGAGCGCCTGGGCCGGGGTGCCACTCACCTATTCCGAGGTCGGTGCGACGGCGTCCGTCCCGCCCGCCGTCGCCCATGCGATTCACGTCGAGCGCGTCGTCGGAGCGGGCCGGACCGACTTCGTCGCCGCCGGCGAGTTCATCCTCGGCTACGGCATGCAGCGCGGTGCCGGACTACGCGTGCGCGCGAGCACACCGACCGCCGCCGTCGACACGATCATGGTGATGTCGGCGCCGGTATTCGGGCGCATCCGGATTCCGTGCCGGGTGGTGTACGTGCTCGACGAGCCCGATCGGGCCGGTTTCGCCTACGGCACCCTCGCGGGTCATCCCGAGAGCGGCGAGGAACTCTTCAGCGTCGAACACCGCCCGGACGACTCGGTGGTGGCGGTGATCCGGGCGTTCTCCCGCCCGGGACGCTGGTACACCCGACTGGGCGGACCGCTGGCGAGAGCGATGCAGGCCGCGACGACGCGACGCTACCTCTCCGCGATCGCCGACGCCGTCGGCGCGCACTGATCAAAAATACCTTCCCCGAGACCGCCGGATTTCGGCCCCCGCCGACGACGATAGAGACGTGAGCGGTCAACGCGGCGGTGCCCAAGCACTGCTGGAGTGCTACGACGAGGCACTGCCGGCGGTCTACGGGTACGTGCTGCGCCGCTGCTCGGACCGGGGCGTCGCCGAGGACGTGACGTCGGAGACCTTTCTGGCCGCGATGGACACCGTGCACCGCGACACCGACCTGATGCCCAGCGTGGCCTGGCTGATCGGCGTGGCACGGCACAAACTGGCCGATCACTGGCGCCGCGCCCAACGCACCCCCGAGCCGGTCGACGAGATACCGGAGAGCGCGGGCGACGACTGGGATGCGCACCTCGATCGGATGATCGCCCATCACACGCTCGCCCAGCTCTCCCCGATCCACCGCGCGGCGCTGACCCTGCGTTACGTTGACGACCTCCCGGTCGCCGAGTGTGCCGCCCTGCTCGATCGCACCGTCGGCGCCACCGAGGCACTGCTCACCCGGGCCAAGCGAGCGTTTCGCGCGGCCTACCCCGAGGAGAAGACCCACCCCGAACAGACCCGGCTATCCCGGAAAGGAGGACGCGCATGAGCACCGACGGGACCGAATTCGGTTCGACGACAGATCCTTTCGTCGCGCTGCGCGCGTCGGCCGGACCGGAATGGACCGATCCGATCGCACCCGACCCCGACTTCGCCGCGCGTCTGCGTGATCTCCTCGAGCGCGGCGCCACCCTACCGACAGGAGTTGTCATGTCCACCACCACCGTCGAGGACCCCACCGCACCCACCAACCCGACCGCACCGGTCGTCGAACGGCCCGGAGCCCTCCCCTATCTCACCGTGCGCGATGCCCGTGCGGCCGTCGACTGGTATGTCGCGCACCTCGGGGCGCGGCTTCGCGGTGAGCCGATCCTGATGGACGACAACACCATCGGGCACGCCGAACTCGAGATCGGCGACGGCGTGCTTTATCTCGCCGAGGAGTTCCCCGACATGGGTTTGCAGGCACCGGGTCCCGGCCACGTGTCGGTGAGCCTGATGCTCCCGGTGCCCAGCGCCGACGCGGCCCTCGCGAACGCCCGCGGCGGGGGCGCGATCGTGACCCGGGAACCGTACGAGGCACACGGCACCCGATCGGCCACCATCATCGATCCCTTCGGTCATCGGTGGATGCTCACCGGCCCGGTGCTCGCGACCACCGTTGTACCCGAGCCGCTCCGGCCCGGCGATATCGCCTACCTATCGCTGCAGACCCCCGATGTCGAGAAGGCGGCACGCTTCTACGGTGCGGTATTGGGGTGGGAGTACGATCCGAGCCGTCGCCAGGTCACCAATCTCGGCCACCGGCTGGGCATTTCGGCCGCGAGTGACTACGGGGTGAACACCCTGTTCTGCGTGTACGCCGTCGACGATTTCGTTGCCGCACACGCGGCGGTCGTCGCCGCCGGTGGTCGCGCCGGAGAGGTGTCGACAGCCGGCGACGGCGTGCGGGTACTCGACGCCGTCGACGATCAGGGAGTCGCCTTCTCGATGTACATCCCTCAGGCGAATGATCAACGCATGCAACAGAATCCGTCCGGCCACGGCGAGATGTCGTACCTCACGGTGCACACCCCCGACAGCAGCCGACTGCGGTCGTTCTACGGCTCCGTGCTGGGCTGGTCCTTCACACCCGGGCGCATCGACGACGGCTGGGAGGTCGACGGCGCCCATCCGCAGATCGGCATCGCCGGTGGTGCGGATTCGTCTGTCGCCGAACCGATGTGGAATGTCTCCGACATCGACGCCGCGGTGGCGCGGGTGCGCGATGCCGGCGGCCGGGTGCTACGCGAACCCGATCGTCAGGCCTACGGGATCACCGCGCACTGCGTCGACGATCAGGGCGCCCGGTTCTACCTCGGTCAGCTCTTCTGACGCGACTCGTCGAACGCGTCGCGTGACCGCGCGACACTCTCGACGCTGCCCTCGACAAGTTCGATCAACCCCAACAGTCGTGCCGCCACGTCGGCACCGAGTTCGGTCAGCGAATACTCCACCTTCGGCGGAATCGACTGCAGCACGGTTCGATTCACGAATCCGTCGCGTTCGAGGTGCTGGAGCGTCCGGGACAGCATCCGCTCACTGACACCGTCGACGCGGCGACGCAGGGCACTGAATCGCAGATCCCCCTCGCCGAGTGCGACCAGCGCGAGCAGTCCCCAGCGACTGGTGACGTTCTGCAGGATGTCGCGCGAGGCGCAGTCACGGGCGAAAACATCGGCCATCAGAGCCGGGTCCGGCTCATCGCCGACCGGGTCGATCCCGGGGTCGGTGGCGGCGGACTCGGCGGACATGACAGTCATCGTATGCCCCCATCCACGCTGGCGCTAACCCTCATGGTTGCACCGCACGAATAGTAAGTGCATGATGATCAGGAAGCCGAACGAAGGAGCATCACCATGACCAGCTACGCCGTGACCGGAGCCACCGGAGCCCTGGGTGGCCTCGCCGTGTCCGCACTCATCGACCGGGGCGTCGCCCCCGCAGACATCCACGCCGTCGTCCGCGACCCCGACAAGGCGGCATCACTGCGCGATCTCGGTGTGGACGTGCGCGTCGCCGACTACTCCGACCCCGCCGCGCTGCGCGCCGCACTCACCGGCGTCGACCGACTGCTCCTCGTGTCGGGATCGGCGGTTGGATCACGAGTCCCCCAGCACCGCAACGTGATCGAGGCCGCCCGCGACACCGGCGTCACCCTCGTCGCCTACACGAGCATCCTGCGGGCCGACACCTCGCCGCTGGCCCTCGCACAGGAGCATGCCGCAACCGAGAAGATCCTCGTCGAATCCGGCGTCGGCTACGTCCTGCTGCGCAACGGCTGGTACTGGGAGAACTATCTGCAGTCGGCGCCGGCCGCCATCGAATCGGGCGTGCTGTCCGGCGCGGCCGGGACGGGCACCGTCGGCGGGGCGGCTCGTGCCGACTTCGCCGGTGCGGCCGCCGCCGCCCTCGTCGACGCGGCAGGCGGGGAGATCTATGAACTCACCGGAGATGAGCACCTCACCTACCCGGAGATCGCCGCGGCACTGGCGCAGGTCAGCGGCCGGCCGGTCGCCTACCAGGACCTCCCCGAGGCCGACTACGCGGCCGGACTCGAGCAGGCCGGCATCCCGGCACAGTTCGCGGCGATCCTCGCGGACTCTGATGCGGGCGTGGCACGCGGTGATCTCGATTCCGACTCGACCGCGTTGCACGACCTGCTCGGGCGGCCCACCACACCGCTCGTCGACGTGCTGCGCGCCGGGCTGGTCAGCGCCCCCGCCTGAGCGCCGCCTGGCCTCCCGACGCCGGCCGGTCGACGTGATTGACTGTTCGCCATGTCACTTCGCGCCGACCTGCGCCGTCTGGCCCACCGCCTTCCGTTCGGGATCGGGACCGTGGTCGCGATCCTGGCGGCAGCGATGGTGGCATCGGTCGGCGCGGTCCTGGCGATGGGCACCCCCGACGACGCCGACACGGTTCACGACTACGGACAGTTGCGGTCGTATCCGCATGCCCCGGCGGCGGCGTGGACGATCACCGATCGGCGCCTGCCCGGGTACACCGCCGCCGTCGGTCGGATCGAGGTCGCGGCCACCCACGGCGACGAGTGGTTGCTCAGCTACCCGTCGGGCATCGGACGCAGCTATCTGCTCGTCGACCGCGGCGACGGCCACGCGCTGTGGCCGTCGCCGGTCCGGGCGGGCACCGGGAGTTGCGACATCACCGATGACGGCGTGGTGGGATGTGCCGTCAACGCGAGCAGCGACCTCGCCAAGGGCTTCTATCTCGTCGAGGACGACGGCACACCCACCGCCGCGCCGGGTGACGACGACTCCGCGAAGGTCGTCGCCGTCGGCCACAACTTCGCGCACATCGACGCGACCGGATATCAGGTCACGCTGCGCACGCCGTCGGGTCGCACGCTGTGGTCGCGCTCGTTCTCCGACAGTGCCACACCGGAGGTCACCGCCAACGGCCTGCTGATGATCACCACCTCCGGGGGTGCGCGGTTCATCGTCGACCGTGGCACCGGCGCCGATCTGCTGACGTGCTCGGGGTGCACGATCAACGTCTATCCCACCGGCATCACCGTCGACCGCACCGACGCCGACACCCGCACCTTCGATTCCTATGCCGTCGACGACGGTCGGATCGATCCGACCCCCACCGCGCACAAGGACGGCTGGCACGTCATACCGGGGCCGACAACCCTTCCGGTGCTGGCCCTGACCGGACTCGCGCAGATGCAGGCGACCGACGGGCTCTATGTGATCGTCGACCCGGCCCGATCCGGCGCGCTCTGGCAGGTGACCGATCCCGAACTCTCCAAGGCCAACACCCGCCCATGCGGCCGCTACGTCGCGTTCGCGCTGAAGGATCGGTCGCGGTCGATTCACGCCCTGTCCGACGGTTCGGCGGTCGGCTCGCTGCCGGCACCGTCGTTCGAGGATCCCAACGGCAACCTCGACAATCTGCGGTGCGTCGGATCCAGTGGATGCCTATTGGTCTTCGCCAACGGCGCGCGGATCTCGGCGGTCGATCCGGCCACCGAGTCGACCGCGTGGTCGGTCGACGTGAACGGGGCCGTCGACAGCGTCGACGGTTTCATCGTGGCGCACGAGGGAAGTACCCTGCGCGTCTTCCAGCCCAGCTGAGCACGCCATTGTGGCGGGTATCACATTGCTCCGATCGCGACCGTGATGACCTGCATCGGCATATGCGACGCTCAGCCGACTCCCAGGATTTGATAACGACCAGATAACGGATTGGACACGCTGGCGTGTAGCGTCGTCGGCGGTCCGCGACCGAACACATGCTCGCGGGCCTCGATGTACCCGAGATGTTCTGAGGTCCGACCGTTGGGAAAGCACTCCAAGCCACGCTCGCCACTCCTTCCACGAGCGCGTAAACCGTTGATGGCCACCGCCTTGATCCCGGTCGTCGGCGCCTTTGCCGTCGCGGCCGCCGCCGCCACCGACGACGGCGGGCAGGCCGTCGCCCAACCCGCCGCGATGTCGACGCCCACCGCTTCACACACCGCCTCGTCGGCCTCCCCGGAGGCGGTCGGCGCACCCGCGCCCGCGGCGCACACCGCAATCACCGCGACACCCGCCGTCGCCACCCCGGCCGCGGCGCCGCTGCCCGCCAGCGTGACCGACGGAGCGGTTCCGACAATCAACTTCGAGGCCTACCGCAAGGCCGCCGACACGATTGCCCGCACCGAACCGGTGTGTGGCATCGATTGGAAATTGATCGCGGGGATCGGCAAGGTCGAATCGCACCACGCCAACAACGGCGACGCCGACACGTCCGGCCGTCTGCGCACGCCGATCTTCGGCCCCACCCTCGACGGTTCGTTGGCCGGCAATCAGGTGATCACCGACACCGACGGCGGACGTCTCGACGGCGATGCCGTCCACGACCGGGCGGTCGGGCCGATGCAGTTCATCCCGGCGACGTGGCAGAAGTACGGGGCCGACGGCAACGGCGACGGCGTTGCCGACCCCCAGAACATCTTCGACGCGGCCCTCACCACCGCGCGCTATCTCTGCGACGGCGGCCTCGACCTGCGCAATGCCGCGGCCCAGACGACTGCGGTGCTGCGCTACAACAATTCGATGACCTACGTCTCCGACGTCCTGGGGTTCGCGCGCGAGTACTGACGGGCGCAGTGTGACGACGGGACCTGACGACGGGACCGGCAACACGATCGGGACCCATCACAGTTGACTTCCCCGACCCACTGGATAGAGTGACGTTACCCATCGGGGGATTCGACATCGTGAACTCCCCGTCCTCATTTGCGAACGGAGAGTTCATGAGGCGCATCCTGCGCATCGTCACCGTGGTTGTCGGGCTGCTGCTGGCCCTGACACCCGCATTCACGGCACACGCCGCACCGCTCGCACCCGTCGGTGGTGGTAGCGGCATCGTCATCGACTCGCGGTACGGCTGCACGATGACGACTGTGGGACACGATCGCGCCGGACGACTCATCGGCCTCACCGCCGGCCACTGCGGCGATGTCGGATCGCGAATCTCGTTGGAGAACAACCCCCGAGCCGGGGTCGTCGGCCGCATCGTCCAGAAGAGCAAGCCCGGCGACTACGCGGTGATCCAGCTCGATACCAGCCGCGTGTTCGGCACCCGGACCGCCGGCGGCGCCACCATCCGTTCCGTCGGAGCGTTCCCGCCCGCCGGCGCGTCGGTCTGTAAGACCGGCCGCACCACCGGTTTCAGCTGCGGCCCGGTCCTGCAGACCTCCAGCACCGACAGCCTCAGCTACGTCTGCGCCAACCACGGCGACTCCGGCGGACCGGTACTCTCGGGCAACCGCGTCGTCGGCATGCTCAACGGCGGACTGATCGTCGGTATCCCCGGCACGCCGATCAAGGGTGCCATCGGCTGTATCCACCCCGCCGTCCCGGTCTACACACCGATGGTCGCCACCAAGATGACCGCCATCGTCGGCGACCTGAACTACTACGGACGCTACGGAGCCGGTTTCCGTCCGATCTGAATGACGTTGGCAGCGCCCTGAATTACGTTGACAGCGCCCACCCTGACGCTCATCGCATTCGGGTGGGCGCTGTCAGCGTGAGGAAGAGCGCTGTCAGCGTCAGGGAGAGCGCCGTCAGCGGGTGGCGGGCTGCCGGTCGGGATCGCTAGTCGGCGCTCAGAAATGCCTGCAGCGCAGCCGAATACATCGGAACGTCGGCGGCACCCATCATCTCGCGGGCACTGTGCATCGCCAATTGGGGCGCACCGACGTCGATGGTCATCAGACCGGTGCGGGTGGCGGTGATGGGGCCGATCGTCGATCCGCAGGGCAGGTCGGCGCGGTGGATGTAGCGCTGCATCGGTACCCCGGCGGTGTCGCAGGCGAGCGCGAAGATGGCCTCCCCCACCGCATCCGAGGCGTAGCGCAGATTCTGATTCACCTTGAGCACCGGACCGCCGTTGATCGCGATGCGGTGAGACGGTTCGTGACGCTCCGGATGATTGGGATGGGTGGCGTGCGCCATGTCCCCGGACACGCACACACTCGAGGCCATCGCCTGCAGGTAGTCGGCACGGGTTCCGCCGCGCGTCAGCACGATTCGTTCGAGGGTGGTCGCCAGGAAGTCCGACGCGGCGCCCCGTTCGGATCCGCTGCCGACCTCTTCGTGGTCGAACAGCGCCAACACCCGGGTGTGGACCGACGGCGCACCGTCGAGCAACGCGCGCAACCCGGCGTAGCATGTGCCCTGATTATCCAGCCGTGGCGCGCTGAGTAGATCATGATCGGCACCGATCAGCCCCGACGGCGCGATGTCGTGGGTCATCAGTTCCCAGCCGAGCAACGAATCCGGTTCGATGCCGGCGTATTCGGCCACCCAGCTCAGCACGCTCGGCACGTCGTCACCGATACCCCAGATGCCATCGACGTGGCGCTGCGGATCCGGGGAGACACCCTTGCGGTCGGCGGAGAGGTGAATCGCCAACTGCGGCACCCGCACCACCGGTTCGGTCACATGAACCAGTGTGTGCGCCACGGAGTTTCCCGATCGGTACGCCAGCCGCCCGGACAGCCCGAGGTCGCGGTCCAGCCACGAGTTCAGCCACGCCCCACCGTACGGCTCGAGCGCGATCATCGCGACGCCCGCACTCATCCGGTCCGGACGTTGCTTGAGTCGCAGGTTGGGACTGTCGGTGTGGCCGCCGACGATGCGGAAGTCGTTGCCGTCACCGAGATCCCACGCGATGATCGAACCACCGCGGATGACGTAGAACCTCCGATCCGGTGACGGGATCGACGCGTCCTGTTCGGTGAGCCACTCGTGTTCCTCGAACAGCCGCCGAAAGCCCGCCGCCTCCAACATTGTTGCGACGGTGGCGCAGACGTGGAATGGCGACGGCGAGGCGTCGATGAACTCGGCGAGCCCGGCCGCCGTCGCCGTCGTGGACAGACTCATGCGCGGCGACTCATGCGGCCGAGAGCACGGCGTCGATGGCCGAGTAGAACATCCCCAGACCGTCGTCGCTCGGGCCGGTCAGCGCCTCGGTGGCATGCTCGGGATGCGGCATCAGACCGACGATGCGGCCGTCGGGGCTGCTGATGCCGGCGATGTCGAGTGCAGAACCGTTGGGATTGCCGCCCGCATAGGTGAAGACGATGAGGCCCTCGCCCTCGAGTTCCTCGAGTTTACGCTGCGGCGCGACGTAACGCCCCTCACCGGACTTCAGCGGAATGAGGATCTCCGCACCCCGCTCGAAGCGTGAACTCCAGGCGGTGGTGGTCGACTCCACCCGCAGCCACTGATCGCGGCAGATGAAGTGCAGTCCCTCGTTGCGCGTCAGGGCGCCGGGCAGCAGACCGGCCTCACACAGCACCTGGAAACCGTTGCAGATTCCGAGGACCGGCATGCCCTTGCCCGCGGCCTCGACGACCGAACCCATGACGGGCGCGAACTTCGCGATGGCACCGGCGCGCAGGTAGTCGCCGTAGGAGAAGCCGCCCGGCACGATGACCGCGTCGACCCCTTTCAGGTCCGCATCGCCGTGCCACAGGTCGACGGCCTCGGCGCCGGCGAGGCGGACCGCGCGGGCCGCGTCGACGTCATCGAGGGTGCCCGGGAAGGTGATGACCCCAATTCGTGCGCTCATCTGCTCCCGACCTACTCCGAGACCCGGGAGACGCTGAAGTTCTCGATGACCGTGTTGGTCAGCAGCTCCTCGGCGATCCGCTCCAGGGTCACGTCGTCGACGCTGTCGTCGACCTCGAGTTCGAATCGCTTGCCCTGCCGGACGTCACCGATCCCGCTGAATCCCAGGCGCCCCAGCGCGCCGACGATCGCCTGACCCTGCGGATCGAGGATCTCGGCCTTGGGCATCACGTCGACCACCACTCGTGCCATCGGCAATTGCTCCCATTCGGTATGTCCATGTGTCGCGTCGGAAAATGGACTTTGGCTGATCACGGGCTACCTTACCGGCATCACGGGCGCCCGCTCGCCCCGACCGCCACCGGTCTAGAGAGCCGCTTCGATGGCCTCGATCACCTCGGGGGCGGTCGGTTCGGTGCGCGGGCGGAACCGGGCGGTGACCTCACCGTCGGAGCCGACGACGAACTTCTCGAAGTTCCACTGGATGTCGCCCGCTTCTCCGTCGGCGTCGGTGGCCTGGGTGAGTTCGGCGTAGAGCGGATGGCGGTCGTCGCCGTTCACGTCGGCCTTCGCCAGCAGCGGGAAGGTCACGCCGTAGTTCGTGGAACAGAACGTGGCGATCTCCTCCGGGCTGCCGGGCTCCTGCCCCATGAACTGGTTGCAGGGGACACCGACGACGGTCAGCCCGCGGTCGGCGTACTTCTCGGCGAGCTCCTCGAGACCCGTGTACTGCGGGGTGAGGCCGCATTTGCTGGCGACGTTGACCACCAGCAGCGGACCGTCGAAGTCCGACAGCGACAGTGCCGATCCGTCGAGGGCGGTGACCGGGATGTTCTTGACATTGCTCATGGCATCCGAGCGTAGTCGCCTCGGTGTGACCCCCGTTGCTTCTGCGAGGGGTTGGCGGAATCGATTGTTCGCCGGCAAGGCGGAGGAGGGAGCAATGGCGGAGCCATTGTGACCGACGACAACGCAGCCAGGGGGGCAATCGAGCCGCCAAGACCCACAAAGGGCAACGGGAGACATGCCCTATGACCGAGCTCACCATTATTTGCGTTGGTGCGATAGTTGCGTCCCCGTTACTATTTCCCGGTGTCTTCCTCCGTCGATTCCGCGTGCGGCGCGCTCCGCGACTTCCTGGATCGATTGACCTGCCTCGGCAAGACCGCCGCCATGGACGATCTCGCCACCACCGACCTCACCCTCAGCCAGATCAGAACACTGTTCGTGACCGGTGACGCCGAGGAGCCGATGTCGGTGCACGAGATCGCCGATGCGATCGGTTTGTCGGTGGCCGCCACCGGCCGCACCGTCGACCGACTGGTCAAGTCGGGATTCGTCGACCGCCGCGAAGATCCCGACGACCGTCGGGTCAAACGGGTCAGCCTCACCGCCGAGGGCCGCGCACTGATCGACAAGCAGTTGACCGTCCAGCAAGGCGTGCTCCGCGCCTTCGTCGCCGGTCTGCCCGCCCAACACCAGGCCGCCCTGATCGCAGCACTCCGACCGATCGTCGACGCCGACGTCGACTACTTCGACCTCTCCCCCATCGACTCGTCCACTCGCAAGCAGAAAGTCACCTCATGACGTCATCCTCCACCGGAGGTCATCTCCATTCCGGGCCGCCGGACACCGGGCTCGACAAGCATGTGCTGAAGATCGCCGGCGTCGTCGTGCTCGGCGCCATCATGTCGATCCTCGACGTCACCGTGGTGTCGGTGGCGCAGAACACCTTCCAGGAAACCTTCGACACCGACGCCGCCGGTGCCGCCTGGACGATGACCGGCTACACCCTGGCGCTGGCCGCGGTGATCCCGCTGTCGAGTTGGGCCGCAGCACGTTTCGGCACCAAGAAGGTGTATCTGACGTCGTTGCTGCTGTTCCTGCTCGGCTCCGCCCTGTGCGCGGTCGCCTGGAACATCGGATCGCTGGTCGCCTTCCGCGTGGTCCAGGGCCTCGGCGGTGGCCTGCTGATGCCGATCGGCATGATGATCCTCACCAAGGCCGCCGGCCCCGAACGGGTCGGTTCGGTGATGGCCGTCCTCGGTATCCCGATGCTGCTCGGCCCCATCGGTGGCCCCATCCTCGGTGGCCTGCTCATCGAGAAGGCCAGCTGGCACTGGGTGTTCCTGATCAACGTCCCGATCGGCCTGGTCGCCCTCATCTATGCGTGGCTGGTGCTGCGTGACGACGAGGAGACCACGCGCCCGAGTATCGACATCATCGGATTGCTGCTGCTCTCACCGGGTCTCGCCTTGTTTCTTTACGGCATCTCCTCGTCCACCGAGGCCGGCACGTTCATCGACGCGAAGGTCCTCACGATCACCATCATCGGTTTGCTGCTGATCATCGGGTTCGTGTTCCACGCCCTGCGGTCGAAGAATCCGCTGCTGGACCTGCGTCTGTTCAAGAACAAGACCCTGGCCATCGCCGTCATCACGATGACGACGTTCATGATCGCCTTCTTCGGTGCGGCACTGCTCTATCCGCAGTACTTCATCGGGGTGCGTGGCGAGTCGACGCTGATGGCAGGACTGTTGCTGGCGCCACAGGGACTCGGCGCGATGATCACGATGCCGATCGCCGGCCGCCTCACCGACAAGATGGGCCCCGGCAAGTTCGTTCTCGCCGGTATCGTGCTGATCTTCTGCGGCATGGGGTATTTCGTCTTCCTCGGCCCCGACACCCCGTACTGGGCGCTGTGCATCGCGCTGTTCGTGCAGGGTCTGGGCATGGGTATGACGATGATGCCGATCATGTCCGCTGCCCTGGCCACCCTGAACAACAGGCAGGTTCCGGACGGTTCGACCTTGATGAACGTCGTTCAGCAGTCGGCGTCGTCGATCGGTACCGCGGTGATCTCGGTGGTTTTGGCCACCCTGTTCAAGGCACATCCGGAGTCGCTCCTGGCGATCAGCAGCAATGCCGCACCGGAGAAGTACGAGGCGGGTGTGCAGGCCGGGCAGTTACCTCCGGAGCCGCCGCAGCAATGGTTCGAGTGGGCTGCGAATGCGTTCGGCACCACCTTCATCATCGCCACCGTCCTGGTCGCGGTGACCCTCATCCCGGCGTTCTTCCTGCCCCGCAAGAAGATCGCCTCCCCGCTGGTCGAAGAGGACATGGATCGCCCGGCACCGACGATGCTGCACTGAGCGACGCTCCGCGTCGCACGATGCCCCGCACCCGTTCTCGGGTGCGGGGCATCGGCTGGTGGTGCACCCCGTCGCACTCGGGGCCGGTCGGGCCCTCTACCCCAATCTGGAGAAACCAGTGCGCCCCGAGCGCGTCACGGCCGTGTTCCGTGGCGGAATCGTGGCGCACACCATGGTTCCGGTGTCAGACACCGTCGTCGACTGACACCCGAACACCGCCGGGACACACATATAGATGGGATGAATAGCCGGACTCACGTCAATAATTGTCATGAGTCCCCTGAGCCATCCGGTTACATGAGGCCCTCTCCCACTCAGGGCGTGACCGCACCGGTCTGCTGCAGGATCCAGGCGATCTCGAAGGCGACTTCCTCCCACTGCTTGTACCGGCCGGACACGCCGCCGTGGCCGGCCGACATCTCTGTCTTGAGCAGGATGAGATTGTCCGAGGTGCTCAGATCCTGTAGCCGGGCAACCCATTTGGCCGCCTCGGTGAACAGCACACGGGTGTCGTTGAGCGAGGTCTGCGCAAGGATCGGCGGATAGGGCAAGGCGGTGACGTTCTCATACGGCGAGTACGACTTCATGTACTCGTAGACCACCGGATCGTGCAGCGGGTCCCCCCACTCATCCCATTCGATGACCGTCAACGGCAGCGACGGATCGAGGATCGAGTTCAGCGCGTCGACGAACGGCACCGATGCGAGGATGCCGTTGAACAGTTCCGGCGCCAGATTGGCGACCGCCCCCATCAGCAGCCCGCCGGCCGAACCACCTTCGGCCACCATCTGTTTCGGGGTCGTCCAGCCACGTTCGACCAGATACCGCCCGGAGTCCACGAAGTCGGTGAAGGTGTTCTTCTTGGTGAGGGTCTTGCCGGTCTCATACCAGTGGCGACCCATCTCGCCGCCACCACGGATATGGGCGAGGACGAAGACGACGCCACGGTCGAGCATCGACAGTCGTGACACCGAGAATCCGGGATCGAAACTCGCCTCGTACGAACCGTATCCGTACAACAGGAGCGGAGCCGGGGAGGCACCGTCCTCGCCGGGCGCGGCGACATCCTTGCGTCGCACGATCGACAGCGGGATCCGCGTTCCGTCGGCGGCGGTGGCCCATTCCCGGGACTGCACATAGTCATTGACGTCGAAATCACCGAGCACCGGCTGCCGTTTGAGCAGCACACGCTCGCCGGTGGTGACGTCGAGTTCGAACAACTCCGACGGTTCGATGAAGCTGCCGTATCCGAAACGCAGTCGCGGCGTGGCCCATTCACGGTTACCGGCCAGGCCCAGGGAGAACAGTTCCTGGGCGACGGCGACCTCGATGAAGTCCTCCGCCACCGGGATGCCGTCGATGCGACGGAGGTCGGCGATCGACACCCGGGGCAGTGCATCCGCGCGGTAACTCAGCACCAGGTAGTCACCGAAGGCGTCGATGTCCTCGATCCGGATGCCGCGTCGGTGTCCGATGAACTCGGTGCGCGCGGACGGATCATCGACCGGCGCGATGTCGATGGCGAAGTCTTCGCTCTTCTCACCACCACGCTCGTCGTTGTGCACGATGAGGAAGTAGTCCTTGCCACCGATCTCGGCATGTTCGACGTTGTACTCGACACCGTCGACTCGTGGTGCGACGCTGCGGAATTCGCCGGTCGGATCGTCGGCGGCGAGGACGAAGCACTCGGAGGTGATCTTGGATCCGACGGCGATCATCAGGTACTTGTCGCTGCGGGTGGTCCCCATGCCGACCCAGTAGCGTTCGTCGGGTTCGTAGAACACCTTGACGTCGGGTGTGGAGGTCCCGATGTCGTGGCGCCACACCGTGTCCGGACGCCACGCGTCGTCGACGGTCTGATAGAAGACGTGGCGGGTGTCGGCCGACCAGACCGCACCGCCGGCGGTGTCGGCGATGGTGTCGGGCAGCAGTTCACCGGTGCGAAGATCCTTGAACCGCAGGGTGTATCGCTCGTCACCGACGACGTCGATGCTGTAGGCGAGCCAGTTGCCGTCGTGGCTGACGGTCAGGGCGCCCAACGAGAAGAAATCGTACCCCTCAGCTTCGGCGTTCGCGTCGAGCAGGACCTCTTCGCCGGGCAGGGCTGCGTAGTCGGACACCTCCGGGGGTGTCCAGTCGTCGGCGTCGACGATCGGGCAACGGCAATGCGTCGCATATTGTTTACCCTCGTGGGTGCGTCCGTAGTACCAGAATCCGCCGCGTCGCGACGGTACCGACATGTCGGTTTCCTTGGTGCGGGAGCGGATCTCACCGAAGATGTCGGCTCGCAGTCCGGCCAGCTGCGCGGTGTGCTTCTCGGTGAACTCGTTCTGCGCCTTCAGGAAGGCGATCACCTCGAGATCATCCTTGTCGCGCAACCACTCGTAGTTGTCGATCACGGTGTCGCCGTGGTGCGTGCGTTCCTTGGGAACCTTCTTCGCCGCCGGAGCGCCGTTGCGGCCGGTGTCGGTCGACGATGCTGCGTCGCTCACTGAACTCCTATCCTTGCGGCCAGTCGGTGAAGGACTTCTGCGAAATCCATTCGTAGGCCTCGATGTAGCGTGCCCGGGTGCGTGCCACCACGTCGTCGGGCAGTGCGGGTGGGGTGGTGTCGGAGGCGCGGTCCCAGCCAGATGCCGGTGAGGTCAGCCAGTTGCGAACGATCTGTTTGTCGAAGCTCGGCTGGACCTGACCGGGGGTGTAGCCGGTCGCCTCCCAGTACCGCGACGAATCGGGGGTGAGCACCTCGTCGGCGAGGACGAGGGTGCCGTCGGCGTCCTGGCCGAACTCGAACTTGGTGTCGGCGAGGATGATTCCGCGGTCGGCGGCGATCGCGGCACCCCGCGAGTAGATGTCGAGGGTGGCCGCGCGAAGCGCGGTGGCGAGGCCGTCCCCGACCGTCGCCGCCACCGCCTCGAAGCTGATGTTCTCGTCGTGGTCGCCCTGCTCGGCCTTGGTCGCCGGGGTGAAGATCGGTTCGGGCAGCCGGTGGGCCTCGTCGAGGCCGTCGGGCAGCGCAACCCCGCACACCGAGCCGGTGGCCCGGTAGTCGATGAGTCCAGAGCCGGTGAGATATCCACGCGCCACGCATTCCACCGGCACCATCGGAAGCTTGCGCACCACCATGGAGCGGCCCACCGCACCCTCCGGGATGCGCTCGTCGGTGGGTCCGCCGGCGAGGTGGTTGGGCACCCCGAGGGCGTCGAACCAGAAGAAACTCATCGCGGTGAGGATGCGTCCCTTGTCGGGGATGGTCGGGGTCAGGATGTGGTCGTACGCCGAGATCCGGTCGCTGGCCACCATGAGCAGGGTGTCGTCGTCGATCTGGTAGATCTCGCGCACCTTGCCCGAGGCGATGTGGGTGTACGAGTCGAGTGCCGGCCGCATGGCTTCGACCTTAGAGGTATGACAGGCTGACCCGCATGGCCGGGCCGCACGTCACCATCACCTACTGCACTCAATGCAACTGGCTGCTACGCGCGAGCTGGATGGCGAGTGAACTGCTGAATACCTTCGGTGCCGACCTCGGCTCGGTGACCCTGGTACCCGGAACCGGCGGCATCTTCGTCATCGACGTCGACGGCACACAGCTCTGGGAACGGAAGACCGACGGTGGATTCCCCGACGCCGCCGAACTCAAACGCCGACTGCGGGACGCGGCCCTGCCCGACTGGCGGTTGGGGCATTCGGAGGGGACGAGTTCGGCGTCCGAGGCGTAACCCGTCACCCGAGGCGTCCTCGACGCGGTGCCTCCACACTCACGTTCCCGGTGCAATGATCGCGCAAAGGAGCAGGTGCCGCGTGAGGAAGCAGTGACCGCGGCGGCACCGTCGAGCAGCGCCACTCGCCCTACAGAATCGGCGCCGGGCTATAAGCCGCAGCCTCCGGATACTCCCCGATGATCTTCTCCGCAGCAGCGATCACGTCGGCCACCTGCCTGCCGGCCGCTCCGACGAAGGCTTCCTTGTCCTCGAGCAGGGCGTCGAGCTGCGCCCGATCGAGCGGGATGCGGTCGTCGGCGGCGAGCCGGTCGAGCAGGTCGGGTTCGCGACCCTCCTCACGCATCGCGAGGGCCACGGCGACGGCGTTCTCCTTGATCGCCTCGTGGGCGGCCTCGCGGCCGACCCCGGCGCGCACCGACGCCATCAGCACCTTGGTGGTGGCCAGGAACGGCAGGTAACGGTCGAGCTCGTTGGCGATCACGGCCGGATAGGCACCGAACTCGGCGAGGACGGTCAGGAAGGTCTCCATCAGGCCGTCGATGGCGAAGAAGGCGTCAGGCAGTGCGACGCGGCGCACCACCGAGCAGAAGACGTCCCCCTCGTTCCACTGGGCGCCGGCGAGTTCGGCGGCCATCGAGGCGTAGCCGCGCAGCACCACCTGCAGTCCGTTCACGCGTTCGCAGGAGCGGGTGTTCATCTTGTGCGGCATCGCCGACGACCCCACCTGCCCCGGCTGGAAACCCTCGGTGACCAGCTCGTGGCCGGCCATCAGGCGGATGGTGTGGGCGAACGACGACGGCCCGGCGGCCACCTGCACCAACGCGGAGACCACGTCGTGGTCGAGTGACCGCGGGTAGATCTGGCCGACCGAGGTCAACGACCGCGCAAATCCGAGGTGCCCGGCCACCCGCGATTCGAGGTCGGCGAGTTTGCCTGCGTCACCGTCGAGCAGGTCGAGCATGTCCTGGCTGGTGCCCATCGGCCCCTTGATGCCGCGCAACGGATAGCGGTCGATCAGCTCGGAGAGCCGGGTGAGCGCGATCATCAGTTCGTCGGCGGCCGACGCGAATCGCTTGCCCAGGGTGGTGGCCTGCGCGGCGACGTTGTGGCTGCGTCCGGCCATCACCACCGTCGAGTACTCCGCGGCCCGCTCGACGAGGCGTGCGAGCACCGCGACACCGTGGGCGTGCACGTACCGCAGGGACTGCAGGATCTGCAGCTGCTCGACGTTCTCGGTGAGGTCGCGGCTGGTCATCCCCTTGTGGATCTGCTCATGCCCGGCCAGGGCGTTGAACTCCTCGATGCGCGCCTTCACATCGTGGCGGGTGACGCGTTCGCGGTCGGCGATCGATGCGAGGTCGATGTCGTCGACGACCCGCTCGTAATCGGCGATGGCCGTCTCGGGTACGTCGATGCCGAGGTCGCGCTGGGCCCGCAGCACGGCGATCCAGAGGCGGCGTTCGGCCGCGATCTTGTTGGTCGCCGACCAGATCTCGACGAGATCGGCCGATGCGTAGCGGCTCGCGAGGACATTGCTGATGACGGGTTTCGGCACGTCAACAGTCTAGTGTCTGGTGTTTGGTATGTGGTTTCTGGTGTCGACGCCGCGATCAGCGGAAACCGCGAGCGCAGTGCTGCACTACAGGGCGAGCACGGCGGTGCTAAAGGGCAAAGCACGGCGGTACTAAAGGGCGAAGCACGGCGGTACTAAAGGGCGAAGCACGCCCAGCCCGAGCCGTAGCCCTGATGCACGGGTGCGGTCACAACGGGACCCTTGACGCCGTTCTGCACCGCATAGAGCGTGCGCTTGCCCTGGTGCCGAGGAATCCAGTCGACGGTGGCCACGAGCTGGTAGGCCTGTGCCTTGCCGATGAACAGCGGCTTCTGTCCCTGGCCCTGCTCCCAGAAGTAGACCATTCCGGACGCGTTCACCGGGACGACGAGTTGATAGGTGCAGCCGGTGCCGTAGACGGCCGAGGAGAAGGGGACACCCGCATCCACCTGCCCGGACGGGGCCGCCGCCGCCGATCCGGCGCCGATCAAACCGGCCGCGGCCACCGACGCCGCCGCCATCGCCGTCACGGCCCACCGTCGCATCCGATACGTCATACCTTCTCCCATGTCCTCCCCTGACCCGGCCACCGTGCCCGACGACAATCGTTGCTGCTCTTCATCTTCGAGGTGCCAGGATATCGACGACACCGCCGAGTGCCGCGCGTGCGGCCGCGAACGGCGATTCGGCACCGGAGCCCAACGTCCCGACGACCGCACCATCCTCCACCGCGATGAGCCATCGCACCTGCTCCGGCTCCGATCGCCGCCCGGACTTCTCGAGCACCTCGCCGTGCAACGCCGACACGTGTTGCCGACGCTCCTCGACGACCTCACGCAGTCGTGGGTAGCGCGCGGCGAGGGTGATCAACTCGTAGCGGGCCGCGAGTTCCTCGATCGGGGTGTCGACGCCGACGAACACCTCCGACAGCACCTCCGCGGTGGCGCCGACGCCGCGTCGGCGACGGGTCACCGCCGCACCCCGGGCGGCGATCGCCTCGTCGGCGTCCCGCGTCACCTGACGAGCGGCCTCGGCCATCAACTCCTCGAGAGAGGCGAAATAGTAGGTGGTCGATGCCAGCGGCATCTGGGCACGATCGGCCACGGCACGGTGCCGGACGGCGTCGAAACCGCCCTCGAGCAGCAGGGAACCGGCAGCCTCGATGAGTTGAGACCGTCGCCTCGTCCCCTTCGGTGTGGCCGCCGATGTCATGGCGACCATGCTGCCAGGGTGATCTGCGCCACTGCGCCCTTTTCGTGGATCCGCGCCTCGATCCGCGGCCCGCGCAACGTCCCGGACGCCGGTCGGTTGATCACCCGACAGCCGGTCCGCGGCGGGTCCACGCGCATTAGCGTGAGCGGCATGCATCTGGACGGTTTGCGCGCGGTGGCCGATTGCGGCGCCTGGTACGCGCGGCTTCGACGCGACATGTTCGACGCCTTCCTGGCACGCGAACTGGGCGAGTGCACCGCGACATTCACCGGCACGCGGGTCGTCTTCACCTCCGTCGACGACCCGCGGCGCCTCGTCGAGACGCACGCCTCGCTGGTGGCGACGCTTGCCTCCGACGCATCGAGGGCCCGCTGGGGCTGGGCCGTCGACGCGGGTCCGACCGACCTGTCCACCGCGGAGTTGCGCCGGGCCGCAGAACGACTCGGGCTCACCGCGATGTCGGTTCCGGAGATGCCCATCGGACCGCCGCAGCACCCAACCGGCAACGTCCTCGACACCCTCGGCACGACGCTCGGCGCGGTGGCCGTGCAGCTCCTCGGACGTGGTCCCGACATGTGCGTCGTCCGTCCCGACGGCGGCCGCGACGTGGTCCTGCTGACCGACGTCGCTCTACCCGAACCCACCTTCGCCGACTTCGTCGCGGCCCTGCCGGATCTCCTCGCCGACGTCGAGGTCGGCGATCACCGGGTCGCGGTCCACGGACTCGCCGCACGTCGGGGATGGCACATCCGGTGGCAGACGCCGGGACCGGCCGAGGCCACCCACCGTTTCGACGTCACCGAACCGGGCGCGTCGATGTGCCTGGTCTCCGACGGTCGCGCGGTGACCCCGCTGTGGTTCGATCGCGCCGGTCGCGGGTTGACCGAAGCCGCAGAACTGTCCGCCTGATCGGCCCAGAGCTTCCCGCTCCGCCGCGTTCTCCCCTCGCATGTCCGAGGTACGGGCTTGGGCTTGCCGTTTTGATACCCCTAGGGGTATGTTGGCCACACCCATCCGATACCCCCATGGGTATGCTCGTGAGGAGAGAACGTGGCCACCAGCAAAGAGCTCGACGAATCACCACCGCCGACGGCACCCGAGCCGTCGGGGACGTCGACCCCGACGACATCATCACCCGGCCCGATGGCCCGGCTCGGTCTCTGGACCGCCACCCACCGCGGCTGGGTGTTCGCGGTGTGGGCGATCCTGGTGATCGGACTCGGTGCGGCCGCACCGAGTGTGTTCAGCTCGCTGGCCGGCGCCGGATGGCAGGCCAACGGGTCGGAATCGGTCGCGGTGCGCGATCTCGCCCAGGAGCACTTCGGCGGGAACTCCTCGGCCGCGGTCCAGGTGGTGATCCACTCCGACGACCAGCAGATCTCGAGCCCCGCGGTGCAGCAGGTCATCGCCGAGATCACCGAGGTCGCACACAGTGATTCGCGCTTCGCCGCGGTCGTCGCGCCGCAGCCGGGCATGACGATCAGCCAAGACGAGCACACCGGAGTGGTCATCATCGGCGCGAACGCCGACACCGACGCCATGGTCAAGGCGGTCGACGACCACAAGGAAGCACTGACGGCGTTGTCCGGCAACGGAATCGACGTCTACCCCACCGGGGCGTCGGCGCTGTGGAGTGACTTCAACAAGGCCAACCACGAGGCAATGATCAAGGCGGAGATGTTCTCCTGGCCGATCACCCTGGCGATCATGGTCGTCGCATTCGGTTCCCTGGTCGCAGCCGGACTTCCGTTGCTGCTCACCATCGCCGGGCTGGTCGCCTCGGCCGGCGGTCTGGTCCTGTTGAACACCGTCACACCGATCTCGGTGTGGGCCATGAACTTTGCCATGATGTTCGCCCTCGCCCTGGGAATCGACTACGCGCTGTTCATGGTGTCGCGGTTCCGTGCGGCGATGGTCTATCACGACACCCCGAAGCACGCGACCGCCGAGACGATGGACACCGCGGGTAAGGCGGTTCTGCTGTCGGGCCTGACGGTCCTGGTCAGCCTGTCGACGGTGCTACTGGTTCCCGCACCCGCGGTGCGCACGATGGCGGTCGGCATCATGCTGGCGGTGATCTTCGTCCTGGCCGCGACGATGACCCTGCTGCCCGCCGTGATGGCGGCCCTGGGCCCGAAGGTCAACGCCGGATCACTGCCGTGGGCCCGCAAGCAACAGCATCGCTCGCACCTGTTCGGCAAGTGGGGTGAACTGCTGCATCGTCATCCGTGGCCGTTCGCCGTCGTCTCGCTGGCCATCCTGATCCTGCTGGCGCTGCCGGTTCTGGGTCTCAAGGTCGCGATGCCGTCGATCAACGTCGTCCCCTCCGGCGCCCCGGTGCGCCAGGGCTATGCGATCGTCGCCGAGAACATGGGTCCGGGAGCACCCGGCGCCCTGCAGATCGTCGTGCCGCAGGCCGATGCCGCGGCGACGGCCGCCGCGGCCGCGCAAACCAAGGGCATCGCCATGGTCACCCCGCCCCAGAACGCTACCGACGGTTCCGGATACGCGATGATGCAGGCCATTCCGTCGGTCGATCCGTCGGATGCTTCGATGAACGACATCCTGTCCCGGCTACGCGAGAACGTGCCGGCCGATGCCCTGGTCGGCGGTGCCCCCGCGGAGAACATCGATCTGCAGACAGCGCTGAACGACTGGTTCCCGGTGATCGTCGCGGTGATCCTGACCCTGGGCTTCCTGTTGCTGCTGATCGCACTGCGCGCGCCCGTCATCGCCCTGCTGGGCACCCTGGTCAGCCTGCTGTCGACGGCCGCGGCCTTCGGCGTCGCGAAGCTGATCTTCCAGGACGGCCACGGCGCGGGACTGCTCGGTTTCGAGCCCCAGGGCTTCCTGGACGGCTGGGGTCCGGTGTTCTTCTTCGCGATGATCTTCGCCATCGCCATGGACTACACCGTCTTCCTGCTGGCCACGGCCAAGGAGCACTACGAGAAGTCGGGTGATCCGCGGTCCGCCCAGATCGACGGTCTGGCCTACTCCGGACGCATCATCTTCGCCGCGGCGGCGGTCATGGTGGCGGTGTTCTTCACCTTCGCGTTGGCCGATCCGCTCCCACCGAAGGAGATGGGCATCATCCTGGGTGTGGCGGTGTTGCTCGACGCCACGCTGATCCGCCTGGTACTGCTGCCGGTGCTGCTCCGGATCACCGGACATGGCGCCTGGTGGACCCCGCGCTGGCTCAACCGCATCCTGCCCAACATCTCGTTCAGCCACTGATGCAGAGCGACCGGTAGTCATACCCCAAGGGGTATGATGGATGCAAGTCAGCACGACAGAAAGGTCAGCCAATGGTAGGCGACGACGAAGCAATCGCAGTGGTTCTCAACCGACTGCGCCGGGCACATGGGCAACTCGCCGGTGTGATCTCGATGATCGAAGACGGGCGGGACTGCAAGGACGTGGTCACCCAGCTCGCCGCGGTCTCCAAGGCACTCGACCGCGCCGGTTTCAAGATCGTCGCCACCGGCCTGCGCGAGTGCCTCACCGGTGACGACGCCACCGGTGAGCCCATGACCCAAGAACAGCTTGAGAAACTGTTCCTCGCCCTCGCCTGAGGCGAGCCCATCCAGAGAGTAGGAGTTCCGATGGATATCGCGATCGCCACCACCCTGCCCGACACCGGCTTCGCCGAGGCCGTCGCCCGCACCCGGGAAGCGTTGGCACAACAGGGTTTCGGTGTCCTCACCGAGATCGACGTGACCGCAACGATGAAGAACAAACTCGACGAGGACATCGAGAATTACCTGATTCTCGGTGCGTGCAATCCGCCGCTGGCCCATCGCGCCCTGGGCGCCGACCGGCAGATCGGGTTGCTGCTGCCCTGCAACGTCGTCGTCCGCGACGACACCACCAACCCGGGATCGGTCATCGTCGAGGCGATGAACCCGGATCTGATGGTGCAGTTGCGGGACGCACCCGGACTGCCCGAGGTGGCCGCCGACGCCGCGACCAAGCTGCGTGCGGCGATCGCAACCCTCGACGCCGGGGTTCCGGTGGCCGAAGGGAGCGCCTGACATGTGCTACCCGGTGCGATGTGCGGTTTGCGGCAAGATCACCTGGGACGGCTGCGGCGCACATGTCGACGACGTCCGCGCGACGGTCCCACCGGAGCAGTGGTGCGACGGCCGGCATCAATCCGCCGGAATCGGCGGATAACCACGCGGTCAACGATGTTCGTCGACGGCCGGGGAATCCATCCCCGGCCGTCGACGGCGTCCGGGGTCTGCACGACGTCAACCCGGCGGGAAGGAAGACAGCCAGTGCCTTCGGAGTTGCTGAGCTCTTGTCCCGTTGGGGAGATCCGATCGATCCACGTCCGGTTCCCCGGCGGTACCACGACGAATTCGGTGACCGTCTGCCGCAACTCATGCTCGACAGGTGGCGGGAGATCGGCTTCGCCGGAGTCGTCGACACCTGGCTGAGCGGAATCGAAGTACCCGAAAGTCATCGGGGCAACCATATTCCGCTGTTCCGCAACGCTTTTGGCAAGATCTTCGGCTTCACGCCCGAACTCGGCCCCACGATCACCATCGACCCACTGTCATCGACGATCGTTGCGGAATCACCGTCCCCGCTTCGGGGTCGACGGTGGCTCGACCTCGAACTCGCGCATCGGCGCGCTCGAGGTCCCGACAGTCTCCGCCGTGTGAGCAGGTCGACGCCGACGGTGCCCGGTCGGACGACTAAAGCGAGATCCGGCCCTCCAGCGCGGCCAGGCCGATGTCGGTCCGGAAATGGGAACCGGGGAGCTTGATCCCGGCGACCCGATCGTAGGCCTGCGCCCGCGCCGCGGCCAGATCGGCGCCCACCCCGACCACCCCGAGCACACGACCGCCGGCGGAGACGACCTCTCCGTCGGCGTCTCGTTTGGTACCGGCGTGCAAAACTCCCTCGCCGTCGGCACCGGTGATCACGTCGCCGGTGCGCGGCGTCGACGGGTAGTTCTCGGCCGCGATCACCACGACCACCGCGGACCCGTCGGCCCATTCCAGCGGCGGCAGGTCGGCAAGCGTTCCGGAGGCGGTCGCCTTGAGCGCCTGTCCCAGCGGGGATTTCAGCAATGCCAGGACCGCCTGGGTTTCCGGATCGCCGAAACGACAGTTGAATTCGACCACGGCCGGGCCGTCGGCGCCGATCGCCAGGCCGGCATAGAGCAGCCCGCTGAACGGACAGCCTCGTCGCACCATCTCGGCGGCGACCGGCTCGACGACGTCGGTGACGATCTGCCGGGTGACCTCGTCGGGCAGCCACGGCAGCGGCGTATAGGCGCCCATGCCACCGGTGTTGGGTCCGGTGTCACCGTCGCCGACCCGCTTGTGGTCCTGCGCGGGGATCAGCGGGACCACGGTCTCCCCGTCGACGAGACAGAACAGGGAGACCTCGGGACCGTCCAGGAAACTCTCCAGCAGCACCGGGTGCCCACTCTCGAGACATTCGGCGGCATGATCGCGGGCGGCGGCGCGGTCGGCGGTGACCACCACGCCCTTCCCGGCGGCGAGGCCGTCGTCCTTGACCACCCAGGTCGGTCCGAAGCGGTCGAGGGCGGCGTCGAGGTGGGCCGGGTTGTCGACGGTCTCGGCGTGCGCCGTGCGCACCCCGGCAGCGGCCATGACGTCTTTCGCGAAGGCCTTGGAGCCCTCGATCCGGGCCGCCTCCCGGGACGGACCGAAGGTAGCGAATCCGTTCTCCCGCAACGCGTCCGCGACGCCGAGCACCAGCGGAACCTCGGGGCCGATGACCACCAGGTCGGCGGCGATCGAGGTGGCCAATGCCACCACATCGTCGGACGAGGTGACATCGACGGTGTGGTTGGTGGCCACCGTCGCCGTACCGGCGTTACCCGGCGCGACATGCAGATCGGTGACCGACGGGTCGTCGGCGAGTCGCAGGAGCAGGGCATGTTCGCGGCCGCCCGAGCCGATCACGAGTACGCGCACGTCCATGACTCTAGCGGCCGGCGTCATTCGACGTCGACGCCGATGTCACGCAGGGCGTGGGCCCGCCGCGGCACCCCGGCGATCTCGTCGATCACCGCGATCGACACCGGTGCGAGCGCGATCACCACCACCGCGGCGATCAGCGAGACACCGGCCGCGGCCATCCACACCCCGGCGACGAGAAGGACCAGGACGCTGACCCCACCGACAACGGTGACCGGCTCGAAGGGCAGCAGGTAGTTGTACAGGGTCAGCATGCCGAGGCAGTAGATGCCCAGCGGCACCGCCACGCAGGCGACCACCGCACCCGGGGAGATGCTGGCCTCGTGCTCGCTCCACAGTGCGGCCACCTCCAATCCGGCTCCGGTGGCCGCCGCCGACATGAAGATGATCAGGTGGCCGTAGCCGAAGCCGAAGCTCTTGTCCCGATGAGCGTGGAGGGCGTCGCCGATCGGAACGGTGAAGTAGATCCACCACATGCCGAAGGTCACGACCATCGCCGCGAGTCCGAACACCGCCGCCTCGACCGACCACCCCTGTTCCTCGACGACTGCCTGCAACACCGCGACGGTCGCGACGATCCCCTCACCGAGGGTGATGATCGTCAGCAGGGAGTAGCGCTCGGCGATGTGATGCGGATGCCACGGGGTTGGCTTGACGCGGGTCTCGGCGATCACCGGGCCCATCAGTTCGATGAGTGCACAGACCAGGATCGCCACGATGGTCGGCCACAGTGCGAGAGGGATGATCGCGACGATCACCCAGGCGATCTGTGCGGCGAGCACCGCGGTGGCGTAGGTGAAGCAGGTCTTCCGATACTCGGGACTCTGCAGGCCGGCACGTATCCACTGGGTGAGCAGTCCGACGCGCATCACCACGTAGCCGATGACCAGCACCCTGATGTCGACGTGCTCGTTGTGATCGATCGAGCTGAACACGGGGGCGACGCCCAGTGCCAGGATCGCCACGCCCACCATCTGGATGAGCACGACGCACCGGAAGAACCAGTCGTCGGTGTCGAAGGCCGAGGCGAACCAACTGAAGTTGATCCACGCCCAAATGCCCGCGAAGGTACACAGCACGTAGCCGAAAACCGCGGTGCGGTAGTGCCCTTCGGCGAGGTAGTGGGCCATCTGGGTGCCCGCGAGGGAGAAGATGACCACGAAGACGAGGTCGTAGAACAGTTCCAACCCGGTCGCGGCCCGCTCCTCCTGGAGCGGGTCGCGACCGGTCATGCGGGTGAGACGATGCCCGATTCGAAGTGCCACATCGGCACTTTAGCCAATCACTTCGGCGCGGTCAGGTCGTACAACGTCACGTTGTCGATGATCGACGAGGTGAAGTTCTGCTCCACCCATTCGGTGATCTGCGACGAGGTGCCCTCGGAGCCGCCTCCCATCATGCCCCGACCACTGGCGATGAAGTAGTGGATCTTCTTCTCCTCCACCAGTTTCTGGAACTGGGCGAGCGTCGGCGACGGGTCGGTCCCGTTGAAGCCGCCGATCGGCATGACGGAGTACCCGGTCTCGAGTTGGTAGCCGGAGGCGGTGTTGGATCCGATCGCGGCGGCCACCCAGGTGAACTGATCGGCGTTGCGCTGCAACGTCGAGACCATTTCGGCGCTGGGTTTCGAGCCCATCAGGAGGCCGCCGGCCGGGCCGTTCATGCCGCCCATACCCGTGTAGCCGCCGCCCTGGCCCGTTGCACCGGGCATCTGGTTGCCTTGCATCTGGCCCTGGCCGAAGCCGCGGGGCACCTGACCCTGGCCACCCTGACCACCGGGCATGCCGGGCATCTGGCCCTGGCCGAAGCCGCCGGGCGGCATGCCCGGCATCTGACCGTTCTGTTGGCCGCCGTTCTGTGGGCTCCCGTTCTGTTGGCTCCCGTTCTGTTGGCCCCCGGTCCAGCGGTTACCGCCACGCCCGGGTCCGCCGAAGCCGCCCGGTCCACCGCCCTCGACGGTCGGCCCGGCCGAGATGATCGAGCCTTCTTTGGCGGTGGTGATGGTGTCGACGGTGTAGGCCAGCGGTCCGGCGAGCGCCGCGATGAGTGACAGCGCCACCGCGACCGCACCGAGGTAGGCGCGATGCGCGATGAGCATGACCGCGCCGCCGACGAGACCGAGGAACAGTACGATCCACCGCAGCCACGGAACGAAGTCCGGTGAGCGGTCGAGCAGCACGAATCCCCAGATGGCGGCGAACCAGACCGCCGCCGCCAGCAGGATTCGCACCCAGAGGGTGGCCCGGGCGCGCCAGGCCACGGCACCGCCACCGGCGAGCACGGCGGCGACCGCCGGCGCCAGTGCCGCGGTGTAGTAGCTGTGGAAGATGCCGGCCATGAAGCTGAAGACGGCCATCGTCACGATCAGCCACAGGCCCCAGACCGACAGGTAGGCGCGGCGCATGTCGGTACGCGCGGCGCGACCGATGATCACCAGAGCGCCGATGCCGAGGATCAACGCGCTCGGGATCAGCCAGGCGATCTGTCCACCCTGGGCGGGTTCGAACATCCGCAGAATGCCTGTCTCTCCCCACATTCCGCCACCCGGGCCGCCGCGGCCGCCCGGACCGCCGGGGAAATATCCACCGGGACCGCCCATTCCGCCCATTCCGTCGGCGTAGGCACCGTACCCACGGTTCCCACCACCGGGCATGACACTGCCCCGCTCGTTCCCGTTGAGACGACCGAAACCGTTGTAGCCCAACGTGAGTTCGAGGATGGAGTTGTTCTGCGAGCCACCGATCCACGGACGTGACGACGCCGGCCACAACTCGACCGTGAGAATCCACCAGCCGGCAGACACGATCATCGCGGCCAGCGCGGCCAACAGATGCCACACCCGCTTGAGCCACCCGCCCGGCCCGAATGCCAGATACGTCAGCGCCAGCGGCGGCACGATCAGCATCACCTGCAATTGCTTTGTGAGAAAACCGAATCCGACGAAGACGCCGGTCAGGATCATCCAGCGCAGACGACCGTCCTCACAGGCCCGAAGACATGCCCAGGTCGCCGCCACCATGAGCAGGACCAGCAGCGCCTCGGGATTGTTGAAGCGGAACATCATCGCCGCCACCGGCGTCAACGCCAGAACGACACCGGCGAGGATGCCGGCCCAGTGCCCGAGATACCGGCGGGTCATCCAGTACAGCAACGCCACCGCGGCCACACCCATCAGGGCGTTGGGCACCAGCATCGCCCAGCTGTTAAGGCCGAAGATCCGCACGGAGATACCCGGAATCCACAGCGACGCAGGCGGTTTGTCGACGGTGATCGAATTCGCCATATCCGACGAGCCGAAGAACCAGGCCTTCCACGACTGCGAGCCGGCCTGGATGGCCGCGGCGTAGAACGAGTTGGCCCAGCCGTTGATCGACAGGTTCCAGAGATTGATCAGCGCGGTGCCGACGATCAGGGCGACCAGCGACAACCACTTCCACAGCGTCGGCGGATCGGCGGGCACCGAAACAGGGCCACGGCCCCGGGAGGAACTCTCCGGGGCCGCGGCATCTTCGGTGACGTCTGCCGATTCGGTTGTGGCGATGGAATTGTCGGACTCTTCGGGTGAATCGGGTTGACTCATCATCTCTCTCACTGGGCCGGTTGCGGCGCGGGGCGGTGCATGTGTGATCGGAAGACCCACCGTAGCCCGACGAATCGGGTGGCGGTGGCGACGAGGTTGGCGATCACCAGGACGAGCAGTTCGATGTGCTTGCCGGCGTCGGGCGCGAAGTAGTGCAATGCGACGAGCGAGAGCGACGTGACCGCCCACCCGAACAGGAAGACGCCGAAGCCGAAGAACTGGTGCTTGACCGCATCCTCACGTCCACGGACGCCGAAGCTGAACCGGCGGTTGGCCGCGGTGTTGGCGATGGCCGTCACCGCGAGCGCGACGAAGTTCGACACCTGCGCGCCAAGAAATGAATGCAGGAGCAGGTATAGAACGGCGTAGGCGACGGTGGAGGCGACTCCGACGACGCAGAACCGGGCGAGCTGACCGACCATGCCGTGCGGGACGCCGTCGAGGGCGGGTCCGGGGGCACGTTCCCGACCGATGGTGGAGCGCAGTTCGGCGATCGGCAGCCGGCCGGTGCTCAGCGCATAGCCGACGCGGGCGCATCCCTTGAGGTCCTCGACCGCGGTGGACACGATGTCGACGGTGCTGTTGGGGTCATCGGTCCAGTCGACCGGAACCTCGGCGATGCGCAGCCCGATCCGTTCGGCGAGCACCAGGAGTTCGGTGTCGAAGAACCAGCCGGTGTCCTCGACGTAGGGCAGCACCTGCCGCCCGATGTCGGTGCGCATGGCCTTGAATCCGCACTGGGCGTCGGAGAACTTCGCCCGCATGGTGGTGCGCAGGATGAGGTTGTAGGAACGCGAGATGAATTCGCGTTTGGGGCCGCGGACCACGCGGGCGTCCCTCGACAGTCGGGTGCCGATGGCGACGTCGGAGTGTCCGGAGATCAGCGGCGCGATCAACGGCATCAACGCGTTGAGGTCGGTGGACAGGTCGACATCGCAGTAGGCGACGATCTGCGCGTCGCTGCGGCTCCACACGGCCTTGAGTGCCCGGCCGCGCCCCTTCTCGTCGAGGTGCGCAACGCGGATGCCGTCGAGTTCGTCGGCGATGTGGGATGCGATCGCGACGGTCGAGTCAGTGCTCGCGTTGTCGGCGACGGTGATCCGCGCGGCGAACGGCACGTTGACGCGGAGATGTTCGTGCAGACGATGCAGGCACTCGGCGATGTCGAGTTCCTCGTTGTAGACGGGGACGACGATGTCGAGGACCGGAGCTGGTGCGGAACTGTCGGCGACCACCGTGATCGGGGCGGCGGCCTGCGGAAGCGCTTCTGTGGTCATGGCTACAAGCTTGGGCTCGCCCCCTGGGGCCACTCTGCGCCGAAGCTGCCAGTCTCCTGTGAGCCGCCACCAGCGTCGAACGGCGCCCACGATGCCCGATCCACGCAGGTCAGGGCGATGTCGGAGCATGACGATAGATTTAGGCGCATGTCGGGAACCGCACTGTCTGATACCGCCGCTGCCATCGCGGATGCCGTGATCACCAGCCTCGCCGGTCCGGACGCGCGCCTGCGGGACGACCAACTCGAGGCGATCACCGCGCTGACCACCCGGCCGGCGGCCCGGGTGCTGGTGGTGCAGGCCACCGGGTGGGGGAAGTCGGCGGTGTACTGGGTGGCCACCGCGATTCTCCGGCGCGATTCGGCGGGCGGGCCGACTCTGCCCGGCGCCGGGAGCGCAGCGAGCGGGCCGACTCTCATCGTTTCGCCGTTGTTGTCGTTGATGCGTGATCAGGTGGCGGCGGCGGGGCGAGCCGGGTTGACGGCGGCGACGCTGAACTCGTCGAATATCGACGAGTGGGATGAGATCGAGGCGTCGTTGCGGGCGGGCGAGATCGACGTGTTGCTGGTGTCACCGGAGCGGCTGGCCAATCCCGGATTCGGGCGCCGGGTGCTCGACGCGATGGCCGGGCGCCTGGGTTTGCTGGTGATCGACGAGGCTCATGCCATCTCCGACTGGGGCCACGATTTCCGGCCCGACTATCGGCGCGTCTCGGATGTGTTGCAGTCGCTGAATCCGGCGACACCGGTGCTGGCCACCACGGCCACCGCCAACGAGCGGGTCACCGCGGATGTGGCCGCGCAACTCGGTGGGCAGACGTTGGTGTTGCGTGGTTCCCTCGCGCGGAAGTCGTTGCATCTGAACGTGATCGACGGACTGTCACCGATTCAGCGGTATGGCTGGGTGGCGCAGTATCTGCCGGAGCTGCCGGGGTCGGGCATCGTGTATGTGCTCACCGTCGCCGACGCCGATCGCCTCGTCGGCGCCATCCGCGCGGTGCACGGCGACGATTACCCGGTCGCGGCCTACACCGGGCAACTCGAGGGCGATACCCGTCATCGACTCGAAGATGCGTTGTTGCGCAACGAGATCAAGGCGTTGGTGGCCACCTCGGCGTTGGGGATGGGATATGACAAACCCGATCTGGGGTTCGTCGTCCATGTGGGTTCGCCGCCGTCGCCGGTGTCCTATTACCAGCAGGTGGGTCGCGCCGGGCGTGCGCTCGACGACGCGGTGGTGATGCTGCTCGCCTCGGCCACCGACGCGCGGATCTGGGAGCACTTTGCCACCTCAACCATTCCGGAGCCGACGCGGATGGCGGCCGTGCTGGACGCGTTGAACTCGTCGCCCGAACCGATGAGCGTGGTGGCGTTGGAGGCGCAGACCGGTCAGCGTCGTGGCCGAATCGAGTTGATGCTCAAGCAACTCGCAGTGGACGGCGCCACCGAACGCGGCCCGGACGGATGGTCGGCGACGGGGCGGGATTGGACCTTCGACGCCGCGCACTACGACGGTGTGCTTGCCGTTCGACGCCGCGAGGCCGACATCATGCGCGACTACGTGGCGGGCCGTCGATGCCTCATGCAGTTGCTCACCGAGTCACTCGACGATCCGGCGGCCGAGCCGTGTGGCCGGTGTTCGGTGTGCCTGGGACATCTCACCGACCCGCTCGCCGCGGATGTCGACGCCACCGTGATCCGGTCGATCACCGCGTCGCTACGACAAGCGGCCCAGGTGCTCGAGCCACGCAAGATGTGGCCGGCCAAGAACGACTTCGGGCGGCGCGGACGGATCGCGGCGGCGGCGGCCGCCGAACCCGGGCGGGTGCTGGCGCACGCCGATGCGCCCGAATGGACGGATCTGTTGGCCGCGGCCCGCGATCATGACGAGCAGGCGGTGGCCGATCTGGGCGATGCGGCGGTCGCCACGCTGGCGGCGTGGGGTCGCGAATCGGGTCTGCGCCCGGAGGTCATCTGCTCACTGCGCCTGGGCGGCACATCCCTGGCCGAGGACGTCGCAGCGTACCTGTGTCGCGTCGGCAAGCGCGACGGCACGTCGTTGCCGGTGCGCCTGGGCGACCCGCCGCCGCGCGATGCCCCCGGCACCGTCGAGGCGGGGTACTGGCATGACCATCTCGGGCCGGCGCCCACCGAGGTCGCCGGCCGTTCGGTGCTGCTCGTCGTCGACGAGTCCCGCTCCGGTTGGGCGATCACCCTGGCGGCCGCACTGCTCCGGGAGTCCGGCGCAACCGCGGTGTTGCCGTTACTGATTCACCGGACGGTGTAGCGCGCTGACAGCGCCCGCCGCATCGCTGACAGCGCCCTCTCCACCGTTGACAGCGCTCTCGACGGTGCTGACAGCGCCACGCAGCGGGATCACCGAGCGCTGTCAGTGATCAGGTGAGCGCTGTCAGTGATCAGGTGAGCCGCGGGGCTTCGCCTCAGTCGTCGACGTATTCGGTGTAGCCGGTGGCGCGCAGGGCCGCCCGGATCTTGTCGGCGTCGGCGTCGAGTTGTTCCGGGGTGATGTCCTTGCGGGCGTTGCCGAGATCGAAGGTGTCCATGCTCAACGCCGGAAACACGTGGATGTGCACGTGCGGTACCTCGAGGCCGGCGATCAGCAGGCCCATGCGCGGTGCGTCGAAGGCCTCCCGTACGGCACGGCCCACCTTCTGCGCGACGTCGGCGAGGTGGGTGAAGGACGCGGTGTCCATCTGCTCCCAGTGATCGACCTCTTTGCGCGGCACCACCAGCACGTGGCCGGGGGTGACGGGCTCGATGGTCAGGAAGGCTACGGCCTGACCGTCACGCCAGACGAATCGACCGGGCAGTTCTCCGTTGATGATCTTCGTGAATACCGACGACATGACCCACAGTCTAGGGCCGGACACCCCACCGACAGTGGTGTTGGGGCCGATGTTCGGGGCGTTCGTCTCACCACGACGACCGGAGTTCACCGACGTGTTGATCTTTTGTTGTCGGAGGTCCGTGACATCCTGTGTGCTGTGAGTCGCCGAGCCTTCGATCCCGCCCGTGGTGCGCCCGCCGCTTCCGTCGACATCGTCGATGCGGCGCAGCGCTTCCCGCGGCTTCGCTACATGGGCTCGAAGTACCGACTGCTCCCGCACCTCGAACGCGCCTTCGCCGAGATCGGCGGCGCGACGGCGGTCGATGCGTTCTCCGGCTCCGGTGTCGTCTCGTACCTACTCAAGGCGCAGGGCTTTGCTGTGGCCAGCAACGATTTCCTGAACTTTCCGCACATCATCACGCGCGCGACGGTCGCCAACTCCTCGGTGCGGCTCGAACCCGATCTGATCGAGGAGATCTGTGGTCCCCCCGCCGACGACCGCGACTTCATCTCCTCGACGTTCGACGGCCTCTACTTCGACGCCGACGACCGCGCTTTCCTGGATTCGGCGTGGTCGCATATCGATCGGCTGCGCGGCTATCGACGCGACCTGGCCATCGCGGCGCTGGTGCTCTCGGCGGCACGCAAACAGCCACGCGGCGTGTTCACCTTCACCGATTCCACTCGCTACGCCGACGGCCGACGCGATCTGCGGATGTCGTTACGTGATCATTTCCGTCTCCGGTCGGCCGCCGAGTACAACGCGACGGTGTTCAGCAACGGTCTGCGCCATCACAGTTCCTGCGGCGATGTCTTCGACTTCGACGCCACCGCGGCCCTCGGGGGCGCCCCGGATCTGGTGTATCTCGATCCGCCCTACGCCCCGCCCACCGACGACAACGACTACATCAAGCGCTATCACTTCCTCGAGGGTCTGTCGGCGTACTGGCAGGGCATGACCATCATGGAGAACACCAAGACCAAGAAACTGCCGAAGCGGTTCACCCCGTTTGCCTACAAGCGGACCATCGAGGACGCCCTGGTGCGGACGTTCGAACATTTCCAGGACGCCGGCGCGATCGTGCTGTCCTATTCGTCGAACGCCCTGCCGGACGCCGATCGCATCACCGACCTGCTGGGCAAGGTGAAACCGTCGGTGGAGGTGATCGCGATCGACCACAAGTACAGTTTCGGCACGCACGCCGCCGCCACCCGCCGCGACGTCAACGAGTACCTCTTCATCGGACGCGACTGACCGCGATGGCCGACGCACCGGATTTCGACGAGTACCTGAAGACATTGGGACGCTTGACGTCTCACGTGGACCCGACGGCGTCGACGCCGGAGGCCGAGCACATCGCGGCCGCCACGGCCGGTCTCGGCGAACTCCTCGACACCGATATCGCCGGCCTCGCCGCGTGGGTCCGGGAGAATCCCGGCGACGTCCCGGTCTTGGGTCTGGCGATCGGACTGTCGCAGGAGAAGCTGAAGAATGTGCTGCGCGACCGATTCGACACGTCCGGCTGGCATGGCCTGGCGCGCAGCCGTCCGGTCGAACTGGTGACCTGGCTCGACGAGGAGTTCGATCTCGTCCGCATGCTGGCGGCGCAGATGCACCGGACCTATTCCTTCGCCGACATACTCGTCGCCCGCGCGGGTACCCGCCTGACGGCCACCCGGGCCGGGGCGTCGGGCCGCCGGATCGAAGACGAGATCGAGGACATCGCCCGCGACCTCGGCCTCGACTACACGACGCGATCCCGGTTCTCCGGCCGCAACGGACGCACCGCGCCGGCCGATCTCATCGTCGGCGATCCGTCGAGACCCGACATCGTGGTCGCGGCAAAGGGTTTCGATTCCACCGGGTCGAAGCTGACCGACGCGGTCCGCGAGATCGAGGAGATGGCCGAGGTACGTTTGCCACGCCAACTCGTGTTGGCGGTGATCGACGGGATCGGCTGGAAGTCACGTCAGGCCGATCTGCGTCGCATCCATCAACTCTGGGCGGACCGTCAGATCGACGGGATGTACACGCTGGTCACCCTCGACCGCTTCCGGGACGACCTCACCGACTTCGCCCGGCTACGGCAGTTGATCTGAGCAACCGCCACCTCAGTCGGCCAGGCGCGGCAGCCGCACCCAGAAGCAGGCACCCGATCCGGGCGTGGAGTCCACGCCGACGCGACCTCCGTGCGCACCGACGAGTGCGGCGACGATGGACAACCCCAAACCGCTGCCACCGCTGCCCTCACCCCGTGAGCGTGAGCTGTCACTGCGGTAGAAGCGTTCGAAGACGCGGGCACGTTCATCGGAGTTCAGGCCCTGCCCCGTGTCGGCGACGGTGACCACGACATCGCCGTTGCCGGTGGGGGATTCGTCGACGCCTACTCCGACGGTGATCGATGCGTCGTCGGCGGTGTGCATCACCGCGTTGTTGACGAGATTGCGGATCACCTGCACGAGCCGGGCCGAATCACCCAGCACCACAGGAGGTTCGGCCGATGGGATGACCTGCAACCGGATGTCGCGATCCGGCGCGGCCGCCCGCGAGGCCTGCACGGTGTCGGTCGCGAGCATCAGCATGTCCACCGGTTCGGAGAGCAGCGGACGTTGCGCGTCGAGCCGGGCGAGCATCAAGAGGTCCTCGACGAGGAGGGTCATCCGGCCCGCCTCGTCGTCGATGCGGCGCATCGCGTCGCCCGCGTCGGACACCGCGCCCTGCCGGTACAACTCGGCGAAACCCTTGATCGAGGTGAGCGGGGTCCGCAGCTCGTGGCTGGCGTCGGCGACGAATCGTCGCATCTTCTCCTCGGACTGCCTGGCCTGCTGTTCGGACGCGGCGGTGGTGGCGAACGCGTGCTGGATCTGCCCGAGCATCGTGTTGAGTGAGGCCGAGAGACTGCCCACCTCGGTGTTCTGCGGTCCGGGGGCCACCCGCATGTTGAGGTTGCCGGCGGCGATCGCGTGGGCGGTCTCCTCCACGCGGCGCAGCGGTCGCAGGCTGGATCGCACCAGCAGATAACTCAAGACGCCGAGCACCGCGACGACCGCCGCCCCGATCCCGAACTGTAGCCACATCAATCGCGACAAGGTCTTGTTGACGTCGGTCAGGGGTGTCGCGACGATCGCCGCGCCGTCCGGTCCGGTGGTCTTGACCACGCGCCACTGCGGCCCGTCACCGACGGAGTCGACGGTCGTCGGCGCCACGTTGGAGTCCGTCAGGCCGGAGACATCGGGTTCGGCGCTGAAGTCGGCAGCGTTGGAGATCACCAGACCGGAATTGAGTGTCGTCATCACAAAGTAGGGCGAGGGGGGACGGCGGGGACCGATCGGCGGTCCCTGCGAGGAACCCATGTCGGGGTTGCGGGGTTTGGCCCACCCCTCCGTCGCCGACACCAGCCCCTGGTCGGTGCGCGACATGAGATCTGAGCGCATCGCCGATGTCACGGCGATTCCGGACACCAGCAGTCCCACGGCCACCAGGATGAGGGTCAGTCCGACCAGCGAGATCCGCAGCGGCACGCCGCGGAGGCGTTTCGCCCCGGTGACAGTCGGGGCTGCCGCCGCCGCGCTCGATGCGGATGCCGTGCCGGACCGTACGTGCGACGCCGGGCCTCGTGCACCGGAGTGCACCGTGGCGCTCGGGCCAGCGGTCACCGCGGCTCCCGCATGACATATCCGACACCGCGCAGCGTGTGGATCAGTGGTGTGACGCCGTAGTCGAGTTTGCGTCGCAAGTACGAGACATAGGATTCGACGACGTTTACCTCACCGCCGAAGTCGTAGTTCCAGACGTGGTCGAGGATGCGCGGCTTGGACAGGACCGTGCCGGCGTTGACCATGAAGTACCGCAGCAGGGTGAACTCGGTCGGCGACAGCGAGATCAGCTTGCCGGCCTTCCACACCTCGTGCGTCTCGTCGTCAAGTTCGAGATCGGCGAAGGTGACCCGCGAGGTCTCTTTCGCGCGCTCGTCGAACCCGCTGCGCCGCAACAGAACCTGCAGACGCGCCACGACCTCTTCGAGACTGAACGGTTTGGTGACGTAGTCGTCGCCGCCGATGGTGAGGCCGTTGATCTTGTCCTCGATCGAGTCCTTGGCCGACAGATACAGCGCCGGTGCGGCGATACCGTCGGCGCGGAGTCGGCGCAGCAGCCCGAATCCGTCCATTCCCGGCATCATCACGTCAAGGACGAGGACGTCCGGTTTGAAGTTGCGGCACCGGTCGATCGCCTCCGGGCCACCCGCCGCGGTCTCGACCTCGTACCCCTGGAACTTCAGCGACACCGACAACAACTCACGAATATTCGCCTCGTCGTCGACGACGAGGACTTTCGCTCCCTGGCCAGATTCATTCACGCCTATCACCTCACACCTCCAGTCTGCCATGAGCCTGGACTTTGACTGGGAGCTTTCTGTGAGGTCTGACCTGCGGCGATGAGTGTGTCCGGGTGCCGGCCGTCAGCCTGCCGTGAGGGCGGCGTCGAGCGCCGCCAGGGACTTCTCCAGGAATTCCGGTCCGAACGGCGGCATGCCGCCGATGTCGGCGCGCACGGATTCCGGGGTCCGTGACCAGTCGTAGGTGAGGGTGACCCGGGTGCCGTCGGCCTCCGATGCGAGGTGATAGCGCCACTCCCATCCACCGGGGCGGTGTCGACCGGCGTCGTCGATCTCGCCCGGCAGCCACGCGATGTCGGTGTCGGGAACGATCTCGCTGACGCGGTTGTGGACGACGTAGTGCCCGTCGGCCTTGTCGAAGTACATGTTCATCGCGAAGATCTGCCCGACCTCGGTGAGCGAGGCGGTGTCCACGGCGTCACGAACCCAGTCCGACGGCTCGGTGTCCTGATGTCTCGTCGGATCGCGCAGCAACGCGAAGACGTCCTCGGGCGCGGCGTCGACGAACCGCGAGACGACCATGGTCTCGGCTGCTTGGGAGGTGGTCATCAGGAGTCCTCTCCGTAGAAGTGCGCGATGTCGGCCGAGTCCGCCCAGCCGGAGTAGGTGGGTCGTTGCGGCCAACCGTCCGGCGAGTCCTGCCATTCCTCTTGCCTGCCCCACGGCAGCACGTCGAGCAGCGCGAAGCTGTGACCGAGTTGTTCGGTGCCGCGACCGTTGGTGTGCCAGGTGCGGTAGACCCGGTCGCCGTCGCGGAGGAATACGTTGATCGCGAATCCCTCGCCGGGTGCGGCGTCGACCTCGGACCCGAAGGTGGTGCCGGCTGCGGAGAACCATTCCATCCGGTTGCCGACGCGACGCCGGTAGGCCAGCGCCTCGTCGATCTGGCCGTTGGTCACGATGACGAATCGGGCGTCATAGTTGTCGAGGAACTCCAGCCGGGTGAACTGCGAGGTGTATCCGGTGCAGCCGGGGCACTGGAACTCTGCGCCGTCATTCCACATGTGGTGGTAGGTGATCAGCTGGGATCGGCCGTCGAAGATCTCGGCCAGGCTGATCGGGCCGTCGGCGCCGGTCAGGGTGTGGTTGGTGACCTCGACCATCGGCATGCGTCGTCGTTGGGCGGCGATCGCGTCGAGTTCGCGGGTGGCCGACTTCTCCCGGCGACGCAGGTCGTCGAGGGCCGTGCGCCAGGCGGCGTCATCGACCACCGGCGGCATCGCCTGCGGGTTCTTGGGCGTGGACAACTGGTCGTTCATGGCGGACTCCTCACCGTCGATGCGTGGTGGCCGCAGGCGTGACAACCGCGGCCCCGTACAGAGACCGACCGGTTCGGATCGCAGAACTCATCGCTGCTCTCGCAATCCGCGGACGAACGGGGCCGGGTAGCCGGGCCGGATCTGGGCGCCACCGAGCCAAGTGGCCAGTTCGTCCGCCCGATCGTCGACGGCGCGACGAGCGCCGGCGGGCAGCTTCTCGAAGAGATGCACCCGGATGCTCGTGTCGTCGTCGCGGTACCAGCCACCGACGATGCGACCGTCCCACCACACGGTCTGGCCGCCGTTGCCGTTGCGATCGAAGATGTGCTCGCCGTGTGGCCCGAGGTAGAAGTCGCGGATCTTGTGACCCATCGTGGTGGAATCCAGTTCCGGCAGCAGGACGGCCTGGGGTTCGAGATCATCGTCGTCGGGCGAGACGACGTCCTCGGCGAGGACGTACCCCACCGAGCCGTCGTCGAGTTCGACCTCGGCGATGTCGAGTTGCGCCAACGCCTGCCGCACCGCAGCCTTGGTCGAACCCAGCCACCACACCAGGTCGGATTCGGTGCCGGGGCCGAAGGACGCGAGCCAACGACGGACCATCGCTGCATACGCGGTCGCGGGATCGGGCGGATCGAGTTGCTCGCCGAGCCAATCCCGCATGGACGACCACGAGGGTCTCGACATATGCCATCCCGCCGAATTGGGTCCTCGCACAATGTCTCCCGCGGCACTCATCATGTTGATGATGCGCGGCAACATCGGGTTCGTGCCGCCGTACGACTTTCCCGGGCTCACGATGACCGTCCGGTTGAACTCGGGCAGGCGCTCGCGTATCTGCGACGATGTGAGAGTGACGCCGTCGACGAGTTCGGCGGCGACCGCCGTGCGCGCCGCGTCGATCCATCCGTCGGGATCGGTGCACCACTCGCTGCGGCGGAGATCGCGGAGCATGTTGGTGCGTTCGGATGCCGTCACCCGGGGGCCCACGGCACCCACCGCCTCCCGCAGGAGGTCGCGAGGAAACACGAAAAGCGTTCGGCGCATGGCCAACTGCTTGACCAGACTCCGGTCGACGTAGAGCGCGTCGTCCATCGATGCGGACGTAAATCCGTCGATGCGCGCCCACGCGGCGAGGTAGACGGTCGACGGTGTGGTGGAATGCAGGCCGACCATCGATTCGGCGGTCTCGACGACGGACGTCGCGCGTGTGTCGGCGGCCAGTCGGTGGCGGCGTAGCAACCGGTTTCGGCGGGCGCGGTCGGTGACTCTGGGACGCGTCATGATCACCCGTGCGGCGGTGCGGCGACCGCCTCGATCTCGACGAGTTGACCGTCGTACGGAAGTACGGTGACACCCATCATCATTGCCGGAGGAACGGTCTCGAACTCGGCGACCACCGCCTCCCACGCGACGTAGAGATCGGCCTGAAGTCGTTCCGCCACATAGATGGTCAGCTTGGCGACGTCGGCAAACGTGGCGCCCTGCTCACCCAGCACGGCCGCGAGGTTCGCCAGACATATCCGCGTCTGCCCCACCACATCACCGAATGCGCCGACCGCGCCGTTTTCATCGAGCGGACTGATACCCGCGGTGAAGATGAGCGACCCCGGCGACACCGTCGCGCTGTAGGGAAACCCACCGTCGTGCAGAACTGATGACCCATTGAGCCGTACTCGAGACATGCCGCCACTGTAGCCGCCCGCACCGACAATCCGGACCCGTTCCCATGTCGCCACTGACAGCGCTCGCCTCTTCGCTGACGGCGCTCTCGATATCGGTGACAGCGCTCTGGATCACGCTGACAGCGCTCTCCTCATCACTGACAGCGCTCTGTATTACGTTGACAGCGCTTTCGATTCCCTTGACAGCGCTTTCGATTCCGTTGACAGCAACCCAGTTTCGGTCGCGGCGACCTCACCCCACCGGTCGAGCCGACCCCATCCCGCCGGTCGAGCCGACCCCATCCCGCCGGTCGAGCCGGACGGAGCGATAGCGAAGTCCGAGTCGAGACCACGCAACCCAACGCTGGAATCTTCACCACCACAACACCTCCCGCGAAATCGACGCCCCATACCACACCCCACCGACAGAAAAATCCGGTCGACGACGAGTTATCCACAGACCAAACGTTATGCACAGCAACAGGATTCACGAAACTGACCCTTGCCACGAACGGATATCCGGCGTACTGTGGTGAACATGATACCGGGGGAACTTGACACCACCATCGACTTCTTATCCGAACTCGACTACACCAACCGCAGCCTCACCCGCGACAACGCAAAGCACGCACTGCACGCCATCCTGCTCATCCGCAATCTCGTCGACCATCATGCGAGTGTGCTTGTCGGACTCTGCGATCACCTCAAGGTCGCAGAGAACGAGGGCCGCAAACTTCAAGAGCTACTACACGAATGGGGTGTCGCCCCGGCCTCGGCGTCTCGCATGATCCGACTGGGCACCACACCCGACATCGAGCGAGTGCACCGCCACACCGCGCTGGGCACGCTCTCGGCCGAACACGCCGACGCCATTGTCCGAGGATTGGCGCACATCGAGAAACGATCCGGCGAGCCCGTCACCACCGAAGAACGCGACGCCCACAGCATTGCCCTCCTCGGGCACGCCACCGCCGGGTTCACACCCGCCGAAATCCGCGACTACGCCAAAAGCCGAGGAAATCAGCAGGCCGATGACACCGACGGTTTACCCGCCGCTGAGGACCGTTCGATCAACACCCTGGACTTCCACGATTCCGATGATGGACGCCTCACGGTCACCGGCGATCTGCACGCCGTACTCGGGGAGAAGTTGAGGACGGCGATCGAAGTGTTGTCGGCGCCACGACCCCAACCCGACGGATCCCGCGATCCGCGTTCCGCGGGTCAGATGCGTGCCGACGCATTGGAGATCATCCTCGACACCGCCGCCCACGCAGCCCGAGGCGAGCACTGCGACGACGGACCACGCATGCCCACCGAGTTGGTCAACCTCACCATCCCCACCGGCACACCATCGTTGGCGTCGTTGCAGTTCATGGGATCGGTCACCGAAGCCACCGCCCGCAAACTGTGCTGCGACGCCACCGTCGGCGTCATGATCGTCAGCAAAGACGAGGTACCACTATCGCTCGGGCGCACCATCCGCTTGTTCAACCGGGCCCAACGACGCGCCCTGGCGCACCGGGATAAGGGGTGCATCAAGTGTGGAGCACCGCCCTCGCGGACCCAGGCGCACCATATCGTCCACTGGGTTGACGGCGGCGAAACATGTGTGGAGAACGGCGCTTTGCTCTGTTCGGCCTGTCATGACGATGTCCACCATAACGGATGGGACGTCGTCATGGGAGCCGATCACCACCCGTGGTTGATTCCACCGGAAAGTGTTGACCCGCAACGCAGGTGGCTGCGGTCGTATCACCGCCGGACCATGACGTTGGATGGATTGCCGGGTGCGGCATGATGATTCGGTTCCAGCCTTGGCTTGCGGGGCCTCCTTGCGTTGAGCTCCGTCGAAACGACACGGCTCGACCGACGGGCAAGGGCTCGACCAACGGGGTAAGACCCTCGCCCACAGATAGATAACAGACCAACCAACCCGCACCCGGCTCCGGCCGGGACCGCATCGGTACCTTGACAAGTCCACAGTGAAATGTGAATGCCGGGAACAGGTATCGCAGCTCGACGGCCCTCTAGTGAGGGTGCGTAGCACGCGATACCCATCCCTCAGGCGCTCAGGCGAGCGCTCATCCAGTCGATGGTCTGCATTCCGAAAAGGTCTGTACCCCAGCGGTACATGTTGGTGAGGAGTGTCAGCATGCTGCAGTCGGTGGGCTGATAGTCGACGCGGGTGCCGCCACGGCGGTACGTCGCGGCCAGGGCTCGGGCGTCGGCAGCGGGAACCAGCGACATGAACGAGTCGTCGCGGGCGCACGATGCGATCAGCACGGGCGCCTTGGGTGCCCTGGTGCCCAACTGATTGTCGCGATAGACATGCTGGAACTCGGGGATGTCGGCGGGGTTCCGGCCGTTGAACAAGACCGACAACGGCAGGAAGGGGGTGCCGAAGTATGCCGGCGTCTGGCACTGTGTGCGGAACACGTCGGCGAGGGCTTTGCCTGCCGGGCTGAGCTTCTCGTCGATCCGCATCTCCGGATATCGCGGTTCCAGACCCAACAGCGTCGCGAAGGCGAACCCGGATCCGATGGAACCGTCCGACGCGCGGATGAAGTTACGCTGATTGACGGCCATACCCTCGAGGATGGACCCGCGGATATTCAGTTCGGGCGCGTACCGATCCGCATTCTCGGCGGCGAAGGCCGCACCGACACCGCCACCGGCAACGCCGAACAACGCGATCGGCGCAGACGCCGACAGCCCCGCCGGAGAGGTAGCGATCGCGGCGCGCAATCCGTCGAGAAGCGTGTTGCCACCGAACCTTCCGGCGAAAACGCCATGCGGATCGGGATCGGCGTTGTTGCCGACGTCGCTGATGAGAACGGCGTAGCCCTTGCCGAACATCTGAGCCAACGGTCCGAGCGCCGACCACGTCGCACCGTCGAGCGGATCACGACCGGTCCACATCGTCGATGGATGGCAGTAGGCTCCGACGCTGTCATTGGCGAATTGGTAACCGACGATCGGCCGGTCGGCATTGTCGCGACCGTCGCGCGGGACCATCAGGATGCCGGTGCTGATGTCGGCCTCGTCGTGGAGTCCGCGGGTGACGTACATCAGCGCGTAGGCGTCGAGATTCCCCGGCCGGAACCCGGTGAACTGGACGTCGACCTTCTTGGCCTTCAGCAGCGTCCCGGGGCGTTCGTCACCACGCAGTCGTGGCTCGACATAGAACGGGTCGTCGGACACCAGCGGCGCGAAGATCTCCTGCGGGCTGGCCAGTCGACCTGAGGTGAAGGTCCCGACCACATACCCGTTGAACACCTCGGCGAGCTGTGGAGTTCGGTTCGGCGGACCGGCGTGGGCCACACCGGCGACAGAGGTCACCGCCGCAGCGGCGATGGCACACAGGACGACGATGACGGCCAGCATGGACCGCAGCACACTACGCACAGGTTCTCCCGGTGTCGGAATCATTCGCGTCGGACGAAACACATTCAGGCCGGTCCCCGACTCCTGACCGCACGGTAAGGAGAACCGAATGAGACGGAACATTAGCGACGTCTCACCGTCCGGGGCAACTTCTCCGGACGTGACTCACGTCACCGCGGGCTCATGCCGCGGTCATCGGAAGGCGAGGACCTCATCTCCCCACGCCGCCGCGATCCGATCGTCGAGGCCGTCGACGGGTCGGTCCTGCGCGGAGATCACCATCGAGGTACGCCGGTCCGGCGAGAAGGCAGACCAGTCGGTCCCACCCCGATGGCCGGGTACGCCATCACGCACGAAGGAACCCCACCGATCCAGCATGCGCTCGGCGACCTTCTCGCCCGTCGACCGCCCACCGAGTTTGTAGGTGATGTCCCGCGATCCGGTGGGCAGGTTGCCCCACATGTAGTTGAGCTCGGTTCCGTGGGTGGCTCCGAGGCGAAGCACCTTGTACATCCTCGGGGCCCAATCGAACCGATACAGGTACACCGGAACCCGAACCGAATGCGCGTGGGCCACCCAGATCGCCGGCATCCGGAACGCGAGATCGCGGGCAATCGCCAGGCCCGCGGCCTTCGGATGTCGCGGATACACACCGAGAATGCGTCGCTCGTCCGGAATCGACAGGTTCGGCTGCTCAATCGCGATGCGCTCGAACATCTTCCGGATCTGCGACAGGTCTATGGGCATCAGCGGTGACTTCATGTACCGGAACACCGCCGACTCGTCGCGGTTGCTGCCGATCAGCAGCGGCACCTGCATCGCCTCACCGGCCCGGTACACGTCCAACGGATGCCGCGGGACCAGGTCACCGTCGACCACCGGAGCGAACGCCAGCACTCCCGGATCATTCTGCGGCACTTGGGCAAACGCGAGCATGCCCGCGGTCACCACCGCCGACGACGACGCGGTGGCCAACGACCCCGACACCGCGCGGTCAATCCGGTGCGCGACGTCGACCATCCGCTGGGTGTCGAATACCGTTGTGGCGGGCGAACTCTGCGCGATGGCGCGATGGAACAGGCCGCGGGCCGACGGGACGGTGAGCATGGTGGTGACGATGCCGCCGCCCGCAGACTCCCCGGCCAGGGTGACCTGCGCCGGATCGCCTCCGAATCCGGCGATGTTGTCGCGCACCCACGTCAACGCGGCCAGCACGTCGGACAGCGCGGCGTTGGGTTCGGCTCCGTCGATCACCGAACTCAGGTCGGTGAATCCGAAGGCGCCGATACGGTAGTTGATGGTGACGACGACGATCCCGGCTTCGGCCGCCATCCGCGCCCCGTCATAGAGCGGCTGACTCCCCGATCCGTACACATAGGCACCACCGTGCACCCACACCATCACCGGCCGCGGCGAATCCGACGGCACCGCCGGAGCCCAGACGTTCAGGAACAGGCAGTCCTCGTCCATCACCGGGTCGTCACCGAACACGATGACCGGATGTCGTTGCTGCGGACACACCGCACCGAATCGGTCCGCGTCGACCACCTCGGCGTGGGCGTCGACGGGCCGCGCCCGACGCCACCGGTTCTCCCCCACCGGCGGTGCGGCATAACGCATTCCGCGCCACACATCGACCGCACCCGCGCGGACACCGCGGTAGGGCCCCGACGTCGTCTCGACGATCAACGGTGGATCGGACACCACAGACATCGCCCGATCACGCGTCGCGTTCGATCGGGCACGACATGCACCGCGGGCCGCCGCGACCCCGGCCGAGCTCGGAACTCGACAGTCCGATCACCTGAATCCCGTTGTCGCCGAGAAACTTGTTGGTGGTGACGTTGCGTTCGTAACCGATCACCACACCCGGACTGACCGCGACGAAGTTGTTGCCGTCGTCCCACTGGGCGCGCGCCGCCTCGAGCCGGTCGATCGGCGCCTTGAGGACGCGCAGACGGTCCACCCCGAGGGCCTCGGCGACGGCGGCGAACAACTCGGTGTTCTCCGTCACGGTGAAGTGTCCCTGGTCACCGTGCGGGGTGAGTGTGTAGGACCGCAGCGTCTCGGGCAGATACGGGTAGACGCTGAACGCGTCGCGATCGATCTGCGTCATCGCGGTGTCCAGATGCATGAACGCCCGCTCCATCGGCAGTTCGACGACGAGCACCCGGTCGACTGTACCCGCCTTGAACAGGCTCTCGGCGAGCACCTCGATACCCTGCGGCGCGGTGCGTTCGCTCATCCCGATCATCACCGTGCGGTTGCCGATCACCAGGATGTCACCACCCTCGATCGTCGCCGGTGTGTAGCGCATCGGGTCGTTGCCGTTGTAGAACGCGAACTCCTCCGCGGTGAACATCGGGTGGAAGTTGTAGATCAGCCGCGAGTTGATCGTCTCGCGCTGCCGCGCCGGCTTGGCCATCGGATTGAGATTGACACCCTCATAGATCCAGGCCGAATTGTCGCGCTGGAACAGATGATTGGGCAACGGGGCGAGCAGGAAGTCGTCGTCGTGCAGGCTGTCGAGCAGCAGACTGGACACACCCTTCAGGTAGGGCGCGGCCTCACGCTTGAGGATCCCACCGATGAGCAGTTCGGCGAGTTGCGCCGGCTCCCGCTCGTCGAGGAGTCGCTGCAGGGGACCGTCGAGTTCGGTACCGAACTGGGTCTCGGTGACCAACTCCGCCGTGAGTTCGTCCCGGGCGCCGTCCTGGGCCAGCGCGGTGGCGAGAAGATCCTGGTACAGGTACACGGTGACGCCCAGATCACGCAGGATCTGCTGGAACTGTTCGTGTTCCTCTTGCGCTTTCTCCGCCCACATCACATCGTCGAAGAGCAGACTCTTGACGTTGGCCGGGGTCAATCGGAGCAGTTCGATCCCGGGCTTGTGCAAAATGACCTGCTTGAGCTGACCGACCTCGGAGTCGACATGGAAAGCCATGAGATAACTCTAATCGCGCGCACAGCTGCACGCGGGACGATGTGAAACATCGCCGCCGGGCAGGCCGCACAGCGGTGCGACAACAACGTCGCACAACATGATCGGCCCGTCCGGCATGATCACCGAACGGGCCGAATCCGAGCCCCCTGTCGGGATTGAACCGACGACCGCTCGCTTACAAGGCGAGTGCTCTACCACTGAGCTAAGGAGGCATTGCTTGCGCGAGTATATCCGCCGCGCCGCCCGACGCCTCATCGGCACCAGCCAGGCCACGATCGACACGATCGAGCCCGGCAGCATCATGGTCGCGCCGCGCTGGCCGATCGACCGGTTCGACGTCGCGGCCATCACCGAGGTGCTCGATCTGGCCACCAAGATCGGTGCGGTGCTGCTCGATTCGGGCACCGGCGCGATCGACACCGCCACCCAGATCCGCTTCGTCGCCGGCGTCTACGGGCTCGACGACGTCGACGTCGACGTCACCTACAACACCATCGTGGTCAGTGCCCGACGCGGCGCGACGTTGCCGCCGATCACCACCATGCAGACGGTGCAGTACCGCTCGCTGGACTTCACCCGGCTCGCCCAGGTCGACCGGCTGATCCGACGGATACGGGATTCGGCGATCGCACCGTCGACCGCGCACCGGATGGTCGATGCGATCATCGCCGCACCCCACCCGTACCCGTACAAGGTGGCGACCTTCGCCTGGGGACTGATGGCGGCCGGGATCTCGGTCCTGCTCGGCGGTGGACCGCTGGTGGCTCTCTTGGCCTTCGTGACCACCGGTGTCACCGTCACCATCAATCGGCTGCTGAACCGCATCGGGACGCCGGTGTTCTTCCAGCAGGTGGCGGGCGGGTTCATCGCCGTGGTGCCGGCCGCGCTGGTCTTCGAGGGCGGGGAGCGCATCGGCATCGAGATCCTGCCCTCGCAGGTGATCGCCGCGGGCATCGTGGTGCTGCTGTCGGGGTTGTCGTTGGTGGGGTCGGTGCAGGACGCCATCACCGGTGCGCCGATCACCGGGGTCGCGCGTTTCTTCGAACTGCTGCTGATGACCGGCGGCATCATCGCCGGGGTCGGCATGGCCCTGCGGATGCTGGAGACCACCGGTCTCTACCTGCCGACGATCACCACATCCACCCAGTTCGCCGCCGTCGACGTCCCGGTGCGGGTCGCGGCCGGCGCGGTGGCCGCCCTCGCCTTCGCGTGGGCCAGCTATGCCGAGCGACGCGCCCTGCCCGTCGCGTTCGTCGCCGGGATGATCGGCGTCGGCGTGGTGGCGGGCTCCTCCTTCATCCCGGTCGGCGACGTGATCGGGTCCGGGATGGCCGCGGTCTGCGTCGGCATGCTCGGCGGTCTGCTCGCCCGGCGTGCCGTCACTCCACCCCTGGTGGTCGCCGTCGCCGGCATCACGCCACTGTTGCCCGGCCTGGCCGTCTACCGAGGTCTGTACGGCATTCTCAACGAACAGACCCTGGAAGGTCTGACCTGGGCGGCAAGCGCGTTGGGCGTCGGCTGCGCCCTCGCCGCGGGGGTCACGCTCGGCGAGTTCATCGCCCGCACCCTGCGCCGCCCACGAATCGCCGCCCCCGCCTGGGCGCGTCCGGCGCGCTGGCGACGCGGCGGCAACCGCAACGTGTGGTGACGCCCCGTCGTCGCCCTTCGCCAAACGGGTAATATGGGCAAGGTTGTCGCGTACGCCACACTGGCATAAGGAAGAGCACAGCGTGACGCCCACAGACGAACGAGTACGAGACCGCGTCCGCCCCGCGAACCGGGGCCCGACCAAAGGGACATGATGGCTGCAGCCAAGACCACCGACATCGCCGACGAAGAGCTGGAGCCGGTGGCCGACGAGACAGCCAGTTCCGCCCGCCGCGTCGTCGCCGCCTACGCGACCGACGCCGACGAGTGCCGGATGCTGCTGTCGATGCTGGGAATCGCACCGGGCGAGAACGCCTGAGTCGTGACCTCCACCGACGCGGGGCCGAACAGCACATCGTCGAACACCGGTCACTCGGACTCTCCCGAAGACGGGGCGGAGTTCGTGGTGGTGGCCAATCGGCTGCCCGTCGACAAGGAGGTCGGCCCGGACGGTGAGGTGCGCTGGAAGCGCAGCCCCGGCGGTCTGGTCACCGCGCTCGAGCCGATCCTGCGCTCGCACACCGGCGCCTGGGTCGGTTGGTCCGGGATCGCCGACTCCGACGACAATCCGGAGGTCGAGGGCATCGGCATCCAGGCGGTGCCCCTGTCGACGCAGGAGATCGCCGAATATTACGAGGGATTCTCCAACGCCACCCTGTGGCCGCTGTATCACGATGTGATCGTCAAGCCCGAGTATCACCGCGAATGGTGGAACACCTACGTCGAGGTGAACCGACGTTTCGCCGAGGCAGCGTCCAGGGCTGCCGCGCACGGGGCGATTGTCTGGGTGCAGGACTATCAGCTGCAACTGGTGCCGAAGATGCTGCGGATGCTCCGTCCCGATCTGCGCATCGGTTTCTTCCTGCACATCCCGTTCCCGCCGGTCGAGTTGTTCATGCAGATGCCGTGGCGCACCGAGATCGTCGAAGGCCTCCTCGGTGCCGACCTCATCGGTTTCCATCTGCCCGGTGGGGCGCAGAACTTCCTCTATCTGGCGCGCCGACTGGCCGGGCAGGCCACCAGCAAGGGCACCGTGGGTGTCCGGTCCCGGTTCGGGGTCGTGCAGGTGGGATTCCGCACGGTGCGGGTCGGCGCCTTCCCGATCTCCATCGATTCCAGCGAACTCGACACGATGGCCCGCTCCCGGGAGATCCGCAAGCGGGCCGCCGAGATCCGTAAGGAACTCGGCAACCCCACGACCATCCTGCTCGGCGTCGACCGCCTTGATTACACCAAGGGCATCGACGTCCGGTTGCGGGCATTGTCGGAGTTGTTGGCGGAGAAGCGCATCGACGCAGCCGACACCGTCATGATGCAGCTGGCCACGCCGAGCCGGGAACGGGTCGAGAGTTACATCCAGATGCGGGCCGGCATCGAACAACTCGTCGGCAACATCAACGGGACCTACGGCAGCGTCGGCCATCCGGTCGTCGAGTATCTGCATCGGCCGGTGCCACGCGAGGATCTGATCGCGTTCTTCGTCGCCGCCGACGTGATGTTGGTGACGCCACTGCGCGACGGGATGAACCTGGTGGCCAAGGAGTACGTGGCCTGCCGCAGCGACCTGGGCGGCGCGCTGGTGCTGAGTGAATTCACCGGCGCCGCAGCGGAATTGCGATCGGCCTATCAGGCCAACCCGTATGACCTGGACGGCGTCAAGGACGCCATCGAAGCCGCCGTCGTCCAGACCCCGCAGGAGGGTCGACGGCGGATGCGGGCCCTGCGTCGGCAGGTCCTCACCCATGACGTGGCCAAGTGGGCGGAGAGTTTCCTCGGCACCCTGGCGGCCACCGCGGAGACCACGTCGTCGGCCAATCGTGGTGTGCAACTGGTGAATCCGGACGACTCGGAGTCCTTCGCGTCCGAGCAACCCGGGTCCGACCGGTCCGAGTCCGAACAGTGAGCGCCACCGACCTCCCCGCCGAGGTCCGCCGAGTCCTGGAGGATGCGGCCACCGTTGAGCGGCTGCTGCTGGCAAGCGACTACGACGGATGCATCGCGCCGATCGTGTCACGCCCGCAGGACGCCGTTCCACTGCCCGAATCCATCGATGCACTGCGCGCGGCGAGTGCACTCGAGCGGACCTGGGTGGCTGTGATCTCCGGGCGCGCATTGTCGGACCTCGCGGCCCGCTCGGGCCTCGGCGACGACGCCGACATCACCCTGATCGGCAGTCACGGTAGCGAGTTCGACACCGGCTTCGAGCAGCCCGTCACCGCCGGACAACACGCCCTGCTCGACCGGATCGTCGACGAATTCACCTCCATCGCAGCGCAATTCGACGGTGTAACGGTGGAGACCAAGCCGATCAGCACGGCGCTGCACGTGCGCAACGCCGCCCCCGATGATGCGGCGGCCGCCCTGGACGCCGCGCGCCGCGGTGCTGCGTCATGGCCCGGCGTCGAGGCCACCGAGGGCAAGGCCGTGATCGAACTGGCCGTCATCAAGACGAGCAAGGGCCTGGCGCTAGACTTCCTGCGCGAACGCACCGGAGCCGACGTGGTGATCTATCTCGGCGACGACGTGACCGACGAGAAGGCCTTCGCACATCTTCGGCACGGGCAGGATGTGAGCATCAAGGTGGGCGGAGGCGACACTGCCGCCGAATACCGCATCGGCGACCCGCACGACGTCGCGGCGGTGCTCGCCCTCGTCGCGGAACGTCGCCGGGTGGCCGTCGCCGGCTGAGTTCGGGAGACCGGCGGCTCAGACCCGGCGCCCGGGCTCAGGACTCCGACGCCGGCACCGTCGCGGTGGTCACCAGCGGGTCGGTGACCGGATGGCGTTTCGCCGTCTCGCGGATCACCCGGTGCACGAACCCGAGTTTGCGCACCACCGGCTGCGGGATCTCGAACGGATAGAGCGGCCGCCGCCCCATCGCCTGGTTCACCCGATTGAACATGGTGGCCAACCACTTCCAGTCGTAGAGCAGCTTCTCGATGGGCTGATCGGCGTAGGACTCCAACGGCACGATGTCGCGGTCCATCGAGAACCGCACCTGATCGCTTTCGAGCATCAGCCCCGATTCACGGGCGGTGTGGATGGTGCCGGTGATGTGCAGGTAGTGCGCGAAGCACTCGGCGAAGTCCTCCCACGGGTGCATGGTGGCGTATTCGGAGATGTAGGAGTCCCGCCAATTGTCGGGCGGGCCTTCTCGATAGTGCCGTTTCAGCGCGTCGGCGTAACTCTGCCGTTCATCACCGAAGATCTCGCGACATTTGTCGAGATAGAGGTCGGCGCCCTCCCCGGTCTCGACGAGCACGTTCTCGTAGTAGTGGCCGGATTCGTGGCGGAAGTGCCCCAGCATCGTGCGGTACTGCTCTCCGAGTTGCACGCGCAGCCGTTCCCGGTAGGCATCGAGGGTCTCGGCGAGATCGATGGTGATGACGCCGTTGGCGTGGCCGATGAGGACCTGCCGGCCCTCCGACAGGCTGGAGAGCAGATCGAAGGCCAGGCCGCCCTTGCTCCGCCAGTACGGTTCGACCGGCAACCCCAGATCGACGAGCTGGAAGACGAGCATCCGCAGATCGAAGGTGGTGGATGCGAGTTTCTCGCTGGCCAAGGTGTCACTGGGGTCGGGGCGCCGCCGCACCAACGAATCCGGGAAACACAGGCCGCGCAGGCCGGCATTCTCCTCCGACACCTCCGACAACGTCATCCAGTTGCAGCCGTTGCGATCCCAGTTCGAGCAGCGCTCCCAGCGCTGCCCGTCGATGTCGATGCCCTCCTCGGAGGCCACCACCAGGGTGCGGCTGGGCAGATGCACACCGACGGTGGTGCCGCATTGCGGACAGTTCTGATTGGCGAATCCCGACAGGGCGTTGCAGATCGGACACGTCAGCGCATGCACGATGCTCAGCCTATGCGGATCCGTTCCGATCCATCGTCGAAGGGTAGGTCGCCGCGCACCACCGCGGTCACCTGATAGGAGTCGAGGTTGATCGAGCCGCTGTGGTTGTCGAGGAAGGCGGTGTCGGCGGCGTCGCGTCCGGTCGAGATACGCACCAGACCCTGACGCGGCGCGAGGCGGGTGGCGTCGACGACGACCCATTCGCCGTCGATCAATGCCTCGGCGACCGCGTGGAAGTCCATCGGATCGCAGCCCGGTGCATACACCGCCACCAAGCGTGCCGGGATGTTGAGCGCCCGCAGCAACGCCACCACCAGATGCGCGTAGTCGCGGCACACACCGGCGCCTGCGAGCAGTGTGTCGACGGCACCGTCGATCGGATCGCTGGCACCGGGGATGTAATCGAGGCGGTCCTCGACGTAGGCGGTCACCTGGTTGAGGAGTTCACCGTCGGGCAGCGAGGCATCGAACTGACCGGCGGCGAAGCCGAAGAACTTGTCGGCCTCAGAATATCGGCTGGGGCGCAGGTAGATCGACCGGTCGGTGATCTGCACGGCCACCGGGTCGGCCGGGGTCAGCACCGTGGCGCGGTAGTCGACCTGCACCAGCCCGGACTCCACCGAGAGGCGGTGGATGCGGCCACCGTAGGTGTCGAGTAGCTCCTCGACGTCGACCGACGCGCCGTCGACGGTCACCTCCAGTGACTCGTCGACGCTCAGTCCGGGCATGTGGGCGACGGCTATCTGCATCTCGAGTTCGGTGGGGGCGGTGACGGAGATGGACATCGAGGCGGCCACGTCACGTGGCGGGATTGTCATGACCACACGGTAAGGCAGAACGTCGCCGGCTGCGCGGGCGGCCGATCAGTGCACCGACATCGCGGCGACCGGATCGGCGTAGATGACGCTGAGTGCCACCACGATTGCCGCACTCTCCTGCACCGACAGCCCGAACCGGGACGGGGTGAGCTCCAGCGGCCACCCGATGGCCGACGCCGCGTCGAACGCCGCCTGCACCGGCGCGAGCCCCTGCGGGTGCGCGCCGAATGCCGCGCCGGCGACGACCACCGAGTCGGGGTTGACGGCGTCACGGAACTGCGCCACCACCTCGCCGAGGATGCGGGCCCGCTCGTCGACGATGCGTGAGGAATCCTCGCGGAGCCCGAGCCGTACCGCGGCGCGGCGTCCGACCTCGACGCCGACGACGTCCTGGAATCGCGTGGGTCCACCGCACAGGACCGGGGCCGACACCGGCACACCGGCGACCGATCCCGCGCCGCGGCTCGGTACCACCACCCGGCCGTCGACGGTCACCGCCATGCCGGTGGTTTCGCGCGCGTAGAAGAACAGTCCCAGATCCCCACCGCTGTGCGGCGAACTCAGCAGCAGTTCGGCCGCCGCCATCGCCTGGACGTGCTCGCACACCGACACCGGGACGCCGAGGGCGTCGGCGAGTCGCGCGCCGATGCCGACCCGGCGCCAGCCGAGCAACGGATGTTCGACGACGCCGGTCGTGGTGTCGACGTGACCGCCGATCGCCACTCCACCCCACAGCAGGCGACGACCCGAGAACCGTTCGGCGAGTTCGGCCACCTGTGCGCACAACGCACTCGCAGCGGCGTCCGGATCGTCGTGCGGGGTGCGGACCGCGTGACTGTAGAGGGTGCGCCCACCGAGGTCGGCGATCGCCAGCAGGGTTCGTCGCGCACCGATGTGCATCCCGGCCACGCAGAGGCGGTCGCGATCGAGCGTCAGCGGATACTTGGGCCGGCCGATCCCGCCGTGGTGCACGAGATCACGGCGTTCGACGACGAAGCCGAGTTCGGTCAGGGCGGTCACCTGTCGGTTGATGGTCGCCGGTGACAGTCCGCTCACCTGCGCCAGGGTGTCGCGCATGATCGGCGCACCCACCCGGATGGCCTGCAAAACCGTTGCCGCGGGCGAGGTCCCGACAGCCAGGGTCGCCGGGATCACCGTCTGCATGACAGATCAATCTAGGGCATGCCCGAACCGAAAGGGGTGCCATCGGCGCCGAGTCGTAAGCTGGCGACCATGAGCGAGTCCACACAACCCACCTCCGACAGCCGCATCGCCGTGGTCACCGGAGCCAGCTCGGGTATCGGTGCGGCCACCGCCCGCGCCCTGGCCACACAGGGCTATCACGTCGTCCTCGGTGCCCGCCGCGTCGACCGCGTGCAGGCGCTGGCCGCCGAGATCGGGGGAACCGGAAGGCAACTCGACGTCACCGACGAGGAGTCGGTGGCACGGTTCGTCGACGGGCTGGATGCCGTGCATGTCCTGGTCAACAATGCCGGCGGCGCCAAAGGACTCGACCCGGTGGCCTCCGCCGACCTCGACGACTGGCGCTGGATGTGGGAGACGAACGTTCTCGGCACGCTGCGAGTCACCAAGGCGCTGCTGCCGGCCCTGGAGGCGTCCGGCGACGGACTGATCGTCACCATCACCTCCATCGCCGCGATCGAGGCCTACGACAACGGGGCGGGCTACACCTCGGCCAAGCACGCGCAGGGTGTCCTGCACCGGACCCTGCGGTTCGAGTTGCTCGGCAAGCCGATCCGGCTCACCGAGATCCTGCCCGGCATGGTCGAGACCGATTTCTCGCTGGTCCGTTTCGACGGTGATCAGGAACGCGCCGACGCCGTCTATCAGGGGCTGACCCCGCTGGTGGCCGACGACGTCGCCGAGGTGATCGGCTTCGTCGCGTCACGTCCACCGCATGTGAACCTCGACCAGATCGTGCTCAAGCCCCGCGATCAGGCCTCCGCGCGGCGCAACGTCAAGACCGGATAGCGGGTTCCGGATAGCGGGTTCAGGGCGCTGCGTCAGTTGGGTGCGCTCACCGACGACGGCGCCCCCTGCGGGGTGGCCGGCACCGACGAGGACCGCGGGGTGCCCTTGATCGCCGACATCGATTTCCAGGTCGGCCAGTCGAAGATCCAGTCAAAGATGTCGCCGTCGGCCTCCGAGAGGTCGATGCGGGTACCGGTCACCTCGACGGGATCACCGTAGATCGCGGTGTTGAAGTACTGCTGCGCGTTCTCCAGCGACAAATTGATGCAGCCATTGGTGACGTTCGACGATCCTTGCACGCCAACGGTTTCCGGGTTCGCGTGGATGAACTCGCCATTGTTGGAAATCCGGACCGCGTACCGTTCACGGACGTTGAAGTACCCCGCGGCCGGGTTGGACATGTAGAAGTCCTCGTGCTTCTCACTGACCACGTGGATGCCCGAGCGGGTGACGTTGCGGTCGAGGTCGCCCTCGCCGTAACTGCACGGCAGCGTCATCAGGGTGGCCCCGTCGCGGACCACCACGATCTGATGCGACGACGCCTCGGCCTTGACGATTTGCGAACGCCCGATGACGTAATCGCTGGTGACGTCGGCGGCACCGTAGGAACCGTCGCCGTGATCGAGGCCGTAGAGCTTGGCCGTCATGTGCACCTTGGTGCCGGGTGCGAAGTACTCCTTCGACCGCCAGTGCACACGCGACCCGTTGTCCTCGCCGAGCCACGCCCAGGAACCCTCGGTCTCCGGGGTGGTGGTCACCGTCAGCGCCCGCTCGACGGCCTCCTTGTCGGTGACGGTGCCGTCGAACTTCAGGATCAGCGGCGCCGCGATCCCGACCTCCTGGCCGTCGGCGATGTTGACCACCAGGTTCAGCTGGGTCTGTGGGGCCAGGGTGGTGAACGATCCCTCGACCGGCACCGACAGGCGATCCTGGCCGACGGCGCTGCCCTCCCACGTGTAGGTGGTGTCGTAGCCGAGTGGTTCGTTGACGGTGAAGGTGGTGCGGTCCTCCGACAACGTTCCCGCCACCGACTTACCCCGCGGATTGAGCAGTTTCACGTCCGGATTGAGCGTGCCGCCGGATGCCTTCACCTCGAACGTCGAGGTGGGATTGGGGGCATCCGGATCGTCGAGGGCGGGCGTATAGGTGACCTTGACCGTCGGCTCCCGCGATTCCTGCGCGGCCGGGGTGTCGGTGGATCGCCCGCACGCGGCGGCGACGAGTCCGGCGGTGGCCAGACCGGCCGCGGCGAGAACCGTGCGGCGGTTGGGAATCGGGTACGTAGTCATGACCGAACCAGCGTACCGAGCCGATCTGAGGAAACGCTCCCTGCCAGCTGTGATCGCAGTCAGGTGAGCGACGCCGCGGATGCCGGTGAACCCCGCAGGTGCGCCCGTTCTCCGTCGTGGTCGAAGATCGACAGGATCTCGGCCGGACCGTCCTGCGGCGCGATGGAATGCGGCACGGTGCACGCGAACTCGGCGGCGTGACCTGCGGGAATGATGATCGTCCGTTCGGCCAGGCGCAGCCGGACCGTTCCCGAGAGGACGGTGAACCACTCGTGACCCGGATGCACCCGCAGCTGCCGCGCATGCTTTTCGACGGTGGGGTCCATCCGCATCTTGGCCACCACGACCCCGGCCGGCGTCGCATCCCGTGACAGAGGCCACACGGTGATCCCGTCAGTGGTGTGGGGTTCGGGGCGGATGACGACGTCGGTGTCGGCGACCGGCTCGACCAGCACGTCCAGTGAGGTGCCCAGCGCGCGGGCGATCGGCACCAGCTGATCCAGCGCGACACGACGATGTCCGGTCTCGATGCGGCTGAGTGTGGAGGGGCTCAGGTGGCATCGGTGCGCCAGCGAGTCGAGGGTCCAGCCCTTGGCGACGCGCATCGCGCGGATCCGTTGCCGCACGACGGTGTCGATGTCGGGGTCGATGTCGTCGAGTTCGCCCACGTCGGGCTCCGCCCCGTCGATCTCGGCCTCATCCATTTCTTGCGTCATGGGCAAGAGTGTATGCCGAATCGACAAGTCGCCGCTAGCGTGGCAGTCATGGGGACACATCACCACCAACACCACGCACAGAGTCACGGGCACGAGCACGGGCACGGGCACGGGCACACCGACCACGACATGGGCGAACTCCTGGAACTCGACGCGGCCGTCGTCGGGTCCTATCTCGCCGACGTGACCGATCTGATCACCGCGGCGCTGCGGCGTACCCCCGAGGTCGTCGTCGACCTGGGCGCGGGCACCGGCGTCGGTACCCGCGCGCTGGCCGCCGCGTTCCCCGGCACCGAGATCGTCGCCGTCGACGCCTCGCTCGAGATGGCCGCCCGACTTGGCGCGAACACACCCGCCGCGCGAATCGTGATCGCCGACCTCGACGACGGATGGCCCGCCGACATCGGTGATGCCGACGTCATCTGGGCGTCGGCATCGCTGCACCACGTCGCCGATCCCGCCGCACTGCTGCGCGAGGCCCGCGACCGCCTGCGCCCGGGTGGCGTCCTCGCGGTGATCGAGATGCCGCATCAGCCACGTTTCCTGCCCGAGCCACCCGACGGCACCGGCGTCGAGACCCGGATGGAGGCGATCATGGCCGGACGCGGCTACAACTCGTTCCCCGACTGGACCGGCACCATCGTCGACGCCGGCTTCGCGATGGCCGGCACCCACACGATCACCATCGACATCCCCGAGACGACCGATCTGACCCGGGCCTACGCCCACGCCTGGTTCGCCCGGGTGCGCGCGGGCCTCGCCGACGACCTCGCCGCCGAGGATCTCGCCGCCGTCGACGACCTGCTCGGCGGGGGCCCGGCCTCGCTCGCAACCCGCACCGATCTGCACATCCGCACCGGGCGACTCGTCTGGATCGCCCGCACATCCCACGACACACCCCACGACGAGGAGCCCTCATGACCACATCCGAGACCGACATCCCCACACACGTCGACGCCCTCATCGTCGGCGGCGGCGCGGCCGGGCTGGCCGCAGCCGTCGCGCTTGCCCGATCGTTGCGCTCGGTGCTCATCGTCGACGCCGGCCATCCCCGCAACGCACCGGCCGACGGCGCGCACAACCTCCTGGGACGCGAGGGCATCTCGCCCCTCGAACTCCTTCGGCTCGGCCGGGACGAGGCCCGCGGATACGGAGCACACATCGTCGAGGGCACCGTCGCCTCGGTGACCCGATCGTCCGTCGACGGCGAGGTGGGCTTCGTCGCCCGGACCGCGGCCGGCGACGAGATCACCGCACGACGGCTGCTGCTGGCCGGCGGCCTCGTCGACGAACTCCCCGACGTGCCCGGCCTGACCGAGCTGTGGGGACGCGACGTGCTGCACTGCCCGTACTGCCACGGCTACGAGGTACGCGGGGCACGCATCGGCATTCTCGGCACCGGTCCCATGGCGGTGCATCAGACCCTGCTGTTCTCGCAGCTCAGCGACCACATCACGGTGATCGATCAGGGTATGCCGACGCCCAGCGCCGACGAACGCGCACAACTGGCGGCACTCGGCATCGACGTCGTCGCCGGTCCCGTCGTCCGGCTGGACTCGACCGACGGCAGGCTGCGGGCCGCCGTCCTCGCCGACGGCCGCGAGATCGGCCTCGGCGCGCTCGTCGTCGGTCCCCGGATGGTCGCGCGCGACGGCCTCTACGAATCGCTCGGCGGCACGTTGCAGGAGAACCCGATGGGCACGGTCGTCCCGACGGAGTTCGGTGGCCGCACCCCCGTTGACGGCGTGTTCGCGGCGGGCAATGCCGCCGACCTCGCCGCACAGGTCGGCGCGTCGGCCGCGGCCGGGGTCCAGGCCGGCGCGTTGATCAACGCCGACCTGATCCAGGCCGATGTCCGACGACGCGTGCTCGCGACCGCCGGGTGAGGTACTCGACGGGGTGAGTGACTCGGCCGTACGACCTACTCGGGGAATCCCTCGAGCACCGCGCGACTTCCCGACAGTCCCAGACGCGTCGCCCCGGCCGCGATCAGCTCGGCGGCGAAGCGTGCGTCCCGGATACCACCGGACGCCTTGACCCCGACACTGTCCGGGACCGCGGCACGCATGATCTCCACGGCCCGCACACTCGCCCCGCCGGCCGGATGGAAGCCGGTGGAGGTCTTCACGAAACTGGCCCCGGCCGCCACCGACCGTCGGCACACCTCGACGAGGGTGACCTCCCCGGCGAGTTCGAGCAGGGCCGCCGATTCCACGATCACCTTGAGGACGGTGTCGGCGCCGACCGCCTCACGCACGGTGAGCACGTCGGCGAACACCTCGTCGAACTCACCGGCCAGCGCGGACCCCACGTCGATGACCATGTCCACCTCGTCGGCACCGGAATCGACGGCCAGCCGGGCCTCGGCCGCCTTGACCAGCGAATGGTGTTTGCCGGACGGGAATCCGGCGACGACGCAGCTGCGCTGCGCACCGGTGTCGATGGGCAGCATCGACGGCGACAGGCAGACCGCGTAGACGCCGAGGTCGGCGGCCTCGGCGACGGTGGCCCGCGCGTCGGCGCGGGTGGCCTCGGGCTTGAGCAGGGTGTGATCGACGAGGGCGGCGACGTCGTCACGGCGGAGGTCGGTGGTGGTCACGATGTCGAGCTTGGCACACTTGAGGATCGTGACCACCGCTGTGCCCGCCCCGACCGTGTCCGCCACCACCGACCGCCGCTACGTCCTGACCCTGGGATGCCAGGATCAGACCGGGATCGTCGCGCGGATCTCGACATTCCTGGCCGAGATCGGCGGCTGGATCACCGAGGCGGCCTATCACTCCGACGAGGACTCCGGCTGGTTCTTCACCCGGCAGGCGGTGCGGGCCGACTCGGTGTCGCTGTCGCTCGACGAGGTCCGCACCCGGTTCGCCGAGGTGGCCGCCGAGTGGGGCCCGCAGACCGAGTGGAAGCTCACTGACACCGGCGAGCGCAAGTCGGCGGTCCTGTTGGTCAGCAAGGAGAGCCACTGCCTGACCGATCTGCTTGGTCGCGCCGACCGCGGTGAGCTGCCGGCGACGGTGTCGGCGGTCGTGGGTAATCATCCGGACCTGCAGGAGCTCACCGAACGTTTCGGGGTGAGGTTCCACCATGTGCCGTTCGCCGGTCCTGACGGTCGCTCCAGCGCCCGCTCCAAGCGCGCGGCCTTCGATCAGGTGGAGGCGATCGTTGACGGCTACGCCCCCGACGCGGTCGTGCTGGCCCGGTTCATGCAGATCCTGCCGCCGGAACTGTGCGAGGCGTGGGCCGGACGGGCGATCAACATCCACCACAGCTTCCTACCGAGTTTCATCGGCGCCCGCCCCTACCATCAGGCCTTCGCCCGCGGCGTCAAATTGATCGGCGCCACCTGCCATTACGTGACCGCCGACCTCGACGCCGGGCCGATCATCGAACAGGACGTCACCCGAATCGACCATTCCGACGCGGTCATCGACATGGTCCGGCAGGGCCGTGACATCGAAACCCTGGTTCTCGCACGGGGATTGCGCTGGCATCTGGAGGATCGGGTTCTGGTGCACGGCCGAAAGACCGTGGTGTTCAACTGATCTCGGCATCAGGCAGCCGATCGGAGCACCGTCAGAAGCCGCCGAAGTCGCCACCGCCACCGAAGTCGCCGAAACCACCGCCCCCGAAATCACCACCGCCGAAGTCCCCTCCCCCGGCGTCTCCACCACCGTCGCCGTAGTCGCCGTTACCACCGTCGCCACCACCACCGTCGCCGTAATCACCGGCACCGCTTTCAAAGGCCGCGGCGTTGTAGCCGACGCCGGCCATGCCGGAGAACAACGACGAGAACAGCAGCATCGATCCGACACCCCACGCACCGGCGACCAGTGCGGGTTTCCACCAGGGTTCCGAATACCACCCGGCCGGCACCGGACGGCCCGCGACCCGGCCGCCCGGATAGTAGTTGGGGGTCGCCGACGACGGCTTCGGCGAGGCCGCCACGGTGCGGCCCTCGAATTCGATGGCGCGGTCCTCGGTCACCGCGCCGGCGCTGCGCTGACCGTCGAGTTCGGGGATCGCCGGACCGGGATCCATTCCCATCGACGTGCGCGCGGCACGGATGTAGTACAGACCTTCGATCGCGGTCTGTTTGGCCAGCCGGGCCTGCGCGGGACTGGCCGCCTGATCGATCTGAGAGCCGGCCGCGGTGAGCCGCTCGGACGCGTCGGCGAGGGCCTGCTTGGACGCGGGCGAATCACCGACGAGCATGTACACCTGACCACCGAGACGTTCGATGACCTGCCGGGCGTCGGCCTTGGCGTCGTCGAGGGTGCGGGCGGTGCCGGCACCGGACCGCTGTTGGAACAGCACCACCACCCCCACCACGAGCAGGATGACGATGGCGATGAGCAGTAGCTGTCCCACGGGAGCCTCCGGGAGGGGTTCGAGAATCGGACATCTCCCAGCGTACCGACGTGGCCGGACACACCTGGGGCGTCAGGTCAGCGAGCAGCCCTCCGACTGGTTACCCGAGCTGGTGGTGGCGCCGGTGAGGTCGACGTCGGTCCCGGAGACGGCGAAGTCGACGCCCTGGTCGGTCACCTTCAATGACTGCACCTGGATCTCCTTGGTGAAGTCACCGAACAGGCTGTCACCGAAACCGTCGACGAACTGCTGCGCAAAGTCGGCGGGGATACCGAAGACGAAGGCGTTGGCCTGCTCGACCTGGAAGTGCACCTGTCCCTGATCGACGACGGGTTTGATGGTCAGGCTGACCGGCACCGGGAAGATGGCGACCTGCACGGTCGCATCGACCTTGACGGTCCCGTCGGTGGAGTTGCCGACCACCGAGGTGACCTCGGCGCCGCTGGGCAGGAGCGCATTCTGATCACCGGATCCGCCGGTGCCGTTACCGCCACCGCCACTGCTCGATGACTGCTGGGCGCTCAGATCGATCACCCGCTGGAACGGCACATATCCGGTGCCCGACAGCGACGAGATCTTCAGGGCGTCGCCGTCCTGACTGAGGCCGTCGGCGCGCGCATGCAACCGGATTCCGGTGGAGCCGTCGTCGGCGGTGTCGACCTGCACGTACGGGAAGTCGTTCGAGAACTTCTGCAGCAGAATGGGTTTCTTGCTCAACGACACACTGGTCGACTGGCCGGTCAGTGAACCGAACTGGCTCTCCAGGCAGTCGGTCACGCGGCTGCGCAGAAACAGTTCGGTGCCAACCAACGCGATCACGACGACGAGGATCACCCCGACCGCGCCGAGAGCGATGAACTTGCCCTTCCCACCGCGGCGTGGGGATGTCGTCACCACACCGGTGGACTGCGGCCCAGCACCGGTCTCCGGTCCGACCGGATTCTCACCGGTCGGGAACCGTGAGGTCCCCGTCGGCGCCTCCCATCCGGCCGCCGGCGGTGGTGTGACCGGTGAGGTCGTGGCCGCCGAGACGTCGGAGTAGGCCCGGGCGTGCTGCGACGTCGACGCCGGTTCCCATTGTTCGGTGGCCGCTGACGTCTCTTGTTCGGTGGCCGCTGACGCCTCGTCAACGGTGGGGCGATCGACCTTCTTCGTCGAATCCGGGTCCTGCGGAGTCCGTTCGGTGCCCGGACCCTCGGTCTCGTCGGCCATGCATTCCGTCCTAGCGTTTCTCGGCTGTGGGTGGTCCCCAGTCGGTTCTCGTTCGATCCGTGTCGCTCAGATGCTGTGCGATGCCGGCGATGCAGTGGTGTGAAAAGTTCGCCGATTCGCGAGCACCGCGAGCTGTTCGCGGGCTGTGGTGACGACATCCAGATCGATGTCGTGTACCCCGATGTGACGCTCCCCCCGATATGACGCGACCACGCTACCGAAGGGATCTGAGATTTGGCTATGTCCGGTCCCGGTCGGCGCCTTGGCCTTCCGGGCCGCCTCCGCCACCGGTACCGCCTGCCCGACGGCGACCACGAATGACGTCGAATCCAGTGCCCGCGCCGTCGCCAGGGTGCGCCACTGATCGACCTTGCCGGGGCCCGCGCCCCAGGACGCCGGCACCACGATGACCTGCGCACCCTCGGCGGCCAGCGTGGTGAACAGCTCGGGGAACCGGATGTCGTAGCAGGTCGCCAGTCCGACGGTGATCCCGTCGACGTCGATGCTCACGGCGGTGTCACCGGGTGCGACGGTCTCGGATTCGCTGAATCCGAACGCGTCGTAGAGGTGGATCTTGTCGTAGCCGGTGCAGGTGCCGTCCGGGCCTGCGGCGATGAGTGTGTTGGCCACCCGGCCGTCATCGGCGGGGGTGAACATGCCGGCGACGATGGTGAGGTCGTGTTCGCGGGCGAGGTCGGCGATGCCGGTGGCCCACGGACCGTTCAGTGGCTGCGCCACCGGTCCGAGCGGGACACCGAAGCGGCACATCATCGCCTCGGGGAACACCACGAGTCGCGCGCCGTCGGCGGCGGCCTCCCGGGTCGCGTCGGCGACAGCGCGGAGATTGTCGGCCGGGTCGGTTCCGGAGTTGATCTGGGCCATCGCGATGCGCATGCGGCCAACCTACCCGTGTGGTGCGACACACTCCCAGGGCACCGTCAACAGATTGTCGACGACGCGGCGTCGGCTGATCGCGACGTCGACACCGGCCGCCCGCATCGACCGCAACGTCTGCGCCCATCGGGCCCGCGGCCCGAACACCGTGTGCCCGGCGGCGTTGTCCCAGCAGCGATCGGCCAGGGTGAGCAGGTCGTGGATGCGTTCGCCGGGCACGTTGCGGTGGATGAGCGCCTTCGGGAGCCGTTCGGCGAGATCGGAGGGACGGTCGGAGTGCCGGGGAGACCAGCACAAGGTCAGGCTGCGCGGGCCGTCGGCGTCCAGCAGCACCCAGGTACAGCGACGGCCGATCTCGTCGCAGGTGCCCTCCACGATGAGCCCGCCCGGTGCGAGCCGGGCCTGCATCCGCGCCCAGGCCGGGCCGACCTCGGCCTCGTCGTATTGACGCAGCACGTTGAAGGCCCGCACCAGACGCGGTCGCAGGCCCGCGAGTTCGAAGCCGCCGACGGCGAAACGGACATCATGACGAGGCGGGACGACGCGGTCCGGATCGATTTCCAGTCCGACCATCTCCAAATCGGGCGCCACCGCGCGCAGACGGTGAGCCATCTCCACGCAGGTGTCAGGGCGGGCACCGTAGCCCAGGTCGACGACCAGGGGCCGCGGCGACGTGGTCAGCGCGCCGATGACCGCCGGGTCGTGCGCCATCCACCGATCCACCCGGCGCAGCCGGTTGATGTTGGTGGTGCCGCGGGTGATGCGGCCGGCCGGCTTTCCCGACGCGGGGTTGCGGTCAGAGATTCTTGTCGATCCAGTCCTTGGCGTATTCCGCCTCGGCGCGGAACAGGTCCACCAGATTGACCAGCATCAGCTGCTCGAGCTTGCCGTTGATGAACGGGATGAAGACCTTCACCTCGGACGTCTTGCGGATCGTGCATCCGGTGTCGGTGGGGAACAGTTCCTGCCAGCCGGTCAGGCTGCCCGGGCCGGCCGGGATGGAGGCGGTGTAGTCACCCTTGGTGTTGTCCGGGTCGAACGGACCGAAGGTCTCCTCGCGAGTGATCACCATGTCCTTCATCAGGACGGTCTGAGCGATCGCGGGGAGCTGGTCGCGGCCGATGTGCTGCTTGAGCACCACCTTCATGCCGGTTTCATCAGCGCGGAAGTCCTCCACCTCGCAGTGCGGGGAGATCATCTGGAAACCCGCCATCATGTCATCCCAGTACCTGCGGGTCATCTGCGCTTCGTAGAGCTTCTCCGCAGGATGGGTGTAGCGAGCGGAGTAGCTGAGACGTCGTGCCATAACGGTCAGGTTACGTCAGCGGTGAGCGGCCTCCCAAGTCACCGTCTTCTCCCGCTCGTTGTCGAGGAGTTCCACCAACTGCTCGATGACGGCGGTTTCGATCTTGCCGCCGACGAACGGGATGCCCACTTTGGCACTGCCGGTGTAGTCGACGTTCGCCGGATCACCGGTGGCGGTGAAAGCACCCTCGACGTGGGCCGGGGCGCCGGTCACCGACGCGCTCATGGTGCCGGTGAGCACGTTTCCGTCGAAGCCGAAGGTCATGGTGCGCGGGATCTCCAGATCACCGGGACGGACCTTGGTGACCACCGACGGCAGCCGGTCCTCGGGCACACCCTGCTGCAGTTCGACGTGGACGTCGGTGCCGTCGATCCGGAACGAGATCAGCTTGCCGTGGCTGGAGTTGGTGGCCTCGAGCAGGCCGTGCCAGTACTGCTCGTCGGAGACGAGTTCCCAGTACCGGGCGGTGGAGAAGGGAAAGGACACCGAGTGCTTGAGCGAGCTCGCCATGGCAGAGAGATTACTCGACGGACCAGATCTCTTGACGGCCCAGATCCCTTGACGGCCCAGATCCCTCGACGGGGCAGACCGCTTGACGGGGCCGCGGGTTACGGTGGGGCCGTGACCGAGACACCGCTGCAGCGCAGCGTCCCGCTGGCCCGGCTGACCACGTTGCGGGTCGGCGGTCCGGCGCGAGCACTGATCCGCTGCACCGATACCCGTTCGGTCGTCGAGGAGATCCTGGGTGCCGACGCCGAGTCCGAGCCCGCCCTGGTGATCGGCGGCGGTTCGAATCTGGTGATCGGCGACGACGGCTTCGACGGCACCGCCATCCGCATCGAGAGTTCCGGCATCGACTTCGGCACCGGCCGCGAATCGGGCCGCGCGCACGTGACCGCCGACGCCGGGGTCGTCTGGGACGATCTGGTGGCGGCCACCGTCGACGAGGGCTTCGGCGGGCTCGAATGCCTGTCGGGTATCCCCGGATCGACCGGCGCCACCCCCGTCCAGAACGTCGGCGCCTACGGGGTGGAGGTCGCCGACATCCTGCGCAGCGTGCACGTTCTCGATCGTCGCTCGGGCACCCTGCGGTGGGTCTCGCCCAACGAACTCGGTCTGGCCTACCGCACGTCGCGGCTCAAGCACCGCGACGACATGATCGTCGTCGCGGTGTCGTTCTGGCTCGACGACGCCGGGCAGAGCCGGCCGCTGCGGTACCGGGAACTCGCCGATGTCATGGGGGTGGAGCGCGATTCGTCCGCCGACGCCGCCGCGGTCCGCGATGCCGTGCTGTCGCTGCGCCGGGGCAAGGGCATGGTGCTGGACCCCGATGATCACGACACCTGGAGTGCCGGTTCGTTTTTCACCAACCCGATCATCTCGGCCGACGACGCCGCTGCGGTACTCGAACGCATCCACACGCGCGTGGGTCGCGACATCTCGGTGCCGTCGTATCCGGCCGATGACGGCGTGAAACTGTCCGCCGGATGGCTGATCGAGCGAGCCGGCTACGCCAAGGGCTATCCGGGCCCGGGATCTCCGGTCCGGTTGAGCACCAAACACACTCTGGCACTGACCAATCGGGGTGGCGCGACCGCCGAACAGATCCTCGATCTGGCCCGCGATGTCCGCGACGGCGTCGCCGGGGCCTTCGGCGTCACCCTCGCACCCGAACCGGTGTTGGTTAACTGCGTCCTGTAACCGGTTGCCGCAGAATCGTTTTCCGACGATCCTCCGGCGTCTTACGGAAGTCACTCAGATAGATCTCGTGGTGGCGGCCGGTCATGGTCAACCCGTTGTCGGGGATGAAGCTGTCGTGCATCTCGGCGAGGACGGACCCCTCGTCGTCGAAGGATCCGACGTGCAGCGTCTGGACGCAGCGTCCCTCCGACATGGACTCGACACGCAGGTCAGCGATCCGGGGAGCCGCACCCTTGGCGCGTACCGCCGCGATGGCGTCGTCGATCAGATCGGCGGTGACCCAGTCGGGCACCATGATCATCAACGTCCAGGACCACCGCGATTTGTCCCGGGCCCGGGTGAACGAGGTCATGTCCTCGGCCCACCACAGTCCCTCGAGTGGTGGCACGACGTAGTCGCGGCCGAGGCGGCGTTTGCTCCCGAACTTGCAGGCATAGGCCACCGGGTACATCGTCTCGATGGCCTCCGCGAACACCTGCGTCGTGTTGGGGTCGCCGTGACCGTCGATCATCAAATAGGCCATGTCGGGAATGTCGACGATCCGGAACCGCCCGCGTCGCGCCCGGTAACAGTCCAGATCCTTCTTCGGGTCGGCCTTGCCGCGCGGTGACGATGCGGTGGCCGGGCCGGTCATCGTCAGCGCTGCCCGACGGGCGCTGACAATGTCTGCGCCGCTTGCTGTTCCAGGATCTCGTCGACGCGACCCGCCGCCTCGATCGGCGACATGTGCCCGACACCGGGCAGCACCACATGCTCACGCAGATGACCGTGGCCACGCAGGATCTCGGCGATCTGCTCGGCGTGGGCGGGTGGGGTGAGTCGGTCCTCGTCGCCGACGATGACGGTGGTCGGCACCGTCAGCGCCGCCAGTCCGGCGCGCACGTCGAGTCGTCCCATCGCCGATCCCCAGCCGGCCCGTGCGCGCGGCGGGCAGGCGGCGATCATCGTGTCGACGAATTCGACGTGGGAGGCGCGAGCCGCCGACCCGAGGGCGACGTAATGCGCGAATCGGCCCGAGTACGCCGTGTGCGGCAGCGGCACCGGTGCCGAGGTGAAGGCGCGGTTGATGGCCGGAACAAAGGGGCGGGTGTACCGGGGGAGGCCGGTCGGCAGGAGCAACGTCGAGTTGACGACGTTGTGGGCGGCGGTGGAGGCCAGGACCGCCGACGCCGCGACCGTGGGAACCTTCTCCGGGAACTGCGCGGCCCACGACATGATGGTCATCCCACCCATACTGTGCCCGACGAGCATGGCGCGACGGGCCGGCGGGACCACCGCGGCCAGCACGGCGTCGAGGTCGCGGCCGAGCATGTCGATGGTCGGTCGGGCCCGACCCAGTTCACTGCGACCGTGCCCGCGCTGGTCGTAGACGACCACCGTGTGGGTGCCGGCGAGGTGATTGATCTGAGCGTTCCAGAAGGCTGTGTTGCACGTCCACCCGTGAACCGCGACGACGACGTCACCGGTGTCCTCGCCGCGGGGACCGTGGATCTCCACATGCAGTCGGGTGCCGTCGACGGTGGTGACCATCCGGCGTTCCGGTTCGGTCCGGGGCGCCACCAGTAAGTCGTCCGGCCCGTCGTCGACGGCCAACTCGGCACGCAGCACGTCGCGGGCCAGAGCGCCCACGATGGTCCCCACGCCGACGGCGGCCCCGGCCGCCACGGCTGCTCCGGTTCCGGCCAACCAGTGACGTCGACTCATGTCCGCATCCACTCCTTCGCCGCGTTGACCACGGCGTCGTCCGGTGTGGCGGTTCGGTCACGCCCCTATTCGGGGACGGTGTCGGACTCCGGTGTGGGGCCATTCGACCGTTCCACCACAGCATCGTTCGATGTCACACTACTTGTTGTCACATCGATTTCGCCATCCTCGCCGGTGACGGCGGCTTCGGCGACGTCGAAGTAGGTCGAGGCCTCACCGAGCGCTCGGGTGATCTCCTCGTCGAGGGCCTTGCGGAAGGTGGTCTCGACGATCTCGTGCGCCATCGGCCGCACGGTCTGGATCAGGTCGGCGACACCGCTGATCTTGGACTCGTCGAGATCCGGCAGGTTCTCGTTGAGGTATTTGTCGGTGATGATCGAGACGAAGCTCTTCGCCGCGTCCTCGAGGTCGTTCTGCACGCGGACGAATCGGTCGAGCAGAACGTCGATGTCGATACCGCTCTTGACCAGCACCTCGGCCCCCTCGAGGACCTCGGGGTTCTTGATGGCGTAGTGCGCGCCGTCCTTCACCAGCAGTCCGAGCTTCTGACTCAGCGCGATCGACTTCTCGCTGGCGTTGAGCGACTTGCGCAGTTCGGTGAAGGTGATGGTGGCCGCCCGCTTGAAGGTGCGGAACCGCCCGCCCTTGGTGGGTGCGCCGCGCAGCACGTGCTCGACCTTCATTCCGTAATGCGCGGCGTGCAGCAGCTCGCTGATGGTCGCGAAGGTGTAACCGCGTTCGAGCATGCGCGAGATCAGATTCAGCCGGACCAGGTGGTCCTCGGAGTACCAGCCGGTGCGACCGCGGATCACCGGCGGCGGCAACAGACCCCGGTCCTGATACACCCGGATATTGCGGACGCTGACCCCCGATGCCTCCGCCAGGTCGTTGATCCGATACTCAGCCACGGTGGCCAGTGTATTCCGCGCCCGACCGCGAACCGACGAGCCACACCACGCCGAACACGCCGCGGTGTCCGATCATCATGCGGCCAGGAGCGTCATCCCGGTCGCGATCAACAGCCCGACCTTGACGACCTCGGCGGCGACATACACCAGGTGCGCATGACTGCGAGGCCCGTCGATGACGACCTCGCCCGCCAGCACCGCATCCGACCGGCGATTGAGGGCGGGCCGGATCGCGAGGACCTGCACACCGAGGAGAACCACCGCCACCACCGCGAGAATGCCCGCCCGCGTCCGCCACCAACCCGGCGGACACCACCGCGACGACGAGCACGACGGCCCACACCATCTCGAATGCATTGAGCGCGCGGAACACCAGCCGCCCGATGCCCAGGCCGAGGGGAATGGTGATGCCGGGAGCCCGGAACTTCAGCGGGGCCTCGACGAAGGAGATGGCCACGACCATGCCGAGCCACACGAAGGTGACGGCGACGGCCACCGCCTGCGCTGAACTCACCGCGAACCACCGCGGACCAGCTCGGGACCGAAGGTCTCGTAATGAATGTGGTCCTCGGTGACCCCGCGGGCCAGGAGTTCATCGCGCATCGAGGAGAGAAATCCGGCCGATCCGCACAGCATCGCCTCGACACCGGCAGGTACGTCGATGTCCTCCAGCGAGATCGGACCCGATCGCACGCTGTCGGAGATCAGATGATCGACACCCTCCCGGTACCACTGGATCAGGCGCGCGGACTCCAGGGAATCGACGAGGTCGGCCAGTCGACCCCGATGGGGTTGCGCCGACCGCGATCGATCGGCGTGCATGACCGTCACCGGCCGGGTCGAGCCGGTACCGGCCAGCGCGGACAGCAGCCCGATCACCGGCGTACACCCGATACCCGACGATGCCAGGAGTAGTGGCGAATCCCCCTCGGGCAGAACGAGATCACCGAAGGGTGTCGACATCCGCAGCGAGTCACCCTCGAAGACGTTCTCGTGCAGGTATCCCGACACCTCGCCGGCGAGCTTCACACTGAACTGCCACTCGCACCGCTCGTCGGCGGGACCGATCAGGCTGTACTGACGGATCTGGTGGGCGCCGTCGGCCAGCGGCACCTGGATCGAAACATACTGCCCTGGAACAAAACCGGGAAGTCGAGCATCGGCCGGGTCGGCGACGGTGAAGGACACCACATCGGGAGCGGTCTGAGTCCGGTGGGTCACGATGAGGTCATGCCAGACCTGCCCGTCGACGACACCGGCGGCCGCATAGAGATCCGCTTCCTGACCGATCAGGAGATCGGCCATCTCCCAATACAATTCATCCCAGGCAGCCGCGACCTCCGCAGTCACCACCGAACCCAGGACGTCGACGATCGCCGCGAAGAGATGTTCGTGGACAACCGTGTACTGGTCCCGGGTGACCCCGAGCGAGGCATGCTTGTGGGCGATCCGGTCGAGGATGAACCGCTGCCGCGGCAGATCCTCGTCGAGTTGTAGTTGTGCGAACGCGGCGATCGACCCGGCCAGCGCCATCGGCTGCTCCCCCGTCGTCTGATGGGTTCGGTTGAACAGATCGTCGAGCAGGTTCGGGTGCGCGGCGAACAGCCGCCGATAGAAGTTCGGGGTGATCTCGCCGAGGGCCCCCGACACTGCGGGCAGCGTCGCGGCAATGACCTCTCGTGATGTCTGACTGAGCATGGTGAACTCCCTTTCTGTTGCGGCGGGCGCCCCCATGGGCCGCCGATCGATATGCGGATGTGGCGTCACTGCGCGGTGCGGTCACCGCCGGCCTCGGACCGGTCACCGATGGTGAGACGCAGGAGGACGGCACCGGCGGGATCGGCGACGAGATCCCCGATCGTGTGCGCATCCAGGGATTCAAAGAAGGCCCGACGGGCGCGGGCGAGCGCCCCACGAAGGGCGCACCCGTGCCGGAGTGGACACGGGGTGGGGCCCTCGCAGTCGATCACCTCGCCGTCGCCTTCGAGTCGCGACGCCAGCCATCCGACGCGGGCGGTCCGCCCCAGGTCGGTGATCACCAGGCCCCCATTGCGGCCGCGGCGCGCATGCACCACGCCGAGCTCCGACAGTCGCACGACGACCTTGGCGACGTGCGTGTACGGCACCGCGAGCGCCGTCGCCAGATCCTTCGAGGTGACCGACTCGTCAGGACGGGCCGCCAGACGCATGACGACGCGGAGGCCGATGTCGGTGAACCGCGTCAACTGCATGGCACCCAGACAACCATAATTTGCATCTGGGATGCATATTATTTTGAGTGACCCCTGTCACGAGCGGGAGATGGGCACGCCGGCGCCACCGGCGGCGGAAATGACACCGCCGGAAATGACATCGCCGGAAATGACATCGCCGGAAATCGAAATGACACTGCCCGTGTCGTCGCGGTGACGGACACGGGCAGTGCGGGCGAGTTCGAAGCGTTCGGCGAAACGGAGTCGGGGGACGTCAGTTCAGCTTGCGGAACCAGGACTTGTTCTGGATGGCGTCGACTCGTTTGCGCACGTCAACGAGGTAGACCAGGGTCGCGACGATCGCGGCGATGGCCAGGATGCCCATGATCCCCGAGGCGAAGAAGCCGAAGAACACGAGCACGATGGCCGAGGCGGCGAGGATCGACACCCAGATGACCTTCGATTGCCGGTCGACCGCGGTGAAGGCGTCCGGACGCTGGACCGCCGCATGGATCAGGGCGACCACCGCAGCGAGTGCAGCGGCAATGCTGATGACCAGGATGAGGATCATTTGTCCCGTGGCCATCGCCGAGAAGAAGTTCATGATGTCCGAGTCTACGGGTCAGACGTGCGAACGCGGAGGTAGGCGACGCGCCGAGCGGTCCTACGCTATGAGCGCGGTGTCCGCTTGGCCGGAGCTTTCTTGGCCGGCGCCTTCTTGGCGGCGGTCGTCGTGGCCGGAGTTTTCTTGGCGGCGGTCGTCTTCTTGGCAGCCGTCGTCTTCTTGGCAGCCGTCGCCTTCTTCGCCGCGGTCGCCGTCGTCTTGGCCGGAGCCTTCTTCGCAGCCGGAGCCTTCTTCGCCGCGGTCGTCGTCTTGGCCGGAGCCTTCTTTACCGCTGTCGTCTTCTTGGCGGCGGTCGTCTTCTTGGCGGCCGTCGTCTTGGCCGGAGCCTTCTTGGCCGCCGCCGTCGTCTTGGCCGGAGCCTTCTTCGTGGCAGTCGTCTTGGCCGGAGCCTTCTTCACCGCTGTCGTCTTCTTGGCGGCCGTCGTCTTGGCCGGAGCCTTCTTCGCCGCCGCCGTCGTCTTGGCGGCGGTCGTCTTCTCCGCCGCCGTCGTCTTGGCCGGAGTCTTCTTCGCGGCAGTCGTCTTGGCCGGAGCCTTCTTCGCCGCTGTCGTCGTCTTGGCCGCCGTCGCCTTCTTGGCCGCCGGCAATTCCGGAGTCGCCGCGGCGGAACTCATTCCGACACCACGGGCCGCGCGTTCACCGACGAGCCTGGTCTGGGTGGCGATGGTGCCCAGCGCGTCTTCGGTGAGCGCGACCGCGTCGGTGTACACCTTCTCGAGTTTGGGAAGGTTCTCCTCGACCAGCGGTTGGGACTTGAGTTTGCCGAGGACCTCCTCGCTGCGCTCCGACAGCGACGTGAGCAGGGCCGCCGCGACGGCGAGGTAGGCGTCGGCCACCTTGCGGAGCTCTTCCGGGGTGAATCGGGCGCGCAGTTCGTCGATCTCTTCGGGCAATTCGATCGGCAACGACGACAGCTTCGCCTTCGCCTCCTCGAATGCGGCGAGCGCGGCCGCCAGCGCGTCATCGACCTTCGACTGGGCACCTTCGACGGTGTCGGCCAATCGGGCCTGGGCGTCGTCGCGAGACTCCGACAGTTTCTCCTGGGCGACGCCGATCGATTCGAGAACCTTGGTTTGTGCCTCATCGACGGCGTCACCGATCTTCGCCTGCGCCTGCTCGGTGGCTGCCTCTCCCCGCTCACGGAACTCGGTCAGCAATGCCGACACCTGGCCGAGGGCGGTGGACAACGGATTCTCGGACATGCTCCTCCTGCGGTGGTGTCAGTCTTTCGAGCGATCACTCATGTGGGTCCGCCCCGGCAGCGTCGTCGACGCCGGCGGCATTTTCCTTTCGGAAGGATTCGTAGATCTCGAGCAACATCTGTTTCTGACGCTCGCTGATGGAGTCGTCGGCGATCAACGCGTCACGCACCGGGCTGGCCGGTCGTTCTTCGAGGATTCCGGCCCGAACGTACAGCACTTCCGCCGATACCCGCAGGCCCTTGGCGATCTGGGCCAACACGTCGGCCGACGGTTTGCGCAGGCCCCGTTCGATCTGCGACAGGTACGGATTGCTGACCCCGGCGCGCTCGGCGAGTTGACGCAGTGACACCTCGGCCGACAGTCGTTGCGAGCGGATGAAGGCACCGATGTCCTGTGCGGCGGTGGCCACCGCATCCGAGGCGACGGCGGTGACCGCTTCGACGGTCTGCGTCACGCCACCCACGTCGTCACCGGCCGAGGTGTCCTCGTCCGGGGCGTCCGCTGCGTCGGGTGTCGGTTCGTCGCTCACTGGAGCCAGTATCGACTCAGGTGCTAACTAGTGCAAGCACTGCTGCATGCGGCCGTCGCCGGGTCAGTGGAAGATCAGCACCGAGATCGTGTAGATCGCCAGCCCCGCGAGCGAGCCGACGACGGTGCCGTTGATCCGGATGAACTGCAGGTCACGGCCCACCTGCAACTCGATCTTGCGGCTGGTGTCCTCGGCGTCCCAGCCTCGCACCGTCTCGGTGATCACCGAGATCACCTCACGCGAGTAGTTCACAGCGACGTGATTGGCGACACGTGCGACCCACCCGTTCATCTTCTCCTGGAGGGGCCGATCGTCGCGGATTCGCCGACCGAGATTGATCGCCGCGTCGGCCAATGTGTTGCGCAGGGTGCTGTTGGGGTCGGCGAGCATCTGTTCGATGACGGCCTTGCCGGTGTTCCACGCCGTCGACGCAGCGTCGGCCACCTCGTCACTGCCGATCAGTTCGTGTTTGATGGCCTCGAACTTGGCGACCATCTCCGGGTCGTACTGCAGGTCGTGGGCGAACTGCTGGACGAACTGATGCATCGAGCGCCGCATCTCGTGATTCGGGTCGCTCTTGACCTTGTAGGTGAAATCGACCAGCTCACGGTAGATTTTGTCACCCATCAGAGTGGTGACGAACTTCGGTTTCCACGCCGGGCCGACATCGCTTTCCACGACCCGGTCGATCAGCGCCTGACTGCCCAGTGCCCAGTCGTGCGCTCGATCGCACAGCAGTTGGAAGACCGGTTCAAGACGCTCCTCGTCGATCAGCTGGTGCAGGATGCGGCCGATCGGTGGTGCCCATTCGGGCTCGGCGGCCCAGCGCAGTGCGGCCTGGATGAACTGCTCGATGTCCTCGTCGCGCAACATCTCCGAGGCAAGTTTGATGGCACGCGCGGCCTCGTCGGAGACACGTGGCGCATTGGCCGGATCGGCGAGCCAGGTGGCCACCCGCCGGGGCAGGTCGAGTTGCTCGGCGCGTTCCTCGATGACGGCCGGGGTCATGAAGTTCTCTTCGATGAACCCGCCGAGCTGATCGCCGATGTCGTCCTTCTTCTTGCGGATCAGCGCGGTGTGCGGAATCGGCAGGCCCAACGGATGACGGAACAGTGCGGTGACGGCGAACCAGTCGGCGAGCGCGCCGACCATTCCCGCCTCCGACGCCGCGCGGACATATCCGACCCAGGCGGCGACGGCGTCACCGTCGCGGTTCTCGAGGTAGCGGGTGAATAGATAGATCACCGCGGCCACACCCAGCAGGCTGGTCGCGATGATCTTCATCTTGCGCAGTTCACGGCGACGGCGCTCGTCGCCGGAGGAGCCTCCGGCTGCGAACCCCGGCGACTTGGTGGGCTTTGCGTGACGCCCCCCGGACGCTGCATGACGACCCGCGACGTCCCGACTCAGTGTTGACACCCATCCAGTCTTACCTATCGGCACCGACTACTCTGGCCGGGTGATGGCAAATCGCCCCAATCCCGCGTCGGCGGCTCGTGCGGCGGTGTCGGCGGCGGCGAACGTGACGCGCGGCTTCGAGCAGGCCATCCTGGGCACATCCGGCGACGACCGGGTCAAGCCGGACGGCCGGCGGCAACGCTGGGAGAAGCACAAGCAGGCCCGTCGCACCGAACTCACCGACGGCACGATGGCCGCGATCCGGGAACTCGGCGCCGATGTCGGCATGGACGAGATCGCCAGGCACATCGGCGTCTCCAAGACCGTGCTCTACCGCTATTTCAGCGACAAGAACGACCTCGGGGTGGCCACGACCATCCGGTTCTTCGAGACCACCCTGATGCCGCGGTTGACCGAGACGATCACCGACGATGTCGACGAGTACACCCTCACCCGCACGGTGATCAGCGTGTATGTGCACGCCGTCGCCGACGAACCCGAGTTGTATCGCTTCGCCATCTCCGCGTCGCCGACGTCGTCGGTTACCTCGGCGGAGTCGGAGAAGCTGGTCGCCCAGTTACTGACCGCGACCATCATCACGCGTCTGGACGAACGGGGCGGCGACACCACGGGCGCCCAGGTATGGGCCTACACCCTGGTCGGCGGCATTCAGCGGGCCGTCGACTGGTGGATGGCCGATCATCCGATCGCCGTCACCGAACTCATCGATTATCTGACGATGATGGTGTGGAGTTCGATCGTCGGGGTCGCCGGGGTGAACGGCTCCCGTGAGGCATTCGTGACGGCACCGCCTCCGCTGCCCGATCCCCTGGCCGACGCCACCACATCGGAGGCGGAGTGACCGAGCGTCGCGTCGCCCTGGTCACCGGCGGAAGCCGGGGCGTGGGACGGGGCGTGGCCACCGCGCTCGTCGACGCCGGGTGGACGGTTTATGTGACCTCGCGTCGTGGTGTCGGCCCCGACGGCACCCACGCGCTGGCCTGCGATCATCGTGACGACGCAGCCGTCGCCGAGGCTTTTGCGACGATCTCGGGTGCGGCCGGGCGCCTGGATCTGCTGGTGAACAACGCGTGGGCGGCGCCGAAGGGATTCGGTGGTTTCTCCGAACCCTTCTGGAAGCGCCCGGTGTCGGATTGGGACACGCTGATCGGTGTCGGGCTGCGCGCCCACTACGTCGCGTCGGTGTACGCCGCGCGGGCGATGGTCGACGCCGGGTCGGGTCTGATCGTCAACATCTCGTCGTTCGGTTCCCGTGGTCATCTGCATTCGGTGCTCTACGGCATGAGCAAGGCCGGGCTGGACAAGATGGCCGCCGACATGGCGACCGAACTCGAGGGCACCGGAGTCACCGCGATCTCGTTGTGGCTCGGCCTCATTCGCACCGAATTGCTGCTCTCGCTCGGGGTCGACGAGTTCGCCGGTTTCTCGCTGAGCCGCGCCGAGGACCCGGCGTTCGTCGGCCGGGTGATCGCAGCGTTGGCCGACGACCCGGCTTTGGCGTCGCTGAGTGGACACACCGTCATCGGCGCCGAGTACGGACGGGATCACGGGATCGTCAACAACGATGGTGCACAACCGGATTCGCACCGCGAGGCGTTCGGCGGCGGCGGGCTGTATCCGCCGAAGTGAACGTCGACCACCCCACCGCCCGGTAGGCTCTCCTGGACGTCGACGAGGAGGTCGTGAGGCAATGGGCAAGAACGGCAACAAGAACGGGCACGCGAAGTCCCCGAAGTCCACGACCGGCTGGTCCGCGCCGCCGACCACCGCCCTCCGGGTCGCCCACACCGGACCGATCGCCGGCTTCGACGCCGACTCGACCCCCGGATTCGACGGTGACCGCGAACTCGGCGAGACCCTCCTGACCGAACGCGGCACCGTCCTCGCCGACCTGCAGGAGTTGTTGTACGCGAACGGCCGCGCGGGCGATCGCCGGTCGGTGCTGCTGGTCCTGCAGGGGATGGACGCCGCGGGCAAGGGCGGGATCGTCCGCCACGTCGGCGGCCTTCTCGATCCCCAGGGCCTGGCCATCAAGGGTTTCGGCAAGCCCACGCCCGAGGAACTCCAGCATGACTTCCTGTGGCGCATCCGCAACGCGCTGCCACCCGCCGGACGTATCGGCGTCTTCGACCGGTCGCACTACGAGGACGTCCTGCCGGTCCGGGTGCACAATCTGGTGCCGGAGTCGGAGTGGTCGGGGCATTACGACATCATCAACCAGTTCGAGTCCGAACTGATCGACGCCGGCACGACGATCATCAAATGCGCTCTGGTGGTGTCGAAGTCGGAGCAGAAGGCACGTCTGACCGAACGTCTGGAGCGGCCGGACAAGTACTGGAAGTACAACCCCGGCGACATCGACGAACGCGCCTACTGGGACCAGTACCTCGAGGCGTATCAGGCGATCTTCGACCGGTGCGACTCCGATGACGCGCCGTGGTACCTGATCCCGGCCAACCGCAAGTGGTTCTCCCGACTCGCGGTCTGCGAACTGCTCATCGACGCACTGTCCGGACTCGATTTGGATTGGCCGCCCGCAGATTTCGAGGTCGAGGTGGAGAAGAAGCGGGTCGCGGCACTGGACGTCTAGCAAGGTGGGAGTTGCGCGTTCGGCTCCCATATACACGGAATGCATTGCGTGCGTATGAGAGTTGAGCATGCGAGTGGATTACGCGCCACGTCAGGCCGGTCGCCGCAACACCCCGTGCGCCACCAGTCCGACGACGATCGCCCAGAACGCCCCGCTGATCCCCCAGAACGTGACGCCCGCCGCAGCGGTGACGAAGGTCAGTGCCGCCGCGATGCGGAACTCGTCGTGGGCGAAGGCACCCAGCAGGGCGTTCGCGAAGGTCGCCAGCAGCGCCAGTCCGGCAACGGATTCGAGGAGTCCCTGCGGTGCGATGGCGGTGATGGTGACGAGCACCCCGGACAGCCCGGCGAGCACCAGATACGAGATGCCGGCGGACACGCCGGCGATCCAGCGTCGACTCCGGTCGGCACCCGCCTCCTCACCGGCGGCGAGTGCCGCCGACAGTGCGGCCAGGTTGATGGCGTGCCCGCCGAACGGTGCGCCGATCACCGTTCCGGCTCCGGTGACGAACATGGCCGGACGCCAGGGTGTTTCGTAGCCGAAGGATTTCAGGACGGCGACGCCGGGCACATTCTGTGACGCCATGGTGACCACGTACAGCGGGACGGCCAACCCGATGATCGCCGAGACGTCGAAGGAGGGTGTCGTCCAGGCGATCTGCGGCCACCAGTCGATGGCGACGCCGTCGTCGATTCCGTGCACCCCGACGTAGGCACCGATCACCACGAGTGCGGTCACCAACGCCAGCGGAAGCGCCCAGCGGGTCAACCATCGGGTCGCGGCGAGCCAGACCATCAGGATCGGAAGAGTCAGCAGCGGTTGCAGTGCAAGCGATTTCATCGGCGCCAAGCAGAGCGTGAGCAGCACCCCGGCCAGCATCGCCTGCGCGATCGGCGTCGGGATTCGCCCGATGAGATCTCCGAGGGCCGGGATCAGACCGGTTGCGAGGATGAGCACGCCGACGACGAGGAAAGCCCCGACCGCCGCCGACCATCCGGCGTGATAGTCGGCGCCGGCGGCCACCAGCATCGCCGCGCCCGGCGTCGACCAGGCCAGCGTGATGGGTTTGCGGGTCACGACGCACAGGACGACGATGCCCACCGCGAAGGTGACGGTCAGGGCCAGCAGCCCCGACGCGGCCTGCTCCGACGACGCCCCGACCGCCCGCAACCCGGCGACCACGACCACGAAAGACGAGGTGAATCCGACGAGCGCGGTGATGATTCCGGCCGTGATGGGTTCGCTCATCGAGGGCGCTCTGGTGGTCACGTCGGCCAGCATAGCGTGTATCGTTCTGTTTACAGAACGATGGGAAGGACGGTGGAACCGTGCCCGACAACGATCCGGATGCCACCGCCGCCCGCCGCCGGGCGATCGGCGACCGGATCGCCGGCCTGCGCTCCGCACGTGGGATGAGCCTGTCCGCATTGGCCCGCGCCGCCGGCATCGGCAAGGGATCTCTCTCCGAACTCGAAGCGGGACAACGCAACCCCACCATCGACACGCTCTACGCCGTCGCCGGACCACTCGGCGTCCCGCTGTCGGCACTACTCGGCGAGGACGCGGGCACCGAGGGCTCCGGCACACACCTGTCGGCGCGACTCCTGCACGTCGAGCATCATCCCGACGGCGCGACGACCGAGGTCTTCTGGCTCCGGGTGTTGCCCGGCGGCATCCGCACTTCACCCCCACACGGCGACGGCGTCGTCGAACATGTGCACGTGGTGTCCGGACTCCTGACCGCCGGCCCGACGGGGGCCGAACGGTCTGCCGGACAAGGTGAATCGCTGCAGTGGCCCTCCGACACCGAACACACCTACCGCAGCGACGACGGCGCCCTGGCGGTCCTGACGATCCACTCGCCGGCCCGGCCCTGAGAACAAAACAGCACAGAGAACACGACACCAAGACAACACGACACGACCCCCCGCGGAAAGCATCCGCGGGGGGCCGTGTCTGTGGTCGGTCGTGCCGATCAGGCCTCCGGGCCGGTGGCCTTCTTCGCCGGAGCCTTCTTGGCGGGAGCCTTCTTGGCGGCGGCGATCTTCTTGGCCGGTGACGAGTTGGCGGTACGCGCCTTGCCCTCGACGGTGCCGGCGGCTCCGTCAACCTTCGACGCGGCGGTGGCCGAGTTGGCCTTGATGGTCTGACCGGCTTCGGTCACGGCCTCGCCGGCCTCGTCAAGCTTCTCGCCGACCTCGAGGGCGGCCTCGTCGATCTTGTCGCCGAGCTTGTCGGCGGCGTCGTCGAGCGCGTCGCTGGCCTCGCCCACGCGGGCGCCGACCAGTCCGGCGATCTTCGCAGCCTGCTCACCGACGGAGCGGGTCTGGTGCGATACCACTCCGAGGGCGTCCTCGGTCAGGTCGACAGCGTCGTTGTAGGTCTTCTCGGCGCGGGTCAGGCCTTCCTGGACCATCGGCTGCTGACGCAGACGCTCGAGGGTCTCCTCGCCGCGCTCGGCCAGCGAGTTGTAGAAGCTGGTCGCGAGTTCGACGTAGGGCTCGACGAACTTCGTGATCTCCTCGGTGGTCAGCTTCGCGCGGATCTCGTCGATCGAGGGAACATCCTCGGGCAGGCTGTTCAGCTTGGTGCGGGTTTCCTCGAGCTTGGTCTTGGACTCCTCGAAGCGCGTGGTCGCGCTCTCGGTGGCGGCCTCGGTGCGCTCACGCAGCTGCGTGACGGCATCGGTGACCTGCTGCAGGGCCAGATCGCCCGCACCGACCACGGCATAGAAGGGATTCGCAAGGGTACGTTCGGTGGTGCTCATATCGGCCTCCTTGATAAGGGTTTGGCAGAAGTATTGCGGCGCAAGTATTTTCGGGCAACAGATCAGGTGGGTGATCAATGACCGCCGGTCGGGGATCACTCGTGCAGCGCTTCCACCTACCAGTATCCACTTCTCGCTAGCAATTGCAAGCAGTTTGTTAGCACGGTCATAAAGAGTACAGGCGTACCACATCGCGGGATCGACGGAGACCGGCTCCGGATATCCGAAAAGCTTTTCAGCACAGTCGATTACGCACGTGCCTCGCACCCGCTCGAAAATCGGCCCACCGCCGAGGCCCGCGCAGAAGTGCACTCACTCCGAGTTCAATATCTCGCATTCGAGATATGCCATATCCTATCGGGCGGCGTTGGGGGACGCGTAGTCGTAGAAGCCGGCACCGGCCTTCTTGCCGAGCCGCCCCTGCGCGACCATGCGCGCCAGGATGGGCGGCGGGGCGTAGAGGGGCTCACCGAATTCCTCGTACATCCCCTCGGCGATCACCTTGACCGTGTCCAGACCGACCAGATCGGCCAGCCGCAACGGACCCATGGGGTGCGCACAGCCCAGCACCATACCCTTGTCGATGTCCTCGGCCGCGGCAAAACCGCTCTCCACCATGCGGATTGCCGACAGCAGGTAGGGAATGAGCAGTGCGTTGATGATGTAGCCGGATCGATCGGCGGAGCGGATGACCTGTTTGCCCAGGACCTCGCTGGCGAATGTCTCGGCCCGATCGGCGACCCCCGGAGCGGTCAGCGGGGTGAACACGAGCTCGACGAGCGGGAGTACCGGAACCGGGTTGAAGAAGTGCATGCCGATGACCCGGCAGGCGTCGCCGGTGGCCTTGCCGAGGACGGCGATGGGGATCGACGACGTGTTGGAGGCGAGTACCGCGTCGGGGTCGGCGACCACCTTGTCGAGCGAGGCGAAGATCTCGGTCTTGACGCCCTCGTCCTCGATGACGGCCTCGCACACCATCTGCCGATCGGAGAAATCGCCGAGATCGGAGGTGAATCGCAATCGGCCGACGGCCTGTTCACGTTCCCGCTCGGTCAGTTTGCCCGTCGACACGCCACGGTCGAGCGACCGCAGGATGCGGGACCGGCCGGCCGACACCGCCGCCTTCGTCGGCTCGAACACGAGGACGTCGACGTGGGCCCGCGCGCACACCTCGGCGATCCCGGAGCCCATCTGCCCGGCGCCGACGACACCCACACGCGAGATCATCTCACCGGACACAACCAGACTCCTCACAGATCACCCAGATGCCGACAGGCGGCCCGCAGCGAAGGCCGCGGACCGCCTGTCTTGTCAACTCCGAAACCGCGTACCTGCGGTCTGACCGAGTTCCTAGTGGAACTGGCCTTCCTCGGTCGAGCCCTTGAGAGCCGCGGTCGAGGTGTTGGGATCGACGGTGGTGGCGATCCTGTCGAAGTAGCCGGCACCGACCTCACGCTGATGCTTGGTGGCGGTGTAGCCACGGGCCTCGGCAGCGAACTCGCGCTCCTGCAGATCGACGTAGGCGGCCATCTGCTCACGGGCGTAGCCGTAGGCCAGGTCGAACATCGAGTAGTTCAGGGCGTGGAAGCCGGCCAGGGTGATGAACTGGAACTTGAAGCCCATGGCGCCGAGCTCGTTCTGGAACTTCGCGATGGTCGCGTCGTCCAGGTGCTGCTTCCAGTTGAAGGACGGGCTGCAGTTGTAGGCGAGAAGCTGGTCCGGGAACTCGGCCTTGACGGCCTCGGCGAACTGGCGGGCGACCTCGAGGTCGGGCTTACCGGTCTCCATCCAGATCAGGTCGGCGTACGGGGCGTAGGCCTTGGCACGCGCGATGCAGGGCTCGATGCCCTTCTGCACGTTGTAGAAGCCCTCGGAGGTGCGCTCACCGGTCACGAACGGCTTGTCGCGATCGTCGACGTCCGAGGTGATCAGGGTGGCGGCCTCGGCGTCGGTACGGGCGACGACGACGGTCGGGGTGTTGGCGACGTCGGCGGCCAGGCGGGCCGAGGTCAGGGTGCGGATGTGCTGCTGGGTGGGGATGAGCACCTTGCCACCGAGGTGACCGCACTTCTTCTCCGAGGCGAGCTGATCCTCCCAGTGGGTACCGGCGGCACCCGCGGCGATCATCGCCTTCTGCAGTTCGTAGACGTTGAGGGCGCCACCGAAGCCGGCCTCACCGTCGGCGACGATCGGGACGACCCAGTTGTCGACGGCGTTGTCACCCTCGACGCGGGCGATCTCGTCGGCACGCAGCAGCGCGTTGTTGATGCGACGCACCACCTGGGGCACCGAGTTGGCCGGGTAGAGCGACTGGTCGGGGTAGGTGTGGCCGGAGAGGTTCGCGTCACCGGCGACCTGCCAACCGGACAGGTAGATGGCCTTGAGGCCCGCGCGCACCTGCTGCACGGCCTGGTTACCGGTCAGAGCGCCGAGAGCGTTGATGTAGTTGTCACCGTTCACGCCCTCCCACAGGATCTCGGCGCCACGCTTGGCGAGGGTGTGCTCCTCGAGGACGTTGCCCTGGAGTTCGGCCACCTGCTCGGCGGTGTACTCGCGCTTGATGCCCTTCCAACGCGGGTTGGTGTCCCAGTCCTGCTGGATTTCCGCGGCGGTGCGGGGCTTTCCGACGTTGCTCATTAGCCACTTCGCTTTCGTTGTGCTGCTCGGCCGACGTAAGGGGCCGTGGGTGGTTGCGCCGGTACGGCGAACCCTTCTGACAGACATCCGGGGGCTCGGTTGCGAACTCTCCGTAGCTCTCCGGCGGTGTCTGCAATCAAGATTGCCACAGGGCAAACCCGCAGGTCCAGTCGGGTTTATCGTGCGAAAGGCGGCCAGCTTTCGCGAAGATTTTGCAAATCTTGCGAAGGTGAGAGTGTGAAAACACGGCCACGCTCGCAAAAAGTACGCGCGTACTGGGTTTTTCCCATCGTACGTGGCCGACCCGACGTGCACACGCCGAGGCGCCCTGGCCGCACACGGCGTCGTCCGCCCCTCACCCGCTGTGACGGGATTCACAGGCAAACGCCGAAGGGCCGGTGTCCTCCCCGCGACCACGCCGGTTCACGGCATGTGATCAGCGCCGACACCGTCGTCAGGTGTGACCTTGCGCCGCGGTGGTCACGGCGGTGCCGAATAGCGTGACGAACTCCTCGCGGGACATCGGCGGACGTGCCACGGGCGCCGGTGCAGGAGGCCGCACCGCGTCGGTGGTCTCGCCCGACACCGTCAACGACACCGTCGCCGGCGACCGCACCGGCACGCCACCGGGCCGGGTGAGCAGCGCATATCCGCTGTAGGAGACGGCGGTCTGCACGCCCTTGTCGGGAAGGGTGGTGGTGGTCGCCGACTCCACGACGTGCATCTGTTCGACGTCGTCGGCGTGATCGGTGAGTGGCGGCTGCGGCAGGACGGTCGACACGGTGACGATCGTGGTGCCGGCCAGGTTGCCCTGCCGGATGGTCGTCTCGGTACGCGCGCAGGCTCCCGTGGTGGCGGCGATGTCCGCACCGAGATCGCGTGTCTGCATGGTCACCAATTCGACGAGATTCCCGAAACCCGACTGGGCACCGAGGACCGCGGTGTCGGCCTCGGTCAGCCGATGATTGAGGTCGGCGTCCGCAGTCGGCCGGCACTGCGGCGGGGTGACGGTGGTCGACTGTGCCGCCGACAACTGCGTCGCGTTGGCGTCGATCAACTGCTTCACGGGCAACTGCACCGGGGTGAAGCCGGCCGGCAGCCCGGCCGGGTCGAGGAGCAGATCCGCGGGGGCCACCGAGGCGGCCGGGACCGTCGTCGCCTCGTGGGAGCATCCCGCCGCGAGGGTCGCCGTCGCCGACAGCGCCACCATCACCCCGAGGGTCCCGACCGTCGATCTGCGCCGAAGAGCGCGCTGCACCCGCACGCGGTCACCGTATCCTGTGGAACACACGCCCTGGCACAAGGAGGTGGGGCGATGCCGAAGACGTATGTGGGCTCTCGCCTGCGTCAACTGCGCTCCGAGCGCGGGTTGTCCCAGGTCGCACTGGCCCAGACCCTGGCGATCTCACCGTCGTATCTCAACCAGATCGAACATGACGCGCGGCCGCTGACCGCGGCGGTGTTGGAGAAGATCACCCAGACCTTCGGGGTCGACGCGGGATTCTTCGACTCCCAGGACGATGTGCGTCTCGTCGCCGAGCTGCGCGAGGTGCTCCTCGACGACGACGTGGAGGCACCCGATGCCGCCCACGACGCGCAGGGGATCAGCACCATGGTCTCCGGTCATCCCGAGATCGCGGCCGCCATGGTGAACCTGTATCGCCGCTACCGGATCGCCACCGATCAGCTCGCCGCCGCCACCGACGAACGCGGCGACCGTTCCATGCGCGGCGCGATCAGCGCCCCCCACGACGAGGTCCGCGACTACTTCTCCCAACGCCGCAACTACATTCACGAGCTCGACGTGGCGGCCGAGGAGATGACCACGCGGATGCGGATGCACTCCGGCGATGTGCGCCGAGAGATCATCGACCGGCTCGAGAAGCGCCACGGCGTGACCGTCGCCCGCCGCGTCGACCTCGGCGACTACGTGCTGCATCGCTTCGATCCGGCCTCGCGGCGCCTCGAGGTGTCCGCGGCGTTGTCGGCGGGACAACGGGCCTTCAAACTGGCCGCCGAACTCGCCTACCTGGAATACGGCGACCTGATCGGGCAACTCGTCGACGAGGGCAACTTCAGCAACGACGACGCACGCTCGCTCGCCCGCTACGGACTGGCCAACTACTTCGCCGGCGCGGCACTGCTCCCCTACGCCCAATTCCACGGCGCCGCAGAAGATTTCCGCTATGACATCGAACGCCTCTCGGCCTTCTACGCGGTCAGTTACGAGACCGTATGCCATCGCCTGTCCACCCTGCAACGCCCCAACCTGCGTGGCATCCCGTGGTCGTTCGTCCGCGTCGACCGGGCCGGCAACATGTCGAAACGGCAGTCCGCCACCGGATTTCACTTCTCCGCATCCGGTGGCACCTGCCCGCTGTGGAATGTGTACGAGACGTTCGCCTCGCCGGGCAAGATCCTCACCCAGATCGCCGAGATGCCCGACGGCCGTGAGTATTTCTGGATCGCCCGCACCGTCGAACGACGCGCCGCGCGCTTCGGCCAACCGGGCAAGACCTTCGCCATCGGCCTCGGCTGCGAACTACGCCATGCCGCCCGCGTCATCTACTCCGACGGCCTCGAGATCGGACCGCAGGCCCGCATCACCCCGATCGGCGCCGGCTGCCGCGTGTGCGAACGTCAGAGCTGTACCCAACGCGCCTTCCCGTCACTGGGCACCGAGTTGCGGATCAACGAGCACGGCTCGACGGTGTCGCCGTATATGACGGTGTGACTCACTGTCGGCGCAGATGCTCGGTCGGCGCCGCGCCGTCGCCGGGGTCGACCCGTCCGTCGGCCGCCAATCTGAGCCGGGTTGGATGCCAACCACTTTCGCGCAGATACATCGGAGTACTCGGGGTACATGAACGCCTCGACGAAGATCGGCTTTCTCATCTCCGATGTTCTGCACATGGTGACCGGCGACGAGACCCTGAATGTAGTACTGCCCCTCCGCAGCCTTGGGCGCCAGTGCAATTAACGCATTCCGCCGGGCTCGACCTCGACGAATGCTGCCGAAATCGTCTTGGCGGCTGGGAAGGTGTTCACGTCGAAAACACTGATGTCTCCCACGGTCTTTCGGAAGTTCACGGCGTCGACATCCTGCGGTGTGTGCGCGAACCAGTCCGACAGAAGAAACGTGAAATTCTCCGAGAAATCCGGGTCACTGAAGACCAGCAAGAACTCGACGCCACCCCTCGAGCCCCTGGATCGAGTGCGGGAGCCCGGCCTCCAAGCTCCACAGATCGCCGGCCTTGACGTCATCGATGAACGAGCGTCCGTGCTCGTCAATCGCCGTCACGCGACAGCTACCGACCAGCACTGAGCCCACTCGACTTCCTTGTGCCAGTGCAGTTCTCGGTATGCCTCTGGCTCCAGTGCCATGTTCACGCCAGCGACGTCGGTGGACGCGTGGGTAGTTAAGTGGTCCTTTTTCGGAACTGGCTCAGAATTGAACACCGCGTCATTGAACACCGCGTCCTGGAGCGGTCGACTTCGGATCGGCGTGGTCTCACGCTTGGTGATCAAGGAGCCGTGCTGAATGGCCTGCTTCTCGGCGGGTCTCTCCACGACCACCACGGCGTACGCGTGGCAGCGACACAGCCTTGGAGTTCACGAATCGACGTCTGGGCGTGGCGAACGTCGATCGATGGGGTTGCATCGGCGAAGTCTGTGTGTGGGTGCGTTCTTGGTCATCGGGTGGATCGGCCCTGGGGTCGGCCCTCGTCGGTGCCGGTGGCAGCGGCGATCGGCCTGGGGAGTGCGGTCGGCGACCAGATTCGCAAGGCGCGTCCGGTGATTCGCCGGTAGACGTACTCCGCCACGAAACTGAGCACCAGCACCACGATCAGGGTAATCCAGGTGCTCGCGGGTCCGGTGGTGATCGCATAGCCCAACAGCAGGCAGAACAGTGCAAGATTCAGCACGATGGCCAGAACAAGAATCCATTTGTTCGCACCGGTGTCACGATGCACTCGCAGGTGGCCGACGCTGACGGTACCGTAGACGATCAGGAAGGCCAGGCTCGCCATCTGTCCTACTGCTGCCAGCGGGAAGAATATGACAAAGGCACAGGTCAGGGCGCCTGCAAGCAAGAGGCCCCAGGTTCCACTGCGCCATACTCCACGAGCGAAATACGACGGCATCTCACCAGTTTTCGCGACGGTGAACGCTAGATTGGCGTCGCCGAACAAGGTCGCATTCACCCCTGACGCGGTCGCCAACAACGCAGCAGCACCGACTACCACGAACCCGAACTGACCCAGTACGGCGCGACCCGCGTCGGAGAGCACATGCCCCTGATTGGTCTCGATATCCGACAGCGACATCACCATCACCACCAGCGAACTGACCACGACGTAGACAAGAATCACAATGAACAGGGACTGGTACATGGCGCGCGGCAATTGTTTCACCGGGTTGCTCATGTCACCGGCCGAATTGGTGACCACACCGAATCCCTCGTAGGTCACATAGAGCAGTCCCGCGGCAAAGAAAATTCCGATGATCCCGTCGCCACCCACCTGATCGAAACGCCCGGGCTCGGCTTTGAAGCAGGCAGCCACGACGAAGGCGGCAATGATCGCGAGTTCGGTGGCGATCACAAACATCTCGGATCGGCCGACCAGTTTCGAGCCGAGCACGTTGACCAGGATCAGTACCACGACCAGGCCGACCCCGATGGCCTTTCCCGACCATTCCGGGGTGTCGAAGGGCAGTAGGTGACGTGCGTAACCGGCGAACCCGGCTGCGTAGAGAGCCATCGCGATGATCCAGCCGAGGAACTGGAAAATGTTGAGACCACCCGCGACGATTCCGTCACCGAAGCACCGGATCAGAAATTCCGCAGCGCCACCGCGACTCGGAAATCGGGCCCCGAGCTTGGCATACGAGTACACACTGAAGAGCGAAACCATGCCGCCCACAAGAAAAGCCACCGGTAGCCACACCCCAGCGGTCGTCGCCGCCAAACCGAGCAGGGTGTACAGACCGGCACCCATCATCCCGCCTACGCCGATCGCGGTCGCCGAGGCCACGCCGATGGCGCTTTTGCGAACCGGCTGAGTTGACGACGTCATGTGCTCACTTTCTCGTTTGGGCGGCATGGGCGGGATGCGGCCGCACCATGGCGACCTCACGCAGATCCTGCACGAACATCTCCTCGGCCTTGTTCCACGGGCCCGACCGCCGGTCGATGGCCTTCTCGGCCACCAGCCGCACCGCGCCGAGGATGAACACCCACACCACGCAGTACGCCAAAGTCACGCCCACCATCTCCCAGGGCAGCGCAGTCATCAGCCAGCCGAATCCGCTCATCAGAATGGCCAGAATCTGGGTTCCGGCGATCGCGGCGACAAGTTGCCACGACGGGAACGGCCGCAGGAAGAACCACCGCTGCGCACGGGTGACGAAGATCAGCAGGTGCCCGCCGGTGACGAGTTGCAGGAACACCGCCGTCTGGATCTGATCCATCGCCAGGTGCTGGTCGCCCGACCACGACGCCACCCTGAATAGTCCACCGCTGACCTGCGCCGCGCCGTAAACGAGGAACAGCAACCCGAGAGACTGGATCACCGAAAAGAAGCCGAGCACAGCGGAATTACCCAGAACCTTCGGCATCTGCCACCGAATCGGTTTCTTGCTGACCGGGGTGTTGTCGTAGGCGATCGTCATGATCGGCACATCGTCGAGCAGCGAGATGATGACGATCATGACCGCCGTCAACGGCTGGAAGCCGAGGATGAGTGTCGCGAGGACAACCAGAAACATGATGTCGATCGTGAGGGCGACGCGGTAGATGGTGTAGCTGTTCACCCGCCCGAAGATGCGCCGCGCCTCATCGATCGCGCTGTTGATGACCGAGAGGCCGGGCGCGGTCAGGATCAGCGCCGCCGCGCCGCGCGCGGCATCGGTGGCACCCGAGACGGCCGTGCCACAATCGGCCTGTTTGAGTGCCGGCGCATCGTTGACGCCGTCGCCGGTCATCGCGACGAGATGACCACGCTGCTGCAACGACTTGACGATCGCGTACTTGTGCTCCGGGAACACCCGGGCGAATCCGTCGGCTTTCTCGATCGCATCGGCGATCGCCGGTGGCACGCTGTCGGGATCGAAATCGGCCGGGAAGACGTCCCCGGCGGTCAGGATGTTGGTGCCCAAACCCAGTTCTCGTGCGGTTTCGACGGCGATGGCGGTGTCGTCACCAGTGATCATCCGCACCTCGACACCCTTCTCGCGCGCCAGATCGATGGTCGCTTTACTGTCATCGCGGGGCGGGTCGAACATCGGCAGCACCCCGAGCACCGACCAGCTCGACCCCGGTCGTCGCACGATTCGGCAACGGCCAGTGCGCGATTGCCGTGGGCGGCGAGATCGGCGACCGACGTCGTGACGGTGGCCGACACATCGTCAGCGGCATTGGCCAGGTCAAGGATGGCCTGCGGAGCGCCTTTCGCGACGATCTTGGCCGTCCCGTCCGCGGAGCGGACCAACGCCTTGGTGTACTTGGTGACGGGATCGAACGGGGTGAACTGCTGCACGGTCCAGGCAGAGACGGCGCCGGGGTCGGCCAACCCCGCGATCACCGCGTCGTCGATCGCATCGTGGTCCTCGGCACGCGAGGCGAGTGCGCCGGCCAGGATCACCTCCGAGCCCTGCGTGGCGGCCACCAGGATCGGGTCACCCAGGGTGAGCTTGTTCTTCGTCAACGTGCCTGTCTTGTCCGAGCACAGGATGTCGATGCCCGCCATCTCCTCGATGGATTGCAGACGCGAGACGATCGCCTCCTGTTTCGACAAAGCGAGCGCGCCGAGTGCCATGGTCACCGAGAACACCGCGGGCATCGCGACCGGAATGGAGGCAACCAGCAGGACCAGCACGAACTGGACGATGCCCAGTGCCTTGTTGACCTGATCGCCTGCGCTGCCCGACCATTCGGTGTCGAAGTTGTGGAACACCTCGAACAAGACGAGGACCGCCGCCAACGCGACGGCGACGATGATCAGGAAGTTACCGATCTGGAACATCGCCTTCTGGGCATGGGAGATCGTGCCCGCTCCCGCGACCAGCTTGGCGGTCCGGCCGAAGAAGGTGCTACCGCCGGTGGCGATGACCACCGCCGTGGTCTCGCCCTGCTTGATGATCGACCCGGAATACGCCTCGTCACCGGCGTTCTTGCGAACCGGAACCGACTCACCGGTCAACGCAGACTATCGATCGAGACGTCCGCGTCGCCGAGCAACCGCAGATCCGCGGGCACGATCTCGCCGAGGCGGATGCTCACCACATCGCCCGGCACCACGGCATGCGAGGCGATCGTGGTCCACGAGCCCGCGCGCATCACCGTCGCCGTCGGCGCCAGTCCCTTCTTGAGGGCCGCGAGCGCACTCGCCGCCTTCCGGTCCTGCCAAAATCCCAGTGCCGCGTTGAACAGCAGCAAGGCCACGATGATGATGAAATCGTCCCAGTGCTGCAGCGCCCCGGAAACCACCGCCGCGATTTCGATCATGTAGGCGATGGGACCGGTGAAGTAGGAAAGGATCTGGCGCGAGACTCTGCGTCTTCTCCGGGATGCCATTGGGCCCGTATTGCGTCAGGCGCGCTGCCGCCTCTTGTTCCGTCAGACCTGAGTCGGCGGAAACACCGAGATGCTCAAGAACATCGGGCAGCGGCGCTTTTTCCAGATCGATCGCCAATGTTGTAGGGGGTGCGCCAGTTGCTGCTGTGCTCTCATGAGACATGGCGATACAGTATCGGGTAAATTGTCCACGCGCTCGAATTGCGCCCGCGCAGTGGACTTTCGATTCTTCGACAATGTCCGGGCGTGACGGAACCTGACAACGAAAGGTCCTGGACATGGTCAACTGGAGTGAGGTGGCAGCGAAGACAGTCGTCGAACCCGGCCAAAAGGTAACCCTGCCGGACGATTTCGACGCCGCACGACACGACCGGCAACTGGGCAAGGCAGGTGGGCTCGCGGCAATCGAACATGCCAAGGAGACCCTGTTCGATCTCCAGGACCGCTTCTTCGCCGCCGCCGACCGCTCGTTGTTGATCGTGCTGCAGGCGATCGACGCCGCGGGCAAAGACAGCACCATCAAGCATGTGATGTCCGGCGTCAATCCCGAAGGGGTGGACATCTACAGTTTCAAGGCGCCCTCACCCACCGAACGCGCTCACGATTATCTGTGGCGGCATCAGTTGGTCCTACCGGAATTGGGTCGAATAGCCGTGTTCAATCGGTCGCACTACGAGAATGTGACCGTGACCCGCGTTCACCCGGAGATGTTGTGGCCGAAATCAGCGGTGTTGAACAACGACGGTCTCTGGCATCGGCGGTACAAGCAGATCAACGAATGGGAGCGCCATCTCACCGACAACGGCACCACGGTGGTCAAGCTATTCCTGAATGTGTCCAAGACCGAGCAAGGGCGCCGATTCCTCGAACGCATCGACCGTCCCGAGAAGAACTGGAAGTTCTCCCCGACCGACCTCACCGAACGCGGGTACTGGGACGACTACCAGCACGCGTTCAGCGAGATGCTCAGCCACACCAGCACCGACCACGCTCCGTGGCACGTGATCCCGGCCGACCACAAGTGGTACAGCCATCTGTGCTCGCTCGCGGTGATCGTTCATGAACTCGAGAAGCTCGACCCGCAATATCCCGACGTCGCAGCCGACGTCAAGGCACACCTGGCGGACGCGAAGAAGGCTCTGCTCGCCGATCCGTCCATGTCCGATTCAACGGTGTCCGATTCAACGTTGCCCGACTCGTCGGATACCGGCACCTCGAAGTGAGCAACTCACCACCGATCACCACCCAACTCAAGGGTTTTCTTCCGCCGTGGCTGATGGGCTATGCCATGGTCGGCATGGTCGTCAGCGGCATCGTCCCGATCCTGCTGCCGCTGAGTGTGGAGTCCACGGGGACCTTCGTGGTGGGTGCGGTGGTCGCCGCGTTCTATCTCGGCACCCTGCTCGCGCCGATATTCGGCAGTTTCGCCGACCGTACCGGCTCACAGCGACTGGTCTTTCTGGTCAGCTTCCCGGTGATGGCCGTCGGGGCCATCGTGTTCGGTCTGGTCGACAACGCGGTGGTGTGGTTTTTGTGCATGCTGGTCGCCGGTGCCGGCGCCGGGGCCGCGCAGATCACGGCGAGCATGTTCATCGTCGAAGGGCGTCCCCACAGCGAATGGAACGACCGTATCGGATGGATGCGGCTGGCCTTCGGCGCCGGCCAGGTTCTCGGACTCGCGGTGTCGGCGTTGTTCACCCGGCACCTTGACGTCGGGTGGTTCGTGGCCGGAGGACTCGTCGGTATCGGAACACTCCTCGGCTCCCTACGGTCGTCCGAGCCGCCGATCAGCTGTTGGCGCGACTGCTCGCCGACGACGTCGACCGCGACCTGTGCGCCCGCACGGCCGCACGGCTGGACATCTCGGCGCCGGCCGTCCGATCCGGAGAGAAGCTGCCGCCGTTAAATCTCGAAGGCGACATGCTCATTCGACTGTGCATGCTGGAGTCGGCCATGTGGGCCGACCTGCCGCAGATTCGTGAGGACCGTGGACCCGGGGGACGGTCGCGGCCTGCCCTGCCCGGTCCGGCGCTGCTCACCTCGGCCACACAGTTGGCATTGTCCACGGGTGTCGCCTACGCGGCGTTGTTCTATCTGCCGGTGCCACGCGGATATTGGATCGCCCTCACCGTCGCCCTCGTGATGAAGCCGGATCTGGGATCGGTGTTCAGCCGTGCGGTGCTGCGCAGTGTGGGCACGGTGGCGGGTGCGGCCATCGCCGTCCTGGTCGGCCTTGTGATCGACGGCCCGGCGGCGACAGCGGTTGTGATCGGAATCGTCGCCGCCTTCCTACCGTGGGGCATGGCGCGCTCCTATCTGTGGCAGGCGATCTTCATGGTGCCGCTGATCATGTGGCTGATCAACCTGGTCGCTCCCGCGGAATCCCTTCGCACGCTCAGCGAGGCCCGGTTGTCCACCACCATCATCGGCGGCCTCATCATCTTCGGCTACCTGATCTGGCCCTCGATGCGCCGACCGCAGATCGCCCGAGAGTTCAACCGAGCGCTGACGGCACTGGCCTACTATGCCAAAGTTGTTGCCGACGGGGCCGCTCCCGCACAGGTCACCGCATCCCGACGCGACACCTACCGGAAGCTCGCCGATACGCGAGTCCACCTGCAGCGCAACCTTTCCGAGCCTCCACCGGCCGGCGCGGATGCCTGGTCGTGGATTCCTGTCGTCGCCGGCGCCGAGCGGGTCGCCGACCGGATCACCGCCGCATCGGCATCACGGACCCCGACCTCCGGCGACGACATCGCCGCAGTCGCGGCGACCCTGGAAACGCTGAGCCAGGCGTCACCCCGGCCTCCGGTCACCTCGGCCAGCGAACCCCGACCCCGCCGGCGCACGGCGGACAAGCCGCCGATCCGTCCGTCCGTGAGATGGCCGACGAACTCGCACACCTGGGGTCGATGCTGACCAGGGGTGGCCCGTCCCAACCCGAGGCGAGGTAGCCTCGTCCCGATGATCGACCAGACACCTGCGACCGCGCAGCGTATCGGGCTGACCGCGTGCCGTGGCCATGCTCATCGAGACCTCGAGCGCCAACTCGATCATCGGCGAGATCTGTCGTGCCACAGCGGGACCCAGCCGTGCATGAGGTACGTCGAAGAGCGCGACGATGTAGGCGTCGGGATGGTCGGCGATCACCGGCGCGAGGTCGGCCGAGTCGCGGGGCACCGCTGCCACGATGGCCGATGGCCGTGAATTGAGGGTGCGCACCGCACCCTCGGGGCGTGCTGCGGGTTGCTCGTTCCTGCCGGCGACGGCAGCTGCCATCGTCGATCCGCGGGGCTCGAGTGCAAACACGGTCCCGGCCGAACCGGCCAACACCACGGCGGTGATCAGGCTCGACTCCCTCGCGGATGCGGGGTGTGGGGGGCGCGGCAGCAGCCCGAGGGCCGCTAGTCGTCAGACGATCGAGTCGTCGAGATCGGCGGTCGCGTCGACGACGATCGGGGTGAAATCGGGTGTCGGGTTCACCGCCGGGTCAGAACACCATCACCCGGACGTTCTCCGCGACGCACGCCGGCTTGTCGGCGCCCTCGATCTCCACCGTATTGCGCACCACCATCGTCACACCCTTGGCACCCTCCTCGATCGAGGTGATCACCGCATTGGCCCGGACCCGCGAGCCCACCGGAACCGGATTCGGGAACCGCACCTTGTTCAACCCGTAATTGATCACAAGCTTCGGGCCCTCGACGGTGAAGATGGACCCGGCGAGCATCGGCAGCAGCGACAAGGTCAGGAAACCGTGAGCGATCGGCGCACCGAACGGACCCGACGCCGCCCGCTCGGGATCGACATGAATCCACTGATGATCACCGGTCGCGTCGGCGAACTGATTGACCCGCTCCTGCGTGATCTCCAGCCATTCGCCGGAACCGAGATCCTCGCCGATCGCGGCCTTGATGTCGTCGAGGGAGGTGAACACGCGCGGTGTGATGGTCGTCATAATCGCGGTAGTCTACCGTGACACCATGAGCACCCCACGGATCGCTCCCGGCGGCCTACGCGACCTCGGTCCGATCAACTGGGCGTTCAGTCGCATCGCCGCCCGCGCCATCGGCGTGCACGACGCCCACATCTTTTCCACACTCGGACGCACCCGCGGATTGTTCCGCGGCTGGCTGCACTTCTCGGCCCGGCTGATGCCGTTCGGGACGTTGCCGCGCAAGGACTCCGAGATGATCATCATCCGCGTGGCCCATCTACGCGGGTCGGAGTACGAACTCGATCACCACCGGCGACTCGGGAAGCGAGCGGGTATCGGCGACGACGAGTTCGGTCGCATTCTCGACGGCCCCGACGCCGGATGGGGTGACCGCGAACGCGCGCTGCTCCGCGCGGCCGACGAGCTGGTGACCGACTCCGACATCAGTGACATCGCCTGGTCGGCGCTGCGACGCCACCTCGACGAACGTCAGGCGATCGCCTTCGTGCTGCTTGCCGGCCAGTACGACATGCTGGCCACCACGTTGCACACCCTGCGCGTGCAGCCCGACGTGCGGGCCTGAGGCGGCCCGATGGAATCACCGGCCACCCGGTTGATGCGCAACCCCGTCTTCTCCCGCATCTACCAGAAGGCATGGCGACCGATCTTCACTCGCGGGTTCTCCCTGGGCGGGCACGCCACCGCCGACTACGACAAGGCACTGCGCGCCTATCTCTGCCGGCCTGGTGAACGCATGGTGCTCGACATCGCTTGTGGTCCAGGTAATTACACCCGTCACATCGCGGACGGCCTCACCGGCGACGGACAGGTTGTGGGCGTCGACTACTCCGCGCCGATGCTGGCCACCGCCGTCGCCACCAACAGCGCCGGGAGAGCATCCTATCTGCGGGTCGATGCACATGCGATCCCGTTCTCCGACAACAGTTTCGACGAGGTGATCTGCCTCGCCGCGCTGTATCTGATCCCCGATCCGCTGCCGGTCCTCGACGAGATGATGCGCGTGGCGCTTCCCGGCGGTCTCCTCGTCGTGTTCACCTCGGTCGCCGGCCCGATCTCCACCCTGCCCGGGGTGCGTACGCTCGCCGGCATCGGCGGATACCGCGTGTTCGACCGCGACGAGATCACCGGACGGTTGCGCGACCTCGGCGCCGAACACATCGAGCAAACCTTCATCGACGAGGGACAGTATGTGTTGTGCCGCAAGCCGAGCGGTGCCTGATACGTCCGTCTTGAGAAGGTTCCTCTTCCCTCCCGCCGATTCGCGCGGTACTGTCGACGGATCTCAATCCGGGGGGGATTGTGCACAACACAACGGGCCGACTGGCCTTCCTCAATGGTCTGCGCGCGCTGGCCGCACTGTTCGTCCTGGTGCACCATGCGTTCATGACGTCGTCGGTGCTGCCGCGTGGCTCCACCCTCACGGGATGGGAACGCTATGCCTTCTGGTGGGCGCAGTGGGGGCACTTCGGTGTCACGGTCTTCATCGTGCTCGCCGGATATTCCTTGGCGCTGAGCACAACTCGTGACGGTCGGCTGTCCGACGGCATGTTCGGCTACCTGCGCCGCCGGGCGCAGCGCATCGCGCCACCGTACTGGATCGCTCTGACCCTGACCATCGTGCTGACCGTGCTCTGGCTGCATGAGACCACCGGCACTCACTGGGATCTGTCGCTGCAATCCGGCCCCAAGGGGTGGATCGTCGACTACTTCCTGTTGCAGGAAGTGATCCCGGTTCACGATGCGTCGTACACCTTCTGGTCGGTGTCGGTGGAATTCCACATCTACCTGCTGCTACCTCTCATGCTGGTGATCCTGCGCTGGCGCGGATTGGCCGCCGCCGCCGTTTTCGGAGTCGGTGTGGGGGCGATCGGCATGATCACCGCCGCGTTCATCGACGACCGCGCCGGACGCTTGTGGCCCGCCTACTACCTGATGTTCGCTGCTGCCGCCGCGGTATGTCTGCTGGTGCGGGACCACCCACAGGTGGCCCGCCGGGTGCCGTGGCGGGTGGTGAGCGGGGCCGGTGCGGCGGCGTTGATCGCAGTCTGCGCGTTCGCCGATCCGCACTGGGTCGAGTCGAACTACCTGTGGTTGGACCTCTGTGCGGGCATCGCGACGATCGGTCTCATCGTGGCCATGCATCTGGGGACCGCGTCGAGGACCGCACAGGCGATGTCCTGGCGCCCGCTCGCCGGCATCGCGGCATTCGCCTACAGCATCTACCTCATCCACGCCCCGTTGCTGCAGATAGGGTGGCTGACGATGGTGCGGCCCCTGCACGCGGCACCGTTGGTCCAGTTGCTGATCTTGTGGGTTGTCCTCTGCCCGGTCATCGTGGCCATCTCCTACGGGTTCTACCGCGTCGCCGAGAAGCCCTTCGTACCCTCGTCGAAGCGATCCACATCGGTATCGGCGCCGGCCACCACCGATGCGACGGTGTCGGAGGATGCTCGGCGCTCGGCCGCACGGACCAGCGGCGCCACACCTTCGGCGAACCAGAATGCCTCTTCGATGTGGGGCTGGCCGGACAGGACGAAGTGATCGATGCCGATCGCGCGGTACTGTGCGATCAGGTCGGCCACCTCGGCGTGACTGCCGACCAGAGCGGTACCGGCACCCGGCCGCACCAAGCCGTATCCGGCCCACAGCCCCGGATAGACCTCGAGGTTGTCCACGTCGGCGTTGAGTGCGAGTTGACGTCGCTGACCCTCGGAATCGCTCTGCAACAACCGTTCTCGCGCCAACGCGATCAGCGCCGGGTCCATCCGGCCGACCAGCTTGCGGGCTTCGGCCCACGCCTCCTCCCGGGTGTCACGGGTGATCACGTGCGCCCGGATACCGAAGGACAGTTCCCGGCCGTACCGGGCGGCCCGCGCGCGCACGTCGTCGACAAGTGCGGCGACCTTCTCCGGCGGTTCGGTCCAGGTGAGGTAGGTGTCGACGGTCGCCGCGGCGGCCTCACGGGCGGGCTCGCTCGCACCGCCGAAGAAGACCTGAGGCGCCACGGCCGGCGGATGCCCGACCACCGCGCCGGTCACATCGTGGTGATCCCCAGTGAAGTCGAAGGGCGTTCCGGTCCAGGCCTGTCGCACGATGGTGACGAACTCACGCGCCCGGGCGTAGCGTTGCTCCTTGGTCAGCCGATCCCCGAAACGCTGCTGCTCCTCCCGATCGCCGCCGGCGACGATATTCAGTGCCAACCGGCCGCCGGAGAACTCGGCGAACGTCGCGGCCTGCTGTGCGGCGAGGGTCGGGGTGATCAGCCCGGGCCGGAACGCGACGAGGAACTTCAGCCGACTGGTCTCCTGGATCAGCGCGGCCGTCGTCAACCAGGCGTCGTGGCACCAGGTTCCGGTGGGCGTCAGGACCGACTCGAACCCGAGTCGCTCCGCGGTCCTGGCGACGAGGGCGAGGTAGTCCAGATCCGGGGGCCGCACCGCCGACGCGGTCCCCAGGATTCCGGCGGACTGCAGCCCGCCGATCACCTCCCGCCCATCTCCCGAGGTCGGCAAGAACCAGTGAAAGTGCGTGTCGCTCATCGACTCTCCGATCCGGCGGTGGTGGCGCCGCCGACCAATGCGCCGACGCCGAGATGGGCCAGGACCCGCTCCCGCAGGGCGACGAGTTCGGCCGCATCACGTTCCCGCGGACGGGGCAGGTCGACCGTGACGTCGTGCGCGATCGCCCCGTCCTCGAGCACCAGGACCCGGTCGGCGAGGACGACGGCCTCCTCGACGTCGTGGGTGACCAGGAGGGCGGCGAAGCGGTGTCGTGCCCACAACCGGGTGAGCAGACCATGGGCCTCGAGCCGGGTCAGCGCATCCAGCGCTCCGAAGGGTTCGTCGAGCAGCAGCAGATCCGGATTGCGCACCAGCGCCCGCGCCAGTGAGACACGTTGCGCCTCACCACCGGACAACGTCAGGGGCCAGGCTCCCGCCCGATGCGAGAGTCCCACCTCGGCCAGCGCGTCGGTGGCGCGAGCATCGGCGTCGGCGACCTTGAGGTTGAGAGAGACGTTCTTGTCCACACGCCGCCACGGCAACAGCCGCGGTTCCTGGAAGGCGACCGCCCGGGACCCGTCGACGGTCAACTCACCCTCGTGACCGGGATCGAGTCCGGCGATGATCCGCAGCAGCGTCGACTTCCCGGAGCCGGAACGTCCGACCAGAGCCACGATCTCACCGGCATGCAAGATCAGGTCAATGCCCTCGAGCACGTGGACGTCACCGAAGGAACGCGACAACCCCTCCGCACGCACCACCACCCGCGGGCTCATCGGGTCACCCGCCAGCGCAGCAGGTAGCTCTCCAGCCCACGCACGATGGAGTCACTGATCAGGCCGAGCAGAGCGTAGATCACCAGGCCCAGGACGATGATGTCGTTGCGGAAGTAGGTGCGCGCGTTCATCACCAGGTATCCCAGCCCGGCGTCGGCGTTGATCTGTTCGGCGACGATCAACGACAGCCAAGCGACCCCGAGCGACAACCGGAAACCGGTGAGGGCACCGGCCATCGAGCCCGGCAAGATCACGGTGCGCGCCAGACCGATTCGGCCGAGCCCGACGGAGCGTCCGGCCTCGATGAGTTTCGGATCGACGCCCTTGATCGCCGACACCAGGTTCAGGTACAGCGGGAACAGCACGCCGAGGGCGACCATGTAGATCTTCGGTTCCTCACCGATCCCGAACCACACCACGAACAGCGGGATCAGACCGAGGAACGGGACCGTCCGCAGCATCTGCAACGGCGGGTCAATGGCGAGGTCGGCCACCCGGAAGAAACCGACGAGCAGGGCCAGCGAGACGGCCACCACCACACCGAGGACCAGTCCCAGGCCCACCCGCTGCAGCGAAATCGCCAGTGCTTCTTGCAGACTCCCGTCGGCCCAGAGTTCCTGGGCGGCCGCCCACACCTGCGTTGGCGGCGACAACTTCGCCTCGGGGATGACCCCCCGCACGGAGAGGAACTGCCACAGCCCGAGGATCACCAGCGGCGAGATCAGCCGCAGCCAGGAGCCGGCCCGCAGACGCGGCAGACGCGACCACAGCGAGCCGCGGTGCGCCTCGGCCGTCACATCGCCCGCCCCCTCGACCGCCGTTCCCGATACCCGCCGATCGAGCACGATCTGGGTCATCGGGACGCCCCCGCGCCGGTCACCGCGGCATTGAACTGCGGATCGAAGTAGGCACCGGCGTCGGAGGCCTTCGGGATCTCGCCGGCCTTGGCGAACAGGTCGATCAGCCTCTGCTGCTTGGCGATCTGCTCGTCCCCGATCGCGACGAGGGTTCCCGACGAGGTCGCGAAGGTCGCCCGGGCGACGGGTTCAGGGAGCTTGGTGAGCTTGCTGTAGGTGGGAATCCAGGCATCCTCGTGGGTGACCGACCACTGGTTGGCGCGGGTGATCCGACCGATGAGGTCCTTGATCGCGGCATTCTTGCCGGAGTCGGCGAGCGCGGATTCCGGTGCCAGGTAGTAGCCCTGCTGGGTGGTCAATTCGGCACCGTCGGCGATCACCTTGCCGTGGGCCTGTGTCTGGCCGACGGTCGCGAATGGGTTCCACACCGCCCAGGAATCCACCTGGCCCGCGGAGAACGCCGAAAGCGCCTCGGTCGGTGACAGATACGTCGCCTCGATGTCATCCGGACCCAACCCCGCCTGTGCGAGCAGGGCCAGCACCAGACCGTGCGAACTCGACCCCTTGGCGAACGCCACCTTCTTACCCTTGAGCGCGGCGATGGAGGTCACCGACGAACCGGCGGGCACCAGCAGGAAGTCATTGGGTGCGGTGCGGGATTGCACCGCAACGATTTTCAGGGGTGCACCACCGGCCTGGGCGAACACCGGCGGGACGTCCCCGGTGCCACCGAAGTCGACCTTGCCGGCCGCGGCGGCTTCCAGCAGGGGTGGCCCGGATTCGAATGCCGCCCAGTCGATGTCGTAGGGCAGATTGTCGAGTTCGCCCGACGCCTCGAGCAGAGACCGGGTCTGCTGCACCTGGTCGCCGACGACGAGCGTCACCCGGCCGCCGGAGCCGCTCGCGGCGTCGTCGGAGGAACACCCCGTCACCACCGCGGTGACGACGGCAATGACGGCCACGACGGCCCCGGCAATTCTCGATGACATCAACAGTCCCTTCACACGCGCCATGACCCGGGCACGGGGCACGGCAATCCTTCGAGAGGGAATTCTGGTGGTGCCGGCCAGGACGGACAATTCGGCACATCCGGCCGGTGCGGACTCGGGCCGTCATCACCGCAGGTAACCGGGGAGATCGAGAGTTCTGTTCAGCGCGAGTCGATCTCGGGGACGATCTCAGATTCCCCGGTAGTCGCGCACACTCATCCGGGCGCCGCGTCGCTGCGGCGCGCTGCCGTACATCTCGATCATCCGGATGAGGCGATAGCGGTGTCCGGCATAGGGTTCGAGGAGTTCGAGCATCCCCGCGTCGTCGACGCGTTCACCGATGAGGGTCTGCCCCACCAGCGACGGAATGTGATAGTCACCCACCGGCACCGCGTCGGCGTCGCCGACCGCCCGGGCGCGGGTCTCGGCGACGGTCCACGGACCGACGCCGCGCAACACGTCGAGGTGGCCGGCGTGACGTTCGGTGTCGATGGTGGCCGCGCCGCGGATGGTGCGCATGCGTACCGGTTCGGCGCCGCTGCGGTGCCATTCCCACACCGGGATGTCGATCCAGGCCGACCGTGGCGGCGGGACCCGCATGTCCGCCGGCACCGGGCCCGGCGCGGGTTCACCGAATCGCCGGAGCAGATATCGCCAGGCCCGCCACGCCTCGGTGCCGACCACCTTCTGTTCCAGAATCGCCGGGGCGAGGGCCTCCCACACCCGGCCGGTGCTGCCGATCCGCAGTCCGGTGGCGCGGGCCGCGAGACCGGCGACCACCTCGTCGTGGATTGGCATCGCCTCGGGATGGTCATCGGCGCCGAGCGCGTCGGGCAGCGTCTCCAGCAGCCAGTCGGCGCCGGGCCCCCACGCCCGGCCCACCACGCGGTCGTGCTCGACGCGCATGGTCACGGTGCCCGGGCCGTCGGGAGTCCACACCGCGCGCCACACCGAGCCGTCACGTCCGTACCGGAACGCCGGATCGCCGCTGCCGCGTCGGTGCAGACCCACGGTCGCCCGCAGATCGAGTGGACCGGGCGGGGTCCACTGACGCGCGCGGGGCGAGGCTGACATCACCGTCCGACTCTACGGCCCCCTCCCCGGTACCGCGCCGCGCGATCAGGCACACAGCCGCGCGGGATGGGGTCCAAAGCCTCGTGCCCCGCCGCCGCGATCGGCACACACTGGAGGTATGAGGTACTCGAAAGGCATCGCCGTCGGTACCGACGGCTCGACGACCGCACTGGAAGCAGTGCGCTGGGCGGCACACACCGCAGCAATCCATCAGACCCATCTCGACCTCATCTACGCGATCGATGCCGTCTCTCCCCCGTTGATCGAATATGCCGTCCCGGAGGTGTACTTCGACGGTGCCCGCCAGGTCGCGCAGACGGTCCTCCAGAACTCGAAAGCCGTTGCGCTGGAAGTCGAGCCCGACCTGGAGGTGCACACCCACATCATCCGGGATTCGGCGCGCGGCGCACTCCTCGGACGCTCGCGGCACACCTCGCTGCTCGTCGTGGGCAACTCGGGCAGCGGGCGGGTCAGTTCCGCCCTGGTGGGTTCGGTGACCGGTGCACTGGCGACGCACGCCTCGTGCCCGCTGGCGGTGATCCGTGGCCCGGAATGGGATCGGCCACCGTCGGGCGTCGTCACGGTCGGCGTCGACGGTTCGGCGTCCGCACAGGTCGCCCTGGACTGGGCGGCACACGAGGCCGCCGAACGAGCCGCTCAACTCGACGTGGTGGCCGCGTGGGATTCGAGCGGATTCGACGGCCCGGACAACGCATTCGCCGATGCGTACGCGCAGATCGAGAACCACCTCGCCGACGACGTCGACCGGCTTGCGCGACGACTGCCACGGGTGCGGGTGACCACGCAGGTCGTCGACGACGATCCCGTCTCCGCATTGGCCAAGGCGGCGCAGTCCTCGGATCTGCTCGTCGTGGGCAGCCGCGGACGCGGCGGCTTCACCGGTCTGTTGCTCGGATCGACCAGCCAGGGCCTGCTCTACGCGACGCATCGCCCGCTCGTGATCGTCCGCTGACACACACGCATCACCATCGATAAGCACTCATGAAAGGTACGGTGCTGATTTCGTGACGTATCGCGCGCCAAAGTGTGACCAATTGCGCGAACGTCCAGGACTGATTTCATGTCGATGACATTCGCGGACGGGAAAATTGGTTGTGTGCACCGACTTTGGGCGACGTCGAAGGTCATCGGCCGTTATTTTCACAGCACTAGAATTGACATTGTCACGTACACCGATGCGCATTTGCGCACGAAGAAGATGACCCATGTGTACACGCGTAATCTGGCCCGACGCCAATGGCGCGGTCGTCGTCGGCCGCAATATGGATTTCCACAAGGATCTGATGACCAATCTGTGGAAGCAGCCCCGAGGCGTCACCCGTGACGACGGCGTCAAGGGCGAGCTGACCTGGACGTCGAAGTACGGCAGCGTGATCGCGGCGGCCTTCGACATCATCTCCGTCGACGGCATCAACGAAGCAGGCCTGGGCGGGCACATCCTCTGGCTGGCGGAGTCCACCTACGGTGAGCTCGACGAGTCGCGGCCGGCCCTGAGTCAGGCCGTCTGGTTGCAGTACTTCCTGGACAACTACGCCACCGTCGCCGAGGCGGTCGAGTGGATCGAGAAGACCGACGTCCAGGTCATCCAGATGCCCGATCCGACCGGCGGCAACCCGCCGACGATCCACCTCGCACTTGACGACGCCACCGGAGACTCGGCGATCATCGAGTACATCGACGGGCAGGCGAAGGTCTACCACAGCTCCAAGTACCACGTGATGACGAACTCGCCCACCTACGATCAGCAGCTCGAACTCCTCGGCCGCTGGGAAGGCCTCGGCGGCGACCAACTGCTGCCGGGTGACACCATGGCGGAGCATCGATTTGCCCGCGCCGCCTTCTACGCCACCCGACTGCCGCAGCCGAAGTCGCAGCTGGAATCCATCGCGAGCATGTTCAGCGTCATCCGCAATGCGGCGCAACCGTTCCGCATCCCCGATCCCGGCAAACCCGATGCGTCGCAGACCATTTGGCAGGTGGTGCTCGACCTGACCAACAAGCGCTATGTGTACGAGTCGACGACCCGGCCCAACGTCGTCTGGGTGGATCTCGCCGACCTCGACTTCAGTGAGGGTTCGCCGCAACTCAAGCTGGATCTCATCGGCAAACTCTCTCTGGAGGGCGGTATCGCCGGCAACGTCGCCAAGCATTTCGAGGACGAGGGCCCGATGACCTTCCTGTCGTTCAAGCTCCTCGAACAACTCGGGGCCGCGCAGAAGGCGCAGGCCGCGACGAGCATCAACGCGTGAAGCGGCAGTCATGCTGACCGAGGGCTCCCCATCGGGGTGATCGATTCGGGCGTGGGCGGGTTGACGACGCTCGCCCAGCTGTCGCACCTGTTGCCCGGCGAGAACACCATCTACTGCGGGGAACGTCGCGTTCATCAACCCGGCCAAGGACCAGGCCTGTGACGTGCGTCTGCACCTCGTGGGCGGGAAGCTGTTGCGTGACGGTATTCACGACTCCATCGGTACGGTGGAGATCAACACCAGCCGAACGCGACCCGTGTATGAGACGGTGCTCGGCGAGCTCGGCATCGAGCGACCCTACACGCTCACCGAGAAGGTCGACTTCGCTTCGGCCACCGCTGGTTCCCACTGATCGGTCGCTGGAGAAACGACAACGCGGTTCGTCCTCGGGGACGAACCGCGTTGTCGTATCGGAGCTTTCGTTATGGGTTGGTCATGATCACAGGTTGATCATGTGCCCGATCGCGCCGTGGAACGTCTCCTGCAGTGCCTCACTCATCGTCGGATGGGTGTGCACGTTGCGGGCGAGTTCCTTGGCGGTGAGGTCCCACTTGTGGGCCAGGGTGAGCTCCGGCAGCATCTCGGAGACGTTGTCGCCCACCAGATGTCCGCCGAGCAGTTCGTCGGTCTCACCGTTGGTGACGAGCTTGACGAAGCCGGCGGTCTCAGCCAGACCCTGCGCCTTGCCGTTGGCGCTGAACGGGAAGGTCGACACCTTCACGTCGTACCCCTCGTCCTTGGCCTGCGCCTCGGTGAGCCCGAACGAGGCCACCTGCGGCTGACAGAAAGTGGCGCGCGGCATGAACCGGTAGTCGCCGAGGGTCATGGTCTCGGCGCCGGCCATGGTCTCGGCGGCGACGACGCCCTGCGCCTCGGCGACGTGGGCCAGCTGCAGCTTGGCGGTGACGTCACCGATGGCGTAGATGCCCTCGACGTTGGTGCGCATATGGTCGTCGATGGCGATGGCACCGCGGTCGGTGAGTTCGACACCGGTCTTCTCCAGGCCGAAGCCGTCGACGCGGGGTGCGAAGCCGACGGACATGAGCACCTTGTCGACGGTGATCTCGCCGTCGTTGCCCTTGGGGTCCTTGTAGGTGACGCGGACGCTGTCGCCGTTGTCGGTGACGGTCTGCACGCCGGTGGAGGTGAGCACCTTCACGCCGAGCTTCTTGTATTCCTTGGCGATGGCCTTGGAGACGTCGACGTCCTCGTTGGGCAGCACGCGGTCGAGGAATTCGATGATGGTGACGTCGACGCCGTAGTTGGCGAGCACGTACCCGAACTCCATGCCGATGGCGCCGGCGCCGACGATGACGATCGAGGAGGGCAGCTCGCGGGTGAGGATCTGCGTCTCGTAGGTCACCACGTTGTCGGACAGCTCCACGCCGGGCAGCAGTTTGACGGTGGAGCCGGTGTCGATGATGACGTTGTCGAAGGTGATCTCGCGATCGCCGACGGCGATGGTCTTGGCGTCGGTGAAGACGCCGTAGCCGTCGATCTCGGTGATCTTGTTCTTCTTCATCAGGAAGTGGACACCCTTGACGATGCCGTCACTGACCTTGCGGCTGCGGTCGAACGCCGAGCCGAAGTCGAAGGAGACGTCACCGGACATTCCGAAGGTCTTCGCCTGATGGTTGAAGATGTGGGCGAGTTCGGCATTGCGGAGAAGCGCCTTGGATGGGATGCATCCGACGTTGAGGCAGACACCGCCCCAGTACTTCTCTTCGATGACGGCAGTTTTCATGCCCAGCTGGGCGGACCGGATCGCGGCCACGTACCCACCTGGACCAGCACCCAGGACAACTGTTTGAAAGTGTTCAGCCACGTCGACCACCCTACGTCGGTGCCTGATCATCGCGCATGACGTCCCCGGTACCGGCCGGTAACCGAAACAGGTTTCAATCAATGATTGAAACGGTGATGGGGATGTGTTTGGATCAGTTGCCATGGCCCCGACACGTTCGGCGACGACCCGAGAGCGACTCCTCACCGCCGCCGAGACCCTGTTCCTGTCCGACGGGTTCGAGACCGTGTCGGTGCGGGCGATCTGCTCGGCGGCCGGAGCCAATCCCGCTGCGGTGCACTATCACTTCGGCACCAGGGACGACCTGGTCACCGCCCTGCTGGAGGATCGTCTCGGCCCGATCTGGGCCGACCCGCTCGATCACCTCGATCCGTCGGCGACGAGCATCGCCGCGATCGTCGAGCTCATCATCGACCCACTGGTGCGCCTGCAGGCCGATCCGACGGGGCACCTGCATCTGCGGTTGCTGACCCGCTTCGTCGACGATCATCCCGAGGCCGGATGGTCGCGCCCGTGGTTCCGGCTCGACGACTGGACCGATCTGCTGCTGGCGATCACTCCCGGTCTGGACCCGCGCGCGGCCCGGCGACGCTGGGCCCTGGCCTTCACCCTCATTCTCACGCGTTTCGGCGGTGCGCAGCCCCTGTCGCCGGACGCGGTCACAGCCCTCGCGGGCTTCGTCGTCGCCGGACTCGGCGCACCCATCGAGGAGACACCATGAATGCCGTTCCCGATCCCTTCGCTCCCGCCACGCTCGGCCCCCTGCGTCTGCGGAACCGGGTGATCAAGTGCGCCACCTTCGAGGGCCGCACCCCCGATGCGCTGGTCACCGACGACCTCATCGATTTCCACCGGGAGGTCGCCGCCGGCGGGGTGGCGATCAGCACCGTCGCCTACTGCGCGATCTCCCCCGAGGGCCGTACCGACCGCCATCAGATCTGGTTGCGCCCCGACGCCGCCCCGGGACTGACGCAACTGACCGGCGCGATCCACGCCGAAGGTGCGTTGGCCGCCGCCCAACTCGGACATGCCGGACCGGTGGCCAACTCGATCTCCAACGGCGCCAAGGCCCTTGCGCCCTCACGGATTCCGGCGCCGATGGGGATGTCGATGACGCACGCGCCGTCCGTCGAGGACATCGCCGGACTGCGTTCGGTGTTCCGACGCGCCGCCCGTATCGCGGTGGACTCCGGCTTCGACGCACTCGAAATCCATTGCGGCCACAACTATCTGATCAGTTGTTTCCTGTCGCCGATGCTGAATCGACGACGCGACGGATACGGTGGTGCGCTGGTCAACCGGGCGCGTTTCGCCCGGGAGGTTCTCGAATCGGTCCGCGAGGAGGTCGGCAGCGAGGTCGCCGTGTGGGCGAAACTCAACATGTACGACGGGGTCGGCGCGGTGGGCGCGCCGGCGCGCAGGTGGCGCGGCTTCAACGTCGACGAGGCCTGTGAGGTGGCCCGGCTCTTCGAGCAGGACGGCTTCATCGACGCCATCGAACCGACCGCGGGCAGTTCACTTCTCAATCCGATGTACCTGTTCCACGGTGAGGCACCGCGGGCCGCATTCGCGAGTGCCTTCCGGGGTCCGATGAAGTGGGGGCTGCAGGCGGCCGGACCGTTCTTCCTCAAACGGTACGAGTATCACCCGGGTTACCTTCTCCCACTGGCCCGGCGGCTGCGCGAGGCGGTGGATCTGCCGATCATCCTGCTCGGCGGCATCACCGACCGGGCGACGATGGATTCGGCTCTCGCCGAGGGATTCGACCTCCTCGCGATGGGCCGCGCCCTGCTTCGTGAACCCGATCTGCCCCAACGGATTCAGGCCGATCCGTCGACCACGTCGCAGTGCATTCACTGCAACCTGTGCATGCCGACGATCTACACGCGCACCGAGTGCCCGGTCCGCGAAACGGCCGGGGGTCTCTCCGCCGGGTGAACCGCCTCTCCGTGACTCATCCGATCCGGATGGTGTGCGCCGATGCACCGCGTGGGATCGTCGACGCATGACCCTGGAGGAGCCACGTCCCCTCGACCCTGACGAACGTGCCGAACTCGAGCGACTGCGGGCTCAGGTCGCCGAGTTGGAGGAGACGCCCACCACGGTTCGGAAGGGACCGTCCGGACTGCTGTGGCGCCGGATCGGTTCGGGCATCCTGCTGCTCCTGGTGGCGGTGTGCGCCATCCTGTCGGTCACCACCCACTTCGTGCGCAGCCAGATCCTCGACACCGATCACTACGTGAACACCGTCGCGCCGCTGGCGTCGAATACCGCGGTGCAGAACCAGGTCATCACCATCGTCACCGATCAGATCAACGATCAGGTCGACATCGAGGGGACGACGACGGCGGCGCTGCAGCAACTCGTCGATCTGACCCCGGCGGAGCGCCCGCACCTCGACAATGCGCTGGTCGGGCTCGCGCCGGTCATCGCCTCGCAGGCACAGTCGTTCGTTCACCAGACCGTCACCGATTTCGTCCGGTCGCCGACCTTCCGGGATCTGTGGGTCTCGGCGAACCGCGCGGCCCATCAGGGTGTGGTGGCGGCCGTGACCGGCAACACGAATCGCGACGCCGTCGAGATCGACCCCGACGGCACCATCAGCATCCAGCTCGGCCCGATCATCACCCAGGTGCAGGACCGGCTCGAGCAGCGCGGTTTCGCCTTCGCCACGAACATCCCGAACGTCGACAAGGAGTTCGTGATCTTCCGGTCGCCGGAGCTGGCCAAGGCCAATCGCTGGGTGAATGCGCTCGACAAGGTGGCGACGGTGCTGCCGTGGATCGGCATCGCCTGCGCCCTCGCCGCCATCGCCCTGATCGGTTCGGGCCGGCGACTGCGGATGACCGCCATCGTGGGTCTCACCATCCTGTTCAGCATGCTGCTGCTGGCGATCGGCATCCTCGTCGGCCGGACGATCTACCTCAACGAGGTTCCCGCCGACGTCCTGGCCCCCGACGCCGCCCAGGCGATCTTCGACACCGTCATCGCGCCGCTGCGATTCGCCCTGCGCGCCGTCGCGGTCCTCGCCCTCGTCGTGACGATCGCCGCGTACCTCGCCGGCGGCTCCCGTTCGGCGCTGGCCACCCGACGCGCCTTCACCCGTGGTGTCGGCGCCCTCGACTCGAAGCGTACGCAGCGGCCCCCCAACGCGTTCGAACACACACTCTGGCAGGCACGAATCCCGTTGCGCATCACGGTGGTCGCCGTCGGCGCCCTGATCCTGATGTTCTGGAACTACCCGACCGGTCTGGTCGTCATCTGGACCGTGGCGATCGCGATACTGGTGCTGATCGTCCTGGAAGTCACGATGCGGCCCGCGCGGCGCGAGCCCCCGAACATCGAGACCACCTCGACCGAGTTGGTCGAGTAGCCGCCTCTTCCCGCTAATCAAGCCGCCTCTTCCCGTTGGTCGAGCCGGTCCACTCTCCGTTGGTCGAGCCGCCCCCTTCCGTTGGTCGAGCCGGTCCGGAGCGATAGCGGAGGACCGAGTCGAGACCTCCGCAACCGACAACGCAACGCACGCAGCAGCTTCCCCGCTGGTCGAGTGCCGACGAGCTTGCGAGTCGGTGTATCCGCCGGGCCGAGCCTGTCGAGGTGGAGGCCACCTTCGCAACCCCCGCTGGTCGAGTGCGCCGCGCGAGCGAAGCGAGCCCGTCACGTATCCGCCGGGCCGAGCTTGTCGAGGTCGAGACCACTTCCGCAACCCGACAGCGCAATACCTCCCCCGCTGGTCGAGTGCGCCGCGCGAGCGAAGCGAGCTCGTCGCGTATCGAGACCACTCCCGCATGCCGAAAGCTCGACCCAAGCAACAGCTTCCACTCACGTGGCCTCGATACGGGGCTCCGCAAGCTCCGACCCACTCGGCCAGCGGTGGGCAACACCCGCTGGCCGAGTGCCGACGAGCTTGCGAGTCGGTGTATCCGCCGGGCCGAGCTTGTCGAGGTCGAGGCCACCTCCGCCACCCCCGCTGGTCGAGTGCGCCGCGCGAGCGAAGCGAGCTCGTCGCGTATCGAGACCACTTCCGCATGCCGAAAGCGAAACCAGCCGAGCGACAACCGAAGCCAACCCTGCGGGAACCGACAGCGTTCATCCCCACCACATTCCACGCCGGAAGAACTTGTCGGTGCCCCTCGCTACACTTGACTCAGTTCAGTTGGAGCGACCGAGCAGAGGAGGTGAACACCATGGCCGACACTATGATTCAGACCAATCAGGTCCCGCAACTGTCGATGACCGCCGACGACGCCACCATGATCGATCACCTCCCCGTCGAGGCGGCCACCGCACTCGCCCGACTGTTGCAACGCCAGGAACGACAAGTGATCGCACGGAAAGTGTTGTCGGCGGCGCGGATCGGGCACACCGTATACGACGAGATGCTGCTCTCGGGCCATCAGACCAACGTGCACACCACCGGTGCCGTCGACAAAGCCGTCACCGGCAAGGTATCGACCACCCTGGGTGTCTCGGTGCCGCAAGCCACCGCGTGGATGACGCTGAGCTTTCTGCTGTCGACGCTCCCGACGGTGACCGCCGCGTTCCTGGACGGTGACCACGGCCTGGAACGTATCCGCATCATCGCCAACGAGATCGGCGTCCTGTCCGACGACGATGTCCGCGCCTTCGCCGAAACCCGTGCACTGCAGCTCGCCGAACGCAATCAGGCGGATACGACATTGCGGGATCAGGTCGTCGAGATGGTGATCGCGCTGGATCCTGACGGTGCCGCCGACCGGCGCGAGGAAGCCGCCGCACGCGATCAGAACGTGCGGGTGCGTCGGGATACCAACGGGCACTGCAGCATCTCCGTCTACGCCCCCGGCGAGATGGGTGCCCACCTGGCGGCGCGGATCGCGAAGATGATCAGTGAGCGGATCTGCCCACGTGATCCGCGTCGTCAGGGTCAGGTGCAGGTCGCGGCATTCGCCGAAATCCAAGGACTGCCCGGCGCGCACCTGTCGTGCGAATGCGGGCGAGGCGACTGCTCCCGGGCGATCCCCTTGCCGGAGGAGCCGAGTGGTCTGACCGACCTCGACATCGACGTCGACGAGACTGATCCGTCCGACGATGTCGATGCGGACGCCGACGTAACCGACGATCTCGAGACGACCGACGATGCACAGTCGGACGCTGATGGTGACGCCGATGTCACCGACGATGCCGAGACGATCACCGACGACGACGCTGACTTCGATGCAACGGATACCGAAGAGGCGCAACCCGACACCGACACCGAAAGCGATTCGCAGTTGTCGCTGTCGTTGATCACCGATCCGTCCGGGCAGCGGGAGGCCCGGTTGGAGTACTTCGGCGTGATTGACAACTCCCACGCCCGATCGCTGATCAGCTCGGGACAGCTGGTCACCGTGAGCGAGTTTCCCACCCTGGACATCCCCACCATCAACACCGCCACCTCACTCGATCGGATACCCGCGGCGTGGCGTCGCCTCGACGATCCGTTCCCCGCGGCACCGATCGACCCCACCGGACACGGCGGACATCTGCTCCCACCATCGGGTGCGTTGACGTATCGGATACCGGCATGGTTGCGGGAGAAGATCATCGAGTTGGATGGCACCTGCCGGTACCCGCATTGCGGCCGCCCGGCCAGTGAATGCCAGATCGATCACCTGGTGAAATTCGTGCACCAGGATCCGATAACCGGTGGCTGGACCGTGGAATTCAACCTGATGCCGCTGTGTACCCCGGACCATCAGAGAAAGCACATGGGATTGTTGATCCCCACCATGCTGTCGGATCGGGCTGTCATCTGGCGCGACCCGGTCACCGGGGAGACCATCACCACCTATCCGCGGTAGGTCACTGCCGTCGGGTGATGTTGCGCTGCAATCGGTTTCCAGCTCCATGTTGCGTGGTCTCGACACGCCACGGGCTCGCAAGCTCGCACGAGGCGGCTCGACCGGCGGGATGGGCCGCTCGACCGGCGGGAGTAAGGTTGCGCTGCAGTCGGTTTCCAGCTTCGGGTTGCGTGGTCTCCTTGCGTTGAGCTCCGTCGAAACGACCTCGACAAGCTCGGCCCGGCGGACACGCCACGGGCTCGCAAGCTCGCACGAGGCGGCTCGACCGGCGAGCGGGTGGCGGCTCGACCGGCCCGACGGCACGTCGGCGGGACTCGGCCTACGGCCCCGTCAGGTGCTGGTACAGGTATCGTCCGGTCACCGAATCCGGGTTCTGTGCAACCTGTTCCGGTGATCCCACCGCGACGATGCGTCCGCCGTCGGTGCCACCACCCGGGCCCATGTCGATGATGTGATCGGCGTTGGCGATCATGTCGAGATCATGCTCGATGACGATGACGGTGGCACCCCGGTCGGTCAGTCGGGTCAGCACCGCCAGCAGGGTGCGGACGTCGAGCGGATGCAGCCCGACGCTCGGTTCGTCGAGGACGAACACGGCATCGTTCTGATTGCGGTGCAACTGATTCACCAGCTTCAGGCGTTGCGCCTCCCCACCGGAGAGCGCCGGGGTCGCCTCGTTGAGCGTGAGATACCCCAGGCCGAGTTCGTCGAAGGCGCGCAGCCTCCTGGTGACCCGCGGCAGTCCCGTCACCACTCCCACGGCGTCCCGGATGGTATGGCCGAGCAGATCCGGTAGCGCGAGGCCGTCACGACGAAAGTCCTTGGCCCGTGGCCCGTAACGGCTTCCGTCGCAGTCCGGGCAGACGATGTCGACATCCGGCAGGAACTGCACGTCGAGCGATACCTGACCGGTACCGTCGCACCGCGGGCACGCCAATGATCCGGTGTTGTGGGAGAAGTCGGACGCGGTCAGCCCCGCAGCACGGGCCTCATCGGTGGCCGCATACGCATCACGCAGATCGTCCATCACCTTCGAGTAGGTCGCGACTGTCGAGCGGACGTTGATGCCGATCGGCGTGGCGTCCACGACATGCACCCGGATCTTCTTGCCGGATACGGGTTCCGGGACATCGAGGCGACGCACGTGGCCCGGCATCCGAGCGGCCTGGCCGGCGGCGTGTGCGGTGAGCGCCGGCACCAGCGAATCCAGGACCAGCGTCGTCTTGCCGGAACCGGACACCCCGGTCACCGCAACCAACCGTCCCACCGGGATGTCGACGGCGAGGTCGTGCACGGTGTGGATGGCCGTCGTCTCCAGATGAAGCGTACCGAGGTCGAAAACCGTATCCGGAGAGCACTTCTCCCGGATCACGACGGGTTCGTCACCGGTCAGGAACCCGGCGAGCCGCGATGCCGGTTCGGCGGCGAGTTCACGCACGCCGCCCTGTGCGATGACCCGTCCACCCTCGGTACCCGATCCCGGGCCGATTTCGATCAGCCAGTCGGCACGACGGAGGATCTGCACGTCGTGGTCGACGAAGACCACCGAATTGCCGTCGACGAGAAGATCATCCATCACACCGAGGAGGCCGTCGATGTTGGCCGGATGCAATCCGATCGACGGTTCGTCGAGGACGTAGAGCACCCCGGTGGTGCGGTTGCGCACGGCGCGGGCCAGCTGGACGCGTTGCCGTTCACCGGTTGACAGCGTGGCCCCGGCACGATCCAGGGTGAGGTAGCCGAGTCCGAGTTCGATGAGTCGCTGCGCCATGCCGAGCAACGTGTCCACCAATCCCTGCGCCATGGCCTGCATCTCGGTGGGCAGCGCCGGCGGGATCGTCGGCGCCCAGTCGAGCAGATCATCGAGAGACAGTGCGGTGATGTCGGCCAGGTTCTGCTCGCCGATGCGCGGGGCACGGGCCGCCTCACTCAGGCGGGTGCCGTGACAGTCGGGGCAGACACCCTCGGTGAGGAAGCGACTGACCCGCGCCAGCCTCTTTTCTGTGTCAGCACGTTTAAGTTCCTCGGTGACGGTCAGCCGCGCGTTGCGGAAGGTGAAGTCCAGGTCGTGGATACCTTTCCGAGAAGCGAAGGTGATGTGCTTCTTCTCCTCCGGGCCGTCGAGCACGATCTCCCGTTCGGCGTCGGTGAGATCGCGCCACGGGACATCGGTGCGCACCCCGAACTCCCGGGCGATGGTCGGCTGGACGTTGAAGCCGAACATGTTCCACGGGACCACCGCGCCCTCGTCGAGGGTCTTCCCCGGATCGGGAACGAGCGCGGCGTCGTCGACGGTGCGGACCACGCCGGTGCCCGAACACGTCGGGCAGGCCCCGCCCGAGTTGAACGCCAGGGCTTCGGCGCCGGGCGCGTCGACCTGCGCCCCACACTCCGGGCAGAAGAACGGGACCTCCGCGGCGACGTCGATGGAGGGCGGCACGTAGTGCCCGTTGGGACACCGGTGCGAGGCCAGTCGCGAGAACATCAGTCGCACCACGTTGAGCAGCTCGCTGGAGGTGCCGAAGGTCGAGCGCACGCCCGGCACGCCGGGTCGCTGCCGCAACGCGAGGGCGGCCGGCACGTGTTCGACGGAATCCACCGCGGCCCGCGGCGCGTGCGCCATCCGCCTGCGGGTATAGGTCGAGAGCGCCTCGATGTACCGCCGCGCGCCCTCGGAGTAGAGCACGCCCAGCGCCAGGGAGGATTTCCCCGACCCGGACACCCCGGCGATCCCGACCATCGTCCGCAGCGGGATGTCGACGTCGACGTCACGCAGGTTGTTGACGCGCGCACCACGTACGGCGATCTCCTCGGGTGCGGCGTGCTCGGCGCGTCGGGTCACCGTGTCCAGAGTAGGTTGGGCGGTCATGAGCAGCAATGAGTTCGATACCGACCCATACTTGTGGCTGGAGGACGTCACCGGCGACGACGCCCTGGAGTGGGTGCGGGCGCACAACGAACCGACGCTGGCCGATCTGACCGACTCCGACCGGTTCCGCGAACTCGAGTCTCAGGCACTGGAGGTGCTCGACACCGATGACCGCATCCCGTATGTCCGGCGGCGTGGCGGGTTCCTGTACAACTTCTGGCGCGATGCGACGCACCCGCGGGGACTGTGGCGACGCACCACCCTGGAGTCCTACCTGACCGACTCCCCGGACTGGGACGTGCTCATCGACGTCGACGCCCTCGCCGCCACCGACGACGAGAACTGGGTGTGGAAGTCCGCGACGATGAACTGGCCGGACTACGACCGCGCCCTCATCTCGATGTCGCGGGGCGGTGCCGACGCCGCGGTGATCCGCGAATTCGATGTCGCCGCCCGCAGTTGGGTCGAGGACGGCTTCGCGCTACCCGAGAACAAGTCGTCGATCTCCTGGATCGACCGCGACACCGTCTACGTCGGAACCGATTTCGGCCCGCAGCCCGACGGCGCGGGATCGCTGACGACGTCCGGGTATCCGCGGATCATCAAACGCTGGACCCGCGGCACCGCACTCGACGACGCACCGACGGTGTACGCCGGGGAGGTCACCGACGTCGCCGTCAGTGCCGTCTACGATCATACCCCCGGTCACGAACGTCACTTCGTGGGCCGCGCCACCGACTTCTTCAACGAGCTCGCCTACGAGTTGCGAGAGACCGAAACCCATGGCGCCGAAAACCATGGAACCGAAACGATTCTCATCGACATCCCCACCGACGCACACTTCGTCGTGCACCACGACGCGATGTTCGTGCGCCCCCGCACGGACTGGGAGGTCGACGGCGTGGTGCGCGCCGCGGGCACTCTGCTGGTGTTCGACTACCCGGCCTTCCTCACCGGAAACCGCACGCACACAGTGCTGTTCACCCCGGACACGCACACCAGCCTGCAGTCGTTCACCTTCACCCGCTCACACCTGATCATGCTCACCCTGCATGACGTGCACACCGAGGTCACCGTCCTCACCCTGGGTGACTGGACGCCCGTCGAGCAGCGAGGACTGCCGGATCTGGCCACCGTGTCGGTCCTCGACACCGACCCCGACCACAGCGACGAGGTGTTCTGGTCGGCGACGTCGTTCACCGAACCACCGAGCCTGCTGCACGGCGAGTCCGGCGGCGAGACCACCGTCATCAAGCACACTCCGGCCTTCTTCGACGCGGATAAGGTTGTCGCCGAACAGTTCTTCGCCACCTCCGACGACGGCACCGCCATCCCCTACTTCGTCGTTCGCCGCACCGACGTCACCGCCGGACCGACCCTGCTCTACGGCTACGGGGGCTTCGAGAACTCGCTCACCCCCGGCTATCTCGCGCTGGCCGGACGCAGCTGGATCGCCCGCGGCGGCATCTACGTCATCGCCAACATCCGGGGCGGCGGCGAGTACGGGCCGTCGTGGCACACCCAGGCACTCAAGGCCGGACGCCACCTGGTCTACGAGGACTTCGCCGGCGTCGCCAAGGATCTGGTGTCCCGCGGCCTGACGACACACGAGCAGTTGGCCGCGCAGGGTGGCTCCAACGGCGGATTGCTGATGGGTGTGATGCTCACCCGGTACCCGGAGTTGTTCGGTGCCCTTGTCTGCCAGGTCCCGCTGATCGACATGCGTCGCTATCACCTGCTGCTCGCGGGCGCCTCCTGGATGGCCGAATACGGCGACCCCGACAACCCCGACGAGTGGGCCTATATCAGCGAGTACTCGCCGTATCAGAACCTCGCGAAGGACCGCACCTATCCACCGATCCTGGTGACCACGTCGACCCGCGACGATCGGGTACACCCCGGACACGCCCGCAAACTCGTTGCGCGACTGGAGGAGTACGGCCACACCGTGTCGTACTACGAGAACATCGAGGGCGGCCACGGCGGTGCCGCCGACAACAAGCAGTCCGCCTTCAAGACCGCCCTGGCCTACGAATTCCTGTGGCGCACGATCGGAACCGCCGAGTAGGCAACGGGACTCAGCGGTACACGACGACCGCCGCCGGCCGCACCGACCGCTCCCCGACACGCAGTCCCGGACGCAGCAGTTGCGCGACGGTGCGCGACTGCGCGTCACCCTCGGTCGGGACGGTGTCGACGGCGTCCATGGTGGCGACGTCGAACGCATCCCCGACGCGCGGCACCACGACGAGGCCGCCGCGGCCGACGATCAGCCGATCGAGCCCGTCACGCAACGCGGTGAACGCCGCCCGATCGGTCTCGCCGTCGGCCCCCTCGGCGCACGCCGCGGCATCGGAGTACAACGCCAGCAACTCGACGAGCAGCGGCAGGTCCGCAGTGGCGGCGCCCGCCCGTTTCGCGTCGGCGTCGACGAGCCGCTCGATCGTCTGCGCCTGACGCGCGATCACCCGGGCCAGATCGGACACCTGCTCGTCGAGACTGCGGAGCTGCTCGGCGAGCCCGCCCCCGTCTTCTGCTCCTGTGGTCATCCGCGTAGCGTAATCACACCGCCCACCCTCGCTCGACCACCCTCGGGGCGCCTTGGTCGCTGTTACGATCGCCGACCGTGGGCGTATACGGGATCGACCTGGGGACGACGAACTCTGCCATCGCGGCGATGGATGCCGACGGCAGGCCGTCGGTCGTCGCCGACTGGAACGGTTCGCCGACCACCCCGTCGGTGATCCTGCTGCCCTCGGCACACGACCACATCGTCGGCGAAGCGGCCCGCCGGCAGGCGCGACTCGACCCGGACAACGTGTGCACGCTGGTCAAACGGCGGATGGGCGACGCCGACTGGCGGTTCGTCGCGCACGGTCAGAGTTGGTCGGCGCCGGCCATCTCTGCGTTCATCCTCAAGTCGCTGGCCAGTAGCGCGGAGTTCGCCGGTCAGAAGGTGGAACGGGCCGTCATCACCGTGCCCGCCTACTTCGGCGACGAGGAACGCCGTGCCACCATCCAGGCCGGCACCTATGCCGACATCGAGGTGGCCGGCGTGTTGTCGGAGCCGATCGCCGCGGCCCTGTCGTACGGATTCAGTCGTTTGACCGACGCCCTGGCCAAGGGCACACCGGATGAGACCGTCCTCGTCTACGACCTCGGCGGCGGCACCTTCGACGCCACCGTCATCGAACTGGCCGACCGCCGGATCTCGGTACTCGCCGTCGACGGTGATCACCAACTCGGCGGCGCCGACTGGGATGAACGCCTCGCCCTGCACCTGTCCCGGGCCTTCTGCGCCGAACACCCCGATGCCGAGGACCCCCTGGACGACTCGGCCGGTTCGCAGTCGCTGATCCTGGCCGCCGAACGCGCGAAACACGAACTGACCGAGGCGGAGTCGACGTCGGTGATCGTCTCTCACGACGGCCAACGGTCGGTCATCACCGTCACCCGCGCCGAACTCGAGGACCTCACCGCAGGGCTGCTGGCCCGCACCATCGATCTCACCAAGGCCTGTCTGGCCGCTGCCCGCGACCGCGGCGTCACCCGCGTCGACCGCATCCTGCTGGTCGGCGGTTCGTCCCGGATGCCCGCGGTGGCACGCGAACTCACCACCGCGCTGGGCATCGTCCCGGAACTGTCCGATCCGGATCTCGCGGTGGCCAAGGGCGCCGCCATCTACGGCGAGAAACTCGAGATCGAACGTCTCGTCGCCGCCGACCTGCAGACCCGCGGGCGCCTGCCCGCGCACGGTGGCATCTTCGACGCCGACCCGGCCGATGTCGACGCCGCCGCATCACGGGTGGCGCGTGCCTTCGCGATGCCGGTGGCCGGCGTGCGGCGGATGCTGGAGATCTCCGTCGACACCGTCGTGTCCCGGGGTTTCGGCATCCTCGCCGTCAGCGGCCGCAGCGGTGACCTCGAGGTGACGTGGCTGGTGCACCGCAATCAGCCGCTGCCCATCCGGGTCCGACGCTCCTTCGGCACCGTGCGTGCCGATCAGCGACGCATCGAACTGACCGTGATGGAGCAACTCGGGCAGCAGGCCTCCCCACTCCCGCAGGATGCGAAGGTGCTCATCGAGGGCGCCATCGACGACATCCCGTCGGGCTACGACGAGAACAGCGAGGTGCGGGTGACCTTCGAGATGGGATTCGACGGTGTCCTGATCGTGACGGCCCACCACATCGACGCCGACCTCCCGCTGCGTCTGACCGCGAGAACCGGTGCGACGCTGTCACAGTCGGAGGTGGCCCGCGAGCTCGACCAGGTACACCGCAGCCGGCGCCGGGACGGTTGAGCGGTATGCAGCCGTTCGTCGGGAACGACTACCGCAAACGCGTCCTGGCCGCGGTCGAACGCCGCGGCGGAGTGGACGAGTCGGATTCCTTTGAGCTGTACGACCTTCCGCTCGAGCAGGCCGCCGATCTCACCGACGACGCGGTCCGCATGCGACTCGACGAGGTGTGGGCGTTCTGGCAGAAGCATCGCGATCACCCCAAGTACCGGGTCCTCGTCGAGCAACTCGTCGCCGAACATCCGCAACGCAGCGCACCGCTGCGGGAATCCGCGTCCCGGCTCGCCGAGGCCCGGATGATCACAGACCGTCGTCGGCGCCGCGACGAGGATCGATATGCGTTGCTCGACAACGCGATCGAGCGCCTGATCGGCCGCTACGGCGGCATCCCGACCAGCAAACGCGGCGGGCTCGACGAGATCGGTGCGATGGGCGGACTCAGTGCCGACGAGGTGGCCACCCGTGTCCGCCGGCATCGGGTCATCGACGATTCCCCGGCAGCTCCGCCGGAGACCACCGCGCCCGCCGCCCCGGCCCTGTCGGCGCACCGGCTGGCCCAGATCACCGAACTGCTCGCCGAGTTCAGTCGACGCGGCAGCGGCCCCGCCTCACACACTCTGCTCGCCGTGCTCGGTCTCGACACCGACGACGCCACCAACCTCACCGAGATCACCCTGCGCGCCGAGGCATTGCAAAGCCGTGCACGGGAACTCCCGGCCGGGCGGATGCGGGCGCTGATCGACGAACTGCTGATCACCATCAACGATGTGTTGCTCGGCGGCCCCGCGCTCGCCGACGCCTACCTGGCCTCGGTACGGGAATCGGTGGGCGCACACCTGCGACCCCGGATTCGCGCCGCCATCCTCGTCGAGGATCGTCTGCACCCCGACGACCGTCAGTACATGCTTGAGGAGGCCCGCGACCTCGGCCTCGGCACCCGGGATGCGCGGCGCCTCATCGACGACATCACCCGGGAGTTCGGCGGTGAGGTTGACACCGCCGGCGAAGCACCGCCACCACCCCCGACACCGAAACGACCGGCACCAACACCGACACCGACACCGACACCGACACCGACACCGACACCGCCCCAGGGTGACTGGCAACGGTCCCTCCGCTCCGCACGGCAGGCCCTGCGCAAGGGCAACCTCGACGATGCCCGCACACGATGCGATCAGGCCCGGTCGTTCGCCGGTGACGACGACGCCGCGCGACGCCAGATCGAGGCCGTGGCCGACGAGATCGCCCGCGCGTCACGCGCGCCCGCAGCACCGGCTCCCGCGACTCCCTCTGCCCCACAAACGAATCCGGCCGACGTATCCCCCACACCACCGTCGAATGTGCACGCGGCCTTCGCCAACGGGGCGGTCGTCGTCGCATGGGAACCGTCGCCGACGCCGGGTGCGACCTACCGCGTCACCCGTGTCGATCGCACCGGCCGCCGACAGGTGGTGGGCCGCACCGCGACCACCGAACTCGAGGACGGTGGCACCCGCCCGTCGGAGGGGCTGCCGAGCTACGAGGTCACCGCCTCCGTCGACGGGATGCACTCGGCACCGGCGGTGTCGTCGGCCCGCGCACCCGAAGACCGATCCGCGAATTCACCCGCCCCCGCCCACACCGCACCGACCACCCGCACACCCCCATCCCGCATCCCACCACCACCCGCGCCGCCGTCGCCGACCCCACCACCGGCCCCGACCGCCGATCTCCCCGACATCACCGACGTGGCGGTGACCGGTGATCTGCTGACGTTCACGTGGCCGGCGGGTGTCACCGAGGTGATGGTCGTCATTCGGTCGGATGCACCTCCGGAGAACCCGCGGGACCCGGCCGCGGTGAGCAAGAAGGTCACCAACACGCGATACGAGATCGACGGCGGCTACCGGATTCCGGGCTCCGCCGCACGTCCCGCGCATGTCGCCGTCGCCGCCTGCCGTCGTGTCTCACCGGAGACCCTGACTGTGGCCGCACACTTCGGCCCGGCGGCACGGGCACGGCTCTGAGCCGACCCCCACTCCGCGTTCACCGCGTTTCGCTAGGCTGGGCCACACTCAAATCGGACAGCAGTGATCATCGAGGATTCGACGACGATAGGGGTCGAGGGACTTCCATGGGTATCGACTACACCAAGCGACCGAAGGCGCAACCTGCCGCGCAACCATATCCGGCACAGCCGGGCCAGCAGCCGTATCAGCAACCGCCGCAGGCACAGCCGTATCAGCAGCAGCCGCCGGCACAGCCGTATCAGCAGCAGCCGCCGGCCGCACCGCCGGTCTCGCTGTCCAAGGTGACGCTGACCAAGTCGGCGCCCAGCGTCTCGCTGACCAAGCAGGGATCGGCGACCGGGCAGGTGCGGATCAACCTCAACTGGACCTCCAGCAAGGGCGGACTCTTCCGTCGCGCGGCCGGCGTCGACCTCGACCTGGCCTGCATGTGGGAGTTCACCGACGGCAGCAAGGGCATCGTGCAGGCACTCGGCAACGCCTTCCAGGCGCCGTACGAGGGCCGCCCGATCATCTGGCTCGACGGCGACGACCGCTCCGGGTCGAATACCGGCGGCGAGAACATGTACATCGACCTGTCGGCGTCGAATCAGATCCGCCGCATCCTGATCTTCGCCTACATCTACGAGGGCGCTCCCAACTGGGCCGCCGCCAACGGCGTGGTCACCCTGTTCCCGGCCAACGGCCCGCAGATCGAGGTGCATCTCGACGAGGCCGATCAGAGCGCGATCTCCTGCGCCATCGCGATGCTGGAGAACCGCGGCGGCGAACTCGTCATCAACCGTGAGGTGCGCTACATCCGCGGGTCGCAGTCCAAGGTCGATCAGGCCTACGGATGGGGCCTGAACTGGAAGGCCGGTCGCAAGTAGCCCTACCCGACGCACCCCGGCAGTTATGCCACCACTCACACCGGGGTGCGTCGATGACCACCGATCACGTAGCGTGAGCGGTTGTCATCGCACTCAATCGGGGGATTGTGCACCGTGTCTGCTGTTGGTTCGTCTGTTCGCTTCTCTGTTCGTCGTTGTCTCGCTTACACTTTCGCGCTCATTACGGTGGCCGTCGGGGCACTTCTGATCCCGGGTCCGGCGCATGCGGCGGCCGATCCGTTCTACGCCACCGCGCCACCGCCACCCGACGCCCGCCTCGGCTCGATCGTGCGGATCGAACCGACGCCCGGGGCCGGCATCGCCGAGAAGGTTCCGGGTACTCGCAGTTATCGGCTGCTGTATGTCACCACCGGCCCGCGCGGGGGCCGCACCACCGCGAGTGGCTCGTTCTTCATCCCGCCGGACGCCATGACCGCGAGCACTCCCGACGGGCACCGCTCCCTGATCGGCATCGGGGTCTCCGACGAGAGCATGGGCGCCTACTGCCGGCCGACCACCACACTCACCCGTGATTCCGTGCTCGACCGCGCCGTCGGCATCGCACCGGTCAACTCGACGGTGGCGGCGCTGCGGGCCGGCCACGCGGTGTTCGTCGCCGACCTCGCCAGTGACGGCGTCGCACCGGCCCCCACGTTGCTGCCCCGGTTCGACGGGCACTCGATGCTCGACGGTCTGCGGGCCGCCCTACAGATCCCCGGGTCGGGACTGACCGCGTCGAGCACCATCGGCATCTTCGGGCCGTCGGGCGGTGGCAGCCAGGCCGCCGCGGTGGCCGCCGAACAGGCCGCGACCTACGCCCCGGAACTGCACATCCCGGCGATCGTCATCGGGCAGATGGTGCCCGATCATCGAAACTTCATCCGCGCCAACGACGGTGGGGTCGGTTCCGGTTTCGCCTTCGCCGACCTGCTGGGCCTCGAGGTCGGGCATCCCGAGATGCGCATCGACGAAAAACTCACCCCGGTGGGTCGCGGCATCGCCGAGGTCTTCCGCTCCGGATGCGCGACACCGACGTACATGACCCTGGGTGGGGTGCCGTTGAGTGCGCTGTTCCTGTCGGGCCATTCGCCGTATGACGACCCGGACTTCCAGCCCGCCTTCGCCGCCGCGGCGTTGGCGACGCCGACCTCACCGTCACCGACGGCGGCGCTACGGATGACGCGGTGCGATTCCAACGTCTCACCGATCGCGGTCACCCCGGTGGACGATCTCCGGCGGGCCGTGGACACCTACCGGGCGGCGGGCGTCGAGGTCAGTGATCGGGTCGCCGTGTGCCTGGGCGGTCCGCGCGACATCTACGCAGCGGACCTGCCGTGGCTGCTGGCCCGCGTCTGAACCGCCGCAGGCTCACCACCGGATCCCATTGTGCGCCAGGGCGTCCCCGGGTGATCGGATACCACGCGAGACCGATGAGGACCGACGAGGCGTGCCCGATCCCGGTGAAGGTGATCTGCTCGGCCAACGGCAGCCCGTAGACGAGCGCCACACCGGCGAGGTACACCCATCGCCAGGGCCGCACGATTCGGTAGGCCAGCACACCCACGATCGCGGCCAGGAAGTAGCTGACCCCGACGTCGAGCACGTTGACCATCGACGGGCTGCGCAGTCCGGCGTCGATGGCGCGGTCCAGTGCGCCTTCGCTGAGGAAGGTCGCGGCGACGTGGGCGCTGAATCCGACGACGAACCACCGCACCGACCCCAGCCATTGCTCGGCGGGCCGATGAAACACCAGGAACAAGATCAGGTACGGGAACCACCACTGTCCGTCGATCCAGAACAGGCTGGCGACGAGGACGTGGAAGGCCTCCAGCGGATCGCTCGTGAGGTGCGCGATGTTGGTCGAGCGGTCACCTAGGGCGTCGTCGAGTTCTCTGGGGGTCAACGAATGCTGGATGGACGTGGTGACGAACAGGATGATCAGCCAGCCGAACGTCAGCGGAGCGCCGCGGACCTGCCGCCACGCCGCGCCCGCGACTCGCCTCGTCCATGCGCTCACGTCTCACCCCGCAGGTCTACATGCGGGCGGGGCCGCGGAACGCGACACGGGCGATGAGACCGAGGACCATCACCACGGCCCCGGCGATCGCCGCGATCACCGACCACTGTGTGAGGTCATCGGCGAGGGCGTCGGTGGTCAGGCGTACAACGGTGTTGTCCGACCCGGACGAGGAGACCTGCCGGTCGACGATGGTGGTGGCGTTGAGCGCCACCAGCCAGCAGGCCAGCGCGGCCAGCAACGCACCGATGCCCAGCCAGATCAGCACGGTACCCCGACGTCGCGCGATGATCAGCGCGAGCACTCCGGCGACCACCGCGACCGCCACGGAGACGTATCCGATGGTGGTGATCTGGGTGCCGATGAGGTGATATCGCCCGGCCTCGAGGCCGCGCTCGGTCATCTCCACCTGGATCGGTCCGTCGACGCTCACCGTGAACGGCAGGTTGGCGCCCTCGAGTGCCCGGTTGACCATCGCGGTGATGTCCAGCTGCATCGTCTGGTCGGCCGAGCCGCTCGGCGCCGGGTCGAAGAGCCAGTCATGTTCCTGGCGGACCAGGTCGGTGAAGTCCGCCGGGAACTGCGCACTCTTGGTGTAGTTCTGCGCGACCGGCGCGATCACCGCCGACGCCCCGGGGAAGCTCACCCGCGAGGACACCTGCGCGGTGATCTCGTCGGCGATGTAGTCCTGAACCTCGGCGTCGTGGGCCAGCGGCGCCACGACGGAGACGAAACCGTCGTCGTCGACGATCCGCTGCGACACCCACATCGAGGGCAACGCGACGACGATCGCGGCCATCGCGATCAACGTCAGCAGGGCACTGAGAAACGTTCGCACCGGGACGAGGCTACCGGTCGGCGCGGACCGTCACCGGCGAGCGCACGCCGCGTCACTCATCGACGAGGTCACGTGCCCGCCCGACGATCCGCGGGTCCGGGGTGCCGACGAGTTCATGGTTTTTGCCCTTGTACTCGAACAGGCTCAGGACGTGACGCATCGCGTTGATACGGGCACGTTTCTTGTCGTTGCTCTTGACCACGGTCCACGGGGCGATGTCGGTGCTCGTCTTCTCGAACATCGCCTCCTTGGCCGCGCCGTAGGAGTCCCACTTGTCCAGCGATGCGAGATCCATCGGCGACAGTTTCCACTGCCGGACCGGGTCGATCTGGCGGATGGCGAACCGGGTGCGCTGCTCGAGCGGGCTGACCGAGAACCAGAATTTCACCAGGTTGATGCCGTCATCGACGAGCATCTTCTCGAAGGCCGGGACCTGATCCATGAACTGGTCGTACTGCTCGGGTGTGCAGAAACCCATGACGCGTTCGACGCCGGCGCGGTTGTACCAGGACCGGTCGAAGAAGACCATCTCGCCGGCGGCCGGCAGATGCTGCACGTACCGCTGGAAGTACCACTCGGTGGATTCCCGCTCCGATGGCTTCTCCAAAGCGACGACGCGGGCGCCGCGCGGATTGAGGTGTTCGTTGAACCGCTTGATGGTGCCGCCCTTGCCGGCCGCGTCGCGTCCCTCGAACACCAGCAGGTGGCGTTGCCCGGTCTGCTTGGACCACTTCTGCAGCTTCAGTAGCTCGATCTGCAGACGCCGCTTGGTCACCTCGTACTCGCGGCGACTCATCCGCTCCTCGTACGGGTAGTCCTCACGCCAGGTGTCGACGACGTTGCGTTCGGGCAGCGTCAGGAGTACCGGGTCGTCGTCATCGTCGTCGTTGACCTCGAAGTTGGTCGTGTCATGCAGATCGACGAGCTGTTGAAGGGCCTCGCGTCCGTTCAGCTTGCTGAAGTCGGGTCCCAGGGTTTCGAGATCGGTTAACTCGGTCACCACTCAACGATATGCCGCACGCACGAACGCCGTGTATCGAAGGGGTGAACTGCAGTTCTTCGGCGCCAATTGGGCAGGTTTCTGCGCGTCATTGGGCAGTTTCTGCGCGTCAATTGCGCAGGTTGATCGACCCGTATTTGAGGCATACCCGGCCGGTGGTGGAGTCGGCCGCCGCGGCGAATCCCCCGCTGCACTGCACGCCGGGGGCACCGGCGTAGGCCTGCCCGCCGACACCGCCGACGGCCACCGAGTACCCGCCCGCACGTGCCTGCGCGACCGACAGCGCCTTGGGGCCGGTGGTGATGGAGTACGACGTCCCGCCGGTGGTGGCGCCGGCCAGTGCCGACGACCCGGGCTGCTGGTTGATCGCGGTGGCGCGTCCGCCGCGGTCGGCCACCGCCACCGCGGTGCCCCCGCCGGTCTCCTGTGCGCTCGCGGTGCTGCCCGCACCGGCCCGCGCGCCACATCCGCTGGTTCCCTGAATGCGTTGCACCTCATGGCCATTCGATGCCTGGCAGGTCACTGCGGAGGCGTCACCGCCACCGTGATGCATTCCCCAGATCACGCCTGCACTCCCCGCAGCCACCACCAGTGCACGCGCTGTCAATCCGTGGAATCGCACAGTGAATCGGCCTCCTCGCCGTATCGGATGTGTTGGACCAGATGGCCAGACCTCGATCAGCCTACTCCCGCTTTTCGGCCAACCGATCGGTGCCGTGGTCACGGAACGACAACAGTTGTCCACACCCGGTACAGTCGCCTCCCGGCCGATACGCCAACGGGACCAGGAGAAACGAAATCCCCTGGCCCCGTTGGCATATGGAACACACTCAGGCCTTAGCGCGACGCTCCGACTCGGCGGTCAGACCCTTCTTCGCCGTCTCCACCGCGGTCTTCTGCCCACGCTTGACGATCAGCCCGGGAAGTTTGACCTTGAGGTCGATCTCCAACTCGAACTCGACGTGGGAACCGTCGCCCTTCGCCGTCACGGTGTAGATGCCCTGCTGCTCGGCGAGCATCTTCGATTCGACGAGCGTCCACGCGCAGGTGTTGTCGGTCCAGGTGTAGGTGACGGTCTGATCGTCGTTGATGCCCGCCGCCGACACAGTCATCGCGACCTGCTCGGGCGCGCCGTCGGCGTAGGAGGTGACGATCGAGGCCGCCTTGTGCGGTGCGGACCAGTCGGGCAGGGATTCCACATCCAGCAGCACCTCCATCACGACCGACGGGGGCGCAGCAACATCGAACTCGGTTTTCGCAGTGACAGCCATGTGACAGAACCTACCCTTCAGGCCTCGCGATCGACGAGTTTCAGCGGCCACGCTTCGTCGGGGATGTCACGCAATCCGCAGGCGACGTCGGTGACGGTGAACCACCCACGAAAATGCAGGATCTCGCCGATGACCGGGTTGCGGACGGTCGCGTCGCACCGGAACCGTTGGTGTTCCTCGTCCCACCCCTCGATGTACTTCATCTCGGAACGGAACAGACCCCGCATGCCGACCTTGGGCCCGCGACCCAGCCACCGCAACGGGCCGCTCTCCAGCAGCAGTTCACCCGCTTCGGTCACCGACGGTTCGATCGGATAGAGCAGTTCGGGACCGTCGCCGAAGTAGTCGACGAGGCCCGATGCCCCCGACACGAGCAGAGAGTTGAGTTTGCGCGATCCCGACGTGTAGTCGAAGGAGCGCAGGACCGCCAGACATTCGCGGCCGAGTTCGTCGCGGTAGCAGTAGTGGCCCTGGGTGAAGGGGACCATCCGGCTCGACTTGGACGGCAGTGCGTTGCGTTTGCCGTAGTACCAGAAGAACGGCGGCGGCAGCGCGGAGGTGATGTACACCGACTCGAGAATGCCGGTGCCGAGCTGGGCGACATTCGAGGTCGAGTCGATGCTGTAACGCCAGGCCACGTTGGGATGCAGTCGGTCGAAGTCGGAACCGAGGGCGTCCTGATAGACGGGCGTCACGAGGACACCACCTCCTCCGGTGTGATCGGCGCGACAGTCGTTGGCGAAGAACCTACTACGCCGCATCCGAACAGGGACTACGAGGGGTTTGTCTCGGGTTTTCCCGATTCCTGCCGGGTTGTCCGGGCCTATCTTGAGCGGGCCGCTACAGCCGGGCCGCTCCGTCACACAGTCGGGCCAGCTCCCCGATCACCCGGTCGAGCGGTTCGACGCTGCGCTGGGTCTGGCACAGTCCGACGGCCCCTTCGATCGCCGAGACGACGAGGATGGCCAGCGAGTCGGCGCGGTCGGGATCGACGCCCTCGGCGACCAGCCGGGTGGCGATGAGCCGGATCCAGTTGCCGAAGATCTCCTCGGCCTCGTCGGCGACGGCGGGCTCGGAGCGGCGGGCGAGCCCGCCGGCGAGCACCGGGCATCCGAACTGATAGTCGGTGTTGACCAGCATCCGACGCCACACGTCGCCGACCCCGATGACGGCCTCGGACGGGGAACCGGGATGCTGCGACCCGATGCGGGTGGCCACGAACTCCCCTGCATAGCGGACGGCCTCGGTCATCAGCTGCGTCTTTCCGCCGGGAAAGTGGTGATAGATGGAACCACGCGGGGCCGAACTCGCCGCGATGACATCGCCGATCGAAGTGGCCGCCACACCGTCGCGACCGATCAGGTCGGCGGCGTGCACCACCATCCGCTCCCTCGGTCCACGCTCCCGGGTTGCGGTCGTGAGGATTTCGGTGGACTGATCGTCCATCGAGCATCAGCTCCTATGCGCACCTTCATAATCACGCTGCTTTATGCAACCATACATAATCATGACGACGACGAACACTCCCGACAGCGATCCCGCGCAACTGTCCGGACTGGAGTTGCTGCGCGCGTGGCAGTTCGGTTCCGACGAACGACCCAGCATCGGCCGACTGCTCGGTATGCGGCCGGTCCGCATCGACGAAGGGGACGTCGAGTTCGTGGTGACCCCCAAACCCGACTTCTCCAATCCGCTCGGCACCGTCCACGGCGGCATCTGCGCCACCCTCCTCGACTCCGTCATGGGCTGCGCCATCCACACCACCCTGCCCGCCGGTGTCGGCTACACCACCCTCGAACTGAAGGTGAACTACATCCGATCGGTTCCTCTCGACGCCGACGACCTCACCGGGATCGGCACCGTCATCCACGTCGGCGGGCGAACCGCCACCGCGGACGGGAAGGTGTTCACCGCCGACGGCAAACTCGTGGCCCACGGTTCGACGACGTGCATGGTATTCCGCTGAGCCGGATTGCTGCGGCGTGATCAGCCGCGTAGCGGGGTCCGCAGCCACGGGCTCGCCGGGTCGGTGAGCAACCGACCGAGTACCGGACGGGTGCGGGCGCACGACTGGTCGGCGAGTTCGATTGGGCGCGCGCCATTCTCGGCGGACGCCAACGCCCGCCCCCACTCGAAGGCAACCGCATACGCAGTCCAGTCGGGGTAGAACGCGGCGGCCCGCTCCCCCATCGACAGCACCAGTTGCCAGACCCAATCCTCGTCGCCGAAGCCGACATGTAGGCACATGCGCGCGAGCTCGACGCACTGGCCGATCTCCCACGCCGCGGTGGTGACCGGCACCGCGAGCGGTAGCGCACGGGAAACGGTGGCCACCTGCACACAGGTGATGATGCGGTGGCCCGGAATGTGCCGATGATGGGCCGAGAACGCCGCCAACTGCGCCGAATCGACGCGAATATGATTGCGTGGCAGTCCGTTCGACGCAATGAAAGCGAGAACGGCGTCGTAGTCGGGAGTGATGAGACCCTCGGCGATCGACTCGACCATGTCGAAGGCGGTCTGCGAATCGGTGATCGCCCAGGACTTTCGCAGCGCGCGGCGGATCGCGCGCGGCGTGTCGTGGATCTCCAGGGCGTCGACGGCGTCGGCGCCCGAGGTCAGCGCGAAGAAGGCGCCACAGGCCAGGCCACAGCGTTGCTCGGGTGTCAGCGGTCGGCCCGTCCAGCGGATCGGTGACCCGAGCTCACCCTGGGTGGTGTACTGCGGGGAGGGGCTATGCGGGAAGGGGTTGTGCGGGAAGGGGTTGTGCGGGGTGGGCGCGGCTGAGATCGGGAGCGGCGGTGGTGTCGAGACCTGGGTCGGAGCGTTATATGAATGCTGCAGGGGCACAAAGTTATCGAGCTCATCCAATGCGGCGGTGAGCGCGCCGGCAAAATCGGCACAGCAGGCGAATCGTTGTTCCGGCCGCTTGGCCATGGCCCGCGCGAAGATCCCGTCCACCGCTCGCGGGACCTCCGGGCACCGTTGCGACGCGAGCGGCGGTGGCGTGCTCACGTGGTGATGGACCGCGGACGCAAGATTCGACGCGGGAAACGGTGTTGTGCCGGTAAGCATCTCGAATGCGGTGCAGGCCAGCTGGTACTGATCGGCGGCCGCGGTGATCTCCTCGGTGGCCAGCACCTGTTCCGGCGCACAGTACGCCAGACTGCCGACCAGCAGACCCGTTGCGGTGAGCGACATCTGCGAGTCCTGTGGCTTGGCGATCCCGAAGTCCGCCAGATAGATTCGTCGTCGTCGGTCGCACGTCACCAGGATGTTGGCCGGTTTCACGTCACGGTGGAGCAAACCCGTTCCGTGCGCGTGATCGAGCGCATCGGCGATCGCGGTCACGGTCTCACCGACCACGGCCGGTGGCAGCCGGTGAGCCGGACTCTCGCGCAGCATCGACGCTACGTCGGACCCGTCGATGTAGGCCATCGAGATCCAGAGCCGCCCCTCGGATTCGCCTCGGTCATAGGTTGGCACGATGCTCGGGTGCAGCAGCCCGGCGGCGATGTCGGCCTCGCGGTTGAACCGTTCACGGAAGGTCACGTCGTGCTGTAGCGCCTGCGCAAGGACCTTTACCGCGTCCTGTCGCGGGAGACGGGGATGCTGGGCGAGGTAGACCTCTCCCATGCCGCCGACCCCGATCTGACGGAGGACGCGATAACCCGCGAATTCGTCGCCCACCGCCAACGTCGCCATGACGGTAGAGAGTACCCACTCGCGTCGCTCAGAAGGGTGGTGGTTCGTCCGCGCCACCGACACCCCGAGAACCGGGAGTGATTCCCACCAGTATCCGGGACCGGCTCGCCGCCGAATGTGAACGGCGAGGCCGTGAACGCGAAGGCGGGGATGACGCATTCGCCGTGGCGGATGCGGATGAACTCATCCAATGCCGTCGACAGCCGGTACGGATCCACCCCGAACAGAACGAGCTGGGTAGACCCGGCCACGGCGACGACCCCTGCCGCAGCAACGCATCTCGCCGAGAATCGGCCCCCGGAATCTGTGGATCGACAAACCCGTGGGGATGGGGGCCGACCACCACATGCCCGGGCCGGCGTCAGACCGAGTAGCGCTCCCGTAGCGCATTCTGCTGTGACTCGTCGATGCCAAGACCCTGCGCGAAGTAGCCGGCGATGTCGCCGTACTCCTTCGTCACGGTGGCGAAGGCGCTGTCGAGGTAGACCGCGTCGACACCCAGGATCGGCATCAGAATGTCGGAATCGCCGCCCTCCGCAGCGAATTCGTCGAACAAGGGCTTGAGCGCGGGGATGAGACGATCGTTGGTCAGCAGGTAGTCGTGGTAGACATCCTCTTTGGACACACCCATCAGGGTCAGAAACGACGCCGCCGCCCAGCCGGTGCGGTCCTTGCCGGTGGTGCAGTGAAACAGTGACGGCTCGGAATGCCCGCCGAGCAGCCCGAGATAGAACGTCCGGTAGCCGGCTAGCGCGCTCGGAAGTTTCACCAGTTCGGAGTAGGTTCCGGAGATCAGCTCCTGGGCCTTGCCGCCCTTGAGTTCCGCGGTCGCCATCGCCACCGTCTTGGGGTCGGAGAGGAACTTTCCGATATTGGCCGGAATGGCCATGCCGGCGTCGGCGAGCACATCGAGGTGCACGTCGGTGACGTCGGGGAGATCCGGGTCCGGCAATGCCGTCCGTTCCACGGTCGAGCGCAAGTCGTAGATGGTGCGCACGCCGAGCTTCTCGAACTCGGCGAGATCGGCCGAGGCCATCGAGGAGAAATCGGTCGACCGGTACAGCACTCCGGTCCGGACGCTGCCGGCGCCGGCGGGATAGCCGCCGAGGTCGCGGAGGTTGGGCAGGGTCGCAATCGGACTGGGGGCACCGGGCGTCGTCGTCACGATCTGATTATCGCAGCGCGGTGATCAGGCCAGCGGGCCGGAGTGGGATCCGCCTGCGAAATGTCTCAGTCCGGGCCGGCGGTCGACACAGAATTGTCGTCGCCGACACTCATCCGCTCCGACCCGCCGAAATCGGTCAGTGCAACCAGCAGTGTGGTGTTCGGATATTCTGAACACCATGCCCGGGTCCGACGAGTCCACCTCCGCCCAGATCAGCTCCCGCATCCGTGCAGCTCGAGTCTCTCGTGGCGTGTCGTTACGTGAGTTCGCCCGCCAACTCGGCATCAGTGCGGCGACCCTCAGCGCCACCGAGACCGGCGGGACCGGCATCAGCGTCGACCGTCTCGCAGCCATCGCCGACGCTCTGGGAGTGGCACCCGCCGAACTTCTCGGCACGCAGTCGCGCGTCTCCGAAAGTGCGCTTACAACAACCACTCTCGATCGTTCCGGTCCACCGTCCCGCTGGCGCGTCTACGAAGGGACCGACGTCACCGACCCGGTTCTCGCCGCCGCATTGCGGTGCATCGTCGAGCGCGGCTATCACGGATGTTCGATCCGCGACATCGCCGAGAACGCCGGGTTGTCGATCGCGTCGCTCTACCATCACCATGCGAGCAAACAAGCCATGCTCGTGGCCCTGTTCGATCTGGCGATGGCCGACCTCCTCGATCGCGTCGGCGGCGCCCGTGACGAGGCGGGAGACGATCCGGTCCGAGCCCTGCGCCTGATGACCGAGAGTCTGGTGCTGTATCACAGTCACCGGCGCCGACTGTCCTTCCTCGCGTCCACCGAGATGCGCAGCCTCGTCGAACCCGACCGCCGGCGCATCGCCGATCGGCGTACCTCGCTGCAGCGAATGTTCGACGTGGAAGTGGAACACGGAGCCGCACAGGGACTATTCCTGGTCGCTCGCCCGCGTGAGGCCGCACGCGCGGTAGTGGGTTTGTGCATCGCGGTGGCCGACTGGTTCGACCCGGAGGGCTCATCGACTCCCGAGGAGTTGGCAACGACCTACGCGGGCTACGCCCTGAACCTGATGGACGTGCGTCGTCCGTAGAACGAAGTGTTCGGATATTCCAAACGCTCTGTCATGTCGTTTCGGACCGTCCAGAGCTGCTATCGCTATATGCAACGGGTATTGACAACTACTGCCCGGTTGGCCACTCTGAGATACCCGATCGATCGTTCGCTTTTGCGCCGATCACTCATGACCGACGAGAGGACCTCAGAGTGAGCACACCGTCCACCTCCTTGCGCGGGCGCACCGCGATCATTTCCGGCGGAAGCCGCGGTATCGGCGAGGCCATCGCCGTGCGATTGGCCCGAGCGGGTGCGAACGTCACGTTGCTGGCCAAGACCGCGGAGCCCCATCCGAAACTGCCCGGCACCATCTACACGGCCGCGCAGGCCATCGAGGAGGCCGGCGGAGCGGCCCTGCCCATCGTCGGCGACGTTCGCGACGATCGGCAGGTGGCCGACGCCGTGGCGCAGACCGTCGACCGCTTCGGCGGCGTGGACATCGTCGTCAACAATGCGAGCGCGCTCGATCTGACCGCGACCGAGCAGATCGACATGAAACGCTATGACCTCATGCAGGACATCAATGCGCGCGGATCATTTGTGTTGACCAAGAGCGCCATTCCCTATCTGCGCAAGTCCGATCACGCGCACGTGCTGACGCTGTCACCACCGATCACGCTCGACCCGCAGTGGTTCGATTCGATCGGCACGGCCTACACGGTGTCCAAGTTCTCGATGACCCTGGTCGCGCTGGGTCTGGCGCGCGAGTTGGCCGCCGACGGTGTCGCGTCGAACACCTTGTGGCCGCGCACCACCATCAGCACCGCTGCGGTGCGAAACATCCTCAGCGAGAAGCTGATCGAGCGCAGCCGGAGCACCGAGATCATGTCCGACGCCGCGTACGCGATCCTGTCGAAGTCGCCGGACACGGCGACCGGCCAGTGCTACATCGACGACGATGTCCTTGCCGCCGAGGGCGTCACCGACTTCTCCCGCTATCGCACCGTCGACAGCGACGACGAGCTCGAGTTGGACTTCTGGATGACGCGACGCTGACCGGCGATCCGCAGATCTCGGGGGCCGGCATGGGTCCCGGCTACGTCACGAGGCGGCGTCATCGACGTCGGGAATCGCACACACCCCGTCGACGCACACGGCTCCCGATTGCCCGAGCATCTCGAATTTCGTTGTCGGCGTCAGTGTTTCGTCGTTGGTCGTCTCGGTCCGGTCCGGTGTCTCGTCAGGCATCGACGTTCTCCTGCGCCACCTTGCGGAGCACGTCGGCGAATGTCTCCGGTGACTGGGCACCGGAGACGCCGTACCGCCCGTTGATGACGAAGAACGGGACGCCGCTGATGCCGTAGGCGCGGGCCTGTTCGATGTCGGCGCCCACCGCGTCGGCATACTCACCGGATTCAAGCGACGCGCTCACCTGGTCCCGGTCGAGGCCGATGTCGTCGGCGAGTTCCGCGAGGTCGTCGATGCGTCCGACGTGGCGTCCCTCGGTGAAATAGGCACGAAACAGGCGCTCGACCATGTCGAGTTGGCGGCCCTGCGCCTTCGCGAGATGCAGCAGTTCGTGCGCCCTGAGCGTCTTGGTGTGCTGGAGGGCATCGAAGTCGTAGTCAAGTCCCGACTCGGCGGCGATCGTGGTCACCTGCGCGAGCATCTGCTCGACCTGAGCGCGGGGCATACCCTTGTACTCGGCCAGGAACTCGATCTCGGTGCCGTCGAAGTCGACGGGCGTGTCCGGGGCCAGTTCAAAGCTGTGATAGGTCACCACAACTCGGTCCGCGAGACCGGAATCGGCCAGTCCCGCTTCGAATTTCCGCTTCCCGATGTAGCACCACGGGCAGGCGATGTCGGACCAGATGTCGACGGAGATGGAGTCAGTCACGACGCTTTCCAACGCGTGGTCCCGGTGAACAATTCCGCGACACTCACTCAACCAGGAAGACGTCGCGGAGTTGGTCCTGGGTGTCGGCGTCGATGCCGAGTGCTTCGGCGAAGTAGTCATCGACGGTGCCGTACTGGATGGCCACCTCGTCGAAGGCGACGGTGAGGTATGTCGGTGACACCCCGAGCAACGGGCGGAGCAGGTCGGCGTCGCCGCCCGCGGATTCGAATCTCTCGAAGATGCCCGCCATCGTCGGCAGGAAGAGGTCATTGGTCGCAAGGTAGTCCTGGTAGACGTCGTCGCGATCGACGCCCATCAGGCTGAGAAACGCCGCCGCCGCCCATCCGGTGCGGTCCTTGCCGTGGGCGCAGTGGAACAGCGTGGTGGGCCCGGCCAGCAGCCCGGTGAAGAAGGCGCGGTACGCGCGTTTGGCACTGGGCAGATTCACCAGCTGCCGGTAGGCGCCGATCATGCGCTCGACGCCGCTCCCCTCGGCCAATCGCGCATTGGCGGTCGCCACCGCCTCCGGATCGTCGACCAGTGCGTCGAGGTCGGCCGGGGCGCCGTCGTGCGCAGCGTCGGCGAGCACATCGAGCAGCACCGCGGCCGCGTCACCGATGACCGGGTCGGGCGCGGCGTCGGCCTCGACGGGCGACCGCAGGTCGACGATGCTCTGCAGTCCGAGATCCACCAGGACCGCACGGTCGGCCTCGGAGGCCTTGTCCAACGCTGCGGACCGGAACAGTCGGCCGGTGGCGACCGTGCGTCCGTCCCTGGTCGTCGGTCCGCCGATGTCACGGAAGTTGGGGACAGTGGGCAGCTGCGGCAATTCACTCACACCGTTGATTGTGCGGTCTCGGTGGGGATGCGGTGAATTCGGTTGGTGATGGGGCTCGTCACAGCCCGGTGGCCAGACGTGAGTCGGACAGTGGCGGACATGCCCGACCTCGCACTTTCCCGCGGCATCGCGTCGGCCGGCGCCGTCGACGACGACCTCTTGCCCGAGTCGCTCGCCCGTGCCGGTGACATCGAAGAAGCGATCTTCTGGCTCCCTCGCGTAAGCGAGCAAGGAAAGCAAGCAACTGCCCGACGAGCAGGCGCGGGACATCGTCGACGCTTCCCGCGCTGAGCGACGCGGTGACCGCGGTCAACCGACTGCCGAGGTCCGTCTGAAAACCGTTCGCACCGATAGGCCTGCACGCATGGAGATGAATGCTCGACCTTGGCGCCCACTCGACGCGTAAGAACGCCACCGACGGGAAAGAGCGCACACTCGACGGGAAAGAGCGCACACTCGACGGGAAAGTGCGCACACTCGACGGGAAAGAGCGCACACTCGACGCAGACGCCGAAGGCCGGCCACCCTGTCGGGTGACCGGCCTTCGGTTGAGAAACGCTATGAGAGTTGAGGTTTCGAAAACCTCAACCAGCGGGAGACGGGATCAGAATCCCATTCCGCCCATCTCGTCGCCACCCGGCATTGCCGGGGCCGGGTTCTTCTCCGGCTTGTCGGCGACGACGGCCTCGGTGGTGAGGAACAGGGCCGCGATCGAGGCTGCGTTCTGCAGCGCCGAGCGGGTGACCTTCACCGGGTCGTTGATGCCGGCGGCCAGCAGGTCCTCGTAGTTGCCGGTGCCGGCGTTGAGGCCGGTGCCCTTCGGCGAGTTGAGGATCTTGTCGGCGACAACGCCCGGCTCGAGGCCCGCGTTGAAGGCGATCTGCTTGGCCGGAGCCGAGAGCGCAACCTTGACGATGTTGGCACCGGTGGCCTCGTCGCCTTCCAGCGAGAGTCCGTCGATGACCGGCTCGGACTGCAGCAGGGCCACGCCACCGCCGGCGACGATGCCCTCTTCGACGGCAGCCTTCGCGTTGCGGACGGCGTCCTCGATGCGGTGCTTGCGCTCCTTGAGCTCGACCTCGGTGGCCGCGCCGGCCTTGATGACCGCAACACCGCCGGCCAGCTTGGCCAGACGCTCCTGCAGCTTCTCACGGTCGTAGTCGGAGTCGCTGTTCTCGATCTCGCTGCGGATCTGCGCCACGCGACCGGCGATCGCGTCGGCATCACCGGCGCCGTCGACGATGGTGGTCTCGTCCTTGGTCACGACGACCTTGCGGGCGGTGCCGAGCAGCTCGACGCCGGCGCCCTCGAGGGACAGGCCGACCTCTTCGCTGATGACCTCGCCACCGGTGAGGATGGCGATGTCGGCCAGCATGGCCTTGCGACGGTCACCGAAGCCCGGGGCCTTGACGGCGACGGACTTGAAGGTGCCACGGATCTTGTTGACGACCAGGGTCGAGAGGGCTTCACCCTCGACGTCCTCGGCGATGATCAGCAGCGGCTTGCCGGCCTGGATGACCTTCTCCAGCAGCGGCAGCAGGTCCTTGACGGTCGAGACCTTGCCCGACACGAGCAGGATGTAGGGATCTTCGAGGACGGCTTCCTGGCGGTCGGCGTCGGTCACGAAGTAGCCCGAGATGTAGCCCTTGTCGAAGCGCATGCCCTCGGTGAGCTCCAGCTGCAGCCCGAAGGTGTTGGACTCCTCGACGGTGATGACGCCTTCCTTGCCGACCTTGTCCATCGCCTCGGCGATGAGCTCGCCGATCGAGGGGTCGCCGGCCGAGATGCCCGCGGTGGCAGCGATCTGCTCCTTGGTCTCGACCTCCTTGGCGCTCTTCAGCAGCGACTCGGTGACGGCCTCGACGGCCTTCTCGATGCCGCGCTTGAGACCCAGCGGGTTGGCGCCGGCAGCGACGTTGCGCAGACCCTCACGCACGAGAGCCTGGGCGAGCACGGTGGCGGTGGTGGTGCCGTCACCCGCGACGTCGTCGGTCTTCTTGGCAACTTCCTTGACGAGCTCCGCGCCGATCTTCTCGTACGGGTCCTCGAGCTCGATTTCCTTGGCGATGGAGACACCGTCGTTGGTGATGGTGGGGGCGCCCCACTTCTTCTCCAGAACGACGTTGCGGCCCTTGGGTCCCAACGTCACCTTGACTGCGTCGGCGAGGCTGTTGAGACCCCGCTCGAGGCCGCGACGGGCCTCTTCGTCGAACGCGATTTGCTTGGCCATGGGTAAGTGATCCTCCGATAGGGGGTGACACTAGGTTTCGTATGGCCGGAACTCGGTGCCCGCGACGGACGACCGGCGTGTCAGGTGCCGATCTCACCGTCCCGACCTGGCACTCGCAGTACGTGAGTGCCAACGTCCGTTTTAGCACTCGGCCCTGGTGAGTGCAAGGTGTGACTGCCGTCCGGATACACCGGCGCCGTGTTCAGCCAGAGGCCACCAGGAGCGGCACCAATTGCTCGTCGGCAGTCCAGGCGCCGTGGTGGCCGATCATCTTCGCCTCGGACGGTTCGGCCTCGCTGCGGACCAGCACCGTCGTCCCTTGTCCGACGGCGACGATGTCGCCGATCCGGGACGCGATCCGCGGGGGCACGGCGTGGCCGAACCAGCCCTCGTCGAGCACCTGCTCGCGTGTCGCCGTACGCGCATCGTCGTCGCCGACCACCTGCGCCCACGCCGCGAGCACGTCGTCGCGCGCACCGTCCTCGGTGTACAGATGCCGCACGCGCGGCTCGCCGGCGATCATCGCGACCCCCGCGGTCAGTGCGTCCTCGACATCGAGGTCGATGCGACGCCCTGCCGCCAGCATGCCGTGATCGCCGGTCACCGCCAGGGAGGCGTCGGCGGGAAGGCTCGAGGCGATGTCGGCGACGAGGCGATCCACCGTGCGCAGCGCCCCGAGCCACTCGGGCGATCCCGGGCCATACCGATGCCCCGCGGCGTCGAGGTCGGACAGGTAGGCGTAGACGAACCGGGGTCGTTTGCTGCGGCGGACGAGGGTGTTGACGACCCCGTCCAGAACGGAGTCCGACGAGTTGGCCGGCCAGTAGCGTCCGGTCGCGCGGAACGCCACCTGGGTCAGGCCGGTGCCGCGGAACTCACCGGGCATCACGTAGGAGATCTCCACGCCCGCATCGGCGAGGCCGGCCAGCGCTCCGGCCAACGGCGCCACCAGGTTCGGCGGGTACGTCACCAGCGCCGACGGGCCGTCGGAACTATCCATCGTCCAGCGCAGGGCGTTGAGCAGCCGCGGGGTTCCGCGGGTGCGGGAATCGTCGTCAGGCCGAAAGGCGTATCCGATGATGCCGTGCACCCCGCAGGGCGCGCCGGTGGTGAGGCTGGTGATCGAGGTGGCGGTGGTCGACGGGAACCCGGCGCGCAGTCCGGCCGCGCGCAGGCGGGCGAGGGTCGGCGCGTCGTCGGCGTGCCGCTGCAGCAGTCGGTCACCGAGGCCGTCGACCATCAGCAACACCACCGTCGACGCGGCGAGGTCGGGCATCCCTTCCGTCGCGGCGCCGGGGTCGAGCAGCGTCGTGCCGATCCACGGCAGCACGTCGGCGAGCGTGCGGGGATGGGCTCCCCAGTCGGCCGGCGGGAGCTCCTCCATCACGACGTCTGCCGTTGCGGGCTGTGCCGAAGGGGCGCGATCCATAGCTCCGCATTGTGCCGCACCGACGGCGACGCGTCGGCCTTCCGGTCCACTCCGAGCCCGGCGAATGCCAACGGAATAAAAGTTGATTGTCATGCGCTCAACTTGACATAAGTATTCACACGCAAACTAAATGATAGGACTCGCCATGGCAACCACCCGCCTCGTTCCCGCCCGTCGTCGTGTCGCCGCGCCGCTGTTCACACCGTTCCGCCCCTTCGACGACCCGCGCGGTCTGCTCGACGTCGTCGACGCCGCCTTTGCCGGTCTCGACTCCTCCCGCTTCCCCGACGCCTGGACACCGGCGGTCACCGTCGAGGAAACCGACGGCGCCTACCGCGTCGAGGCAGAACTGCCCGGCATCAAGCGTGAGGATGTCACCGTCGAACTCGACGAGAAGATCCTGCACATCCACGGTGAGACAACCGAGACCGAGCGGACCGGCAAGGTCCGCCACCAGACGCGTCGCACCGGGAAGTTCGACTACCGGCTCCGCCTCCCCCAGGAGGTCAACGCCGACGCCGTGACGGCAACCCTCACCGACGGCGTATTGACCCTCGAACTCGCCAAGGCGGTACCCACCGGCGCCCGTCAGATCACCATCTCCGACGAGTCGCCCGCCGCGCAGGCGGACACCACTGCGGCCGAAACCACTCAGGTGGAGACCGCATCGGCCGGCGCTCCCGAGACCCCGCTGTCCGGGGCCACCGAGAGTGAGGTCACCGAGGGCTGATCCCCCGGTTCCGTTCGGGTCGGAGAATGCGCACGATGCCGCCCCACGCATGTCGTGGGGCGGCATCGTGGTGTCTGAGGCGTGTTCGGTCTCCGCGATCCCGCGGTCGGGCGGGTGGGGGTCGCCACACACGGACGCCGATTTGCGCGCGGATGCGTCCCATCGCCAGTGCGGAGGCCGCACAGTCGCGCGAATGACCTGTTCCCCGCGCTACATACGCGATCGTGACCTCATGGTGCTACTTTCGCCACGACATGTGCGTGCCGTCGGCACGCCGTCGGGGTGTGGGAAGGGTGAATCATGCGCGGGTCGCCGGATGCGCAGATCGCCGGACACCGACTGGCCGAGATCGTCGGCCAGGGCGGGATGGGGACGGTCTACGCCGCACACCATCCGCGTCTGCCACGGATGGTCGCGTTGAAGGTGCTCAACGCGTCGGTGTCCGCCGACCCGGCCTTCCGTCGGCGTTTCCAGCGCGAGGCCCACCTCTCGGCCGGTCTCGAACACCCGCACATCGTCTCGGTGTATGACTGCGGCGAGGATCACGGCAATTTGTGGATCAGCATGCGACTGGTGCGCGGCACCTCCGTGGCGGCGTTGGTGGCCGGCGCACCGCAGGGAATGCCCATCCCGACCGCGCTGGCCATCCTCAACGACACCGCCCGCGCACTCGACTTCGGGCACCGGCGCGGGGTGGTCCACCGCGACGTGAAACCCGCCAACATCCTCATCGACACCGAGATCGATCAGACAATGCTCACCGACTTCGGTATCGCCCGGCAGATCGGCACCGACGACGGACTCACCGCGGCGGGAACGTTCATCGGCACCTTCGACTACTGCTCGCCGGAACAGATGTCCGGCCACGATCTCGACGGCCGGTCGGATCAATACAGCCTTGCCTGCATGGCCGTCCAGATGCTCACCGGGTGCAAACCGTTCCAGGGACCGACCGTCGCGACCGTCATGAAGCAGCACCTCGTCGATCCCCCGCCATCGGTGTCGGCCATGCGACAGGGACTTTCACCCGCCGCCGACCCGGTGATCGCGCGTGGCATGGCCAAACATCCGCAGGAGCGTTTCGCCTCCTGCGTCGAGTTCGTGCAGGCGCTCGGCGCCGCCCTGTCGACACCCGAGTCGGTGCGGTCCGAACCCGCGGAACATAGTGCTGCGCAGCAGGACACACCGGACTCCGGTGTCGGCGATGCGTATTCTGAGACGGTCGTCGCACCGGCAACCCTGGCACCGGCACCCGACCTGCACTACGCATTCGTCGGAGACGAACAGCAATTCACCTACACGCTGGTCGGGGTCACCCATACCGTCACACTGCGACAGATCCGGGCGACCCGCGACCTACCGCAACACCGGGTGAATTCCGGCGATCTGGGTGGGTGGGTCGCCTCGGAGACGAACCTCTCAGATCAGGCATGGGTGGGCGAGGACGCCTGGGTGGTCGGCGACGCCCGGGTCCGCGAGAACGCGAGCGTGCGTGACAACGCCTTCGTGGGCGACCGCACCGACATCTCCGGCACCACACGCGTCGACGGCAATGCCTCGGTGTTCGGCGATGCCACGGTATCGGGTACGGCACGCATCTCCGGTGACGCCGAAATCAACGGCACCGCATCGGTTTCCGGATCGGCCTGGGTGTACGAGGAGGCCGTGATCGGGGACGCGTCGATCATCGACGGAAACTCGCGAATCTGTGGTCGAGCCAAGATCGGCGGCCACGCCCGCGTCGACGAGTTCGCGATCGTGAGTGACCGGTGCCGCATCAGCGATCGGGCAACCGTTCGCGGCCACGCGCGGGTGGGCGACGCCGCGATCGTCTCCGGATCGGCCGTCGTCGACGGGCGGGCCCGTATCCACGGCCACGCCGAGGTCGCCGGGTCGGCCCAGATCAGTGACGACGCAGCGATATCCGGCAACGCGCGGGTCGCCGGGCAGGCCGTGGTCCGCGACGATCAGAAGGTGGATTCGGGCACCCGGGCGTGAGGTGAGCGCCGTTCGGGTCACCTCAGCTTGCGGCGCAGCAGTTTTCCCGTCGCCGAGCGGGGGAGTTCACCGACGATCTCGATCTCCCGCGGATACTTGAAGGCGGCGAGACGGTCGCGGCAGTAGTCGATCAGCCCGGCCTCGGACACCGAATCCGGTTCGGCGAGAACGACGAACGCCTTCACCGACTCGCCCCGGTACTCGTCGGGGATGCCGACCACGGCGGCGTCGACGACCGCCGGATGGGTGCGCACGACACGTTCGACCTCCGTGGGCCACACCTTGTACCCGGACGCGTTGATGAGTTCGCTCTTGCGGTCAATGATGTAGAACCAGCCGTCGTCGTCCATGAATCCCAGGTCGCCGGTGCGTAATTCGCCGCCAACGAAGGTATCCGCACTGGCCCGGGGGTTCTGCCAATAGCCGTCGACCACCTGCGGCCCGGACACCACGAGTTCACCGATCTCACCGGCGGGCAGATCGGCACCGGACTCGTCGACGACTCGTACCGACGTGTCGAACACCGGCACCCCGACCGACAGCACACCCGTTTCCGGGTCGACCGGGGCATCCCTCCCGAGGGGCACCATGTGGGTGGGTGAGGTGGTCTCGGTGAGTCCGTAGACGTTGTGGATGTAACCGCCGAGCCGATCGGCGATCCGCTGGGCGGTCTCCGGATCGATCGGGGCGCCGCCCGACAGCCGCAGTCGAAGCGGCTCCAGTTCGGTTGCGGTGATCGTTGATTCGTCGGCGAGTGCGATGTAGGCGGTGATCACCGCGACCATGAAACCGGGGCGGTGACGCCGGATGGCGTCGGCCATCACCTCGGGATGGAAGCGGTGGGTCAGCACCAGGGTTGCGCCGAGCAGGGTGGCGAGCATGACGCCACCGATCAGCCCCGTCACGTGGAAGACCGGCGACGCACCGAGGACCGGTTCGCGCGTCGCACCGGTCCAGTCCCGGTACACGTGGGCACTGAACACGAGGTTCGCATGGGTCAGGCGCGCCCCCTTGGGTGGTCCGGTGGTTCCCGACGTCGCCATCAGCACCGCGGTGTCGAGCGGACCGACCGGTCGTGCCGGCACCGCCCGGTCCGTCGGCCACCCGGCGATCAGCGCGTCGAGATCGATGGTGTCGGCGGGCGCGTTTCGTCCGAAGTCGGCATCGGGAAACAACCTCGCATCCGGATCACCCACGCCGCTGATCGGCGACGCGGTGAGCACCACCCGTATCCCGGAGTGCCCGTCGCCCAACAGGTTCCGAAGTCGGTCCTCGTAGATGTCGTCGAGGACCAGCAGCGCCGTCGGCGTGTACTCACCGAGCCGTGCGGCGAGTTCGTCGGCGGTCGACATCGGGCTGAGGGTCGCGGCCACTCCCCCGGCGCGCCAGGCCGCGATCAACCCGATGACGAACGCCGGATCATTCTGCAGGATCAGGGCCATCCGGTCGCCCGGTGCGAATCCCCGGGCGATGAGCAACGCGGCGACGGCGCCGGCCGCGTGGTCGAGTTCCGACCACGTCAGCACGCGGTCGAAGTAGGCGATCGCGATGTCGTCGGGATGGGCGGCGACCGTCGCGTCGAACATGTCGAGCGCGGTCGCAACACCGATCCGCAGGTGCGCCCCACGTCCCGGCGCATAGTGGGCCAACCACGGACGTCGGTCGTAGACGTCGACGCGGTGTTCGGAGTCCGGTGCTGCGGGTGTGTTCATCGCGTCCGCGAGTGTACGAACGCGTGACCTCCCGTGTCCGGCGAACGCGCGGACAGGCAGCGCACCAATGGCCTACCGTGTTCAGCATGGCTGAACGAAGTGCGGTCGGATCGGCGGTTCGGCGCACCCGTGAACACGCGGGGATCACCCTGCGTGCGCTGGCGAGCGCGCTCGGCGTCAGCGTCGGCACCATGAGTGCGATCGAGAACGACAAGGTCGCCGTCACGATCGACCGCCTGAACGCGATCGCCGCTGCACTCGGCGTGCCGAGTTCCACGCTCCTCGATTTCGACGCCGGCGCACCGGTGGCCGACGCCGCACATCCCGCCTCCGGCGACTGGCGCCACTTCGCCGACCTCGATCTGGACCCGGTGCTCTCGGCCGCGGTGGAGGTGTTCACCGAGACCGGCTATCACGGCGCGACGATGCGGCTGGTGGCCAACGCCGCGGGCATCAGCGTCGCCGGGATCTATCACCATCACCGTAGTAAGCAGCAGATGCTCGTCGCGCTCTGCGATCTCACGATCGCCGACATCACCTGGCGGATGGCCGCCGCATCCGATGAAACCGATTCTCCGGTGGAGGGTTTCGCGAAGATGGTGGAGGCACTCGCACTGTGTCACACCCACCGCCGCGACCTGGCCTTCATCGTGGCCACCGAGATGCGCAGCCTCGAGGAGCCCGACCGGTCCCGGATCGCCGACAATCGCCGTCGCATCCAGCAACGCCTCGACCACGCGGCCGCCCGCGCCGTCGCGACCGGCGCGTTCACCACCGACACACCCCACAACACCGGCCGCGCCATCGCCACCATGTGCATGGCACTGCCCTACTGGTTCTCGCCTCGCGGGCCGCAGTCCCCCGACGAGGTGGCCGCCGAGTACGCCCGGCTGGCGCTGACCATGATGGGCCATCGGGTTCAGCCCGACTGAACATCAGCGAGCTCCGACCGCCGCCGACAAGCCTGCGGCGGCGGGGGTTGACGCACGCCGGGTCCGTCTGTGATCCTCATCTCACTGAACCCGGTCCGAACGATCGCTCGGACTGTTCAGACCTGACGAATCGATGGAGGCGACCACCCATGACATCCGCACCACAGGCTCCCGACCTCACCGAGCTCCTCGACGGCGCACCCAGCAACTGGGGGAAGTGGGGTCCCGACGACGAGGTGGGCAGTCTCAACTACCTGACCGCCGAGCAGGTACTCGCCGGTGCCGCGCTGATCCGCAAGGGCGCCCTGTTCACGCTGCAGCGACTGATCGGTGACCCCAACGGTGACCCGGTGTGGCCCGGACGCAGCCCGGCGACCCGGGAAATGATCCTCGACGAGTCGCACTGGGACGAGGGTGGCGACGGACCCGCATTCCCCGGCGGACTGCATTACGCCGACGACAAGATCAACGCCTTCCTGCAGGGCTCCACCCAGTACGACGCACTCGGACACGTCTGGTACGGCGGCAAGATCTGGAATGGCTACGACGCTCGCACCACCGTCGGCGGACTCGACAAGGCCAGCGTCGAACCCATCGCCGAACGGGGCGTCGCCGGGCGCGCGGTGCTGCTGGACATGGCCCGCTTCCGTGGTGTCGACTGCCTCGGCCCCCGCGAGACCTTCGACCACACCGACCTCGAGAAGTGCGCCGCCGCACAGGGTATCGAGATCAAGCCACGCGACATCCTACTGATCCGCACCAACCATCTGGAATTGTTCTTCCGTCAGGGCGACAAGTTCTACGACGACTTCTGCGAGCCCGGCCTGGTGTACTCCCCGGAACTCGTGGAGTGGTTCCAGGGCAACGAGATTCCCAACCTCGTCACCGACACGATCGCCAACGAGATCACCACCGACCCGCACAACGGTGTCGCCCTGGTGCTGCACAACGCCCTGATGCGCAACCTCGGCGTCGCCTTCACCGAGATCTGCGACATGGAGAAACTCGCCGCCGATTGCGCCGCCGACGGTGTGTACGAATTCTTCTATGTCGCGGCGCCGTTGAAGATCCACAATGCGACCGGATCCCCGGTGAACCCGGTGGTGCTCAAGTGAGCAGCCCCACCTACGCCGACCGGCCGTGGCTGGCCCTGTACCCGCCGGGATCGCCACCCGACATCGACGTCGAGTACCGCACCGGACTCGACATCTTCGACGCCGCGGTCGCCGATCATCCCGATGATCCGTTCCTGCTCTACTTCGATGGCTCACTGAGCTTCGGCGATGTCGACAAGGCGTCACGCGCTGTGGCTGTCACGTTGCGCGAGAGGGGATTCAACGCCGGCGACCGACTTGCCCTGTACGTGCAGAACAATCCGGCGTTCGTCATCGGTCTGATCGCCGCCTGGCGGGCCGGTGGTGCCGCCGTGGCGATCAACCCGATGAACAAGGCCCGGGAGTTGACCTATCTGCTCACCGACTCCGGCGCGGTCGCCCTGCTCACCCTCGACGACCTGTACGAGACCGTCGCCAAGGAGGTGATCGCGGCCGGCAGTACGTCGGTGCACACGGTGATCACCTGCTCGCCGTTGGACTTCCAGGGTCGTAACGACGAGCGTCTCTTTGCCGGACTCACCCGGACGAAGCCGGAGGGAACGCTGGACCTGCTCACCATCATCGACGATGACATCGGCGCGGAGTTGCCGCCAGTGACGTTGAGCCCCGACGACGTCGCGGTGCTCGCCTACACCTCGGGTACCACCGGTAATCCCAAGGGCGCTATGAACACTCATGGGAACCTGGCGTTCAATGCGCAGACGTATCGGGATTGGACCGGCCTCAAGCCGGGTGAGGGTGTGCTGGGCGTGGCACCGCTGTTCCACATCACCGGGCTGGTAGGGCATGTGATGTTCGCGATGATCGCCGGGTCGCCGCTGGTGCTTGCGCATCGTTTCGAACCGTCGGTCATGCTCGACGCCATCCGGGAGCACCGTCCGGTGTTCACGGTCGCCGCGATCACCGCGTTCAACGCCCTGGCGTCGGCACCGGGAGCCACCCGCGACGATTTCGAGAGTCTGCGAATCCTGTACTCGGGTGGCGCTCCGATCGCACCGGCCGTCGCCGACCGCCTCGAGGAGGTCTTCGGCGCCTACATCCACAACATCTACGGGCTCACCGAGACCAACTCCCCGTCTCATGGTGTGCCACTGGGTGTCCGGGCTCCGGTCGATCCGGCGTCGGGAGCGTTGTCGGTGGGCGTGCCGGTGTTCAACACCGTGGTGCGCGTCGTCGACGAGACCGGCAACGACGTCGCGCCCGGCGAGGTCGGCGAGTTCGTCACGTCCGGTCCACAGGTGGTGGCGGGGTACTGGAACAAGCCGGAGGCGACGGCGAGTTCGATCCCCGGCGGTGCGCTACACACCGGCGACGTCGGTTTCATGGACTCCGACGGCTGGTTCTATCTCGTCGACCGCAAGAAGGACATGATCAACGCGTCCGGATACAAGGTTTGGCCACGGGAGGTCGAGGACGTCCTCTACACCCATCCGGCCGTCCGGGAGGCGGCGGTCGTCGGGGTACCGGACGACTACCGCGGTGAAACGGTGAAAGCCTATGTCTCCCTGCGCGAAGGTGAGTCCGTCGACCCCGACGACCTGATCGCCTTCTGCAAGGAACAGATGGCGGCCTACAAGTATCCGCGCACGGTGGAGATCGTCGGCGAACTACCGAAGACCGTCACCGGCAAGATCCTGCGAAGGGAGTTGCGGGACAACGGCTGAGGACCGTCATGCAGCTCGGCCGGCGGTGACTTCCGCCGGCCGAGTTGCCCCACCCAGCCGGTCGAGTGCCGGCAGAGCTTGCGAGCCTACCGCGGATAGGTGGTGATGGTTTCCCCGGTGACGGGATCGCGCCAGATGACCGCCCGATCGGCGAGCATGGTGGGGATCAACAGCCCCATGTGTTTTCGTTGGTGGTCCGGGGTACACAGCGGCATCAGGTTGAACTCCACCGTCCAGCCACCGGTGATCGGATCGCGGTGCACGAACTTCACCAGGTGATCGATCTGGCAGTCACCGGCCGGCCGGCCGCACTGCGGATACCGGCAGGTGCCATCCAACTCGATGATCTTCTCCCGCAACCACGCCGGTATCCGATACGTCAACGCACCCGGCGGTGGGAGGAGATAGCCGCCGTGCCCGGACGGGTCGACCGGGGTTGCGGGGAACGGGTCGTCGAGGCGACGCCACGCCGCCGGTATCCGTTCCAGCGAGGTGGCGGTGCTGATGGTGGATATGTCCAGGGTGGGACACTCGGTGACGGTCACCAACTGTCCCGAATTGATCAGCGTTCGGGCGTGAGCTTCGTCAATCACGCCGAAGTATTCCAGCCGGGCTTCCCGCTGCCCGGATGGGTCGGTGATCAACGACAGCGACAACTGCGAATCACTGTCGGTATCGGGTTCGGTGTCTGTGTCGGTGTCGGGTTGCGCCTCGACGGTATCCGCTGCCACACAGTCAGCGTCGCCGTAGGTGACCGTCTGGGGATTGTCGGTCGTCTCGGGTTCGGTGATCTCATCAGGCTCACCACGCTCGGTTTCGACATCGTCGAACAGATCAGCCGCGTCGTCGTCGGGGTCGATGTCGCGGTCGGTCAGACCACAGGGCTCATCCGGCAACGGGACCGCCCGCGAGCAGTCACCCCGCCCGCACTCACACGACAGGTACGCACCGGGTAGGCCCTGGATTTCGGCGAATGCCGCGACCTGCACCTGACCCCGACGACGCCGATCACGCGGGCAGATCCGCTCACTGATCATCGTCGCGATCCGCGCCGCCAGATGCGCACCCACCTCACCCGGTGCGTACACCGAGATGCTGCAATGCCCGTTGGTGTCCCGACGAACCCGCACATTCTGAACCCGAGCAGCGGCCTCCTCGCGACGGTCGGCAGCACCGTCGGGATCCAGCGCGATCACCATCTCGGCAACCTGATCCCGCAATGTCGTATCCGCCTGATTACGCATCGCCAGTTGCAGTGCACGGGTTTCGGCGAACGCGCGCACATCGTCATCGGACAGGACGACGATCTCGTCGGCAATGATGCGGATATGTTCCAGCGACTGGTCACCGGCCAAGAACGCCGCGGTTACCGTCGGGAGTGTCGACAGCAGGAAACTCAGCGTCATCCACGCCGTGGCGTGCGGCACCGACACACCCAACGCGGTCGAGACCTTGCCGGTGGCGGCTTTGTCGACGGCGCCGGTGGTGTGCATGTTGGTCATGTGGCCCGAGAGCAGCATCTCGTCGTACACGGTGTGCCCGATCCGGGCTGCGGAGAGCACCTTCCGGGCGGTCATTTGTCGTTCTTGGCGTTGCAACGATCGGGCCAGAGCGGTGGCCTGCTCGGCGGGGAGGTGATCGATCATGGCGGCGTCGGCGGCGGTCATCGACAGTTCCGGCGCGGTAGTCGTGCGAATTGTGGTGTCGGCCAAGATGTTCACCCCCTTGATCGGACGCATCAACTGAACTGACGCAAGTATATCGAGGGGGTACGACAAAACTGATCGGTGCCGAATCTACTGGGTACGAGAACTATCCGCCTCCTCAACGTTGGGTTCGGTTGGGGGTGGCCTGGTTTCGCTCCCGGTTAGCGGAGGTGGCCTCGACCTCGACCAGCGGGAGGTCACCAACCGCTGGTCGAGCGAAGCCCGTCAGCCCTGCAACTTCTCCACGCAGACGACCTTCTGGCGCTCATCGTAGGTGTAGTAGTTGGTCGTCGCGTCCGGGCACTGACTGTCGTCGGTGGTACCGGGGACGATCTCGAGGACGCGCAGCGCGTCGGAGTCGGAGGACGTGCATTCGACGTGCGCAGGGTCGCCGTAGCTCGGCACGGTCATGCACTCGCCGACGGTCCAGTCGGTGTCGAGGCACAGCGCACCGGTCTGCGTCGAACCGCGGGTGACGTAGTAGGTCTGGTCAACGTCGGACGGGCAGGCCTCCTTGTTCGGAGCCTTGGCCACCACGACGTAGTTCGCCGGGTCCTGCCCACAGGTCGCGTGATCGATGTCGGCGTCCAACGTCGTGCCGGACAGGTAGACGCAATCGCCGATGTTCGCGTCGAAGTCGACGTCACCGCCACCGTCCTGACTCTCCGTCACCGACGACACGGTCGACGAGTCGCCGAACGGCAGTGCTCCACACCCGGTCAGGGTCGCTGCAGCCAGCAACCCTGCCCCGATTCCACCGATGACTCGCGCCGACATCCCGCGCACTTCCCACCTCCGCATCCATGGGCCACTTTCCCCGGCCCCGACATGTCCCCAGAACGCTACGACACATCCCCCATTCGACTCATACCGGACCATTCGAACGCGCGACAATGACACCTGTGAGGTCGACATCCGGGAGTTGCCATGTCTAGCGGTCTGGCGATCGCACTCGCCATCGTCGCGGTGGCCGTCGTCGCCGGGCTGATCGTGCTGGTCCGGACCCGCCGGGTCGTCGCCACCCCCACCGAACGAGCCGTGCACACGGCATTGCACACCGCGTCGCTGGCGGCTCGGTCGCTGCGCGGCGGTCTCACCGCCGACGCCGCGCGGGATGCCCTCCCGCCGCTGCGTTCCCTGACCGCCGCCGACGGCATCGCGCTCTACGACGCCGAACCGTCACTGCTCGCTCATGACGTCACCGACATCGTCACGTGGGATGAGCTGCTGATCGCGGCCGCGGACACGGCGGCCACGTCCGCTCTGACCGACCAGCGCCGCGTCCTGGTGAACGACCCGTCCGGCCCCGAGTCGCCAGTACGGACGCTCATCGCCCAACCCCTGATCGCCGACGACGTGGGTGCCGGTGCGCTGGTCGTCGTCACCGTCGACCACCCAACCCCCGGCAAGCTCGGCGCCATCGCCGAGGTCGCCCGCTACGTCGCCGATCAGGTGGAATTGGCCGAACTCGACGCGTCACGCACCCGCCTGGACCGCGCCGAGGTCCTCGCGCTGCGCGCCCAGATCAGTCCGCACTTCATCTACAACGCGCTCAACACGATCGCCTCGTTCGTGCGGACCGACCCGGACCGCGCCCGGGAACTCATCATCGAGTTCGCCGACTTCACCCGCTACTCGTTCCGTGCCGCCGGCGAGTACACCCTGCTGTCGGACGAACTGCGCAACATCGACCGCTACCTGACGTTGGAGCGGGCCCGCTTCGGCACCGCCCTGGACGTGCGGTTACAGGTGGCGCCGGAGGTCCTCGGCGTCGTCGTACCGTTCCTGGCCCTGCAGCCACTCGTGGAGAACGCGGTCCGGCACGGACTGGCAGGCAAAGGCGGCGGCACCATCACGATCATCGCCCGCGACGAGGGCGCCGACTGTGTGATCACCGTCGAAGACGACGGTGTCGGAATGGACCCGGAGCTGTTGCGGTCGGGTGAGATCGACGCGCTCGATCCGCCCGGACCGTCCGCTCGGGAACGCGGCGAATCCGCGGGCGCCCACGTGGGGCTCACCAATGTCGATCATCGGCTGCGGGCGGCGTTCGGCAACGACTACGGTCTAGTGGTCGATACCGGCATCGGCGCCGGAACAAAGGTCGGTATGCGCGTCCCGAAGTTCCGTGCCGGCGTGCAGGTGTGATGAAGCAGCAATGAGATGGGATTCGCCGTGCCCCTGAGCGTTCTGGCCGTCGACGACGAGCGGCCCGCCCTCGACGAACTGGTGTTCCTGCTCTCCCGGGAACCGGGCATCGGCGAGGTGCGCTCGGCCTCCGATGCCACCCAGGCGTTGCGCACCCTCAACGACCACACCATCGACGCCGTCTTCCTCGACATCAACATGCCGGGACTGTCCGGCATCGAACTGGCCACCGTCCTGGGCAAACTGAGTGATCCGCCGGCGATCGTGTTCGTCACCGCCCACGACGATCGCGCCGTCGACGCCTTCGACGTTGGCGCCCTCGATTACCTGCTGAAACCCTTGCGCGATGAGCGATTACGGCAGGCCATCGAACGGGTGGAGGCCGCGGTCGCCGGACACCGCGACGCGGAGCCGGAGTCCGGGCGCGACGATGACGTCATCCCCGTCGAACTCGGTGGGGTGACCTCGCTGGTGCGTCGCGACTCGATCTCCTGGGTGGAGGCGGTCGGCGACTACGCACGACTACATTCGGCCACCGGTGCGCACCTGGTCCGCATCCCGCTGAGCACACTGGAATCACGCTGGCAGGACAAGGGTTTCGCCCGCATCCACCGTTCGTATCTGGTGGCGTTGCCGATGGTGACCGGCCTGCGGTCGGCCGGCTCGACGACAGTGGTGTGCGTGCGCGCCAACGGATCCGCCGACGCTGCCGAACTCCCGGTGAGCCGCAGGCAGGTTCGGGAACTCAAGGACCGACTGATCCGGGACCCCATGCGCGCGTACCGATCCGGGGACGAGCAATGACCGGCCCACCGCACCGCGAGCGGGTGGTCCTCGCACAACGCCGTGGCGCCCGGATCGTCCGCACCCGCGTGGAGGTCCATGAGCAGACCGAGGTCGGCGACGCCCTCGTGCGCGGACTGATGCGCGCACAACTGGGGCTGGCCCTACGCCTCGGCGTCAGCATCGTCGCACTGATCGCGCTGATCCCGTTGCTGGGCATCATCTTACCCAGTCTCGCCGATTTCGACGTGTTCGGCATCAGACTGTCGTGGCTGGTGCTCGGCGTCGCACTGTATCCGGTCCTCTACGGTTTCGGACGCCTCTACGTCCGGCTGGCCGAGCAGGCCGAAAGCGACTTCATGGGCGTCGTCGACGACGACGCCCGCACCTCCGAGGCCACCGATGGCCGACGATGAGTGAGTCGGTGCTGACGGCGACCGCCCTGGTGGTCGCGGCACTGGCCACCATCGTCATCGGCGCCTACGGCGGCCGGTTCGCCCGCACCACCTCCGATTTCCTGGTGGCCTCCCGCAGTGTTGGATCACGCTGGAATGCGGCCGCGATCTCCGGCGAATACCTCTCGGCGGCATCCTTTCTCGGTGTGGCGGGACTCGTCGCCAAATATGGCGCCGACGCCCTGTGGTATCCGGTGGGCTTCACCGCCGGCTACCTCGGCGTGCTGTTGTTCGTCGCCGCGCCGCTGCGCCGGTCCGGCGCCTACACCGTGCCGGACTTCGCCGAGTTCCGGCTCGCATCCCGCCCGGCCCGCCAGACCGCGATGATCGTCGTGGTGGTGATCTGCGTGTTGTACCTGATCCCCCAATTCCAGGGCGCCGGACTCACATTGAACATCCTGCTCGGTGTGCCGGTGTGGGTGGGTGCGGTGGCGGTCGGCGTCATCGTCATCGTCAACGTGGTCGGCGGCGGCATGCGTTCGATCACCTTTGTGCAGGCCTTCCAGTACTGGCTGAAACTCACCGCGATCGGCGTTCCCGCACTCGCCCTGGTGATCGTGTTCCTCGGCGATCGCCACGCCGTCGGCGAACCCGCACCACCGCGGGTCGACGTCGCGACCACCGTGGACGTCACCACCGACACCGTCGTCGCGGTGCCCGCGGTCGCGGGCGTGCGGGTCAGCGGCGTCGTCGACGGCCACGAGATGCACGACGGCCGATTCCCGGCCCCCGGTGAGTACACCCTGCGGTCGGGCACCACCATTCACCTCGACGCCGGTGCCGCCACCCCGGTGGTCGCCGGGGCGCCGACGACGGGGGCGGCGTGGCTGTCCACCGGAGGCGGTCTGGGTGGCGAACATCCACTGTTCCAGGTGTATTCGATCATCATCGCGACGTTCCTCGGCACCATGGGATTGCCGCACGTGCTGGTGCGCTTCTACACCAATCCCGACGGTCGCTCGGCCCGTCGCACCGCACTCACCGTGATCGCGCTGCTCGGACTGTTCTACCTGTTTCCCCTCCTGCTGGGTGTGTTCGCGCGGCTCTACGTGCCGCAGCTGCTGATCACCGGGACCGCCGACGCGGCGGTGTTGTTGTTGCCGTCGGCGGCGGTCGGTGGACTCGCCGGACAACTCCTCGCCGCACTCGTCGCCGCGGGTGCGATCGCGGCCTTCCTGGCGACCTCGTCGGGGCTACTCGTCAGCGTCGCCGGCGCGGTATCCACCGACGTGCTGTCCGGCCGGATCCGCGACTTCCGTATCGCGGCGGTGATCGGCGGGACGCTACCCATCGTGTTGTCCCTGGCGACCACGTCATTGGAACTGTCGCGAACCGTCGGCCTGGTGTTCGCGGTGGCCGCATCCACTCTCTGTCCTCTGCTCATCCTGGGTATCTGGTGGCGTGGGCTGACTCCGATGGGCGCGATCTGCGGCATGGTGATCGGCGGCGTGTCCTCGGGAACCGCAACATCTTTGGCGATCGCCGGGGTTATCGACGACGAGGCTCTCGGCGGGTGGCCCGCGGTGATCATCGGCTATCCGGCCGCGGTCACCGTGCCGTTGGCCTTCGCCACGATGGTGTTGGTCAGCCTCGGCACGCGACGCCGCGTGCCCGGCGACCTGTCCCGCATCTTCGCCCGCATGCACGTACCCGAACGGCTCGGCATGGGTGTCGAACGCGTCCCGGGCGAGCGCTGAACCCGGGGCATGGCAGCCGCTTCCGTCGTGAACCACGCATGCGTCATCGCGGATACACCTCGATAGATCGGTGTCGACGGGCTACGGTCGAGAGGTTCGCCTGACCGCCCACCGACGGGAGTTCACCATGATCACCTTGGCCGCCACCGAGATTCTCGCCCGATCGACCACCCTGACCAATGTGGGGTGGATCAGCTACATCTTCATCGGCGCCATCGCCGGCTGGATCGCCGGCAAGATCGTCAAGGGCGGCGGCTCCGGACTCCTGATGAACATCGTCATCGGCATCGTCGGCGCGCTGATCGGCGGTTTTCTGCTGAGCTTCTTCCTCGACACCGCGGGTGGCGGATGGTGGTTCACCCTGTTCACCGCCATTCTCGGCTCGGTGATCCTGCTGTGGATCGTGGGTCTGGTCCAGAAGCGGTAAGCGAGAGTCACCAGCTGACCCTCACCAACTCACCCTCACCAGCTGACCGCGGCCACACGCGCGAAGTTGCCGCCGAGCACCGCGATGACGTCGGCGTCGGCCCAGCCGCGCGCACGCAGATGGTCCCCGAGCGTCACGAAGATCTCCGGCGCCATCCACTCGATGGGACCCCAGCGCGTGTACGACTCGTCGAAGGCCTCCGGATGGCTGCGGATCTCGTCGAGGAAGTCCGCGGCGTCGAAGGAGTGATCCGTGCTGACGCCGACGTGATCGATGCCGACGAGTTCGACGGCGTACTCGAGGTGGCGGATCATCGCCTCGATCGACGGAGTATTGGGGCCCAGGAATATTCCGACGCCGGTGATCCCGACGACCCCGCCGGTGGCCGCACACGCGCGCGCCTGATCGTCGGTGATGTTGCGCGGATGCTCCCAGACGGCGCGCATGCAGGAGTGGCTGTAGATCACCGGCTTGGTGGACACCTCGCACATGTCCAGGCCGGTGCGGGCGCTGCAGTGTGAACCGTCGGGCACCATGCCCGCGGCGTTCATCTCGGCGACCAGCTCCCGCCCCCAGCCGGTGAGTCCGGTGTCGTCGGTGTCGAGACATCCGCAGCCGGCCCGGTTGGCGTGGTTGTAGCTGGGCAACATGGTGCGTACGCCGAGTGCGGTGAAGGCGGCCACGTTGTCGAGGTTGCCGTCGAGCGGGTGGGAGTCCTCGAGATCGAAGGCGATCGCGATCCGGGTGGGGTCGCCGGCCGTGATGTCGTCGACCCCGCCGGCCAGCCGCAGCCGCGGGTGCGCCTCGATTCCGGCGCGAAAACGGTTCAGCAGACGCATGGAATCGGCGCAGGTTTGCGGTGAGTACCCGACGTTGACCGAGACATACGTCGGGCCGGGCCGCGCGAACCGTGTCAGGGGATTGACGTCGGCGTCGGGCTGCAGCGGCAGGCAGGCGTGCTGGTCCCAGAGCAGGGTCATGGTGCCAGTAGTACACGCAATCTCCCCGACCGTTCATCGGCACGCACCGACCGCCCACCGCATAGATGAACGGCTTCGTCGTGTGACCCATGCCACCCCGTTGTGTGTGATGTCGACCTCACCCACTCTGTGATGCATCGACCATCACAGTTGGGAGGGACATCTTGTCCACTGTCGATCAACCCGCGTCGGCCCAGCCGCCCGGCCATCCACCGCACGAACATCATCAGCTGCACCCGTCCGGCGAGCAGTTCATCGCCATGCAAGCCAGCCCCGAGTTCCAGAACCTCAAGCGGACCCTGCGCCGCTTCGTCTTCCCGATGACCGCGTTCTTCCTGATCTGGTATGCGCTCTATGTGGCCCTCGGCGCCTTCGCGCACGACTTCATGGCAACGCCGGTGTGGGGCAACATCAACGTCGGTCTCATCCTCGGTCTGCTGCAGTTCGTCACGACGTTCCTCATCACCGGGCTCTACGTACGCTTTGCCAACCGCGAACTCGATCCGCAGGCCGCCGCGCTGCGCGACAAGATGGAAAGTGAGATCGAACGATGACCACCGCTGCAGCCGCGGCCGTCGGCAATCCGGTCGCCAACATCGCGATCTTCGTGGCGTTCGTCGCCATCACCATGTTCGTCGTCATCCGGGCGAGCCGGAACAACTCCTCGGCCGCCGACTACTTCACCGGTGGCCGAGCCTTCTCCGGTCCGCAGAACGGTGTCGCCATCGCCGGTGACTACCTGTCGGCCGCAAGTTTCCTCGGTATCGCCGGCGCCATCGCGGTGTATGGCTACGACGGCTTCCTCTACTCCATCGGCTTCCTGGTGGCCTGGCTCGTCGCCCTGCTGCTGGTGGCCGAATTGCTGCGCAACACCGGCAAATTCACCATGGCCGACGTGCTGAGCTTCCGGCTCAAGCAGCGTCCGGTGCGCCTGGCCGCGGCCATCTCGACCCTGGCCGTGTCGCTGTTCTACCTGCTGGCCCAGATGGCCGGTGCCGGCGGTCTGGTCGCCCTGCTGCTCGACATCGAGTCGCGGGCCGGGCAGTCGCTGGTGATCGCCGTCGTCGGCACCCTGATGATCGTCTACGTCCTCGTCGGCGGTATGAAGGGCACCACCTGGGTGCAGATCATCAAGGCCGTCCTGCTGATCGCCGGCGCGGCGTTCATGACGGTGATGGTGCTCGCCAAGTTCGGGCTCAACGTCTCCGACATCCTCGGCAATGCGCAGCAGGCGATCGCGGGGTCGTCGAGTGAGAAGGTCGCCGCCCGTGACGTTCTCGCACCCGGCGCCAAGTACGGCGGATCGTTGGAGTCGCAGATCAACTTCATCTCGCTGGCCATCGCCCTGGTGCTCGGCACCGCCGGTCTGCCGCACGTGTTGATGCGCTTCTATACCGTCCCGACCGCGAAAGAGGCTCGGCGCTCGGTGGTCTGGGCCATCGCTCTGATCGGCGCGTTCTACCTGTTCACCCTGATCCTCGGCTACGGCGCCGCGGCCATCGTCGGCCCGGACCGCATCCTCGCCGCGGCCGGCAAGGAGAACTCCGCGGCACCGCTGCTGGCCTTCGAACTCGGCGGCACCGTGCTACTCGGCATCATCTCCGCGGTCGCCTTCGCGACGATCCTCGCGGTGGTCGCTGGCCTCACCATCACCGCGTCGGCGAGCTTCGCCCACGACATCTATGCCAGCGTCATCAAGCGCGGCAAGGTGAGCGAGGACGATCAGGTGCGTGTGTCCCGTTACGCCGCAATCACTCTCGGCGTGCTGGGTATCGTCCTCGGCATCCTGGCCAACGGCCAGAACGTCGCCTTCCTGGTGGCGCTGGCCTTCGCGATCGCCGCCGCAGCCAACCTGCCGACCATCGTGTACTCGCTGTACTGGAAGCGATTCAACACTCGCGGAGCCCTGTGGAGCATCTACGGTGGCCTCAGCTCGACGCTGCTGCTGATCGTGTTCTCCCCCGCCGTCTCCGGCAAGGCCACATCGATGATCCCCGGCGCAGACTTCGCCTGGTTCCCGCTGGAGAACCCCGGCATCGTGTCGATCCCGCTCGCGTTCGCGCTCGGCATCATCGGCACCCTGACCGCGCCGAACGATCGCGGTACCCCGGAACGCAATGCCGAGATGGAGGTGCGTTCGCTGACCGGCATCGGTGCCGAGGAGGCGGTCGCGCACTGACGTCCCGATAATCTCCGGAGGAGAACTTGGGTCCTGTTGGAGAAGCTGGGTGGCACACCACCCAGCTTCTCTGACAGGACCCAATTACGTTGTTACAGAAGGCGTTATCTGGAGTGTGGACTCAGGTCGCGTCGACGAACTCCGCGAGCTTCGCCTCGACCTTGTCCTGAATGTCCTTGACGCGCTGCTCGATGGGCTTCGTGGCGTCGAGGCCCTTCTTGGCCTTCTCCACCAGCTCCCCGATCAGCTTGGCCTGCTCGATGGAGACGATGTGGAACTTGTGATGCTTGAACTTGTGGCCGACGTTGCCCGACAGTCCCTGCTCGACCTCGAGACCGTTGACGAGGTCGAGCTTTGCGTCTCCCGATCCCTCGCTGAAGTCGAGATCCTTCAGGTCGACCCACACGGTGTTCGGGCGGGTCGTGGACTCGAAGATGTAGCGCGGGTTGGTCAGGTCGATGACGACCTGCCACAACGTCTGTGACGCATCGGGCTTGCCCGGGTCCGCGGTGCGGAACGGTTGTGCCGCATTGCGTATGATGCTGCCCATCGCGGCGGTGGCCTGCAGCCGCGAGGTGGGCTGCGGCTGATGGTTTACGTAGTACGACGCACGAGCGAAACGGTCGGCCGCGTCGCAGGTACCGGGGAGCGCTTCCGAGCCGCCCAGACCCTCGAACTTCTTGACGAGCTCCAACTGCTTGTCGTAGGTGGGCGAATTGGTCATCACCCAGTAGTCCCGGCTGTGGTACACGTCGAGCTTGCCGTCGATGTACTCGAAGATCGCCGAATCGCCGGTGGCATCGTCGAGAGCCAGATGAATCGCCGGGTTGCTACCGCCGGTCGGATCCGCCATCGGAATCACTTGCGGATCATTGTCCTGGGTCCACCGCACGGCCTCGGCAACCGTGGCGAAGTTGTCGAGGTAGTACTGCAGCCACACCGACATCGCCAGTTGCGGACGATTCGGATCCGGGGTGCCGTACTCCGACTCGGCGAGCCACAGAATGTGACCCGCCAGCCCTTTCTCATTCACCCCATCGGTCGACAGGATGTCGTATACGCCGGCAATTACACTGCCGTATTTCGAGGTCCACTTCAGCTTGCCCTCGACGCGATCATTGCGTTTGACACCGCGCGGGAGCTTCCAGAGGTTGGTGTGGAGATCCTGATGGAAGTCCATGTTCCGGCCGACGATGACAGATCCGTTGGCGTCCGGCCACATCACACGCGTGCACACAGAATTCTCTTTTCGTTGTCGACGATTCTGCCGAGAACATTATCTCAATGCGAGAGAACATCGCAGCAATAGGTTTACCGCGGGCGACACCGATGATTCGGGACACGATCCGAGCGATTCCGTGCCAATGTTTCCGGAAATCACCCGTGACGGCCACGGTTCCTCTATAAGTCATCGTCAGCTGTCGGCGATGACGCGACGATGGATCTCATCAGGTGGCGTCGAACAGATCCGCTCTCGCGCGGTGGCTTCCGCATCGAAGCGCCGGTCACCCCGGTGTAGGTTGATCCGAGCTGTGTCGGCAGTCCGACCACATCGGTTGGTCCGCATGGTAATCGAGACTCGCTGTGAGGTGCAGGCATGTCAGATGACGCAGTGAAGCGGCCCGAATCGGCAGATCCGGACGACATGCTGTCCCTCATCACCGAGGTCGGTGAGGCGCTCAACAGTTCGTCGTACCCGGTTCCCCTCACACAGCAGGTTCTTCACGAGATCTGCACGACGTACGACTACGACGCGACGACCGAGGTCTTCGCGACCTACATCATCGCGCTCGATCGTCAACGGGGTCGGGCGGCGATGGCGAACAGCAGTACGCCCTACCGATTCGACCAGATCGCGGACACCGAGACGCTGGTGCACCGGCTCCGGCGGGAACCGATTCCGGTTCCCGATGCGCTCCACAAGCTGCGCGCGATCGCCGATGCCCCGCCACCGATTCATCCCTTGGCCCGGATTGCGGGCTACATGCTCATGGCGTTGGGGTTCGCCATGTGTTTCCGGATGAGCCCGTTGGCGTCGGTCGCTGCCGTCGTCCTGTCGATTCCGATTGCGGCGGTGCTGTTGTGGAGTGGCACCAAACCGGCGATCGCCGCCCTGATGCCCGTCCTGTTGACGTTTCTGGCCGCATTGCCCATTGCACTGTGGTCGGTGCACGGCGGATTCGACGACCCGGTGCGACTCGCCGTCATCCCGGTGGTGACACTGATTCCCGGAGCGGCACTCACCACGGCACTGATCGAACTCACCACCGGCGACATGATCGCCGGCTCGACCCGCCTGGTCTCCGCGCTGATCGTGCTGCTGTCGATGGCATTCGGATTCGCGTTGGCCCTCGACGTCGCCGGCCTGACGTCCGTTCACCTGCAAGATCTGACAAGTGAACAGGCGCCGTCGTGGGTGCTGTGGCTCGCCGGACCGGTGTTCGCGGTCGGCAACATCCTGTATTTCTGTACGCCCCAACGGTTGTGGGTGTGGACCATCGGGTTGACATTCGGAACCTTCTGGCTCAACAACGTGACACGGCTGGTCATGCTGCCCGCGTTCGCCGGCGGTATCGCGTTGGGCGTCACGCTGCTTGTCGCCTGGGTCGTCAGCGACCGCGCAAAGGGACATCCGAGCACGCTGGTGATGTACCTGCCGCCGTTCTGGTTGATGGTTCCGGGATCGATGGGTTTCGTCGCGATCAGCGGAGTCATCACCGAAGATCACGAACTCTCCGGTCTCGGGACGAATGCCGCCCTGTCCCTGCTGAGTATGGCCATCTGCATGATGATCGCCACCGTTCTGGCACCCCTGGTGATCCGGCTGCTGAACTCGTGGCGGCCACGGCCGTAGCGGGATCGCCGGACGGGGAATCAGACCCAATTCTCTGGGAGACCCTGATCGTTGTCCGTCATGTCGCCCCCACGATCTCGGCTTCGGTATCCCGGAGGACGCCACCACCCCGGCAACCGCGACGACCGGTGCGGGCCGCCCACTGTGCGAGCGGAATCACCGGCGGCACAACGGGACCGGACAGCTCACCGGCTGCCTCCCGGGCCTGCAGGCCGAGGAATGCCTCAGCCCGCGTCCTGAATGCGTGCGAACGGCCGAGCGGCCTCGAGTTCGTAGGCGAGTTCCAGCAACGTCCGTTCGTCACCGAGATCGGCCGAGAAGTGCATGCCCAGCGGCAAAGCGTCCGACGTCTGCGCCAGCGGCAGGCTGATTCCCGGGGTGCCCGACGTGTTGTTGGCCGGAGTGAAGGCCACGTACCGGGTCAGCCGATCGAAGGCCTCGTCGAAATCCACCCCCGGATCGAGGTAACCGATCTTCGGCGTGGTGTGCGCCAGCGTCGGCGAGAGCACCGCGTCGAAACGCGAAAAGGTCTCGCGGAGTTGAACCGTGGATCGTTTGAGGCCGCGGATCACAGCGGGTGTGCGCCACATCCGACGCAGATACATCCGCGATAGCCCGCGAGTGAACGGATCGAGTTGCGAACGGTCGAAGCCTTTGTCGATCATCCGCTTGCCGAAGTGATCGATACCGAACGCGAGCATCGCCCAATACGAGGTGAACTCAGTGATATACGAACGGTCCACCGGGACCGGCACGAATTCCGTTCGGTGACCCAGACTTTCGAGAAGTTCGGCGGTGGCGGTCAACCCGGCCTGGGTGTCGTCGTCGAGGAGTTGCCCGGTCAGCGGTTCGGTGAGCATCGCGATCCGCAGGCGCCGCTCCGACGGCCCGTCGACGCGACCCACCAGCGGCAATCCCTTTGCCGGGCTGAAGGTCTCGGCATCGGCGAGGAAGCGTGCGGTATCCCGGACGGTGCGGCTGACGATACCGTTGGAGATCAGGTCGATCGGCATCGACTTCCCCTCGGGCGAGGCGACGACGCGATCGCGGGTGGGTTTGAGTCCGACGAGCCCGCAGGCCGCGGCCGGGATACGGATCGACCCGCCACCGTCATTGGCGTGCGCGATCGGCAGCGCCCCGGCCGCCACCAACGCCGCCGACCCACCCGACGACGCGCCACAGGAGTAATCGGTGTCCCAGGGATTGCGGGTGGGCTCGCGGTCGACGAATTCGGTGGTCGCGGTCAGCCCGAAGGCCGGCAGGGTCGAGGCGCCGACGATGTTCACGCCGGTGGACAGCAACTGATCGGTGAAGGGTTCGTTCTTCGTGGCCACCCGCTCGGGTACCGCGGCCGAACCGTGCGTCGTCGGGATTCCGGCGAACAGTGTGTTGTTCTTGATGATCGAGGGCACCCCGGCGAACGAGCCGCCGCAATACCCGCCGTCGACGGCGCGCTTGCGGGCGCGCTCGCGGTCGTCCACCGCGACCGCGTTGAGCGTCGGGTTGACCGCGTCGATCCGGGCGAGGGCCGCCTCGACCGCCTCGGCGGCCGAGATGTCGCGTCGCGTGATCGCCTCGGCGACGCCGACCGCGTCCCATTCCCCCAGCGCGTCGTCACCGAACGCGTGCACATGCCTCATGCGCGCCGAGCCTAGTACGTCCCGGGCACCGGATTCGTCAGGATCAGACCATTCGCATGACATCGGCGGCCAGGCGGGTGGCGAACTCGTCGTCGATGTGTTTGGCGAAGACCGCGTGGTGATAGAGCGGCGCGATGATGTGGTCGAGGATCTGCTCCACCGACGGTGTGGCCTCGAGGCGGCCGGAAGCCCGCCCGACCATCTCGGCGGCCTGACCGCGGCGGATCTCCCAGCACGGGCATTCGTCGATGAGGTCGTCGCGCGCGGTGACCATCGCGCGCAGGTAGGCGCGACGCGACGGCCGCGAGATGTCGGCGCCGATGATGCGCGCCCACTCGGCCAGATCCCCGGCCAGCGTGCCGGTGTCCGGCAGCGCCTCGCCCTGGGTGAGCGCGGCCACCGCAACTTCCTCGAGGAGGGCGGTGATCGATCCCCAGCGTCGATAGATGCTGGTCGGGTTGACCCCGGCGAGGTCGGCGACCTGCGGGATCGTCATGCTCTCGCGTTCACCGCGGGCGACGAGTTGGCCGACCGCGTCGTACACCGCGTGTTGCACCCGCGCACTGCGTCCACCGGGTCGGCGACCCGCCGTGACCTCGGTGTTGTCAGCTGTTACCGCACTCATGGAATCGATTATTGCAAATCGCGTTGCTTTAGAGGTCCACGTCCAGCTAGGTTGGCCCTAACGCAAACCACTTTGCTTTTGGAGGTTCGATGTCGCGTCTACATCCGCACCGCGCATTCTGGGTGATCGCCGCGACCGTGGTGATGGTCCTATTCGCCTCCGCCGCCCCGTCGCCCTTGTACCCGGTCTACCAGCAGCTCTGGGGCTTCTCGTCGTTCACCCTGACCGGGGTGTTCGCGATCTACGTGGTGACGATGCTGATCAGCCTGCTGTCGGTGGGATCGCTCTCCGATCACATCGGCCGCCGACCGGTACTGGCCGCGGCCCTGGTCCTGCTGATCGCCAGCATGGTGCTGTTCCTGGCCGCCGACGGCGTCGGCATCCTGATCGCAGCTCGCGCTCTGCAGGGCCTGGCCACCGGGGCCGCGATCGGCACGCTGACCGCCACCGTCGTCGACCTGCAGCCCAGTGCGCGCCTCGGCTCGGCGATCACCGGGGCGGCCCCGACCATCGGCCTGGCCGCCGGGGTCGCGATCGCCGGTGTCCTCGTCCAGTACGCGCCGCAACCGCGATTCCTGGTCTACGAGATCACCCTGGGCATCTACGCCGTACTGCTCGTCGCGCTGCTGGTCGTGCCCGAGACATCGTCGCGCATCGGATTCACCTCACGCCGACACATGCTCGCCACCCTGGCCCCGCAGGCGTCGGTTCCCAGTGAGATCCGCCATCTCTTCTGGGGCGCCCTGCCCGCCTTCGTCGCGACGTGGTCGATGGGTGGGCTCTACCTCTCGCTGGGGTCGTCGGTGATCGCGAAGGTCTTCGGCATCGACAATCACGCCGAGGCGGGCGCCCTGCTGTTCACCTTCTTCGCCGCCGGCGCACTCACCTCGCTGGCCCTCATCGGACGCGACGCCGCGACCAAACTGGCCTACGGTTACCCGGCCCTGGCCGCCGGCGCGGTGATCTCGCTGGTCGGGGTGCTCACCTCGGCGCTGCCGTTCTATGTGGCGGGCTCGCTGATCGCCGGCACCGGCTTCGCGGCGACCTTCCTCGGTGCGCTCGACTCGATCAGCGCCGCCACCCCACCGCCGCAGCGCGGACAGGTGTTCTCGGCCGTCTTCATCGTCAGCTACCTCGCCTTCAGCGGCCCGGCCGTGATCGCGGGACTCGTCGTCAGTCACGTCGGACTCCAGGAGACCGTCGTCGGCTACGTCATCTACGTTCTGCTGGTCGCGATCGTCGGGGCCGTGCTGTCGCGGCGGGCGCGACGGCGTGCCGGAATTGTCTCATTGTCGGCGCCGGAGCCGACCGATTCGCGATCCCGGGTTTTGCCCCGCGACCTCGAAGAGTATGAAGGTAGGCATGCACCTGAAATACAGTTCAAGTGAGGAAGCATTCCGCGAGGAACTCCGGACGTTTTTCACGACCCAGGTCCCCAAGGACATTCGTGAGCGCAGCGCCGCCGGAAAGCTGAACTACCCCGAGGACGTCGTCACCACCACCCGCATCCTCAACGAGGCCGGGTATGCGGTGCCGCACTGGCCGACGGAGTGGGGCGGCCAGGATTGGACCCCGATCCAGCACCACATCTACCGCGAGGAGATGAGCCTGGCGTCGGTGCCGGACATGCTGCCGTTCAACGCGGGCATGATCGGGCCGGTCATCGCACAGTTCGGCTCCCCGGAGATGAAGGAACGTTTCCTGGCCAAGACCGCCAACCTCGATATCTGGTGGTGCCAGGGCTTCTCCGAACCGGAAGCGGGCTCGGATCTCGCATCTCTGAAGACCCGGGCGGTACGCGACGGCGATCACTACGTCGTCAACGGCCAGAAGACCTGGACGACGCTGGGCCAGTTCGCCGACTGGATCTTCTGCCTGGTGCGCACCGACCCGGACGTCAAGAAGCAGGCCGGCATCTCGATGCTGCTGTTCCCGATGGACACCCCGGGCGTCGAACTCCGCCCGATCCAGCTGATCGACGGCGGCTTCGAGGTCAACGAGGTGTTCTTCAACGATGTCCGCGTTCCGGTGGAAAACCTTGTGGGCGAGGAGAATCAGGGCTGGACACAGGCCAAGTTCCTGCTCGGCAACGAGCGCAACGGCATCGCCCGCGTCGGCTACACCCGCACCAAGCTCGCCCGCGCCAAGGAACTCGCACGAGAGGTGACCGCCGCCGACGGCACCCCGCTGCTCGAGGATCCGCTGTTGGCCGCACGTCTGGCCGAACTCGAAAACGAGTTGCTCGCACTGGAACTCACGCAGCTGCGGGTGGTGGCGTCCTCCGCAGACGGCAAGCCGAATCCGGCGTCGTCGCTGCTCAAGCTGCGCGGTAGCCAACTGCAGCAGGAGGCGATGGAGCTGATCGCCGACATCGCCGGCCCCCAGTCGCTGCCGGTGTCCGCGATCGAATCCGGCTCCGCCAACGGTTCCGCCGACATCCTTGCCCCGGAGTGGGCGCAGCTGTCGGTGCCGACGTACCTGAACTACCGCAAGGTGACCATCTACGGCGGTTCGTCGGAGGTTCAGCGGCAGATCATCGACAAGGCCGTCCTCGGCCTGTAGCCCCGATCCCCTTCTGCCCCAACACCTCTCGACAACCGAGGAATTTTTCATGGATTTCGAACTTTCCGAAGAACAAACGATGTTGCGCGACACCGTCCGCGACGTCCTGACCAAGACCTACGACGTGGAGACGCTGCGCAAGGTCACCGACACCGAACTCGGCTGGAGCCGCGATGTCTGGAAGTCGTTGGCCGACATCGGCATCCTGGGTCTGACGATCCCCGAGGAGGACGACGGCGCGGGCGCCGGTCCGGTGGAGTTCGCCAGCGTCATGGGCGAGATCGGTCGCGCCAATGCGCCCGAGCCGTACCTGGATTCGGTACTCGTGCCCAGCTCGCTGATCGTCGCCACCGCCGAGGGCGAGCTGCGCGCCGAGCTTCTCGGCGGGCTGGCATCCGGCGAGTTGCTGATGGCCTTCGCCCACCACGAGTCCGGCGATCGCTGGCCGGCCGCCGCGGTGGATGCGACCGTCGCCGACGGCAAGCTCACCGGAACCAAGGCGCTTGTCCCCCACGGTGATTGCGCCGACAAGCTTATCGTTTCGGCGCGCGAGAACGGCGAGCTCGGCCTCTACCTCGTCAACGCCGACGCCGACGGCGTGGACCGCGTCGCCTACCGCACCAGCGATCGTCGACGCGGTGCGCAGATCACCTTCACCGACGCACCGGCCACGCGGCTCGGCTCGGGTGATGCCAGCGCCCTGCTCAGCGACGTCGAGGTGGGTATCCAGACCGCCCTCTGCGCCGAGGCCGTCGGCGCGATGGAGCGCGCCCTGGACCTCACCGTCGACTACCTCAAGACGCGCAAGCAGTTCGGCGTGACCCTGTCGACGTTCCAGGCCCTCGACCATCGGGCCGCCGACGTGTACGTCTCGCTCGAACTCGCCCGCAGCATGAGCCTGTACGCGACCACCGCGCTCGCCGACGGCGTCGCCGACCCGATCGTCGCCTCACGCGCGAAGCTGCAGATCTGCCGTTCGCTGCGACACGTCGGGCAGGAAGCGGTGCAGATGCACGGCGGCATCGGCATGACCGCCGAGTACCCGGTGGGTCACTACCTGTCCCGGTTGACCGCGATCAGCCACACGCTCGGCGACGCCAACGATCACCTCCGGGCGCTGTCGAAGAACGTGGGCAGCTACGACCTCGTCGGACTGCTCTGACAACTCGCTGAACGCGAGAACGCCACCGCCCCGATCAACCGCCGCACACGGCGGGTGGTCGGGGCGGTACTTGCCTGGCGCACACCCGACGGAAATCAGCGCACACTCGACGGGAAAGGGCGCCCACTCGACGGGGCGGGTGGGGTCACGGCGGGTGGGGTCACGGCGTTCGCACTCACGGGATTCGCACTCACGGTGTCGACACACGGGGTGTCCGCACATAGGGCGGTGGCACCCACCGACTCGGGGCACAGTCCCGCGACACCGTCCAGCAGCCGGCGATGCTCGTTCTCCAGTAGTCGTGCCAACCAGCCCATCCCGGACACCTCCTGCGCCACTCGATTCCCACGACGATCCCGCCCAGTAGGCCCCGAACAGATCGCGGTGACCAGGGTTTGGCCCAGCGTGATCGTGCCGACCTCGTCGGCGACCGCATGTCGTGGGTGCCAAACCCGACGCCCGGGACACCATTGTCGCTAGGGTTTCTTCTGACCCGGCCGGTGACGGACGGGCCTCGACGATCGGTGACGACAGGAGTTCGGGTGGAGATCTTGCGGGACAATCTGGCCCAGGCGGCGTCGTTCTCGCTGGTCGGCATCGCGCTGCTGATCCTCGGCTTCGCCGCTCTCGACCTCGTCACGCCGGGACGACTCCGGCAGTTGGTGTGGGTCGAGCACAATCGCAACGCGATGATCATGACGGTGTCGATGGTGATCGGCCTGTCGCTGGTGCTGGTGGGGTCGGTGTTCGACACGGCCTTCCTGGAGTTGTGGCGCGGCCTCCTCTACACCATCGCGTACGCGGTGGTCGCGATCGCGGTGATGATGTGGTCGTTCGTCCTCATCGACTGGTTGACCCCGGGCAAACTCGGCACCATCCTGCTCGACGATTCCCGGGATCACCCGGCGATCTGGGTGACCGCGGCGGTGTTCGTGGGGATCGGCGCGGTCATCGCGGCCACGCTGCTCGCCTGACCGCTTATTGACGGTTGCTCAATAGGTGGCCTAGGGTCGCCCATATCCGACGTCACCCGTCGGGGTCTTTCAACCGATCACGACGTCATCGACCGATTCACACGAACCGATCAACACAAGGGGAACCGAACCGTGGCTGCACCACTCATCGAGGAGTCCATCGACATCAACGCCTCCCCGGAGGCGGTCTGGACGGTGATCTCCGACCTCAAGCGCATGGGTGAGTGGAGCCCGCAGTGCGTGAAGATGATCATCCGCGGCCCGGTGGAACTCGGCACCAAGACCATCAACATCAACCGTCGCGGACCGCTGGTGTGGCCGACCACGTCCAAGGTCGTGCGGTTCGCCCCGAATCAGGAGATCGGTTTCCGGGTGGCGGAGAACCACACCGTGTGGAGCTACACCATCACTCCCACCGACGCCGGTGTCACGTTGACCGAACGCCGTGAGGCGCCCGGCGGGACGACCACCAAGGTGTCGTCGGTGCTCGTCGACAAGCTCATGGGCGGCACCGAGTCGTTCGAGGAAGAGCTCAAGCTGGGGATGGCCGAGACCCTCGGCAAGATCAAGAAGGCCGCGGAGGCATAGGAGGCGTCGAGCGTACCCGGTTCAACCGTCGAGCTTGTCGATCAGTGCGGGTAGGTCGGCGATCGAGTCGATGACGTAGTCGGGCACCGGGCCGAACTCGTCGCGCTGCAGGGCGGCGAGGGCCTCCTCCCGGAACTTCCCGGTCCGCACCAGTACCCCGATCAGTGCCGAGGCCTGCGCGCCGAGCACGTCGTTGTGCATGTCGTCGCCGACCATCACCACCTGCGTCGGTTCCAGATTCATCACCTCGACGGCCGCCCGGAAACCCAACGGGGACGGTTTGCCGATCGCGCGGATCTTGCGGCCGGCGGCCTTCTCCAGCCCCTCGAGGTAGACGCCGGTGTCGATGGACAGGCCCGACGCCGTCGACCAGATCATCGACCGATGCATCGCGATCACCGGCACCCCGGCGAGCAGCATCTCCAACACCGTCGACAGCGCCTCGTGGGTGAACACGGGGCCCGCCCCACCGAGGACGACGACCTGCGCCTGCGACGGGTCGTCGGTGAGGGGAACCCCGGTCATGTCGTCGGCGATCGGCCCCTCGTTGAGCACCCACGCCTTCTTGCCGGGGTAGGTCTGCGCCAGATATTCCGCGGTGAGCTTCGCGGCGGTGAGGATCTCCTCGGGTGCCACCTCGAATCCCGCCTGCGCGAGGGCGTCGGCGATATCCCCACGCGAACGAGACGTGGTGTTGGTCAAAAACATTCGTGGGATCTGCCGGTCGGCCAGGGAGCGCACCGCATCGACGGCACCCGGCAGCGCCTCCCATGACGTGACCATCACGCCGTCGATGTCCAGCAGCAACCCGAGACTCATAGACCAAATCTAGTATCGGTCGCCGATGCCCGCAGAGCTCGACGCCCCCAGTTCCCTCGGTGTGCACCGACGACGGCCCGGTGGGGCGATGGCATGCCGGGGCGATGGCATGCTGGGGCGATGCGCCCGGTGAATGTCCATCAGCAGATCGTCGCCGACCTGTTCGGTCCGCCGGAACCGGTCACCGTCGCCGTCACCGACGCGCTGGGCCTGGTCACGGCCGAACCGATCGACGCGCCGATCTCGCTGCCCGGCTTCGACAATTCCGCGATGGACGGATTCGCGGTCCGGGCCGCCGAGGTCGCCGAGGCGAGCTCCGAGCACCCGGCCATCCTGCCGGTGGCCGCCGACATCCCGGCTGGACGCACCGACCCACCCCCACTGGCACCGGGCACCTCCGCACGCATCATGACCGGCGCTCCGATGCCGGCCGGCGCCGACGCGGTGGTACCCGTCGAGTCGACGACGGCCGATTTCACCGGCGACGCCGACCTGCCCGACACGGTGACGATCACCGCCGGCGTTCCGCTCGGCAAACACATCCGGCTCGCCGGTTCCGACATCGCCGCCGGCAGCCCCGCGCTGGCCAGGGGCACCGAGATCGGTGCCGCGCAGATCGGTCTGCTCTGCGGCCTCGGCATCACCGAGGTCCGTGTCTTTCACAGACAGCGGGTGGCGGTGCTCTCGACCGGTTCCGAACTGGTGGCGCCGGGGCAGCCGCTGCTGCCCGGCCAGATCTACGAATCCAACGGCGCGATGCTGACGGCGGCGGCCATCGAGGCCGGGGCCATCGCGCGGCACGTGCACTTCGTGCCCGACGACCCCGCCCAGTTCCTCCGCCGGCTGGCCGACATCGCCGCCGACGCCGACCTCATCATCACCTCCGGCGGCGTCAGCGCGGGTGCGTTCGAGGTCGTCAAGGAGGCCCTCACCGCCACCGGTGGCGTGGAGTTCGCGAAGGTGGCGATGCAACCGGGAATGCCGCAGGGCTGCGGCCACTTTCGTGCACCCGACGGGCGTGCGGTGCCGATCGTCACCGTGCCGGGCAACCCGGTGAGTTCGCTGGTGTCCTTCGAGATCTTCATCCGCGATCCGCTGCGTGCGGCGATGGGACTGCACCGGCGCCGGGAACGTCTGCGCGCGAAGATCACCACCGACCTCACGTCACCGCCGGGCAAACGCCAGTTCCAGCGCGGACTGTTCGTCCGCCACCCCGACGGCCCGTGGATCTCCCCCGCGGGCCCCCCGGCGTCGCATCACCTGAGCAACCTGGCGCGTGCCGAGGCCCTCGTCGACATCGACGCCGACACCGTGACGCTCTCAGCGGGCGACGAGGTCGACGTCATCCGACTGCGGTAGTCGGCGGGTGGGTAGCGGACGGGCGGACGGTCCCGGCAGTTCCTTCGCGACCGGGGGCTCTAAGCTGTACGGGCGCACCATCGGAGTGCGCATCCCCCGACATCGGAGAGGTTGACTGTGGCGAGGCGCCCGCGGCCGGACGCACCAGACGGCCTGTCACCTGCACATCTGCTCACCCTGGCCAAAGAGACCATTCCCCCGGTCCATCCCGCCGGTCTGCCCTTCGTCGCCGCCGCATCCGGCCTCGCCGTCGTCGGCCGCAGACACCGCTGGATCCGGGTGCCGGCCGCCCTCACCGCCGGGGCGTGTGCCGCGTTCTTCCGGCACCCCGCCCGGGTGCCACCCACCGATCCGGCAGTCGTCGCGGCCCCCGCCGACGGCACGGTCAGCCTCGTCGACGAGGCGGTCCCACCCGCCGAGGCCGGCCTCGGTGACACACCACGGCCGCGGGTGTCGGTGTTCCTGTCACTCTTCGACGTGCACGTGCAGCGGGTTCCGGTGTCCGGAACGGTCACGTCGGTGACGCATACGCCGGGACGGTTCGTCTCCGCCGACCTGCCCGACGCCAGTTCGGTGAACGAACGCACCACCATGACACTGCGCGCCGACGCAACCGGCGACGACATCGCCGTCGTCCAGATCGCCGGCCTGCTCGCCCGTCGCATCGTCTGCGAGCCGTCGGCGGGTGATTCGCTGTCGGTCGGCGCGACGTACGGTTTGATCCGTTTCGGGTCCCGCGTCGACGTCTACCTACCACCCGGAACGGTGCCGCAGGTCCGGCTCGGCCAGCGCACCATCGGCGCCGAGACCGCGCTGGCCACCCTGGGTGGCGACCGCGCATGAGTCCGCACCGGGAGCGTCCCGTCACCCAACGCCCGCCCACGCGGGTGGCGGGTCGTCGGACCTCGCCGGCCGAGCAGTCCCGGCTGCGTCGTCAGGCCGCCGCGGGGCGCATGTTCGTGCCGTCGGCGCTGACGATCCTGGCGATCTGCGCCGGGATGACGTCCATCCGGTTCGCGATGAACGGCAACATCAACGCCGCGCTGGGCCTGCTCGTCGCGGCCGCGTTGCTCGACGGCATCGACGGCCGGGTCGCCCGCCTGATGGGTGCGACCACGAAGATCGGCGCCGAGATCGACTCGCTGGCCGACGTCATCAACTTCGGCGTGGTGCCCGCATTCCTGGTGTATCTGGCGCTGCTCGACGGCACCGACCTGGGCTGGCTGCTCGCCCTCATCTACTGCTGCGCGATCGTGCTGCGTCTCGCCCGGTTCAACACCCTGCTCGACGACGATGACGCCCCCGCCTACACCCGCGACTTCTTCGTCGGGGTGCCGGCGCCGGCCGCCGCGATCGGCGCCTTGCTGCCCGTCGGACTGCTGCAGCAGTTCGGGACGGGGTGGTGGACGTCGCTGGCCGCGGTCGGGATCTGGTTGATGCTGGTGGCCTTCCTCGCGGTGAGCCGCATCCCGACAGCGTCGCTGAAGGCGGCGAAGGTGTCGGCCCGGGCGCTGCCGGGCCTGCTACTCCTGGTGGCGATCGGCGCGGCCCTGCTGCTGACCTTTCCCTACGTCCTGATGGTGATCGCCATCGTCGGCTACGCCGTGCACATCCCGTTCGCCTGGCGGAGTCGACGCTGGGTCGCCTCGCGACCCGAACACTGGGACGCCGCGCCGAAGGAACGTCGCGCCGAACGGCGAGCCCTGGCCCGGGAGGGTTCCGGACGACGCGTCATGCCGCGGCGTCGGCAGGCGATGAAGAAGTCCGACGGTCGACTCGGCCTGCACCGGCCACCGCGCACCGACGACTCGGGGCGTCGTCCGTCATGAGCCAATTAACCCTGACCGCGCGGCTCAATCCGTCGGCCGCCGACGCCCGACGCGGGATCGTCCGCGTCCACCCGGAGGTCCTGACCGCCCTCGGCCTGCGCGAATGGGATGCCGTGAGTCTGACCGGGGCGCGCGTCACCGCGGCCGTCGTCGGCGCCACCGCACCGGATGCGGCGACCGGCGCCATCCTGCTCGACGACATCTCGTTCTCCAACGCCGGTGTGCGGGAGAACGCACAGGTGGTGATCGGCCCGGTGGTCGTGCAGGCCGCCGCGCGAGTCATCGTCAGCGGATCGGCCCTGGCCAGCCACGGCGTCGACCCGACGACCCTGCGACGGGCACTGCTCGGCAAGGTGCTCTCCGTCGGCGACACCGTCTCCCTGCTACCCCGTGATCTCGGTCCCGAGCTGACCGCCGGCGACGCGGTCCGCGCCCTCGCGGTGTCGGTGGGCATCACCTGGACCAATGAACTGCTCACCGTCACCTCCACCGAGCCCGGCGCGCCGGTGAGCGTGCAGCCGAACACCGCGGTGATGTGGACCGTGGGCGCCGTCGGCGGGAATCCGGGCGCTGTCAATGCGGAAGTGAGCGCTGTCAGTGCGGGACAGGGCGCCGTCAATGCGGGCCAGGGCGCTGTCAACGTGGGAATGAGCGCTGTCAACGTGGAACAGAGCGCTGTCAGTGCGGGTGAGAGCGCTGTCAGTGCGGCGCGGCCGGCGCGATCGGTCGCCGAACTGGTCGGCGTCGATGCCCAGGTCGCCAAGCTCACCGAATGGTTGCGGATCACCCTTGACGAGCCGGAGGTGCTGCGGACGCTCGGCGCCATCCCGCGGCTCGGGGTCCTGCTCACCGGTCCGGCCGGCGTCGGCAAGGCTACGGTCGTGCGGGCAGTCGTCGCCGGGCGTCCGATGACCGTCGTCGACGGTCCGACGGTCGGAGCGCTCGAGGCGAATGCCCGACTCCGTGCGGTCACCGACGCGATCGCGGGTCTGCGTCCGGGTGGCGGTGTTCTGCTCATCACCGACATCGATGCGCTGTTGCCGGCCGAACCGGAGCCGGTATCGACGCTGATCCTCGACGCGTTGCGTACCGCACTCGATCCGGCCGGCGGGGACACCGGCGGGGGCACAATCGCGCTCATCGCGACAAGCGCCGAACCTGCCGCGATCGACATTCGGCTGCGCGATCCGCAGTTGTGCGACCGTGAACTGTCGATCGGTCTGCCCGATGCCGCCACCCGGGCCAAACTGCTCGCCGCCATCCTGACCGGCGTACCCACCGACGGTGCGCTGGACCTTTCGGCGATCGCTTCTCGCACACCGGGTTTCGTTGCCGGCGACCTGGCCGCCCTGACTCGTGAGGCGGCATTGCGGGCCGCGGCGCGGGTGACCGCCGATGCCGCGTCGTCGACGCCCGCATCGTCGGCACCCGTGCTGACCGACGCCGACCTCGCCGGGGCGCTGGGCGTGATCCGGCCGGTGTCGCGCGGCGAATCGCCGGAGGTGTCACTCGGGTCGATCACCCTCGACGACGTCGGCGACATGACCGAGACCAAACAAGCGCTCACCGAGGCGGTGCTCTGGCCCCTCGAACACCCGGACACCTTCACCCGGCTCGGCGTGCAGCCGCCGCGCGGCGTCCTGCTGTTCGGCCCGCCGGGCTGCGGGAAGACCTTCGTGGTGCGTGCTCTCGCCGCGTCGGGAAGATTGTCGGTGCACACCGTCAAGGGTGCCGAGCTGATGGACAAGTGGGTCGGCTCGTCCGAACGCGCCGTCCGCGATTTGTTTTCTCGCGCAAGGGAATCCGCGCCCTCACTGATCTTCCTCGACGAGGTCGACGCGCTGGCCCCGCGGCGCGGGCAGTCCAGCGACTCCGGCGTTTCCGACCGCGTCGTCGCCGCCCTGCTCACCGAACTCGACGGCGTCGAACCGTTGACCGATGTGGTCGTGCTCGGCGCCACCAACCGGCCCGATCTGATCGATCCGGCGTTACTACGCCCCGGCCGGCTCGAGCGTCTGGTCTTCGTCCCGCCGCCCGATGCCGCCGCCCGCGCCGACATCCTGCGGACCTCGGGGCGCAACGTCCCGCTGGCCGACGACATCGATCTCGATCACCTGGCCACCGATCTCGACGGCTACTCGGCCGCCGACTGCTCGGCGCTGCTGCGCGAGGCGGCCCTCTCAGCGATGCGGCGCAACATCGACGCCGCGACCGTCACCGCCGACGACATCGCCGACGCCCGTACCCGGGTGCGCGCATCCCTGGATGCCGCGCAGGTGGAGAACCTCCGCGCGTACGCGGAGCGTCGGCTCACCTGATCCCGACCAACAAAAAGTGGGGGAAGAATGATGTTCTTCCCCCACTTTTCGTCAGCTGGTCTGGGTCTGACCGTCGGTCTGCGTCGGCGCCTGGGTGGGAGCCTGCTGCTGGCCGGTCTGGCCGTTCTGGGTCTGCCCGCTCTGGCCGTTCTGGGTCTGCCCGCTCTGGCCGGGTATCTGACCCATACCACCGCCGGGCATCTGACCACCCATGCCACCACCCTGCTGGCCACCCATACCGCCGCCGGGCATCTGACCACCCATGCCGCCGCCCTGCTGGCCGCCCATGCCACCACCGGGGAACTGCTGGGTGTTCGACGACGAGCCGGAATCGCCGACGACGTAGCCGGCACCGAAGCCGAGCAGCCCGAAGCCGACGGCGAGGCCGATACCGCCGGCGATCACGGCGTTCTTGGTCTTCGACGGCAGGCCCGAACCCGGCTGAGCAGCGACGGGAACCGCGGCCGCCGGCGCGGGCGAACCGGCGACCGGCGCCGACCCGACCGGTGTCGACCCGATCGGGGCGGTGGGAGCGGTGGCGGCCGTCGGGCTCTGTCCGACCGGCGCCGTCGGGGCGGTGTCGCTGTAGGCGTCGGCATTCGACGGTGCCGCAGTGGTGCCGGGCGTTGCGTCGGGGGCCGTCGACGTATCGGAAACTGTCGTGGTGTCGGGAGTCGACATCGTGTCACTCTCGCTTTCAGGTTTGGTCCGGTCACAGACACCTGCGTCCCGGATCGGTTTCAACGACTCCACGGTGGCGACACCCGCTTGGCCGGTACTGCCCATCACCTGTGAACCCGCTGTCAACCGCGGCACGGCCCGAACCGATCTGCCCTACGTTTGGCTCACCCGTCCGCTCAGCCGACGCTGACCTGATAGAACACCGAGGTGGCACCGGCGGCCGCGGCCGGTGTGATGCCCAGCGTCACCCAGTAGGTGGTGCCGTCCTTCGTCCCCGACATCCGCACCACGGTCTGACCCGAGTCGCTCTCCCGGCCCTCCTCGGTGAAGCCGGCGTCGGTCAGCTTCGTCACCGCACCCTCGATCGGGTTGCCCTGATTCGCCGGTGCCTGCACGGTGACGGTCCAGTGATCCTTGCTACCGTCGGCGGTCAGCACCTGGCCGTCGACGAGCGGTACCTGCGCGGTCGGGAAATCGGCGGGCAGCCCCGGACGGGTCGGCGCGTCGTCGCTGCCGCATGCCGCGATCAGCACCGTTGCCACCGATATCACCAGCATCACGGCGAGCACCCTCACCACTGCATTCAGCCGAGCCATGGGAGCAACGGTAAGGTAGAGCCCGCGGACGTCACGTCGTGACACTCCCGGCCACCGGACAGACACACTCGACACCCGCGCCATGACCACCCCGCCCGCCGACCGAAGACCGACGACCGAAGACGGAGTGCGCCCCCTTGCTCACTGTGCTGATGGCATTGGCACTCTGCGCGCTCGTGGCCCCCGCGATCGTCGGCAAGCTCGGGACGAAGGGGTTCTACCTCCTCGGCCTGGCCCCTCTCGGCGGACTTGTCTGGGTGCTGACGCACTGGCCCGATTCCGATCGCGCCCCGCAGGTCGAGACGCTGCACTGGGTTCCCACCCTGCACATGGACATCGTCATGCGGATGGACACGCTGTCGGCGATCCTGTCGGTGCTGATCCTGGGTGTGGGCACGCTGGTGCTGTTCTACTGCGCGCACTACTTCGACGACGCCCTCCCGCGCGTCGCCGTGTTCGGCGGCGAGATGATCGCCTTCGCCGCCGCCATGTTCGGCCTGGTGACCAGCGACAACATGCTGGTGCTGTACATCTTCTGGGAGCTGACGACGGTCCTGTCGTTCATGCTGGTTGGCTTCTATCGCATCCGCGCGACGTCGCGACGCTCGGCCACCCAGGCGCTGCTGGTCACCACCCTGGGCGGTCTGGCGATGCTCGTCGGCATCATCATGCTGGGCGAACGCACCGGCAGTTACCTGCTCAGTGATCTGCTGGCGCATCCCCCGATGGACGGCGTCTACGTCGAGGTGGCCGTCGTGCTGCTGCTGATCGGGGCGCTGAGCAAGTCGGCGATCGTGCCGTTCCATTTCTGGCTGCCCGGCGCCATGGCCGCACCCACCCCGGTCTCGGCGTACCTGCACGCCGCGGCGATGGTGAAGGCGGGCATCTACCTGATCGGTCGTCTCGCGCCGGCATTCGCGCCGCTGCCGAGTTGGCAGGTGATGGTGATCGGGCTCGGCTCGTTCACGATGGTGCTCGGCGGCTGGCGCTCCCTGCGGGAACTCGACCTGAAGCTCGTCCTCGCCTTCGGCACCGTCTCCCAGCTCGGTTTCATGTCGGTGCTGATGGGCATGGGTGATGCGAACGTGGCGATGGCCGGCCTCACCATGCTGGTCGCGCACGCCCTGTTCAAGGCGTCGCTGTTCATGGTCGTCGGCATCATCGACCACGCCACCGGTACCCGCGACATCCGCAAACTCGCCCGGCTCGGGCATCGCCTGCCCGTCCTCGCGGTCACCGCGGCCGTCGCTGGCGCAAGCATGGCCGGACTGCCGTTCACCTTCGGATTCGTCGGCAAGGAGACCGCGTTCGGGTCGGTGTGGGACACCGGGTCGCTGCAACCCTGGCAGGGCCATGTCGTCGACCTCGTGCTGCTGCTCGGTTCGGTGATCACCTTCGCCTACACCTGCCGATTCCTCTGGGGAGCGTTCGGACGCAAGGTCCGCACCCTGCCGACGCGGGCGGTCGCCAAGATGCATCCGCCGACGCCGATGTTCCTGTTCTCCCCGATCCTGCTCGCCGCCTTCGGCGTCGTCGCCGGCCTGGCCAGCGGCTGGGTCGGTCACTGGTTCGAGCCCTACGCCGAGGAACTGCCGCTCCACGGCCACGACCTCGAACACCTCGCGATGTGGCACGGCTTCGGCCTGCCGGTGGTGTTCTCGGTCATCGTCGTCGTCGGCGGCGCCGCCCTCTTCCTGGGGTTGCGCCCGATCCGCGACCGCGTCTTCGGGTTCCGGCCACTGCTCAACGCCGACCGCATCTACGACGCAACCCTGCGTGGCGCGGACACCGTGTCGCTGTTGATGACCCGCAACACCCAGCGCGGATCGCTGCCGATCACCCAGGGGGTGATCCTGTCGACGATGATCATCCTGCCGACGACGGTGCTCTTTCTCGGCAATCGCAACACGCTCTCCCCCCGCGGCTTCGACTCCCCGGTCCAACTCGTCGTCGGCGGCATCATGATCGCCGCGGCCATCGCCGCGGTCATCCTCCGCAACCGCCTGGCCGCCACCCTCATCGTCGGCGTCACCGGATACGGATGCGGCATGCTCTTCGCGTTGTACGGCGCACCCGACCTGGCCCTCACCCAATTCCTGGTGGAGACGCTGACACTGGTGATCTTCGTCCTGGTCCTGCGCAAACTGCCCGCCGAACCCGAGCCCCGCCACTCCACCGGGTTCAAACCGCTGCGCGCGCTCATCGGCATCGCACTCGGTGTGTCGGTGGTGGTGATCGGATTGTTCGCCGCCGCGGCCCGCTCCGAACAGCCGGTGAGCATCGACCTCCCCGAGGCGGCCTACAAGTTCGGCCACGGCGCCAACGCGGTGAACGTGCTCCTCGTCGACATCCGCGCCTGGGACACCCTCGGCGAGGTGTCGGTCCTCATCGTCGCCGCGACCGGGGTGGCGTCGATGGTCTTCCGCAACCGCCGGTTCGGTGCCGCCCCACGCGTCGCCGACGCCACTCGGCGCTTCGGCCCGGCCACCGACGAGGACGACGACGTCATCCCACCCGATCGCACCACCTACCTGCTGGGCAGCGAATTCCGTGACCCCCGGCATCGGTCGATGGTGCTCGAGGCCACCACCCGACTGATCTTCCCGACGATGGTGGTGCTGTCGGTGTACTTCTTCTACGCCGGCCACAACTCGCCGGGCGGCGGGTTCGCCGGTGGATTGACGATGGGCCTGGCACTCGTGCTGCGCTACCTGGCCGGTGGCCGCTACGAACTCGGTGAGGCCCTGCCGGTGGAACCGGGCACCTTCCTCGGCGCCGGACTGCTGATCTCCGCGAGCACGGCGGTGACCTCAATGTTCCTCGGTGCACCGGCCCTGAGTTCGGCCGTCTTCGAGATCACCGTCCCGGTGCTCGGACACATCAAACTGGTGACCGCACTGTTCTTCGACCTCGGCATCTACCTGATCGTCATCGGTCTGGTCCTCGACGTCCTTCGCAGCCTCGGCGCCCGCCTGGACGTGGAGGGCCCGGGTGGCCTGGTGACCCGGTCGGTGCAGGTACCGGCGGATGGTGGCGCGAAATGAGCGTCAACCTCGGCCTGCTCGTGGTCATCGCGGTGTTGATCGCCGCCGGCGCCTACCTACTGATGGAACGCAGCCTGGTGCGGATGTTGCTGGGCCTGCTGCTGGCCGGCAACGGCATCAACCTGCTGATTTTGGTGCTCGCGGGCGGGATGGGCAACCCACCGATCATGGGTCGATCGTCGGAGGCCCGGCCACGCGACGCCGACGCCCTCGCACAGGCGATGGTCCTCACCGCGATCGTCATCACCATGGGCGTGGCCGCCTTCATCCTGTCGCTGGTGTACCGGCTGTTCGTGCTCAATCGCGACGACGACGACGTCGAGGACGACACCGAGGACGTCAAGGTCGCCACCGGCTCACTGCAGACCGCACCCGACCGCGACCGCAGCGACGACCCCCTGACCGGCGCCGACACCACCGCCGGCGACTTCTTCGACGACGAGGGCAACCCGCTGACCCCCGAGGAATACATCAACCGACACCTCGAGGTGATCGAGACCGACCTGATGCCCGAGGACGCCGACGTGATCGACGAGATCGGCGTCGACGACACCGAGTCGGGTAGCACCGAGTCGGGCGACACCGCCGGCTCGGATGACCGCACCCCGGGGGATCGCCGATGATCCCGCAGACCTCCTGGCTCCCGGTCCTGATCACCCTGCCGACGCTGGTCCCGTTGCTCGGCGCGGCGTTGACGCTGTTGCGCGGCCGCGGCGCCATCTTCCAGCGCATCATCACGGTGTCGGCGATCGGGGTGGCACTCATCGCGTCGTGCATGATGCTCTACCTCACCAACGAACACGGCACCTACGCGCTGGCCATCGGCGGGTGGGATGACAAGGGATTCGCGAACGGACCCCTCGGCATCACCCTGGTGGTCGATCAACTCGCCGCCCTGATGCTGGTGGTGTCGACGCTCGTGCTGCTGTGCGTCGTCATCTACGCGATCGGGCAGGGTATCCGCGATGGCACCACCGATCAGCCGGTGTCGATCTTCCTGCCCACGTATCTGATCCTGTGTGCCGGCGTGTGCAATTCGTTCCTGGCCGGCGACCTGTTCAATCTGTTCGTCTCGTTCGAGGTGCTGCTGGCCGCGAGTTTCGTGTTGCTGACCCTCGGGGCCAGCGCCGATCGTGTCCGCGCCGGCGCGTCGTACGTGATGGTCTCGATGGTGTCGTCGCTCATCTTTCTGGCGGGCATCGCCTTCGCGTATGCGACCACCGGGACCCTCAACCTCGCCGAGATGGCGGTGCGCCTCGACCACGTGCCCGATGGCACCCGCAACGCGCTGTACGCGGTGCTCCTGGTGGCCTTCGGCATCAAGGCGGCGGTTTTCCCGCTGTCGACGTGGCTGCCGGACTCCTACCCGACGGCCCCGGCACCGGTCACCGCGGTGTTCGCCGGCCTGCTCACCAAGGTCGGCGTATACGCGATCATGCGAACACACACCTTGCTGTTCCCGGGCGGGTCGATGGACGCCATCCTGCTGGTCGCCGGATTGTTGACGATGCTCGTCGGCATCTTCGGTGCGATCGCCCAATCCGACATCAAACGACTGTTGTCATTCACCCTGGTCAGCCACATCGGGTACATGATCTTCGGGATCGCGCTGTCCTCGGAGATCGGGATGAGCGCGGCCATCTACTACGTCGCGCACCACATCCTGGTGCAGACGACGCTGTTCCTGGTGGTCGGGCTGATCGAACGTCAGGCCGGGTCGGCGTCGCTACGGCGACTCGGTGGCCTCATCGCCAGCCCGGTCCTGGCCGCGTTGTTCCTCATCCCGGCGTTGAATCTCGGTGGTATTCCGCCCTTTTCGGGCTTTCTGGGCAAGGTTGCGTTGATCGAGGCCGGCACCTCCGACGGTTCGGTGCTCGCCTGGATTCTGGTCGCCGGGTCGGTGGTGACCAGCCTTCTGACCCTGTACGTGGTGGCCCGCATCTGGACCAAGGGCTTCTGGCGTCCCCGCGCCGACGCCCCCGAGGGCGACCTCTCCGACAGTGCCCCGTCGGCGTTGATCGACGAGAGCGCCGACATCGCCTTCGACGAGCGCGCCGACGTGGGTCGCATGCCCATCGCGATGGTCATCCCGACAGCGCTGATGGTGGCGGCGGGTCTGGCGTTGACGGTGTGGGCAGGTCCGATCTTCGGATTCACCGACCGCGCCGCGACCGACATCATCGACCGTGACATCTACGTCAGCTCGGTGTTGGGAGGCCGATGATGACCGACCGGAAGAACGAACGGATCGCGCCCGTCAGACCCGTCGGCAAAGGGCCGGTGAAGCGCCTGCTGATCAACATCGCGCGCTATTCGGTGCTGGGTTTCGCGTGGACGACGGTCAGCGCGTGGGTGTGGCTGCGCGGACGGGTTCGCACACCCCACTGGTTGGGCACCGACGGCCGGGAGGTGGCCGTCCGACTGTGGTCGATGGCGTGGCTGGCCTTCGTCTGGGTGCTGTTGTGGGGCACGGTGTCGTGGGCGAATGTGATCGCCGGGCTGGTCCTGGCCATCGCCATCGGCGTCCTGTTGCCGCTGCCCCGGGTCCCCGTCGAAGGCCGGATCCATCCCCTCACCCTGCTTGTGCTGGTTCTGCGGTTGATCGTCGACTTCTTCGTCTCGAGTGCGCAGGTGGCGTGGATCGCGATCCGGCCCGGCCGACCGCCGCTGGGCGCGGTCATGCGTGTACGCGTGGCCATCAAATCCGACATGGTCCTGACGCTGGCCGTGGATTATCTCAACCTGGTGCCCGGCACGATGGTCCTGGAGATCGATCATCGTCGGCGCCTGCTCTACGTCCACGTCTTCGACGTCCGATCGGACAAGAAGGTGCGCAGCTTCTACAACCAGGTCGCCTTCGTCGAGCGGATGTTCATCAAGGCCTTCGAACGCGACAGCGAGTGGCATCCCAGTCCGTACCACGGGATCGACGACAGCTTCCATCACGTGCCCGACGGTGAGCATGTCGGCATTGCGACCGGCGCGGTCCGGCACCGCCCCGACCTCTTCGACCGCACGACCCCCGGCGACGAGGAGGATCGGCTATGACTGTGGTCTGGTACTGCATCGCCACCGCATTGCTCGTCGCCGCCGTCCTGGTGATGGCACGGATTCTGCTCGGCCCGACCACCCTGGACCGGTTGGTCGCCCTCGACGCGCTCATCGCGCTGTGCATGTGCGGGCTCGCGGCCTGGACCGCCTACAGCGGCGACACCACGGTGGTGTCGGGAATCGTCGCGTTGTCGCTGGTCAGCTTCGTCGGCTCGGTGGCCATCGCCCGCTTTCGCGTCCGGGATGATCAAACATGATCGCCGACATCGTCACCGCCGTCTTCCTGTCCATCGGGGCGTTGCTCGCCGTCACCGCGGCGATCGGCATCCTCCGATTCCCCGACACCCTCTCGCGGATGCATGCCGCGACCAAACCCCAAACGCTGGGATTGCTGATGATGCTGATCGGAACGATGATCAGCGTCGGCGGCGGGCACGTCGACAACGGGATGCTGATCCTCGCCGGGATCTTCGCACTGATCACCGCACCGGTGGTCGCGCACCGCATCGGACGCCTCGTCTATCAGGAGCAGCGTGCCCGCGACGGGCTCATCGCACGCGACCAGATGGAAAGCGGCGACCGGGATTAGGGCCTGATCAGGACTGTCTGACACCCGCGGTGTGACGGATATCTCGACATTTACGCCCATTGTGTAAGTCGACCCTTCCCCGCGGACGACAACCACCGGTAGATTGATTGTTCACAGGACTAAAGAGGGGGTCGCGGAAGGAATCGAGTGGTGGGTAATCGATTCGATCAGCGGACGCTGGCTGTCTTGTGCAGCGAGCTGGGGGCGGTACCGCTGCTGATCTTGGCGCTGTTCTCGTCGTCCTTCGCTGTCGCCGGCACCCGACCACTCTTGGTGGCGATCCTGGTGTTCACCGCGATCTCGGTGTCACTCACGGCCTGGCAGGGCAGTCTCGACGACCGGCTGTTCGTCATCCTGTGCACGGGCGGGATGATCGGGGTGGCCGGCTCGGCGGCGGTGATCGCCGATCAGGGCACCTCACACGCGGTGCTGGTGCTGTTGGCGGCGATCCCCGCACTCGCCGCGATGGGGTCCTCGGGGCGCACCGTCGTCGGTTTCATGACGATCGCAGTGACCCTGGGACTCGCCGTCGTCGCCGTGCGCGCGGCATCGCTGACCGATCTCCTGGTCAGCGGGGGTGCGGTGATCATGGCGGTCATTGCACCGACGCTGATGGTGACGATGCTGCGGCGCAATCTGTCGGATCTGATCCACGAACAGGCGACGCTGAGCCTGATCGATCCGCTCACCGGCGCCCTCAACCGGCGCGGCCTGTTCGACGGCGCGCCGACGGTCTTCGAGGAGGCCCAGCAGGCGGGTCAGATGATCGGCATGCTGGTCATCGACATCGATCACTTCAAACGCGTCAACGACGCACTCGGGCACTCCGCCGGCGACGAGGTTCTCGTCGACATCACCTCGGTTCTCCACGAGGAGGTGGGGGATCGCGGGATCGTGGCACGCACCGGCGGTGAGGAATTCACCATCCTGTTCGGGGTCGCCGGCGCGGCCGAACTCGAGGCCGCCTCGACGAGGTTGCGGCTGGCGGTCGGTTCCGGCTCCGAGGTGACGGTCAGTGTCGGCGGCGTCTGCGCACCGCTGCGGCGACTCGATGCACCGCTGCACCCCGATGCCCAGACGCTCCTGGACGATCTGGCACGACCGGCCGACCAGCGCCTGTACGCCGCCAAGGCGTTGGGCCGCAACCGGTCGATGGTGTCGCAGATACCGACCGTCGATTGGTACTTCGATGATCCGGAGGCGACGGCGACGTCGGAGGACGGGACGGCCCGTCAGGTACGCACCACCTCCGCGCTGGTCTCGGCGGTCGCACCGCGATCGGCGGGAGCGGCGACGCGGGTACTGCGGGCCGCGTCGACACGCACCGCGAGCGGGTCCCGGCCGCCACGCAGCGCCCGCCGTATCGACGGTGTGGACATCACCGACCCCGGCGTCGCCGATTTCGGCGCCCCCGACCCCACCGGCGATGCGACGTTCGAGATCCTGCATCCCGCCCGGGACGCCGGCCGCATTCGGCAGCTCACCTCGTCGAATCTGTACGAGTTCGTCGACATCTGGCCCGATGCGGTGGCCGAACTGCGGCAACTCGATGCACTCGATCACGTCGAACCAGGGGTCCGGCCGGCAGACCCACTCGACTACGACGACCCGTCGGTCGTGACCGGACATACGCGGTACGTGGTGTTCCCGTGGCGCCGCCGGGTGGTCCGGATGCCCGACAGTGCGACGTTCTATCGGTTGAAGACAGCACGTAATCGCTTCCTCGTCACCAGCGCGGAACAACGCCGGTGGGGTGAGACGATCATCGCCGTCGCCGGACTCAGCGTCGGATCGTCGGCGGTGACGGCGTGTTCGCTGACCGGGGTGCGGCATTTCCGCCTCGCCGACCCGGACACCCTGGCCACCACGAATCTCAACCGGATGTCCGGGTCGGTGTGCGATGTCGGGACGGCCAAGCTGGACCTGACGGCGCGTCGGCTCCTCGAGGCCGACCCCTACACCGTCATCGAATCGTTCGCCGATGGCTACTCGCCGACCACGGCCGACCGGTTCCTGGCAACCTCGCCGTCCGGTCCGCGAACCATCGTGATCGAGGAGATCGATGATGTCGCGGCGAAGATCGACATGCGTCGCCGTGCCCGCGCGTTGCGGATTCCGGTCATCAGCGCAACCGACATGGGCGACAACGTCATTCTCGACATCGAACGCTACGACCTCGACCCCACCTACCCGATCTTCCACGGCCGGGTGGAGAACTTCACCGCCGGTGATGCCACCGACCCCGCCCAGCGACTGCGAATGGCCACGTCGATCGTCGGCGACGTCCTCACCCCTCGAATGGCGTTCTCCGCCAGTCAAATCGGCCGCGGTGTCGCGTCCTGGCCGCAACTCGGTTCGACCGGCGCGATGGCCGGCGCCTTCGCCGCGGCGGCGGCCCGGAACATCGTCAGCGGCCACCTCGTCGAATCCGGTCGCCACGTCATCGACGTCGAGCAGATGCTCAACGCCGGCCACGGCGGTTCCGCATGGAATGAACTCGATCCCGAGTTCATCGCCGGTAGGCCCACTGACGGGCCGGGGACGTGGGACCGCGAGAAGCCACCTGCTTGAGGTAAGTTCTCGCGGTCGGTGTCCCCCGACGTGCACCTGTCAGGCCACCGTCGCCGTCTCCGCCGCCGACACCTCCCGCGACCGCAATGCGGCGGCGTGCTCCGCATTCATCAACTCCCATACGTCGGGATCGGCGAAGGACTGCAGGTTCTCCGCGTCCCAAAACATCGCCCGGGTGCGGTAGCGGTCGTCGGGGTACGGGGTCGCGGCGATCAGCGGATTGACTCGTCCCCCACCGGATGACCAGCGTTCGAGCACGTAGTCGGCCGCGGTGGCGAGCATGTGGCGGCATCCGGTCAGCTCCATCGAGATCTTGGCCGACCGCGCCAGCGCACCCGCCGCCACCTTGGCCAGCGGCGACGACGGGTCGACGAAGGCCGACTTGACCTCGATGATCCCGTCGGGGATGCGATGGTTGATCGCCGCGATCAGGTCGTCCTGGCCGGGTTGGCCCGCCCACTCGCCGATCGCGTGTGACTGTCGGGCATCGCGATACGGCCCCTGCACGCGGAGGCCACCGACGACCGCACCCGACGGGTCGAGCACGGCACAGAACAGGGTGGTGTCCCGGCCGTCGCGGATCCGCTCGTATTCCAGCGCCGACCGGACCCCGCGTGCGGTGTATTCGACGACGGCGCCATCGATGTACTCATGCCACAGTTCCGGCCACGTGTGCGGATCGGCGAAGATCATCGTCGCTCCGCTCCCACAGAGGTCGTCCACCCATGCCGACGCACCGGCGAGATCGAGTGCAGAATACTGCGGGGAATGCGCGATTGTCACGATGGAATTCATAAGCTTTCATTTCCTTTGCCAGATAACCCCGCCACCGATTTCGGATGCTGCACACGGACGGGCAGCACCTCTTCAGTGTCCGTTAGCAAAGGTCACAAGCCAACACGCGGACACGACGCAACCCCGCGCATCGTCGGACTGTCGACGTCAGTGCGGCAATCCGGACAGGCCGGTCACCGGCGAAACCCGACATTCACACGGTCGGAGAAGCCCTACTTCACACGCGGGAAAATGAATTGTCAGAGTGGGTTATGAAATGGTCGCGAATTTCCTCAACGCACCCGATCCCGCGCGGTCCCGGGTCCACACCGAACACACCGCCCCGGCTCTCGGCCGGCACAGCGGCGCCGCGGGTCATTTCAGTTCGTCGACCACCGACGCGACCACCGCGCGAATGTCCCGGGTGGCGGCGAACGTCGCCCGCTGCCGTTGATAACTCGCGCCGCGGGCCATGATCTCGGAGATCCCGGCGAGTTCGTCGACGCAGTCGAGGTCGGCGGCGATCGGCGCGAGCCGCACCAGCAGGTCCGCCAGATCCTCGGTGACGAGGCGTTCGGTGCAGTCGGAGTCCAGGATCACGATCGCCTCGAGCCCGTATCTCGCTGCACGCCACTTGTTTTCCTGCACCAGCCAGGGCGCCATCTGCGGCAGGGTCTCGCCCGCGGAGAACCGCCGGTCCAGGTCGACGACGAGGCAGTGGATCAGCGCCACCAGTGCGGAGAGTTCGTGCAGGTTGGTGGTCCCGTCGCACACCCGCACCTCAATGGTGCCCAGATGCGGCGACGGCCGGATGTCCCACCGGATCTCGTTGATGTGGTCGATGATGCCGGTGGTCTTCTGGTCGGCGACGAACGCCTCGAACTCATGCCACGTCTGGAACTGGAAGGGCAGGCCGGCCGTCGGTAACTGCTGGAACATCATCGCCCGATTGCTGGCGTAGGAGGTGTCCTGCCCCGACCACATCGGCGACGACGCCGACAACGCCAGCAGATGCGGGTAGTAGTTGAGCAGCGACGACAGGATCGGCAGTACCTTGTCGCGGTGGGAGATGCCGACGTGCACGTGCACGCCCCAGATCAGCATCTGCCGGCCCCACCACTGGGTGCGCTCGATGAGTTCGGCGTACCGATGGCCTTCGGTGAGCAGTTGCGTCGACCATTGCGCGAAGGGGTGGGTTCCCGCCCCGTAGAGGTCGACGTCGAGGTCGTCGGCGACGCCGCGGACGGCGTGCAGCGTCTCGGCGAGGTCGGCGACCGCCTCACCGGTGGTCCGGCAGATGCCGGTGACCAGTTCGACGGTGTTGCGCAGCAATTCCTTGTGTACCTTGCCGGCGAGATGCGGATGCGCAGACCCGAAGGCCGCGAACAGGTCTGCCGCGGAGTTCGAGAGATCGCCACTGACCTTGTCGGTCAGGGCGAACTCCCACTCGACGCCGAGTGTCGGCTCCGGCGAGCCCGAGAATTCAATCGGGAGGATGGCGGACATCACGTCACCACACGTGGATTGTGCACCGGAGCCGTCGGCAGAACGCCCTACCCCGCGGTCTCGATGACGCCGCACGCCAAGCGCGGCCCACCGTCACCGGTGGACATCGTCGTCTCGTCGGGTCCGGGCTGTCCGTTGGCCTGGTAGCGATCGGGGATGTTGGCGAAGTTGTCGGCGTTCTCGTGGATGATGATCGTCTTGCCGGTCACCTGCTCCAGATCGACGGCATCGCTAGAGGTCAGCGTCGTCCCCGAGCCGTCGGGCAGGACGTTGATCGACACCAGGTCACCGCTGGCCGGGTGGCCGGTGTGGCCGTCGACCTGCAGGTGGCCACCCGCCGAGTCGAACTTGTCGGCGGTGTTGCAGGTGCTGCCGGAGTGGATGTGCATCGCGTGGAAACCGGCTGGGAGACCGCTGCCGGCGTTGAGCTTGACCAGCACCGCCAACGATTCCCCCTGCGGGCTGAAGGTCGCGGTACCGATGTCCTTGCCGGAGGTGTCCTTGATGGTCGCCGAGCCCTTCTCACCGCTGCTGGAGGGGATGTCGTCGGCGTCGACAAGTCCGACGACGGGCGCCGGATTTCCGGTCTGCACCGCCGGGGTGGTGCCCTTCTCGGTGGTGGTCGGCTCGTCCGGGGTACATCCCGCCAGTGCCAACCCGACGGCGCCGGCCGAGGCGAGCACCGCGAGCGCACGCAGGGACGCAGAGCCTGATTTCGAACTGACGGTCATCTCGCTCCTCGAGTGATATGTGATTGGAAACCGGGCTGCCTTGATGAGCCGGTGTCAGCGCCCGCGGCTGCAACGCTGAGGTCTGGGACGCCGCCGCCTGGGACACTGCGGTCTGGGACGCCGGGGCCTGGGATGCTGGGGCCTCGATGGACGGATGTGCCGATCACGGCTGCCTCACCACGACCACGGCGATCCCGCCGTCGCAACGGCTGAACCCGCTGCCCAAGGAGCTGCGCGAGTCGACACTGAACTCCCCGCCGAGGTCGTCGTTGAGCTTTTCGGCGAGCGGCTTCTGCGCGGTCGTCGAGTAGACGATGGAATTTTCGGAGAAGCCGCCCTGCGAGTAGTTACTCTCGCTCGTGATGCCCTCGGTGGTGTAGCCCTTGGCCTTGACCTGGGAGTCCACCTCGCCCGCCAGACCGGTGACGTCACCCGCATTGATCACGCAGATGGTGGTGTTGCCCTGGTTCACCGTCGACGTGGTGGCCGGTGCGCTGGCAGTCGTCGACGGCGCCGACGACTGCGCGGCCTGCAGTTGTTCCTCGGGGTTGTCGTTCGCGGTGGCCGCGGAGTGCCAGCCCAGGCCCACGAACACGATGGCAACCGCGAGGAGCAGCATGGCTCCGGCCCTCAGGGGCAGGCGGTTGGAGTCGCGATCAGCATTCATCACCGATGACCTTAACGCACACACGCATGGCGCCTGCTCTCCAGCGCCGGGGCGTGCGGGCTCAGGTGATGTCGAAACCGAGTCGACGTGCGGCACGCGCCTTCTGGCGTGATGCGCGCAACCGTCGCAGGCGCTTCACCAGCATCGGGTCGGCGGCCAGCGCCTCCGGCCGATCCACCAAGGCGTTGAGGATCTGGTAGTAGCGCGTGGCCGAGAGCCCGAAGAGTTCCTTGATGGCCTCTTCCTTGGCGCCGGCGTACTTCCACCACTGACGTTCGAAGGCGAGGATGTCGTGCTCGCGGCGGGACAGCCCGTCGGGACCGACCTCGTTCGGATCGAAGTTCTGCGCGCCGTCGACGTCGTGGGTCTTCTCAGACTCCGGGCCCTGGCCCGGCTGATTCTGGCTTCGCGCTGCTGCGCCGTCCATCTCGCTCCCTCGAAGATCTCCTCTGCGACCCCTCACACCACGTCATCGGGGTCCGGGGTCCATCATCGGACGTCTGGTGACGTCGCGCATGACAGGCTCGGGGCCGGCGAATGACAACGGTGTGGTTCGTGAACATCTAACCACGCAGAACCGGGTGGGTTGACGTGACGCGCGGGCGGCACGTCGCGCAGGACCATTCGGCGCCGGTGGCCGTCTGCGCGCACGATAACCTGTCGTGCATGGCAATTCTCCCCATCTGCATTGTCGGTGAGCCGGTTCTGCACCGTCCTACCGAACTCGTCGAACTCGACGGTGACGGACGGCCGTCGGCGGAGACGGTGACGCTGCTCGACGACATGTACGCGACGATGGACGCCGCGAACGGCGTCGGCCTGGCCGCCAACCAGGTGGGGGTCGGTCGGCGGATGTTCGTCTACGACTGCCCCGCCGGCGAGTCCCGGATGGCGGCCCGCCGCCGCGGTGAGGTCATCAATCCGGTGCTGGAGACCTCCGAGATCCCCGAGACCATGCCCGATCCGGACGACAACGACGAGGGCTGCCTGTCGGTACCCGGTGAGCAGTTCCCCACCGGCCGCGCCGACTGGGCTCGGGTCACCGGTGTCGACCGCGACGGTGCCGCGGTGACGATCGAGGGCAACGGGTTCTTCGCCCGGATGCTGCAGCACGAGGTCGGTCATCTCGACGGATACCTCTACGTCGACGTGCTGGTCGGCCGCAATGCCCGGGCCGCGAAGAAGGCGATCAAAAAGAACGGATGGGGGGTGCCGGGGCTGACCTGGACCCCGGGTGAGCAGGCGGATCCCTTCGGTCACGACGACGACTGAACGTGCGTATGTCACGGATGTCACGGTGACCGGGGCGGCGGGTTCGATGCCGGATCGGTTCGGCATGTCGTCCGGGGCTTTCCGCGGTGACCGTGTCGTGGTGCGTTATCGCCTTGGCTCTGTGACCCCGGCCGATTGGCGCGATACCCCCAATCCGCACCCCGCACCGGGTCGGCCGTCGCTGTCGGATGTGACCGGTTTCCTGCTCGACGACGGCGACCCGATCCGACTGGACCGCGACGGGGTCGTGGAATCCATCCCGCGGTCGGCGATCACCTCAATGCGGCTGCTGTCGGCGGTCGCGGTCCGCAACAGTGACATTCGGACGCTGGAACATGCCGCGGCGCTGGCGTGGCCCGGCATCGAGCACGAGGAGATCGACGGATGGTTGCTGCGCGCCGGTGGCGGCATCTCTCGGCGCGCGAATTCGGCCATCGCCGTTGATCGTTCGGCTCGCGCCGATGCCCAGATGCTGTCGGTGATCGAAGACTGGTATGCGGCACGGGGATTGCGCACGCTCATCGCGGTTCCCGATCGGCTGCTGCCCCGGCAGATCGTCGGGGAGCCCGCGAGCGACGAGATCCAGGTGTTGACACGCATTCTCGACGTGCCGGCTGACGGCGGTGTGCCGACCGGCAGTGGCGATGTCACGCTCGGGGCTGATCCGTCGCGCGCTTGGTTGCGCGCCTACCTTGGTGACGAGGCCGACCTCACCGTCGGCGCCGGCGTCCTGAACAGTGTTGTCGGCGAGAATGGTTCGGTGGTGTTCGCCTCCGTCGAGTACGACGGGGAGCCCATCGCGATCGGTCGTGGTGCAGTGACCGAGGCGCCGGGTTCACGACGGTGGTTGGGCATCACGGCGGTGTGGACCGATCCGGCCCGTCGCCGACGTCATCTCGGCGACGCCATCGTGTCCCGGTTGTTGTCCTGGGGAGCGCAGCACGGTGCCGACGCGGCCTACGTTCAGACCGAAGCCGCCAACCGGGTGGCCGGGGCCTGGTATAGGTCACGGGGTTTCGCGCTGCACCACGGCTATCGTTACCTCGCGCTCGGCGACGGAGGGCGAGAGACATGAATGCGACATCGAAGCGGCCGCGGTCATCGACCCGGGGATCGCGAGCACAGACCCCGGCGCAACGGCGCCGTCAGGCCGTCGTCACCGCGATCGGCCTGGTTGTCGTCGCCATCGTCGTGATCGCGACCTGGCTCATCAGCAACTCGGGTGACGACGCCGGGTCGTCCGGTTCGTCGGTGGCACGGTCTTCGGTGGCAGGGTCTTCGGTGGCACGGTCGTCGGTCGCATCGTCGGGACCATCGGGGCGGTCGACGTCCCGGCAGACGGCCGCCGTCCCCGCCCGGGTGACCCGCACGCTGGCTCTCATCGACGCCGGGGAATGGCCCGAGGCCGCCGACGCACCCGGCACGCAAGGCGGAATCACCTTCCGTAACAGCGAGGGTCGGCTACCGGCTCGCGATTCCGCCGGTAAGCGGATCACGTATCGGGAGTGGGATGTCAACCCGAAGGAGCCCGGCCGTTCGCGCGATGCCGAGCGCATCGTCACCGGCAGTGACGGGTCGGCGTGGTACACCGCCAATCACTACCGCAGTTTCGTGTTGATCAGGGGGCCGTCATGAGCGGAGACTCACGCACCATCGACGAGTTCCTCTCCGATGCCGGAAGGGGCGGTCCCGCAGTCGGATTGATCACCGACGCACTCTCGGTGACATCATTGCCCAGCTCTGTTGCCGACTCGTACGAGGTCCGCGTCGTCGACGGCGACCACCTCCGTTCACTGCCGCAGCTGTACGCGGCATTCGCCGATGGTTGGGGATTCCCTTCGTCTTTCGGCAAGAACAAGGACGCCTTCGACGACGCGATGCGCGACCTCGACAACCTCACCGCGGACGCCGGAAGTCCGCCACGGCGTGGATACCTGACGGCGATCACCCACGCGCAGCACCTGCTGACCGCGTCGGACACCGACTTCGACTGGTTCGCTGAGTCCCTGCCGTTCTACCGCGACCACTACCGTGATTTCTCTGATCCCCCAGTAATATTCGCCGTTCTCCTGTCGACGCCGATGGCATCCCGTCGGGCAACGGTGTCCCGCTGGCAGCGCGCTGGTATCCGCCTGGCACCGGTCAGCGTTTAGTCGGACGGTCGCACCGCCCCGTCCACCGGGGCCGAGCTTGTCGAGGTCGAGGCCACTTTCGCAACCTGATGCCGGAAACCGGTTGCAGCGCAGCACCACCCGACAGCAGGCCGATGTCGGCCGCCTATCGCGGATAGGTGGTGATGGTTTCCCCGGTGGCGGGGTCGCGCCAGATGACCGCCCGATCGGCGAGCATGGTGGGGATCAGCAATCCCATGTGTTTTCGTTGGTGGTCCGGGGTGCACAGCGGCATCAGGTTGAACTCCACCGTCCAGCCACCGGTGATCGGATCCTGGTGCACGAATTTCACCAGGTGATCGATCTGGCAGTCGCTGGCCGGGCGTCCGCACTGCGGGTATCGGCAGGTGCCGTCCAATTCGATGATTTTCTCTCGTAACCAGGCTGGGATCCGATATGTCAACGCACCCGGTGGTGGGAGGAGATAGCCGCCGTGTCCGGTGGGGTCGATCGGGGTTGTGGGGAACGGGTCGTCGAGGCGACGCCACGCCGCCGGTATCCGATCCAGTGAGGTGGTGGTGCTGATGGTGGGTATGTCCAGGGTGGGAAACTCGGTGACGGTGACCAGCTGTCCCGAATTGATCAGCGTTCGGGCGTGAGCTTCGTCAATCACGCCGAAGTATTCCAGCCGGGCTTCCCGCTGCCCGGATGGGTCGGTGATCAACGACAGCGACAACTGCAAATCACTGTCGAGTTCGGTGTCGGTGTCGGTGTTGGGGTGCGCCTCGACGGTATCCGTTGCCGCACAGTCAGCGTCGCCGTCGGTGATCGTCTCGGGATCGACGGCCACATTAGCGTCCGTCTGGGGATCGTCGGTCGTCTCGGGTTCGGTGATCTCATCAGGCTCACCATGATCGACGTCCGCGTCGACATCGTCAGACAGATCAGCCGCGTCGAGGTCGACATCGATGTCGAGGTCGGTCAGACCAGTGGGTTCTTCCGGCAACGGGATCGCCCGCGAGCAGTCACCCCGCCCGCATTCACACGACAGGTACGCACCGGGCAGGCCTTGGATTTCGGCGAATGCCGCGACCTGCACCTGACCGCGACGGCGTGGATCACGTGGGCAGATCCGCTCACTGATCATCGTCGCGATCCGCGCTGCCAGATGCGCACCCACCTCGCCGGGGGCGTAGACCGAGATGCTGCAATGCCCGTTGGTGTCCCGCCGGACCCGCACACTCTGAACCCGAGCGGCGGCCTCCTCGCGACGGTCGGCGGCACCGTCGGGATCCAGGGCGATCACCATCTCGGCGACCTGATCCCGCAGGGTCGTATCCGCCTGATTACGTCCGGCGAGTTGCAGTGCTCGGGTTTCGGCGAACGCGCGCACATCGTCATCGGATAGGACGACGATCTCGTCGGCGATGATGCGGATACGGTCCAGCGACTGGTCACCGGCCAGGAACGCCGCGGTTACCGTCGGGAGTGTCGACAGCAGGAAGCTCAACGTCATCCACGCGGTGGCGTGCGGTACCGACACACCCAGCGCGGTGGACACCTTGCCGGTGGCGGCTTTGTCGACGGCACCGGTGGTGTGCATGTTGGTCTGATGGCCCGAGAGCAGCATCTCGTCGTACACGGTGTGCCCGATCCGGGCTGCGGAGAGCACCTTCCGGGCGATCAGTTGTCGTTCTTGGCGCTGCAACGATCGGGCCAGAGCGGTGGCCTGCTCGGCGGGGAGGTGATCGATCATGGCGGCGTCGGCGGCGGTCATCGACAACTCCGGCGCGGCAGTCGTGCGAATTGTGGTGTCGGCCATGATGTTCACCCCTCTGCTCGGTCGCTCCAACTGAACTCCAGTCAAGTGTAGCGAGGGGGTACGACAAAACTGATCGGTGCGGAATCTGCTGGGTGCGAGAACTATCCGCATCCTCAGCGTTGGGTTCGGTTGGGGGTGGCCTGGTTTCGCTGTCGGGTTGCGGAGGAGGCCTCGACCTCGACAGGCTCGGCCTGCGGATACACCGACCCGCAAGCTCGTCGGCACTCGACCAGCGGGGATCAGGCGCACTCGACCAGCGGAAGCGGGGGTGGACCGGCCGGCCTCCGTGCGGGCGGGACTTGCCCGCCCTACTCCTCCGCAGCCCGCGCGAGCGCCGGCTTGAGCAGGTCGAGGACGTAGACGGTGGCGTTGGGTGAGGGTTCGTTGAGCCCGGTCACCTGCAGCGTGTCCATCAACGTGACCGCACCGGCTTTCACCGAGTCGAGATTCTGGTATCCGGGAAGTCCGGGCAGTCGCTTACGCAGGTCGTCGTTCTGGACGCCCATGACGAGGAGGTCGGAGTTGAGCCACGGGATGTTCTCCGCACTGATCTGGAACCGCGGCTCGCCGGTCTTCTGCGACTGCGCGATCAGGCGTGGCGCCATCACCAGTCCGAGCGATGTGAACAGCTGTCCGGCACCGTCATTGGGGTCACCGAGCACGGAGAACTGGTCGGTGCCGTAGAGGTAGGCGAAGGTGTAGGTCTTGCCCTTGATGCCGGGATACTCATCGGCGATGGCCTTGATCTTGGCGTCGACACCGGCGATGATCTCCTTCGCCTTGTCCGGCTGATGCAGGATCGTGCCCATCAGGGTCACCATGTCCTGCCACGGATCTACTTGTGCGCCACTGATCTTGTCGATCGTCGGTGCGATCTCGGTGAGCTTGTCGAACACGCCGCTCATCGAGGCGAAGCCGGGAGCGACGATGAGATCCGGCTCGAGTTTCGCGACTTTGGCGACGACGTCGTCGTTGGGATTGAGCGCCGTCGAGTCGGCGAGCTTGTTGCCGAACCACGGCGGGTTCTGGCCGCCCTGCGCTTGAATCGCGTCGTAGTACCCGACGGGTGTCACCCCGAACGACAGCAGCACGTCCGTCCACTGCCCACCGAGCGTCACGATGCGCTTCGGGTTCTCCGGGATGGTGATCGACCGGCCGTCAGGCAGGTTGATCTGCACTGTGCCACCAGCACTTTCGTCATCTGACGACGAGCACCCGGCGACACCCACGAGGACGACCGCGGCGAGAATCAGCGCCAGGAGGGCGCGCAGCCTGGTCATACTCAGGCGACCGAGCACGGGACCATGGCGTACGCGGCGATCACGCAGACGCTCTCATTGGAGAGTTTCCACTTGCCGTCGAGCCAGAACCACTTCATCGGCTTGTACCGAGATCCGTTGCCCGGCAACGACATCTGCAGTTGCGCATTCATCGTGGTGCCGTTGACGGTGACCGGGCCGACGATCTGGTAGGTGAAACCGGAGCTCGGGTAGGCCGCCAGCAACCGCGAGACGGTGTCGACCGAAGTGAGGGCCTGGTTACCGCCCTGCAGTTTTCCGAGGCGCGACCCGCACGCGGAGCGCTGGTGTTCATGACGGTCTTGACCTTGGTGGTCAGCTGGCCCGGGGTGAGCGCCGCCGGTGCGGCCGCCGCCTGCTGCTGGGTCGGCTGGGCCGCGGTGTTGCTGCCACCATTGTTGTCGTCGGCGATGAGCAGGCCGACGACGCCGATCGTGACGATGAGTGCGGAGATGATCGTGGCCACACCGGCCGAGGCCAGCACCGTCGGCCAGCTCACGCCACCGCCGGAGCCCGAGCCCGAGTCCGAGCTCGAGTCCGCAGAAGCGTCGGCCGCGGCCGGTTGGTCGACGGCGTACTGCTCGGTTGGATAGTCGTCGGCCGGGTACGCAGACCCGTACGCCTCGTCGTAGGGGGCATCTGCCCCACCCGTCGCCCCGCCGACAGCGTCGTTACCGGTCGATCCGTGTGTCATTTCGTAGTCCCGTCATAGCCGGAGTCCACCCCCCGGAACCCGCTGAAGGAGAAGCTAACCTGTCTGTTCGCGATTCCCAACCCGCTGTTGCCCAGACCGAACCGCAGGCAATCAGGACGGATCGGCCTCCGGCCGCCAGTAGGCCTGCGCCTTCACGCCCTTCTTGCCGAGGCCGAAGTCCTCGCGCAGCACCCCGGCGACGGCTCGAGTGCTGGTGGAATCCAAGGCGACCCAACCGAATTGGCCGGCGGACGGGGTGGCCGCGGCGCGCACCGCGTCGACGAGGGCGGCACCGTCACGCTCGCGGCGAACCCAGTGCAAGGTGTCCTGCGGCCGCAGCCGGATCGGCAGATCCTTGTCGTCGTCGTGCGCGAATTCGAACCAGATCGTGGCCGCCACCTCCGGCGACGACGACGCACTCAGCGCGTCGAGCAACGAATTGATCGCCGGCAGCGAGGCCGGATCACCCGCGATGAGCCACCCGGTGGGAGCCGGCTCCGGGATGGCGAACTTCGATCCCATGAACGTGGCACCGATGGTCGTCCCCGGCTGCGCGGCCTGAGCCCAGCGGGCGGCCGCGCCGTCGTGGATGGCGAATTCGATGAAGAAGGTGTCGGCCTCGGCGTCCGCGTCGGCGAGGGTGTAGCCCCGCTGATGCGCCTTACCGTTCGACTCGAACCACAACCGGACCCACATCGTCGGATGGATCGGGCGGTCGGCGAGCAGGCCGCCCCCGGTGAATCCGACGCGGATGTAGTGGTCGGTGATCACCTCGTTGCTGGTGACGGTGAATTCGTAGTCGTCGGCGCGGAGCAGCTTCAGGATCGCTCCCTGGATACCCCTCGACGGCGCCTTGTGCTGGGTCTCGGCCATGCCGGACGTCCCTTTCCTCGACGGCGGTTTGAGGTCAGGTAGCCTAAGTCAAAACAGGCGAGCCGCCGCGAGCGGGCCCACCAGGACCTTTTACACCGGCGCCAACGGCACGATTACACCGGCGCCAACGGCACAACACCGGGATGCTGGTCCAGGAAATCCTTGGTGAAGGTACACACCGGCCGCACCCGCGCCCCCTGATCGCGAATGTAGGCCAGCGCACCCCGCGTCAATCGGGTTCCGAGGCCGTGTCCGGTGTACTCGTCGTACAGAACGGTGTGCAGCACCGTCACCGTGCGTTGCCCGTCGACGTCGTCGATCGAGTAACCGAGAACTCCGACGAGGTCACCGGCGACCCACAGTTCGAAGCGCTCCCGCTCGGGGTTGTGCACCACCTGCGAGATCTGCTGAAGAATCGACTGCGCCGTCTGCGGCGGGCGATGCCGGTGTTTGCGTTGCATGTGTCCATATCCCTTATGCCGTGGTCCGGTGAACGACGAACCCCTGCCGACCGGCGCCCCTTCCTGTCGGCGAATCACTCTCTGTGATTCCGGTCACACACTACATTACGGTTCCGTAGGTGGGTGACGTGAACGCAACGGCCTGTGGACGAATCCGTTACGGTTCGGCCACCTCGGCCAGGCGTCTGCGAATCGCTTCCACATCCCTGCCACCCGCACCATCCACCGGCCCATCGGCGCCACACCACCCCGACGTCGATCGGTTGAACCCCGACCCGCGTATGCTCATCCGTGTACGACGACGATGCATATCGTCGGTGCACAACTTCACACGCGGGGGCTCCCACGTACCGGGGGCTGAGATGGCGACAGGCGGTCGCCGACCGCCCGAACCTGTCCGGGTAATGCCGGCGTAGGGAGACACAGACTATGGGCACACCTGTATCCGCCGACCGCACACGCACCACCGACACCGTCGACGGCTCGATCCTGACCACCGGCCCGATCCAGGGCAGCACCAAGCACTACCTCGAGGTGGACGGCCTGCGCGTCGGGCAACGCCGCATCCACCTCACCAACGGTGAGCACCTCGACGTCTACGACACCTCGGGCCCCTACACCGACGACGCCGCCGACATCGACGTCGAGAAGGGGCTGCCACCGACCCGCGATTCCTGGACGCGGCCCGCTCCGATCGACGGCGCCTCGACCCAGTTGGCCTGGGCGCGTGCGGGAATCGTCACCGACGAGATGCGGTTCATCGCCGCCCGCGAGGATGTCGATGTCGAACTCGTGCGCCGTGAGGTCGCCGCCGGCCGGGCGGTGATCCCGGTCAACCATCGACACCCCGAGTCGGAGCCGATGATCATCGGCAAGGCCTTCGCGGTGAAAGTCAATGCCAACATCGGCAATTCGGCCGTCACCAGCTCCATCGCCGAGGAGGTGGAGAAGATGGTGTGGGCCACCCGCTGGGGCGCCGACACCATCATGGACCTCTCCACCGGCTCCGACATCCACATGACCCGCGAATGGATTCTGCGCAACTCGCCGGTCCCCGTCGGTACCGTGCCGATCTACCAGGCATTGGAGAAGGTGAAGGGCGATCCGACCAGGCTGACGTGGGAGATCTACCGCGACACCGTGATCGAGCAGGCCGAGCAGGGCGTGGACTACATGACCGTGCACGCCGGGGTGCTGCTGCGGTACGTGCCACTGACCGCCCGCCGCGTCACCGGCATCGTCTCGCGCGGTGGGTCGATCATGGCCGCCTGGTGCCTCGCCCACCACGAAGAATCATTCCTCTACACCCACTTCGACGAACTGTGCGAGATCTTCCGGCGCTACGACATCACCTTCTCCCTCGGCGACGGACTGCGTCCCGGCTCGATCGCCGACGCGAACGATGAGGCTCAGTTCGCCGAACTGCGGACCCTTGGGGAACTCACCACGATCGCGAAATCTCATGGCGTGCAGGTGATGATCGAGGGACCGGGCCACGTGCCGATGCACAAGATCGCCGAGAACGTGCGGCTGGAGGAGGAACTGTGCGAGGAGGCACCGTTCTACACCCTCGGCCCACTCGCCACCGACATCGCACCCGCCTACGACCACATCACCTCGGCGATCGGTGCGGCGATGATCGCCCAGGCCGGCACCGCCATGCTGTGTTATGTCACGCCGAAGGAGCACCTGGGCCTGCCCAACCGTGACGATGTCAAGGTCGGCGTCATCACCTACAAGATCGCCGCACACTCCGCCGATCTGGCCAAGGGCCATCCGCGCGCACAGGAGCGCGACGACGCACTGTCCAAGGCGCGCTTCGAGTTCCGCTGGAACGATCAGTTCAACCTGGCACTCGACCCGGACACCGCACGTGAGTACCACGACGAGACCCTGCCCGCCGAGCCGGCCAAGACCGCCCACTTCTGCTCCATGTGCGGTCCCAAATTCTGCTCGATGCGGATCTCGGCGGACGTGCGCGCCTACGCCGAGGAGAACAATCTGGTGACCGCCGAGGACATCGACCGCAAGATCGCCGCCGAAATGGCCGCCAAGTCAGCGGAATTCGCCGACGCGGGCGGACGTATCTACCTCCCCATCGAGGCGGGCAGCACGCCGTGAGCTCTCACCCCCTGCCCACCGCCCCGCCGGGGGTCACGCCGACGCGGGTGATGACCGTCGCCGGCTCGGATTCCGGTGGCGGCGCTGGTATTCAGGCCGATCTGCGCACCTTCGCACTGTTGGGCCTGCACGGATGCGTTGCCGTCACCGCGGTCACCGTGCAGAACTCGGTGGGCGTCAGCGGGTTCCAGGAGATCGACCCGGGTATCGTTGCCGCCCAGATACACTCGGTGGTCTCCGACATCGGGGTGTCGGCGGTCAAGACCGGCATGCTCGCCTCGGCGCCGATCATCGACGCCGTGGTGGCCGCATGCACCGAACTCGGCATCGGGCGAGACGCGCCCGTCCCGCTGGTGGTCGATCCGGTGAGCGCATCGATGCACGGCGACGCCCTGCTCGCCACCGAGGCCCTGGACACGTTGCGCACCAACCTGTTTCCGCTTGCCACGCTGGTGACGCCGAACCTCGACGAGGTGCGATTGCTGACCGGGATCGAGGTCGTCGACGACGCCACCCAGCGTGATGCGGCACGCGCTCTTTACGCACTCGGCCCGCGTTGGGTGTTGGTCAAGGGTGGTCATCTGCGGACCAGCGCGCAGAGCCCCGATCTCCTGTTCGACGGTGAACAGTTCCTCGAGTTCACCCACGAACGCATCGACACCGGCCACGATCACGGCGCCGGCGACACCCTGGCAGCCGCGACGGTATGTGCTCTCGCACATGGCAGGTCGGTGCCGGATGCGGTCGGATTCGCCAAGGACTGGGTGACCCGCGGGCTCGCGGCCGCCTATCCCCTCGGCGCGGGCCACGGGCCGGTCAATCCGCTGTGGCGGGTCGGTGCGGCGCCGGACGGTGCGGCTACCGACGGTGAGACAGCACGTTGACCACGTTGCCGTCGGCGTCACGGAAGAAGAAACGCCGTACGCCCCACTCCTCGTCGGAGAGCGGGTGGACGATCTCCACACCGTCGGCGAGCGCCTGCGCGTAGGCGGCGTCGACGTCGGGTACCTGCAGCGACGCCACCGGATTCACTTGCGCGGTCGCATCAGTGGTCATCAGCGAGAATTGCGGTGCCGCACCACCGACGGCATCCGAATTGCCCAGCGTCGCAATCCATCCGTGATTCATCAGGACGTCGAGTCCCAGCAACGAGGTGTACATCGTCACGGCCTCGTCGAGGTCGTCGACTGTCAGGATCGGTACCGCGCGCACGAGTTCCATCTCCACGAGGATAGGGCAAGCGTGCGACCGTCGGCCGAGAACAACGTAGCGTGGAGCCATGACCTGGACCTACCTGATGGACATGGACGGTGTCCTCATCCGTGAGGACCACCTGATCCCCGGTGCCGATGCGTTCATCGCCGAACTCCGTGACGGCGGCATCCCGTTCACCGTGCTGACCAACAATTCGATCCGCACGCCCCGCGATCTGCGCGCCCGGCTCCTGCGCACCGGCCTGGACATTCCCGAGGATTCCATCTGGACCTCGGCGTTGGCCACCGCCCGTTTCCTGGACACCCAACGCCCCGGCGGCAGCGCATACGTCGTCGGCGAGTCCGGACTGACGACGGCCCTGCACGACATCGGTTACGTCATCACCGATGTCGACCCCGACTACGTCGTCCTCGGTGAGACGCGGACGTATTCGTTCGAGGCCATCACCACCGCGATCCGCCTGGTGGAGCGCGGTGCGCGGTTCATCGCCACCAACCCCGACGCGACCGGGCCGTCGGCGCAGGGCCCGCTGCCCGCGACGGGTGCGGTCGCCGCGTTGATCACGCGTGCCACCGGGCGTGACCCGTACTACGTCGGCAAACCGAATCCGCTGATGATGCGCTCGGCCCTGCGCAAGATGGGGGCGCATTCCGAACACACCCTGATGATCGGCGACCGGATGGACACCGACGTCATCTCCGGGCTCGAGGCGGGACTGCAGACATTGCTGGTGCTGTCCGGGATCTCGACCATCCAATCGGTCGAACTGTTCCCCTACCGGCCCACGCGGGTCATCGACTCGGTTGCCGATCTCGTCGGGCACACCACCAATCCGTTCGGCGGCGAACCCGACAGCCTCTGAGGCCTGAGTCCGGCCGAGAAACGCCGACCGCCCACCCGGTGAGTCCGGATGGGCGGTGAGAGTCGGGGTGACTCGACGTCAGTGAGCGAGCGCCTTCGCCTTGAGGGCCTCGTACTCGTCGGCGCTGATCGCGCCGGAATCCAGGAGCGACTTGGCGTCGGCGATCTGCTGCGCGGGTGAGGTACCGGCGACCGACTTGATGTAGCTGTCGGATTCCTTCTTGTACTCAGCCGCCGCCGCCTGCGAACGCTCGGCCATGCCCTGGCCCTTGGCCAGCAGGTACACCAGCGCCGTCAGGTACGGAAAGATGATCAGGAAGATCACCCAGATCGCCTTCGATAAACCGGACGCTTTATGATCACGGAAAAGGTCGGCGATGATGTACCAGAGCACCACCAGGTACGCGACGAACGCGAAGATGATGACCATCGACCACAGGAAATTCCAGAACGAATCCCACACGGGAGTGCTCCTTCAGAAATAGTGAAGCGACCAGTTTTCTGGCCAGCAATAGCATTGCACATATTCGCGGATTCATAGTGAGGCAAAGGGCTTATTTCGTGCCAACTTCTCCGTCGTCGCCCGGCGGGCACAATGGACCTCGTGAATCTGGAACTGGGACTCGACACCTTCGGTGATGTCACCGTCGACGACGACGGTGCACCGATCACCGCGGCGCAGTCGATACGCAATCTCCTCGAACAGGCCGTCCTCGCCGACGAGGTAGGCGTCGACTTCCTCGGCGTCGGCGAACATCACCGCGACGACTACGCGGTATCCGCGCCCGAGGTGGTGCTGGGTGCCGTCGCGGCCCGCACCACCCGGATGCGGCTGGGCTCGGCGGTCACCGTCCTGTCCTCCGACGACCCGGTCCGCGTCTTCGAACGGTTCTCCACCGTCGACGCCCTGTCGTCCGGTCGTGCCGAGGTGATACTGGGGCGCGGCTCGTTCACCGAGTCCTTTCCGCTGTTCGGCTATGACCTCGAACAGTACGAGGAGCTCTTCTCCGACAAACTCGAGTTGTTCTCCCACCTGCGCACCGGCAACCCGGTCACCTGGTCGGGCACCACGCGCGGCCCGCTGAGCAACCAGATCGTGCATCCGCAGCTGGAGAATCCGCCCCTGCCCGCCTGGATCGCGGTCGGCGGGAGTCCCGAATCGGTGGTACGCGCCGCGCGGCACGGACTGCCGCTGATGCTCGCGATCATCGGCGGCGACCCGCTGCGGTTCGCACCGTATGTCGACCTGTACCGTCGCGCGCTCGACCAACTCGGCAAGCCGACGGACCTGCCGGTGGGTGTGCACTCCCCCGGCCACGTCGCCGACACCGATGAGCAGGCCCGCGACCAACTGTGGCCGCACTACCGCTCGTACGTGTCGCGGATCGGCGCGGAACGCGGCTGGCCGCCACCGACACGCATCGAGTTCGAACGATCCACCGGACCGGGTGGCTCACTCTACGTGGGCTCGCCGGAGACGGTGGCCGGCAAGATCGCAACCACCGCCCGCGCGCTCGGTCTCTCCCGGTTCGACATGAAGTACTCCCATGGCGCCCTGCCGCATAGCGCCCTGATGCGCAGTGTGAAACTGTATGGCACGCAGGTCATTCCGCGGGTGCGGGAGTTGCTCAGCGACGACTGAGGGTCAGCAAGAAGTCCCCGTGCGGGTCGGTCCAGCTGGTGACGTGCGCCAATCCGGCGTCGGCGAGTTCGGCGTCCAGGGTGGCCGGATCGAACTTGGTGCTGATCTCGGTGAGGATCTCCGCGCCGGCCGGTAGTACCCAATCTCGTTGCAGCACCGCGAGATACGCCCGGACGTCCCGACGGGCCCGCAGCCACATCTCGATGCGGTGCCGGGCCGGATTCCACCGTGCGATGTGGTCGAAGTCGTCGGCGTAGAGTCCCGTCGCGGCCAGCCCGGTACGGAGCACCTCGATCATGTTGCGGTTGAAATCCGCTGTGACACCGGCCCTGTCGTTGTAGGCGGCGACCAGACGCCCGGTGTCCTTGATGAGGTCGGCACCGAGCAGGAAGTGGTCGCCGACCGCGAGTGACGCCGCGAGCCCGTCGAAGAAGGCGCGCCGCGCGTCGTCGTCGAAGTTGCCGATCGTACCACCGAGGAATACGACGAGGCGGTTCCCCGGCGAACCCGGAAGTGTCAGTTCGGATTCGGTGAAGTCGGCCTCGGTGGGTTCGATCGCGATGCCCGGGTAGTCACGCGCCAGGATCGTCGACGACTCGGCCAGCATCTCGGCACTGACATCCACCGGCACGTAGGTGACGTCGACACCCGCGGCGGCCCGCGCGGCGAGCGCATCGAGCAGTAGACGCGTCTTGGTGGAGGTGCCGGAGCCGAGTTCGACCATGGTGGTGGCGTTCGACGTGGCGACGATGTCGCGCGCGTGCGCCCGCAGGATCGCCGTCTCCCGACGTGTCGGGTAATACTCGGGGACGCGGGTGATCTCGTCGAACAACCGGCTGCCGCGTTCGTCGTAGAGCCACTTCGTCGGCAGCACAGGCGGATCGAGCCACAGTCCGGCCAGCGCGTCGGCGGCCAGCGGTGTTACGGCCTCAACGGTCACCGCGCCAACCTCAGCCCGGCGAACACCCACCGCGACGGAGCCGGGAAGAAGTTCCGGTACGTCGGACGTTCATGCCCTCGCGGGGTGATCGCGCTCGCTCCCCGCAGGACGTGCTGATCGGACATGAACTTGCCGTTGTACTCCCCGACCGCACCATTGGCGGGCACGAAACCCGGGTAGGGCAGATACGCGCTCGCGGTCCACTCCCAGACGTCGCCGATCATCGCCGCCCCGGCCATGCCCGGGTGGCATCGGTCCGGGTCGAGGAGCTCACCCCGTTGCGAGCCGAGCGCGCAAGCGGCTGCCTCCCATTCGAATTCGGTCGGCAGTCGGGCTCCGGACCACCGGGCGAAGGCATCCGCCTCGTAGAAGGACACGTGCATCACCGGTTCGCCGAGTTCGATGCGCCGTCGCCCGGACAGTGTGAAGGTGGTCCATTCGCCGTCGTCGAATCGCCAGTAGCCCGGTGCGTCCCAGCCGTGCTGACGAATCGTGGCCCACCCGTCGGACAGCCAGAATTCGTGGCGCCGATAACCGTCGTCGGCCATGAATTCCAGCCAATCGGCGTTGGTTACGGCGCGTTCGGCAATCTCGAAGTCCTCCAAGAACACTCGATGCCGCGGACCCTCGTTGTCGTAGGAGAAGCCCACTCCCGGCGCCGCCCCGATCTCGGTGATGCCGCCGGAGACCGACCGCCAGGTGGTCGGGCCGGTGGATGTGGGCGTGTCCGGGTCCCGGTCGACGTACACCGGTCCGGGTGAAAGCGGGATCGTGGAGAACAGGTGCTTGATGTCCATCAGGAGCAATTCCTGATGCTGCTGTTCGTGATTACAGCCCAGTTCGAGTAGGTCGAGGGCGTCGTCGTCGAGGGCGCCACGGGTGAGGACGTCCTCCATCGCACCGTCGACGTAGTTGCGGTAGTGCGTGATGTCGTCCACGCCGGGTCGGGTCACGAGTCCGCGGTCGGGGCGTGGGTGCCGTTCGCCGACCGCCTCGTAGTAGCTGTTGAACAGGTAGCGGTAGGTTTCGTCGTACACGGTGTAGGACGGGTCGCGCCGCAGGATGAACTCCTCGAAGAACCAGGTGACATGCGCGCGATGCCATTTCGCCGGACTCGCCTCGGTCATCGACTGTGGCGTCTGATCTTCTGCCGACAGTCGCGCCGACAGCAGGTCGGTCAGCTCCCGCACCTCTCGAAAGCGTTGCGCCGGTGACTGATCGGCGTGGGTACCGTCTGGGCTGGTGGAGATGCGTTCGGTAATGCTCACTGGAGTACCTCCCGTGGCGTGTGGACCCCGGGCTCTCCCGAGTCGTCGTAGTCCATCGTTCCTACGACGCGTGAAACTGTCAACGCGCCGAGATCACGCGTATTCCGTTCGGCACCGACGCCGGACGCCCCGCGCGCCGTGCCGTGCCGCGGTCACAACGCGAAACGACCGGCCCCACACGGAACTCCTCCGTGTGGGACCGGTCGCGTGGCGAGGTGCCGAAAGACCGGTTGCCCGGTAACGACTCTCGCATTCCGGACATGGTTGCGTGCGGCAAGCCCCAGGTCAGAACTCGTCGCCGACGACGTGCACCGCCGCCTCCTCCGCGCTGGCGCCGGCGCCGTCGATACCGCAGTCAGAGGCGACGGCCTCGGATTCGGTGTCCACACCGTCACCCCGATCGGGTGCGAGCAGGCGGCCGGCTCGACGCTCGCCCACCTGGTCGGCCCCCTCGGCGAATTCGTCGTCGGCGTCGGACTCGTGCGACTGCCAGTCCCGCTTCTCGTCGGCGACGATGTCGTCGAGCGGGTCGGTCGCACCGACGTCGGGCTCTTCCTCGGCGAGCTTCTGATCGAGCGTCTCCCCGTCACGCATCTCCTGGGCCGTCAACCCGTGGACGGCCCCCTTGGGCGCGTAGTCGGGCGGCGAGAAGCCTTCGTCGAGGACGTCGTCCACTCCTCGATCGTCGAGGGTGTCCTCGGGCTGCAGCTGATCGTCGGGGTCGAGGCTGTACTCGCCGTCGGAGCCTTCAGGGGTGCTGTCGTTGTCGTATCCGCTCACACTTCCAACGATGCCAGGCCGCACCGCACTAGGCCAGTATCCCCAGGTAATTGGGGTATTTCTGCCCTGAATCCGACCGTCGACGCCCATCGGCGGCCGGTAACATGTTTGTGAAACAGATCACTTTCTGCTGCTGCGTCGGCGACAATCGAGTCGTGATCGAGGAAATGCAGGACGAAGCCCGGTCCTTGCTGTCGGCCGGTGAGTACGGACATGCACTGGCCGAGTTCTCGGTCTTGCGCGAGATCCGATCACGCCGCGAGGGACCGTACTCGCCGATGTACCTGTCCAATCTGCACGATTCGGTGCGCTGCATGTCGCACCTGCACCTGTGGGCCGACGCGACGCCCCTGTGCCGCGAACTGCACGGCAAGTACGTCCGGACCCACGGTCGCGGCGAGGCGGACACCGTCGACGTCGCCAAACACTGGGCGTGGGCGCTGGTGCACCTCGACGACTACCCACCCGCGGTGCGGCTGTACCTACTGACCGCCGACGCCCTGTGGGACGTGGACCGCGAACAGGCGCACCGACTGCTCGGTGCGGCGTTGACTCACCGGCACGGCCTCGAGCCCGAGACCCTGGTGACGCCCGGCGAGATCGACGGCGTCGGGCTTCGTCATGCCGACGACGTGCTGGCCGACCTCACGTCGTTGCGCAGCCACCTTCCCGACGGCGCCGAACTCGACCGAACCGCATTCGACCGCACCAGTATTGATGGGTTGGTGGCGTAGCAGCCCTCAGACCGGCAAACCCGCCCGGACCCGGGTTCGGACATAAACCGACTGGTGGCTGAAGTACGAGGCAGTCGACCGATTGAACAACAGGTATCCAGGTAAGACCCACCCGATCCCAATGGTCGCCAGAACACCCAGCCAATGCCACCAACTCAGCGCCCCGGGCGCGCTGGAAGCCACACCCGGAATGAACAGCGTGGCAACCAGTAACGCCGGGAACAGAAGGCTCAGCGACCACATCACGATGAAGAAGGTGCGGGCGCCCCGCTTGCCACGAAGATATCTGATCGAGGCCAGAACGAAGATCAACGCAATCACCAGCAATACAAGTCCACCGATGAATGCGATCGTCGCATCGTCGTTGCGGGTCGTCGAGAGGCTACCGGAGTCGTCGATTTCATAGGTCGTCTCCCGTACCCAGCCTCCACTTCCGAGGGCCAAAGCGACCCCATAGCCCGCGTGTACCACCGAGGAGATCAACGCGAGCACACCGAAGACGACGACCTGCCACTGTATCCGGAGTGCGAGGTCGCGCGGGTCACGGAAGGGCTGACCCGACACAGGATGGCCGGGAGAACTGACCACCGGATACGCCGAGACCGGCAGAGTGTGAGCAGGGCCGGCGTACGCGGGCGGAGACGCCCACTCTCCCGGCGGGGGAAAACTCTGCTGCGGTCGCGGGATCTGTGGGGGTGGAGGTATCGGGGGAGGCGCAACCGGTGGCGCGGTGCGCGGTGGCGGAGGCGGAACGGCACCGAACGGCCGAGCGGGACGCGGTCCGGACGGCGGGCCGGGATACGACATTGTCCGATTTTAGGGCCGCCGACCTGCGCAGATCTGTCGCCCATTCAGAGGAAATCGGCAGCGCCGACCTCATCACCGACAGCGCTCTCGTCCCCGTTGACAGCGCTCTCGTCCCCGTTGACAGCGCTTTCGTCATTACTGACTCCGGCGGCGACGGCGGGTCGGTAACCGAATCCACCGACCTCGATGACATGGTCCGTCAGTGACACGGGCGCAGCCGAGGTGCTTGCCCATTTCTAGACATTCCGCCGAGTACAGGATGGCCGCGACCTGGGGTTTTGGCGCGAAGCTACTTCGAGAATGTCTAGAAATGGGCAAAGAGGTGATCGCGGGCGGCATTGACCGCGTCGGGTGTGGTGCGGGTGAGGTCAGTGTGATTTCTGGTGCATGCGGGACTGCTGCGAAGTGGATGTCACACGTTCCGAGATCTGCTTGCCCATTTCTAGACATCCGGCCGAGTACCGAATGGCCCTGACCTGGCGTTTTGGCGCGAAGCTACTCCGAGAATGTCTAGAAATGGGCAAGGGACCGGGTAGTGCGCGACGATGACGACGCCCAACCACAGGCGCCGTCAACCTCCGCCTTCCTCAGTCCTCAGTCGACAGCTGCCGAGCGTCGCCGGCCTCGACCCCGCACGAGATAGTTGTCGGCCGCGAACACTCCCGCATTGGCGAAGCCCACGGCAAGGAGTCCGGCGATCAGCGCGAGAGGCCATTCCCAGCCGGCCTTGCCATCGGCGACCCAGAAGCCCAGGTCCCAATGGACGTAGTAGATCGCGCCGATCATGTCGATGACCAGCAGCACCGAGACGATGGGCAGCAGCAATCCGAGGATCAGCAGGATGCCACCGACCAACTCGAGCCAGGTCACGGCGTAGGCGGAGAAGCCGGGCGCGACCACGCCCATCCCTTCGAAGTTCGCCTTCACACCGGAGATGTGGAAGGTGTTGAGCTTCTGCCACCCGTGGGCGATGAAGATGCAGCCGAGGATCACTCGGGCCGCCAAGAGGGCTATGCCCCGGAATCCGTTCATCTAACTCTCCTTTTCGACGAGAAGTCTTGTGGACTGTCTCCGCTATCGACCACCACAACCTATTCGGACCACGGTCCGTTTACAACGTGGCCCGACCGGAGCCAACCGATGCGCACGATGGCCGGAAGGTAGTCTGAGTGTCCGCAAGGTCGAAGCGACATCGGTCCATCTCGGGGCGATCGTCATCTGGTCGAGAGCTTCGACATCAGCCTGTGACCAGATCGCGATGCGCCGTGACATCGCGTCTCCGGCGCGGGCAGTTCGGCGAGTTCATGAAGAGGCGAGGAGATGTGGGTGCCGGGTAAGTCGGGCAGAGGCGCACGGCAACCGGGCTCCGGGCAACCGGTATTGGGTTCGCCGACCGACGTCCTCGATCCCTACCTGCCGGACAACGGAAACCTCGGCTACCGCATCAGCCGATACGACCTCGACCTCATGTACAAGGTCGCCGGCAACCGGCTCGAAGGCACCGCCACACTGACCGCGACCTCACACATCGATCTGCGACGGTTCAGCCTCGACCTGGCCAGCACCCTCACCGTCACGCGCGTGAGCGTCAACGACAAGCGCGTCCGCTATTCGCACCGCAACAAGAAGCTGACGATCACCCCGGCCGATCCCATCCCGCCCGGCGGCGCAATGACGATCGTCGTCCGCTACCACGGGTCCCCACGCCCCATCCGCAGTTCGTGGGGCGAGGTGGGCTGGGAAGAACTCACCGAGGGCGCGCTGTGCGCCAATCAACCCAACGGTGCGGCGTCGTGGTTCCCCTGCGACGACCACCCGATCGCCAAGGCGCCCTACCGCATCTCCATCACCACCGACAGCCCGTATTTCGCTCTGGCCAATGGCGTCCTGGAGTCCAAGCGGGCACGCGCCGCCCAGACCACGTGGGTGTATCACCAGGTGGAACCGATGCCGACCTACCTCGCGTCGATCCAGATCGGGCCGTACAAGAAGGTCTCACTGGCCACCAAACCGTTGCCCGTCGACGCGGTGATCCCGCCGCGGCTGACCAAGAACTTCGACGTCGACTTCGGCCGGCAACTCGAGATGATCGACGTCTTCGTCGAGATGTTCGGCCCGTATCCGTTTCCCCGCTACACCGTCGTCGTCACCGACGATCCCCTCGAAATACCCATTGAGGCACAAAGCTTTTCGACGTTCGGTGCGAACCACTGCGATGGCACTCGCAATTCGGAACGACTCGTCGCACACGAACTGGCGCATCAGTGGTTCGGCAATTCGGTGACGCTGGCCCGGTGGCGTGACATCTGGCTGCACGAAGGATTCGCCTGCTACGCGGAGTGGCTGTGGAGCCAACGTTCCGGCGGACGCAGCGCCGACGAATGGGCGCGCCACTACTACCAGAAGCTCGCCGCCTCCCCCGTACGCGTCCCCCTCGCCGACCCGGGTCCGCGAAAGATGTTCGACGACTGGGTGTACAAGCGCGGGGCGATCACCCTGCACGCCTTGCGTCTGACCATCGGCGACGGCAACTTCTTCGCTCTCCTGCACCGGTGGACCGAGAAGTACCGCTACGGATCGGTGACCACCGAGGACTTCATCGCCCTGGCGGCCAACTTCTCGTCCACCCCGCTGCAGGATCTGTGGCAGCGCTGGTTGTTCACCCCTGCCCTGCCGCCGTTCCCGGTTTAACCCGCACACGCTGCAGGTGCCACCGAAAAGCTTTGGGCGAGCCGGAAAGTGGCGGAAGAATGGTTCCTCCCCCGGGTTCGCTCCAATCCGCGGGAAATAGCTGGGGGACGAATCTGGACGTGAGGGAAGAAATCCGGCGGTAACGCACTCAGAGCCCGGTCAGATACTCCGTGACCTCGTCATACCGCGGCAGCAATCCGGACTCGGCGGCCTCCAAAAGTCCGGGCGCCGCCGTGTCTTTCGCGGACAGCTCGTAGTTCAGCGCACTGCCGTCGCGCGCGAGAGTCGGCCACTCGATGCCGAGTTCTTCATCGAGCGGGTTGATGCCGTGCTCGGCACCCGGGTTGTATCCCGTCGAACACAGATAGGTGACGGTCGAACCGTCGGCCAGCGAGAGGAACGCATGCCCCAGCCCCTCCGAGAGATACACCGTGCGGCGGTCGACGTCGTCGAGCAGCACCGTGTCGTAGGTGCCGAAAGTCGGTGAGCCGACCCGGATGTCGACGATCACGTCGAGGATGGCACCCGACGGACAGGTGACGTACTTCGCCTGCCCGGGCGGCACGTCGGCGAAGTGCACGCCCCGCAACACGCCGGCCGCCGACACGGACAGATTCACCTGGGCGAGGTCGAAGCGATGGCCGATGGTCTCGCTGATGACGTCGGCCTTGAACGCCTCGGTGAACAGCCCACGTGCGTCGCCGTGCAGCACCGGGGTGAACTCCCACGCCCCGGCAATGGACAGTGGCCGAACCTTCACGCGAATCCCTTTCCGCGGGCGAGGATGTCGAGGAGGTAGTTACCGTAGCCCGACTTGCGCAGCCGTTCCGCCCGGGCGGCCAGCTCGTCGTCGGTGAGATACCCATGCCGCCAGGCGATTTCCTCAGGCACCGCGATCTTGAGTCCCTGCCGCTGTTCAACGGTGCGAACGAAGTTCCCGGCGTCGAGCAGCGAGTCGAATGTGCCGGTGTCGAGCCAGGCGGTCCCGCGCGGCAGCACGGTCACCTTGAGTTCGCCGCGTTCGAGGTAGTGGGCGTTGATGTCGGTGATCTCGTATTCGCCTCGCGCACTGGGCCGCAGTCCGCGGGCGATCTCGATCACCTCGTTGTCGTAGAAGTACAGTCCTGGCACCGCATAGTTCGATTTCGGTGCGGCCGGCTTCTCCTCCAGCGACACCGCGGTCCCCATCTGATCGAATTCGACGACGCCGTACGCGCTCGGCTCGGCCACCCAGTAGGCGAAGATCGCCCCGCCTTCGATATCACCGAAACCCTGCAACTGCGAACCGAGACCGGGACCGTAGAAGATGTTGTCGCCGAGCACCAGGGCCACCGACTCGTCGCCGATGTGGTCGGCGCCGAGGGTGAACGCCTGCGCGAGCCCCTCGGGGGCGGGTTGGGTGATGTAGCTCAGCTCGATCCCGAACTGCGATCCGTCGCCGAGCAGCCCCCGAAAGGCCGCCTCGTCCGACGGTGTGGTGATGATCAGGATCTCGCGGATACCGGCCAGCATCAGCGTCGAGAGCGGGTAGTAGATCATCGGCTTGTCATAGACAGGGACGAGCTGTTTGCTCACCCCCTGCGTGATGGGGTGCAGCCGGCTCCCCGTTCCTCCGGCCAGAATGATCCCGCGCATGGGGCCAAGCCTAGTGGTTCGCCCATCCCCACGCCGAGGCGTGCGCGGCGTCTCACATCACCACGCCGCCCGGCGACCATCCGACCACCTCGGTATCGTCTGACCCACACCATCACTCGAGGAGAAGTGGGAGACGATGCGCGTTCTGGTCACCGGGGGCGCCGGATTCATCGGCGCGAACTTTGTGCTTCGTACCGTCGAACAGCGTCCTGACGTGCGCATTCGCGTCCTCGACAAGCTCACATATGCCGCGAATCCGGCCACGCTCGCACCGGTGTCGGATGTCGTCGAACTGATCGAGGGCGACATCGCCGACGCAGCCCTGGTCGATCGGCTGGTCGGCGACTCCGACCTGGTGGTGCATTTTGCCGCCGAATCCCACAATGACAATTCGCTCGCCGACCCGTCGGACTTCATCCAGACCAACCTGGTGGGCACTTACACCCTGCTCGAGGCGGTGCGCCGGCACGACGTCCGCTATCACCACATCAGCACCGACGAGGTGTACGGCGACCTCGAACTCGACGATCCGGCCCGCTTCACCGAGGCAACCCCATACAACCCGTCGAGCCCGTACAGCTCCACCAAGGCCGGTAGCGATCTGCTGGTGCGGGCGTGGGTGCGCTCCTTCGGGGTGGCCGCGACCATCTCGAACTGCTCCAACAATTACGGCCCGTATCAGCACGTGGAGAAGTTCATCCCGCGTCAGATCACCAACGTGCTCTCCGGTGTCCGGCCCCGCCTCTACGGCGACGGCCGCAACGTGCGCGACTGGATTCACGTCGACGACCACAACGACGCCGTGTGGACCATCATCGAGAAGGGCGAGATCGGCGAGACGTACCTGATCGGCGCCGACGGCGAGGTGGACAACCGCACCGTCGTCGAGACCATCCTGGAACTGACCGGACAACCGCGCGACGCCTTCGACTTCGTCACCGACCGCCCCGGTCACGACCTGCGCTACGCCATCGACTCCACTCGCCTGCGTACCGAATTGGGTTGGCGGCCACAGTATGTCGACTTCCGATCCGGCCTGACCGCAACCATCGACTGGTATCGGGCCAACCCCGACTGGTGGCAGACCGCCAAGCAATCCGCGGAGTCGAAATACGCTGTCACCGAACGGGTTCTGGGCTGACGCCGTCCCTTCGCTCAGCGACGGCAATCTCCACGGTCGCCGCGACCAGCGTTCCGACGGCGGCCACGGCCGGTCACCACGCTGATGAGGGCATAGATCCCGCCGACGAACCACAGGATCATCACGACGATCAGTACGTAGTCCCAGAACACCCGGCCCTCACACCCCCGCCGGCACCGTCGCCGTCAGGAACGCGATCTGATCGCCGACCACCCGCTCGAACGCGTCCCCGACGTAGATGTCGAAGTGCCCGTAGGGGTAACACTCCAACGTGATCATCGGATTCGCTTGCGCCGCACGCACAGTCGGACCCACCGGCGCGACGGTGTCGGCGTCGCAGGCACACACCAGGGTGGGGATGCGGATCTTCTTCATCGACCGCGCAGGCGAATGCACCGAGATCGCCAGACCGATCCGGGCCGCCACCTCGTTGCGGAACGCCGACCCCTCGGGCACCAACCCCAGGTACCCGGGCACCACATCGGGGGCGGTCATCAGCGCCGTGTCGTGACCGGTGCCGGCGAGTGCGACGAGGACCGGTTCACGGCGCAGCACCATCGACACGAGGTCGGCGACACCCCGCGCCGACACCTTGGCCGCGCCGCGGCGATCGAGCGCCAACGTCGACGCCACACCACTGGTGAACGGGCACTGCGAGATCGCGGCGGCCAGATCGGGGTGGCGGGCGGCCAGAACCAGCGCATGACCGCCGGAGAACGACGTCCCCCACACGATGACGCGGGCCGCATCCACGCCGGGCAGGCTGCGCGCGTATGCGATGGCGGCGTCGTAGTCGGCGAGTTGCCGACGAACCGACAGCAGCTGCCGGGGTTGCCCGTCGCTGTCACCGAAGTGCCGGTAGTCGAAGACCAGACACGCATACCCCGCCTGGGTGAAACGCTCGGCGAAGGCGTCGAGTCGCATGCCACGCACCCCGCCGAGGCCGTGCGCCATCACGATGATCGGCGGATCCGGCGTTCCCGGCTCCGCATCCGGCCGGTACCACCACGCCCGGATCGTCGTTCCCGACGACGCGAACTCCACATCGGACCGCTGCACACCCATATCCACCCCTACAAGTCTCGTCGCGGGCGTCACCGTTGTCGTCGGGTCGTGCGGATCACAGCATCCTCGCGGCCATCTGTCAGGCTCGCCGCCTACCGTGAACAGTATGCGTGTACTCGTCAGCGGCGGAGCCGGCTACATCGGCTCACACACCGTCATCAGACTCGTCGAACATGGCCACGACGTGCTCATCGTCGACGACTTCTCCAACTCCAAGCCGACGGTCATCGGCCGGCTCGAGGCCCTGACCGGCACACATATCCCCGTGCACGCCTTTGACCTCACCGACGTCGACAAGACTGAGCATCTGTTCGCCCACGAGCAGATCGACGCCGTCATCCATTTCGCCGGCTTCAAGGCTGTCGGCGAGTCGGTGGCCAAACCGCTCGACTACTACCAGAACAACCTCGACTCGACGTTCTCGCTGCTGCGGGCGATGGGCCGGCACGGCGTGTCGACGTTGGTGTTCTCGTCGTCGGCGACGGTCTACGGCGCCGAGCCCGTGCTGCCGATGACCGAGGACTCCCCCACCTCGGCGACCAACCCGTACGGCTGGACCAAGGTGATGATCGAGCAGGTGCTGCGCGACGTCGCCGCCAGTGACGACGCCTGGCGCATCGCGGCGCTGCGGTACTTCAACCCCGTCGGCGCCCACCCGAGCGGGCAGATCGGCGAGGACCCGTCCGGCATCCCCAACAATCTGATGCCTTTCGTCGCGCAGGTCGCCGTGGGCCGTCGGGACAAGCTGTCGGTGTTCGGTGACGATTACGACACCCCGGACGGCACCGGGGTGCGCGACTACATCCACGTCGACGACCTCGCCGCCGGTCACGTCGCCGCCCTGGAGCAGATCAGCACCACCGACCCCGGCCTGTCTGTGTGGAATCTGGGTACCGGACACGGTGTTTCGGTGCTCGAGGTGATCAAGGCCTTCGAGCGTGCCAGTGGCCGGGAGATCCCGTATGAGATCGCACCGCGCCGCGCCGGCGACATCGCCGCGTCCTACGCCGATCCGTCGCGGGCCAACGCCGACCTGCACTGGAGCGCGGAGAAGACCATCGACGACATGTGCGTTGACACCTGGCGGTGGCAGTCGGGCAATCCGAACGGCTACCCCGACGCCTGACCCCGACGCCTGACCCCGCCCGAAACCCATGACCACGTGACCCTGGCCGAATATTGGTTGTAGTTCTACAATCTTTGTATGTCTACAACTACCTCCGTCGAGCTGACCCCTCGCCGCAAGACGGTCATCCTCGCGACCTGTTGTATGAGTCTGCTGATCGTGTCGATGGACGCGACCATCGTGAACGTCGCCCTTCCCGCGATCCGCACCGACCTCAACGCCTCGGTCTCGTCCCTGCAGTGGGTCATCGACATCTACACGTTGGTGCTGGCCAGCCTGCTGATGCTGTCCGGGGCGACCGCCGACCGATACGGCCGGCGCCGCCTCTTCCAGATCGGGTTGATCACCTTTGCCGTCGGCTCCCTCGCCTGCAGCCTCGCCCCGTCGATCGGCATCCTCATCGCCGCCCGCGCCCTCCAGGCGATCGGCGGTTCGATGCTCAATCCGGTGGCGATGTCGATCATCACGCAGGTCTTCGTCGATCCCAAGGAACGCGCCCGGGCGATCGGCATGTGGGGTGCGGTCGTCGGGATCTCGATGGCGGTCGGTCCGATGGTCGGCGGCGCCCTCATCGACCTCATCGACTGGCGGGCGGTGTTCTGGGTGAACATCCCGATCTGCCTCATCGCGGTCACCCTGACCGCGCTCTACGTGCCCGAATCACGCTCACCCGTCATGCGCACCCTCGATCCCGTCGGTCAGGCCCTGGCGGTCCTCGCGCTCGCCGCGGTCGTCTACGGCCTCATCGAGGGACCGGGCCACGGGTGGGGATCGCCGCGCACGATCATCGTGTTCGCCGTCGCCGTGCTCGCCTTCGTCGGATTCCTCATCGCCGAACGCCGTCATCGCGATCCGTTCATCGAACTGCGCTTCTTCCGGAGCGTGCCGTTCTCCGCCGCGACCGCCATCGCGGTCTGCGCCTTCGCGAGTTGGGGTGCGTTCCTGTTCCTGATGTCGCTGTACCTGCAGGAGATCCGCGGCCTGTCCGCGATCGCGACCGGCGCCATGTTGTTGCCCGCCGCACTCGCCGTGCTGATCCTCTCGCCGCTGTCCGGGCGGGCCGTCGCCCAGTTCGGCACCCGTCCGTCCCTGGTGGTGGCCGGCATCGCGATGCTGATCAGTTCGGCCCTGATGATCACCATCGACGCCGGCACCTCCCTGGTGCAGATCGGCATCATCTTCGCGATCTTCGGCATCGGCTTCGGCGCCATCAACGCGCCGATCACCCACTCCGCGGTCAGCGGCATGCCACGACACCGGGCGGGTGCGGCCGCCGCGGTCGCGTCGACCAGCCGGCAGGTCGGCGTCAGCATCGGGGTGGCGCTGGCGGGCAGCATCACCGGCGTCGCCGCGGCCGGGATCGGCCCGTCCTTCAGCACCGACATGCACCCAATGTGGCTGCTGGTCGTGGTGTTCTCCGCGACCATCCTGATCCTGGGGATCGTGTCGACGACGCGGTGGGCCAAGCACACCTCCAACGAGGTGGCTCGCGTGCTGATCGATCCGGAGCCCGCCGATGCCTGAGTCCCGCGCGTCTGAGCCGACCGACGCCGACCGCCTGCGCACCGAGATCTGGCGCGCCATCGCCGCCGCCGTCATCGACTCGCGCGATCAGTGGAGGCGCGACGTGGTCGCGACCACCGGGCTCCCCTTCAGTCGCTACCGCGTGCTCCGACGCGTCGCACGAAAGCCGATGACACTCAAGGAGGTCGCACATGCGGCGATGATGGACGCGCCGGCCGCGTCGGTGGCCGTGTCGGACCTGGAGTCCGCCGGGTATGTCACCCGGGAACCGTCACCCACCGACCGCCGATCCAAACACGTCCTCGTCACCGACGCCGGCCGCACTCTGCTGGATATGGTCAACAACATCGCCGACCCGCCGCCGGAGACATTGATGAGGGCCACCCCCGAACAACTCGCGGTGTTGCACACCGTGTTCGGCGAGTAGGGGTTTCAGTCACCGTCGCCGACGCGATGGCGACGATGCCCCACCAGCACGACGGCCAGGCAGATCAGCGCCGCGACGACACCGAAGCCGAACATGTCGGTGTAGGTGATCGCCCCGAAACTCTCTGACACCCAAGCCAAGACGGCGGGAACCGCGAAGCCCAGGTACGTGACCCCGTAAAACACCGCCGTCAATCCGGCGAGATCACTACGGCCGGAGGGATTCCGCGCTCCATGGTCACGAGCGATGCGCTGCACCTCCAGCAGTCCGGCGATCATCGCCATGCCGTACCCGCAGCCCAGGACGGTCGCCGCGACCAGCGACAGCCAGATGGTCAGGACGTGAGCAGCCAAGGCCGCCAACACCATTCCAATCGCGAGGACCACCAGCGCACTGACCACGCCACGCACGCCGTCGGGGTCGTCGATGCGGCGACCCAGGGATTGAATGCCGAAACCCGCGGCGAGTCCGAGCACACAGCACAACGCCGCGAAGGCGATCGGCGCACCCGCGGTTCGCGCGGACATCAGCGCCGGAATGACCGCATAGGCCGACGCACACGCCCCGAACACCCACGGCGCCACCGGGAGCACGACGAGCAGGAAGCGGCGGTGTCCGGCCGACGGGATCTTCAGATCATCGAACAGTCGACCCGGATCGGTCTGCCGCGCAACCGTTTCCGGGACTCGTAGGATCAGCACCGCGGCGATCGCGGCGATCGCGATGTTGACGGCGTAGGCGAGGACATGCGGCCACGGCGCCCACTGGGCCAGCGCTCCGGCAACCCCGGCGCCGATGCCGAAGCCGGCGGTCAGGCTCATCGCGGCCCGCCGAGCACCCGCCGCCGCCTTGTCACCGCCCCGGATGCTCAGCTCGGTGATCCAGCTGCCGCCGACGGCCATCGACAATCCCAGTGCCACACCGCTGCACACGCGTCCGATCGACAGCAGCGCCACCGAATGCGCACCGAGCGCCAGGAGCACCGACCCGAGTGCGGCGAAGATCGGCGCGGGCATCATCAGGGGCCGTCGGCCGAACCGGTCCGAGAGCGGGCCGCCGATCAGCAGGGCGGGCACGATGCCCAGCACGTAGAGGAACAGCAGGGCGTCGACCATGACGGCGGAGAACTCACCGCTCTGCCGATACATCACCAGCAGCGGGGTGAACTCGTTGCCGCCCCAGGCCGAGGCGAACACGGCCAGGGCGACTGCGGGCCACGTACGGCGGCGGGTCGTCGTCGACGACGGGAATTCGGTGGTGAGGGTCATCGGTCATCTCCGGGCCGGTTGCGAGTGGCACCGACGCTGTGGACGGCGTCGAGGTGCCTCGTCAACGCGGCGTCGAAGCCGTCGGCGTCGCGCTGCGCGATGAGTTCGAGGAGTTCGGCGTGATCGGCGAGGATGCGCGCAGCGATGCGCGCATCGCGGTGGACGCTCGCGGTCGTCATCCGGCGATGCCGTTCACCGAGTCCGGTGAAGAAGCCGGCGAGCAACTCGTTGTCTCCGGCGACGACGATGAGCTGATGGAACTGGGCGTCGATCCGCGCGAAGTCGGCGATGTCGTCGGCGGGCACGAGGCGATGCCGCTCGAGATTGTCACGCAGTTCCGCGGCCAGCGTCGCCGCCGACGCATCCCCCACGGCCCGCACCGCGTGACCCTCGAGCAATCGGCGGGCGTCGACGACGTCGCGCGCCTCCCGCTCGGTCACCGGGAGCACCAGGGCACCGCGTTTGGGGTAGAGACGCATCCAGCCCTCGGCCTGCAGCCGCAGGAAGGCCTCCCGCACGGGCGTGCGACTGACCTCGCAGCGGCCGGCGACCTCCCCTTCGGAGATCAGCTCACCGCCGGCGATCTCGTTGGTCAGGATGAGCTCCTTGACCTCGCCGTACACCCGGTCGGCGGCCGACGGCACGGACGCATGCAACATAGACACAAGATGAATGCTAGCGGCGGACCGGGCGGAACGGCCACCCCGGAGTTGCACGGAACACAACAACGCGACCACTGTGACCGCGTCGTCGGACGTGGGTGAGACACTTGCGAGCAATCCGCGTGGCGCCTGACCAGGCATGCGATGCGGATGCAACGTGCGACGGCTGACGGCATACCCCCCGCGCTGGCGCCGAGCACGACCACGCCGCGACGCGTCAACGCCGACACGTCGCGCAGAACAGGTGACGCTGAGCCCGTCGCCCGACCAGGAGGAAATGCCCGTGACAAGTACGGACGACAACACCACAACACGACCCGGCGAGCCCACGATCGCCGACGCCCCCATCACCGACGACGAGATCTTTCTGGCCCATGCCGGCGGCAAACTGACCGTGGAACTGCGTTCCCCCATCGAGACCAAGCGCGACCTGTCCATCGCCTACACGCCCGGCGTGGCGCAGGTGTCACGCGCAATCAACGCCGAGGCCGATCTGGTCAACCGCTACACCTGGACCGACCGGCTCGTCGCCGTCGTGAGCGACGGATCGGCCGTCCTGGGCCTCGGCGACATCGGCCCGCGCGCCTCACTGCCGGTGATGGAGGGCAAGTCGGCGCTGTTCCGCACCTTTGCCGGCCTCAACTCGATCCCGCTGGTGCTCGACACCAAAGACCCCGACGAGATCGTCGAGACCCTCGTCCGGCTGCGCCCGAGCTTCGGCGCGGTCAACCTGGAGGACATCTCGGCGCCCCGCTGCTTCGAGATCGAACGCCGCGTGATCGAGGCCCTCGACTGCCCGGTCATGCACGACGATCAGCACGGCACGGCCATCGTCGTGCTCGCCGCGCTCAAGGGTGCCGCCCGGTTGCTCCACCACGGCCTGACCGATCTGCGTGTGGTGATCTCCGGTGCCGGTGCCGCAGGCGTCGCGTGCGCCAACATTCTGCTGGCCGCGGGCGTCGCCGACGTGGTGGTGCTCGATTCCAAAGGCATCGTCTCCGTCGGCCGCGACGGCCTCAACGAATTCAAGGAAGACCTCGCCCAGCGGACCAATCCGCGTGGTCTGGTCGGCGGCGCGGCCGAGGCGTTGGCCGGTGCCGACGTGTTCATCGGCGTCTCGGCGGGGCAGATCGACGAGGCGTTCATCGCCTCGATGAACGACGACGCGATCGTCTTCGCCCTGTCCAACCCGGACCCGGAGATCCACCCGGATGTCGCGGCCAAGCACGCCGCCGTCGTCGCCACCGGACGCAGCGACTTCCCGAATCAGATCAACAACGTCCTCGCCTTCCCCGGCGTGTTCAAGGGTGCCCTTGACGCCGGTGCGCGCCGTATCACCGAAAGCATGAAGATCGCTGCGGCAGAAGCGATCCTGTCGGTGGTCGCCGACGATCTCGCCGTCGACAAGATAGTCCCGAGCCCCCTGGATCACCGGGTGGCGCCGGCCGTATCCGCCGCTGTGGCCGCAGCGGCGCATGCCGAAGGGATCTGCTGAACGGCGCCCTGCCCCGATGACCACAAACGTCCCCGTGAGGCCCTCTCACCGCAATAATCCCGAGCCGGCCGCCCACGGGGACGTTTCTCGTCATTCGGTCTGGGCACCCTCCCGCTCCTGCCAGGTGCACAGACAGATCTCGTTGCCCTCGGCGTCGGCGAGCACCCAGAACTCGGGGGCGTGCTCGTCGGTGACCAGTCGACCGCCGGCGTCGAGGGCCGCGGCCATCCGGTCGGCGACCACGTCGTGCGGCAACCAGAGGTCGACGTGCATCCGGCTGCGTTGTGACCGTGGGGAATCCATCTGCTGAAACCACACCGGTGGGAGCAGTCCGTCGGGGTCTGTGAGGTCGGCGAGGGTGTGCTCGGGATCGTCGCGGTAGCCGAGCACCGCACGCCAGAATGGACGGATCGCCTCGAGGTCGAGGGCGTCGATCGCGAGGTCGAACCGGGCGGGCGGCGCGGCGAGTGGCGACAAGTCCATCTCGGCGGCGATGTCGGCGATGGCACCGGCCAACGCGACGTCGGCCGCGGTGATCCGATGTGAACTGTGCGTACTCAACGTGAGATGCACTGAGCCGTAATGCAGATCAATGTCGGGGTGATGATTCGCCGCCTCGGCCGCGTCGATGATGCGGGCGACGAATCGACCACCGGTCACCATGTTCGACGTGGCGTAGGCCGCCTGCAGGGCGTCCCCGATGACGCGCCACGGATCGGCGACGGCGGCGGTGACCTCGGCGGCGGTGAGGGGTGTGCGTGGGGTTTCGGTCATGACCCGACGATACGACCCGCAATCGCGTGTGACGCGCGGATATCGCTACTATCCTGGGCGCCATGCTGATACCGGCACGGCTGACGGGACGCATCGTCGACGGCGAGGTGGATCTGGCCTTTCGACGATGGACGTCGCCGCGCGTCGCAGCGGGTTCGCGGTTCATCAGCAACGAGATCGTCGTCGAGGTGACCTCGGTCGAGGAGATCACCCTCGCCGACATCACCGACGACGACGCCCGCCGTGCCGGTTTCGATTCCGTGGCCGATGCCGGTAGGCGTTGCGTCGCAACGAAGCTCCCGTCTTCCGGATCGGACTGAGATATGCCGGACCGGACCTCCGCATCGCACTGCGTAACGACGCCACGCTCTCCGACGACGACCTCACCGACCTGCAACGACGACTCGATCGCCTCGACGCCCACTCCACGCACGGCCCGTGGACGCGAGAAGTGTTGTCCCTCATCGGCCGTCGTCCCGCGGTGGTCTCCACCGAGTTGGCCGCCGAGATCGGACGACCACGGCCGAGTTCAAGCTCGACGTCCGGAAACTCAAGAAGCTCGGGCTGACCCACAGCCTCGACGTCGGATACGAATTGTCGCCGCGGGGCGCGGAGTTCCTCCGCCGCGACGCGCAGGACTCATAATCGATCCATGCCCTCGCGTCCGCCTGCGCGTCGCCTGCTCCGTGCGAAGGAACTGGTCGACACCCGATTCGCCGAACCACGCGGCGGATGGAACGAGCCGCGGCGATGCTGCGCGGCACCGACCGCAGCGTCGCCGACATCTGCGCGGCGGTCGGATTGACCAGCGTCGGGTCGTTCACCACCGGTATTCGGTCGGGCCTTCGGCACATCTCCCACCGAACACCGAGAGTCGTTCCCACCCGCAGCCACCTACGCTCGCCTCCCGGCGTGCGTACCGCGCGTCTACGGCCGGCCGGCGGCGACCTCGCGAACCGAGGGCATTGCGCAGACCAACACGGCACACGAGAAGCAGACCCACGCCGTCGGTGCTGCGGCCCGCGCCGAGGGTTTGGCCGCAACATGCGGAGTGATCGACTCGGTGTGACGGCAAGCGCGAGCGCTCACCGAGTCGACCACCGCAGTCCGGTATCGTGAGCCGACGATGTCCAGCGATGTGACCAGCCCCGATGATCGACCTGCAAAGAGTGTCGATCAACTCAGCGAGAAGGGGCGCCGCACACGCGATCGACTGCTCGATGCAGCTCGCGTCGTCTTCGAGCGCGACGGATTCATCGATTCCCGGGTTGCCGACATCGTCAAAGAAGCCGGCGCCGCATACGGCACCTTTTACACCTATTTCCCCTCCAAAGAGGCAGCCTTTCTGGCAGTGATCGAGACCCAGCAGGATGCGATCAAAGAAGCTGCCCGTCAACACGAGGCCGGAGTCGAGCGCCTCAACGCCCGCGATGTGGTCGAGGCCTCCAACCGCGCCTACCTCGAGGGCTACGGCAAACATTGGCGCCTGATGGAAGCGTGGTCGGTGGCCGCCGCTGTTGATCCCGAGATCGGCGGGCTACTCGAGGAGCTGATTCACTTCAACATCGAGCGAACCGAACGCTCACTGTTGCGGCTCCAGCAGCGCGGCGACATCTCGACAGACATCGATCCCCACTACGCCGCGCGCGCTCTCAACGCCATGGTGATGCAGTTCTCCATCCGTATCTTCCGCGACAACCCAGAGGGTGTCGACATCGACACCGCGGTACGCACCATCACCAACATCTGGTGTCAGGGCATTGGGCTCGGCGAGGATGCCCCGGCGTTCGACGCCACACACCCCTGACCGAGATTCACCCCGCGCTCCCCCACCGATAACCACCGCCGCGCCCTGGTGCTCCAGCCGACCGCCCGGGGCTTGTCTGCGCCCGCATCCGCGTCCACATCCGCACACTTGATATTGACATCAATGTCATATTCTCGCTAGATTTCATGTGCCCGCCGTCACATAGCGGTGGCACTGGCGAGAGGACTCCGACATGACAACCGTCGCGATCACCGGACAGGGCGTGATCTCCAGCCTCGGCCTGACCATCCCCGACTTCTGCGCCGGTCTGGACAAAGCCACCGTGGCAGTCGAAGCCACGCCATGGTCGGCAGAGACCGGAGGTCATCTCTACTACTCCCCGGTCACCGGATTCGACCCGACTCACTGGCTCGATGAACGCACCGAACGCGGCAGCGACAGATTCGCCCAGTACGCCGTGGCCGCCGCCGCCGAGGCCGTCGCAGATTGCGGGATCGGCCAGCTCGACCCACTTCGCACCGCCGTGGTCATGGGTACCTCGATGGCGGGAGCAGCAACTCTCGCCGGAGCCCAAGAGGCTTATGACGCAGGCGGTTACGGCTCGGTACCCAAAAAGCTACAGATGATGGCGTGGCCCAACATGGCGGCCGGACACATCGCGCTGCGCTGGAATCTTCATGGCCCGTTGCTGACGATCTCAACCGCATGCGCATCGTCGCTGGACGCGATCGGTATTGCCGCACGCATGATCGCCAGCGGCCAGGCCGATGTGGCGATCGCCGGCGGAACCGACAACGGTGGCGTCAAGATCAGCAGCCTCGGCGCCGCCCGGTACGGCATGTCACCCACCGACATCGACAACCCGCACGAGATCTGCCGCCCATTCGACCGTAATCGCAAGGGGGTCATGGGAGGCGACGGTGCGGGCGTAGTGATCCTCGAGCGCGCCGAACACGCTCGCGCTCGCGGTGCCCGCATCGACGGAATCGTCCGCGGTTATGGTTCGCTGTCCGACGGCTATCACCCCTCCTCCCCCGATCCGTCTGCGCGCTGGGAAATAGCGGCAATGCAGGCGGCCCAAACCGATGCCGGGCTCCACCCCGGCGAGATCGGCGCGGTCGTGGCACACGGCACTGGAACGCCCGTCGGCGACGCCGCCGAGATCTTGGCCATCAACACCGTTTTCGGCGAGTCAGTGTGTGCCACATCCATCAAAGGTCATGTCGGGCATACGGCCGGGGCAGCCGGAGTGATGGGCGTCATCACCGGTCTGCACACCCTCGCGACCCGAGCCCTCCCGCCGACCGCCTCGACCACCGATCTCGAACCCGACATCCAGTTTCGTGTTCCGCTCGGCTCCCCGGGCTCAGTCGATCTCGACGCCTTTCAGGTGAATGCCTTCGGCTTCGCCGGCCAAAACGCCTCGCTGGTCATCAGCCGAGACTGAAGAACTCGGCGACACCCACCGAAAGGACCACTCATGCCCGGATTTGCGTTCACCGACAACCTCGGCGCGATCACCGACTTCGGACTCCACTTCCGCCCCGACGAGCCGGCACTGATCCAACACGACCGTACCTTCACCTATCGTGAACTCGACGAGCGAATCAATCGGGTGGCGTGCGGGCTTCTCGCCGCCGGGATTCACGCCGGCGACCGAGTACTCATCTTGTGGGAGAACGATATCCGGTTTGTCGAGGCCACCTTGGGAACAATCCGTGCCGGTGCCGTTGCCGTCCCGGTGAATCCCAACCTCACCGAAGCGATGCACCGAATGCATCTCAACGACAGCGGCGCCGTCGCCGTCCTTGCCGGCACCACCGCCGCAGCCCACGCCGCATGTTTTGCCGACGATGAACGCGTAATACTGGCGGTCACGGCGGATGGATCTCAATCACACATGGTCGAACACGAGGCATGGCTGGCGTCGTCGCCGGCCCAGCGACCCGAGATGAGTTCACACCCTGAGGAACTGGCCTGGGCGCCCTACACCTCCGGGACCACCGGCACCCCCAAAGGTGTCAAACTTGCCCACCAGATGCTGTTGCGCGATGCCCAACTACTCAGTCAGAACTGCTATCTCAATCCCTCGGATCGAGTCGTCCTGGCAGCCCCGCTGTTCCATATGAACGCCGCAGCATGTGGGATTCTGCCGATGCTCTTTGTCGGCGGTTCTGTGTATATCCTGCCCTCCTTCGAGCCCGCTACCGTGCTGCGCACCTTTGCCGAACAGCGAGCCACTTACTCGTTGGGGGTTCCGGCGATGTTCAAACTCATGTTGTCCCAGCCTGATTCGGAACTCGCACGCGACTACAGCGCCTTGCGATTGATCTGCTGCGGCTCGGCTCCGATGCCACCGAGCCTGATCGACCGGCTCACCGAGGTCTTCCCCAATGCGCGTTTCGTGGAGGGCTATGGGCTCACCGAATGTGGCCCTGCCGCGACGATGAACCCCCTCATCGGTCCTCGCCGAAACGGAAGCATCGGCCGGCCACTGCCTGGATTCGAGGCCCGGATCGTCGACTACGACGGGGAAGAGGTAGCCCCCGGCAACACCGGCGAACTATGGTTGCGCAGCCCGCTGTGTACCACGCTGGGTTACCTGGGACGGCCCGATGAGGATGCCCGTAAACGCAAGGCCGACGGCTGGTTCGCCACCGGCGACCTGGCCGTGAGTGATGAAGACGGCTGGCTCTACTTTCGGGGGCGCGCCGATGATCGCATGAATGTCGGTGGCGAAAACGTGTATCCGGCCGAGGTCGAGGCGATCCTGACCCGGCATCCACAGGTACGCGATGTCGCGGTTGTCGCCCTGCCTCATGACACCAAAGGGCAGGTGCCAGTTGCCTTCATCGTTCGTGAGACCGGGTCCGACCTGGATGAGGCGAGCCTCCGCGAGTTCTTCTTTACCGAAGGTCCTGCATACGCGCACCCGCGGCGGATTCACTTTCTCGACTCACTACCGTTGTCGCCCACCGGCAAGACGGACCGCCGCTCACTGACACGACAAGCCAGGGACACCACACCGGCCGAGATCTCCGGAGGACCACGATGACCCAACCCCTCGTATCCAACCCGTCGACCGATATCGTCGTCGACGATTGGGAACCGGGCATTCGCCGGATCACCATCAACCGAGCTCCTCTGCGCAATGCCTACCGAACCCAGACTGCTATCGAAATAACTTCGGCAATAGCGCAATTCACCGCCGATGACACCGCACGGGTACTCATCATCACCGGTGCGGGCGGGGCCTTCTGTGCCGGCGGGGATCTCACAAGCACGTATGAGACCGAGCACGCCGCGGCCGTCGAGTTCGGGCATGGGGTGGTGATTCGAGAAGGTATGCACTCGGTGATCCGAGCCCTGGCGATCTGCGAGAAGCCGGTCATCGCCATGATCAGCGGCCCTGTAGTTGCCGGCGGTCTGGCCCTGGCGCTGGCGTGCGATATCCGCATCGCCGATGCCACCGCCCGACTCGGCGACACCTCCGGCCGCGTGGGCCTGCTCCCCGATGAGGGGGGAGCATGGTTGTTCAGTCACGCCATGGGCACCGACCAGGCACTAAAGATGCTGTGGGGCAACGAGATCTACGATGCACAACAGGCACTCGAGCTGGGGTTGCTCACCGAGGTCGTCGACGACGCCGCGAGCGCCACCCTCGCACTCGCCCGCAAGTTCGCGGCAACCGCACCACTGACTACCCGAATCGTCAAGCGGTTGGTGCGCAACGCCGGCGTGCAGACTCTTGATCAATCGCTGCGCGAAGCCGAGTATGCCGTGGAGATCATCAATCACACCGCCGACGTGGCCGAGGGCATCAGTGCCTTTGTCGGCAAACGTACTCCCAAGTTCAGTGGGCGCTGAGAGATGAGCACCGACGTACCGCCGACAATTGATGAGACTCGATACGCCGCCCCCATGACAGGACCACTATCCGGGGTATCGATCCTCGACATGTCTCGACTGGCACCCGGCCCCTATGCGACGATGCTGCTCGCCGATCTCGGCGCCGAGGTGACCGTCGTGGGCGGCGGTCGGGCAGGGCTACCACTGGATGCGGTGTCCCGGGGCAAGCGGTTTATCTCGTTGGATCTCAAATCTACTGCTGGCCAACAGGCATTGCATCGGCTGGCCGCCGAATCCGATGTCTTTGTCGAGAGCTTTCGCCCCGGTGTCGCCGCAAGACTCGGGGCAGGCTATGACGATCTGCGCGGTATCAGACCCGACCTGATCTACTGTTCCCTGACCGGATACGGCCAGGACGGACCAATGCGGAACGCGGCCGGCCACGACATCAATTACCTTGCGATGAGCGGAATGTTGGCAATGTTGGGGCCCACCGATGGTCCGCCGAGCATCCCACTGAACCTGGTGGCAGACTTCGCCGGAGGCTCTCTCGTGGCGGCAATGGCCATCGTTGCCGCGCTCTTCGAGCGCACCCGCTCCGGGGCCGGCCAATACCTCGATGTGGCGATGGTGGACGGGGCAGTGTCGCTGATGTCCATGCACCGCCAGATGTGGGGAACCTCGGCCGCCCCCAGCCGCGGGGAGAGCGTATTAGCCGGAGCCGCACCGTTTTACCGGTGTTATGAAACCTCCGACGGCCGATACATGGCCGTCGGCGCGCTGGAACCGCAATTCTTTGCAGCACTGTGGTCAACGCTCGGGCTCGGTGCGGTGCCACCCCAGTATCCACGCACCGCCTGGCCGCGGATCGCGGCCGACCTCACCGCGGTATTCGCCTCGCGCACCCGTGCGGAATGGACCGAGGTCTTCGCCGGAGTGGATGCTTGTGTCTCCCCGGTCCTCGACCCCGACGAGGTGTCCGCCGATTCTCATATCCGGTACCGGCACAGCTTCACCTATGACTCTGCTGCTCCGGCGATCCCCCGGCTCTCGCGTACTCCCGTGCGAGCCGGTGCCACTGATCGCACCGACCAGACTGAGGCTGTGTTGTCGGGAGCAGGCATGACAGCAGAACAGATCTCGGCCGCGCACGACACCACCGAACCGACCGGGCTGACCGGCTGGCCGGATATGTGAAGCCCCGCCATGTCTACGCCACCGATCACGCGCCGTCTGCGGCGCCCCAACTCATCAGGAGACAGTAATGAACGAAGTGACGCTCGCCAGGAGCGGCGCAATCGCCACGGTGACCCTCAACCGTCCCGAGGCGATGAACGCGATGAACGACGCCCTCCTCGACCAGCTCGTGGAAACCCTTGAGTCGCTGGACGGCGACGAGTCAACCCGGGTCGTCGTCATCCGCGGGGCAGGCCGCGCCTTCTGCGCGGGTGGTGATCTCACCGTTGATCACACCGGGCTCACCCCTGCGGTGGCCGAAAGCCGTCTGCGCGCGCACGTCCGGGCGGCAGAGATCCTGCGCGCAGGTCACATGGTGAGTATCGCTGCGGTCGACGGCGCGGCCGCAGGTGCGGGCTTTGCACTCGCCGCCGCGTGCGATCTCCGGGTGATCTCCGAATCGGCGGTCTTTCGCGCCGCATTTCTCACCGCGGCCATGAGCGGTGACTTCGGGTTGTCATGGTCGTTGACCCGACTCATCGGGTCGGCCCGCGCCCATGAAGTCTTGTTGCTCAACGAGAGAATCACCGCCGCTCGGGCCGTCGAGATCGGCCTGGCATCGCAGAGCGTCGTCGCCGCAGAGTTCGAGTCGCACCTCGACGCCATGGCCCAGCGATTGGCCGCCGGCCCGCCTCTTGCCCTCGCCGCGATCAAAGCCAACCTCAATGACGCCACAGAACTCTCCTTCACCGAATGCCTTCGCACAGAATGCCGTCGACATGTGGCGACCGGCCTCAGCGCCGATGCCACCGAGGCCGGCCACGCATTCTTGGAGAAGCGTCAACCCCGGTTCGTCGGCCGCTGACGAGCCCGCAACTACACCTCCACCACTCAATGATCAGGAGAATCCATGTCTGAAAACACTTCTCAGGTGGCCATGGTCACCGGAGCCGCCCGCGGCATCGGAGCAGCAGTAGCCGCCCGCCTACTCGCCGACGGCATGGCTGTGGCATTGCTCGACAACGATGCCTCCGAACTCGAGCCAACCGCCAAAAGGCTGTCGAATAAGGGCACGGTGCACCACGTGGTGACCGACGTCCGCGATCCCGATGCCGTTGCCGCAGCAGTGGAATCGACGAAGCAGACCCTTGGGGACCCCACCGTCCTGGTCAACGATGCCGGATACATCCGCGATAACCTCTTTCACAAGATGACACTGCAGGATTGGGATGACGTGATGAACGTGCACCTGCGCGCGGCCTTCATCACGACTCAGGCGGTTCAGCCGTTCATGGCGGCCGCCGGCGCCGGCCGCATCGTCAACATCTCCTCGGTCGCCGCGTTGGGCAACCGTGGGCAGAGCAACTACAGCGCAGCCAAGGCCGGTATCCAAGGGTTCACCAGGACGCTGGCCGTCGAGTTGGGTCGATTCGGGATCACCGCGAATGCCATCGCTCCCGGCTTTGTCGACACGGCGATGACCCGAGCGACTGCCGCACGCATGCGGATGGAGTTCGATGATCTCGTGGCCACGGCGTCCAAGCAGATCCCGCTCGGTCGGGTCGGCCAGCCCGAGGATATTGCTGGAGTCGCCTCCTTCTTGGCCGGGCCGGATTCGGCCTATGTCACCGGCCAGGTCATCTACGCCACCGGCGGGCCCACGGTCTGACCTGAACACATCGGTTTCGAGGGCGATCCGGTCTTGCCAGATTCATAGGCGTATCTCGTTACCCTCAACGTCGGCCAGCACCCACGCATTCGGGCGCAAACTCGTCGCTCACGAGGTGCCAACCGGCCGCGATCACCGCAGCCATCCGCTCGGCGACCGCATCATGGGAAACCCATGGGCCGACGTGGGTGCGGCTGCGTTGCGGTCGCTCGGTGTCCATCTGTTGAAACCCACACCGTCGGCAGGATGCCGTCGGGGTCCTCGAGGTCGGCCGTGGTGTTCGGGCCCGTCACGTAGGCCGGCGCCGCCCGCCAGAAGGGTGCGAGCGGCGATGTCGAGTGCGGCGAGGTCGATGTCGACGCGCCCGAACGGGCAGGGGTGCCTGCAAGCGTGAGCTCGGCGGCGATCGCCGCGATCGTAGTGGCCGGGGCGACGTCGACCCTGGTGATGCGGCGATTGCTGTGCGTGCTCAGACGAATGTGCACTGAGCCGTATCGCAGGTCGATGTCGGGATGGTGATCGGCCCGCTCGGAGGCATCGATGATGCGGACGACAAAGGTGCCAACGGTGACCATGTTCCCGGTGCGGAATGACGCATGAGCGGCGTCGGCCATCACGCGCCAGGGGTCGCCGAGCTGCTCAGTGGCTTCGGCAGCGGTTACCGGCTACGTGGAGCGGTCACGATCCGACGATACGACCTTGCATCGCCGACCGAGGCCCGGCCGGTTTTGGCTCCCCGAAGCCCACTCGCTACACTCGTGGGCGCTGCCTCGCGCAGCACGCCGCCCTAGCTCAGTCGGTAGAGCAATTCACTCGTAATGAATAGGTCAGGGGTTCGATTCCCCTGGGCGGCTCCACGAGAACACACAGTTCACAGCAGTCTTCGGGCGTGACCACATGGCTGGTTCCGGCACGCAGGTTCCCCCGCACGGACGCGACACGGTGCTCGACGCCTTCCTGCGACCCAGAGTCACGGCTTGCCACAGTCGAGTTCACCGGTCTATGAACGCTGGTGCTTCGACCGACCACTGCGCCGCACTCGACAGTTTGGAGCATGACGAGCAGAGGCAGGAAGACGGCGACTGCCTGAGCAACTGCGAAGACCAGCACCTACCAGGCCGCAACCGGAGACATTCGTGAGGTAGCCATGTCTCGACCATTCGGACGTAGCGGACATGTGAACGGCCGCCCCGGGTAACCTCTAGCGATGTCGATGACCGCCGAACGACCCGACATTGTGGAGTAGACGTGATCCTGCCGATGATCCTGGCACTGGTTGCCGCCATGCTGTTCGCGCTTGCGTCGGTACTCCAGGCGAAGGGCACCCAGGGATTGCCGGACGAGGGCGCGACCGGCGCAGGATTCCTGGTGACTCTCGCCCGCCGCAAGACCTGGCTACTCGGTATCGGCGCCGACATCCTCGGATTCGTGGTGCAGGCATGGGCGTTGGCGGTCGGCAGTCTCATGCTCGTGCAGCCATTGTTGGTGAGCACCTTGTTGTTTGCGCTACCACTGGCCGCGATCACCGAGCACCGCAGGCTAATCGCCCGGGAATGGATTTGGGCGGCAATACTCTTCGCCTCACTGGTGGTATTCATGGTGCTGGGGCAACCGATGCACGGCATCGAGGATCCCGCGTTCAGTGCATGGATCATTCCGATCATCATCATCGTGCCGCTGGTCGCGGTGTGTGTCGGAGTCGGCTCGCGGCTGCCACACGGCACCTGGCGGTCATTGGCACTGGCGATCGCAGCCGGTGTCCTGCTGGGGGTTTCGGCCCCACTGACCAAGACCACCATCGCCGAGTTCGGCCATGGCTTCCTGACCGGATTGGCGAGTTGGGAGTTCTGGGCGATGGCGGTGACGGCCACCCTCGGAACGCTGTGGCAGCAGTCCAGTTACCAGGCCGGCGACGTACAGACGAGCCTGCCCGCGGTGACCGTGCTCAAACCGGTTGCCGCGATGGCATTGGGCCTCACCATCTACCAGGAAAGCCTGCGGGTCGGGCACGCCGGAGACATCGTCGTGATCGTCGCACTCGCCCTCATGTTGGCATCGACGATCATGCTGGGCCGACTGTCGGCACCCGACAACGCCTCTGCCGCAACCAATTCCGGAACCGTGACGTCGAACGGCACACTGGGCGCACCCCAGACCGACTGATCCGGGATGCGCCGAGGAATTTTGGACAAGACCGGGGGATTTCTGTAATCCACCCCGGCCTCTGGTTCAACAAGCGAGTTACAGCATCGCGTGAACGTGGTGACGAGAGTATCAGGTTGCCGAGCGTGAACGCCAATCGGTTTTCCCTGACCCGACGGAACCGGGGCACCGACAGTTGCCGATCGGCCGATTGGCACACGCCGGAAAACGCTGTTACACAGCGATGTTGACCGAAGAGATTACGCCTCGACGCCCCGCCGGGGACGCTCCTCGATCCATCGCGTCGAAACTCGCGCACCAGGATGTCCCACATGGTGTAGACCACGAACGCGACCGGCGCGAAGATCAATCCACTCACCACGGCATCCCGGAAACTCTGGTCGCCCCACGTCGCTACCAAGATCGTCGTGATGACGAATAGAATCAGTGGGGGCTTATTCCCCCGAACGTGCTCACCCGACGAGAATGGAAGACCGGGAGGCCGCGTAGTCAGGCGTGTCGGCCCCGTAGAGGACACGCAGAATGCCCGGTGACGTGACGACGCACCGGGCATTCCGATGTGGTTCGCGAGGCGCGCTCAGGCCGCGGGCACGAGCGCGGGGCTCGGGCCCGTGTCGGACGGGTCCTCGCCGGCCGGGGCTTCACTCGCGGGCACCTCGACGTCCGGTGCGAGTTCTCCGGAGCCACCCTCGGGTTCGGTCTCGAGTTGCGGCTGCGGATCGACCTGCGGGTTCCCGTCGCCCTCTGCGCCCGGCGGGATGACGCCCCCCTTGGCCCTGAGCCGGGGCGGAACCCGCCGAAACTGCTGCCACTCGCACACCGACCACCTCACCAGGCCTCACCCCGCAAACGCCGACAGCCGTTGGGGTTGCTCCACCGATGAATAATGGGAGGCGTCGCCGAGGAGTATCCGACTCGCCTGTCCGTGAATGTCGACGGGGACGTCGCCTGCCAGCGTGATGCGGTGGAGTTCGCGCTTCTGATTGCCGAAGTCGGCGATGCCATAGTGCTGGGTGGCACGGTTGTCCCAGATGACCAGGTCACCGTAGCTCCAGTTCCATCGGAAGGTGTTCTCCAGCTTGGTGATCCGCGCCTGGAGAAGCGCGTGCAGGCTTGCGAACTCGGATGCTTTGAGGCCGCGGAACTCCGTGGCGAAATGGCCGAGCAACAGACTGCGCTCCCCGGTCTCCGGGTGTACTCGCACCACCGGATGCAGCGTGTAGAACTCGGTGCTGGTGAATTCGGTGTAGTGCGCTTCCTTCTGGACCACATCAATTCCGCCGGACGCCTCCTTCTGTCCGGCGTAGTCGTACAGGTTGGAATGCGTGGCCCACAAGTCATCGACCAAGGAACGCAATGGTTTCGGTAGCTGCTCGTACGCCGCGACGATGGACGCCCAGGTGGTCGCACCACCGTAGCTCGGCAGCACTATCGGACGCAGCAACGACGCCTTGGGGATGCGGTCGACGAAGGTCACGTCGGAATGCCAACTGTTGGCCGCGCCTTCGATGGTGAGCAGTTGTTCGCCTCGCGACGTCACCGTCGGATGCGGTGCGGTGGGTTCGCCGAGTCGGCGCGCGAAGGCGTACTGGCTGTCGTCGTCGAGATGCTCCTGACCGGAGAATACGATCACCTTGTTGACGGCCAACGCGGTCCGGATCGCCTCGGACTGCTCGTCGGTGACGTCGCCGCCAAGTCGCACGCCCTCCACGCGAGCACCGATGTGCTCCCCCAGCTTGGTCACCGTGATATCGGAAGCATGCAGCATTCCGACTCAGGTTGATTCCAACGGCACGCGCCGCGGGATCGTGGCGTCGGGCCGCCTCACCCGCGCGGCATCAACTCGACGATCGCGATCGGCCGGCTTGTCTTGGCCTGATACTGCGCGTACCGGCCACTGTTCACCTTGTCGGCGATCTCCCAGCGCAGGGCGTAGTCGGGGTCGTCGGGATAGGTGGCGCGAGCGGTGACCGGAATGTGCTTGCGCCCGACCTGGATCTCCACCTCGGGGATGGCCTTGAGGTTTGCCAGCCACGCCGGCGGACGGGGTGATCCGCCGTTGGACGCGACGACGAGGTAGGCCTGCCCGTCCCGGGCGTAGGTGAGGGCGGTGGTGCGGGGTTGACCGGTCTTGCGTCCGGTCATGTGCAGGAGCAGCGTCGGATTACCGAACAACAGCCGATGCCCGATCAGGCCACCGGAGTGCTCGTAGATCCACTGGTGCGCGTGCAACGCACGCACGAAGAGACTGGCCACGACAGGGCCCTACGCGGACGAGCCGCCGCCCTCGGTGTCATCGGAGGCCGGATCGTCGGAGGGAGCGTCACCAGAAGATGGGGCATCAGAGACGGACGCTGCGCTGTCGTCCGACGTCTCGTCGGCGAGCGGGTCGTAGCCGGGGACGCCTTCGAGCACGGTGAGTTCGTTGTCGATCGCCGCGCCGAGCGCCTTGGCGTCCTCTTTGATCTTGTTGATGAAGTCCGACATGCTCACTCCTCGCCGACCGCGGCACCGGTTTCTCCGGCCGATACTCGCCGTCCAGGGTACAAGAGCCGGCGGCCGCGGCCCCGGGAGATGCCCGTGGGCGCGGCCGCCGCCGGTCAGGCCCGCTTGAGGTCGGGGTTCTCCGCGTAGACCTCCTTGATCAGCGACATGTCGAAGATCTGGTCGGCGGTGAGGGTGTAGCCCGCCTTGGCCAGCGCCTCGATGTTCTGGTCGATGAGCGCGTCGGTCATGGTCAGCAGGCCGTTTGCCTTGGTGTCGGCGGAGACGACGAGACCGTTCTGTGCGGTGGCCTCCTTGGTCTGCTCGGCCTCGTCGAGTCCGAGGTCCTTGCCGTACTTGGTGACGGCGAGTTTCGCCGATCCGGCCGGGTCGGCGACGGCGTCGTACCAGCCCGCGATGTCGGCCTTGAGGAAGGCCTTCACCTTGTCGCGTTCGTTGTCGATGGTTTCCTGCCGGACCACCAGCGTCTCGGCCACCAGCGGCAGGTTGAAATCGGCGAACAGGAAGTTGGTATTGGCAAAACCGGACTCCGCCAACGTGATCGGCTCGTTGGTGACGTAGGCGACCCATCCGTCGACCTCACCCTTGGTCAGCGGCGTCGGGTCGTACTGGACGGTGATCTTCTGGACGTCGGCCTCGGTCATCCCGTTGGCGGTGAGCAGCGCCTTGAAGACGTTCTCGTTGGATGCCTGCACACCGATCTTCTTGCCGGCCATCTGCTGTGGCGTGGTGATCGGCGCGCCGGCCGAGGAGACGATGCAGAAGGGGTTCTTCTGGAAGGTCGCCGCGACGGTCTTGAGGGCGGCGCCCTGCAGGATGACCGGCGCGGTGAGCTGCGGGGCGGTCATCCCGATCCACACCTTGTTCGACGTCAGGCCGGTCTCCACGCCGGTTCCGGCGCCGCCGCCGGTGAGCAGTTCGGGGGTGCCGAGTCCTGCCTGTTCGAAGTACCCCTTCTCCAAAGCCCAGTATTCACCGGCGAATTCGATGTTCTTCTGCCAGGAGAGTTGCACCTTGGGGTTGGTCGACGAGGCGCCCCCGGTGTCGGAACTGCCGCTGCTGCAGGCCGAGAGGGCCCCTGTGACACCCAGTGCCCCGGCCGCACCGCCCGCCATCAGGGAGTAGCGCAGGAACGATCGGCGATCGAAACCCCGGGCGGGCGTGTGGTGTTGTGTCATTGTTCCTTCTCCCCTCCCGGCGGACGTCGGTGATCCGCCGAGTATTCTCCGGTTGTCTGTTCTCCGGTGTCAGCGAGAGCGCCGTTGCCCTGCATGGTTTTTCGTATCGCCCACCGTCGTGGTCATCTCAGGCCGGCGTCATTCCCATCTGGCTCAGCACGACGGTCTCGATCACGCCGACGATGGCGTAGATGACGATCGACGACACCGTGATCACCAGCACCGAGGCCCACAGTTCGTCGTAAGCCGCGGCCGGAAGTGCTTGCTGCAGAGTTGCTCCCAGCCCCTTATTGGTGGCCAGCCACTCGGCGACGGTGGCACCGATGATGGCACCGGGCACCGACACCTTGGCAGCGCTGAACAGCGACGGCACCGCCGACGGGATCGCCGAGACGCGCAACGCGGTCCAGCGACCTCCGCCGTAGACGGCCACCACGTCGTCGAGGTGTTTGGGAGCGGCGGCCAATCCGGTCATGATCATCACCAGGGCGGGGAAGAACACCACGATTCCGCCCATCACCGCCACCACCGCCACACCGCGTCCGACGATCATGGTGATCAGTGGGGTCATCGCGACGAGGGGCACCGACCGCAGCAGCATCGCGATCGGCATGAAGGTCTGCGCCGCGGGCCGCGACACCACGAACACCGCGGCCACCACCAGCGCCGCGATCATTCCGGTGACGAATCCGATTGCGGAGTCCTGCAACGTGATCCAGAGGTTATCGGTGATCTGTTGGCGGTTCTGCCCGGCGTCGGGATCAGTGAACAGGTAGGCGAGAACGTCACTCGGGGTGCGGCCGATGATCGGCCCGATGTCGGGGAAGGCGAGCAGGAATAGCCACCAGATCACCAGGATCAGCACGAACGACAGGACCAGCGATCCGAGGAACTTCGCGATCGTCCACAGACTCGATGCGCCGACACTCATCGCGTCACCGCCGTCCCGGTGGACCACCGGGTGACGAATCGCGCGATCACCGCGATGATCGCGTACCCGATGCCTGCGACCACGCCGCACAGCAGCGCGATCGCCCACACCTGTGGGATGTCACCGGCCTGCTGGGCGATGATCATCGCGGGCCCGGCACCCTGCTCGGGCATCGCCAGGAACTCGCCGAGAACCGCACCCAGCACCGCCGCGGGTGCCGAGATCTTGAGCGCGGCAAGCGTATTGGGAAGGGCGGCCACGGACCGCACGAACCATAGCTGGGCGAATCGTCCGCCCCCGTACACCCGTACGAGGTCGAGGCTGCCCCGGTGCGGTGACCGCAGGCCGGACAGCGTGCCGATCATGGTGGTGAAGAACACCGAGATCGCGGCGAGGAACACGATCATCGTCTGCACCTCGGCGAAGGCCACCTGGATGATCGGCGCGACCGCGATGATCGGCGTGCAGTAGGAGATGATGGCCAGCTGTGTCGCGAGCCCCTCGACGGGCGGGATGATGATCACCAACAACGCCAATGCGATGGCCAGCCCGTTGCCCCACAGGAATCCGCGGAAGGCCAGCGAGATGGTGGCCGAGAAGTTGTCGACGTAGAACTGCAGTCCCCGATCCCCGATGGCGGCCAGGACCGCCCAGGGCGTCGGGATGGTGCCGTTGAACCATTCGAGGGCACCGGCGAGCCACCAGAGGCCGATGAGTCCGACGATCCCGATGGCACCGGCGGCCCACCGGTCGGGTGCCAGCCGACCCCAGCGGCCGGTCGCGGCCTGCCCGACGACCGCGCTACTCATGCGCGGCCCCTGCGGTTATGGCGGTCTCGCCGGCACCGGTGTCACCGCCGGCGGGCTTGGCCCCAAACAACAGACCGGACAAATGGTCGTGCAGCGCATGGAATTCGGGGGTGCGCATCATCTCGGGGGTGCGTGGGCGCGGCAGGTCGATCGGCACCATCTCGATCACCCGACCGGGCCGCGGACTCATCACCGCGACGACGTCGGACAGGAAGACCGCCTCGGCGATACCGTGGGTGACCATCAGCGTGGTGGCCGGCTTCTCCGTCCAGATCCGCAGCAGTTCGATATTGAGACGCTGACGGGTCATGTCGTCGAGCGCACCGAACGGTTCGTCGAGCAGAAGCGCGGTCGGGCGCACCACCAGGGCGCGCGCGATGGACACACGCTGACGCATCCCGCCCGACAGCATCGCCGGTTTGGCCTTCTCGAATCCGGTGAGACCGACGAGCTCGATCAGGTCGGCCACCAGCGCGTCGTCCTTGGGCATACGGCCCACCTGCAGCGGCAGTTTGATGTTGGATTCGACCGATCGCCACGGCAGCAGGGCGGAATCCTGGAAGGCGATCCCGAGCTGATGGTTGCGTTGCAGCTCCGACGGCGACTGACCGTTCATCAGGACGGTGCCGGTGGTGGCGTCGTCGAGTCCGGCGAGGATGCGCAGCACCGTCGATTTGCCGCACCCCGACGGTCCGAGCAGCGACAGGAACGCCCCCTCGGAGGTCTGCAGGGACATCTCAGACAATGCGGTGACCGAACTCGATCCGCGGATCGAGCGGGTGGCGAATGTCTTCGTCAGACCGGTGATGTCGAGACCGGTACCGAGTGGACGCGCCGGAACTGGGGCCATGCGAGGCCACGCTAGAAGGTCGGTATTGCCCCTTTATTACCGTTGAGTAACCCGAGGCGCTTCGCGGTGAACATCGCGATGCCCGAGCGACACCGACTACCGCGGCACCGGACTGCGCATCGCGAGCCCGATCCGGGCGACCATCGCGTCCACCGCGAACTTCGGTTTGACGTTGACCTCCAACGCTTCCCGGCAGTCCAGCACGGCCTCCACGCAGCGCAGCAGCTGTTCGGGGCTCGCATAGGCGGCCATCGGCCGGGTGATGTCGTCGGTCTTGTCCGGGTGCATCGCGGTCACCCCGGCGCCCATGGAGATCACCAGCGCATCCCGGTAGAGCGCCGCGAGGTCGACCAGCGCACGGTCGAGGACGTCGCGCCCCACCCGGGTGGCCCGTGACTTCTGCCGCTTCTCCAGCTCCTTGAGCGCACCCGCGCTGCCGCGCGGGGCCCGGGCGGTCCCCTTGCCGGTGCCACCGGCACCCAATGCGGTCTTGAGTTCTTCGGTCTCGGCCTCGTCGAGTTCGGCGCTGATCGCCTTGGCCGCCGTCTCCGCCGACCGGACGAGGTCCTCGGCGGCCTTGTAGGCCGTCGCATCTCGCGTGGCCGCACGGGCGATCCCCAACGCCGATTCGCGTTGCGCACGCGCGTCGGCGTCGGTGGCGAGCCGCTTCGCGCGGCCGATGTGACCGCCGCACACCGCGGCCGCCCACGACGCGGCCGGCGGGTCGATGCCGTCACGGTCGATGAGGACCCGTTCGATGTCGGCGGTCGACGGCGTCGCAAGCGGCACGTGTCGGCAGCGCGAGCGCAGGGTCACCGAGATGTCCTCGGGATCGACCGACGGCGCACACAGCAGGAACACCGTCCGCGACGGCGGCTCCTCGACCACCTTCAGCAGGGCGTTGGCGGCCTGCTCGGTGAGCCGGTCGGCGTCCTCGACGATGACGATCTGCCAACGGCCGGTGCCCGGGCGCCGAGAGGCCACCTGAACGATCTCGCGCATCGAGTCCACCGACAGGCTCAATCCCTGCGGGACGATGTTGCGGACGTCGGCGTGGGTCTGGGCCATCACCGTCGTACACGCACGACATTCGCCGCAGCCGACGACGTCCGGGTCCTGGCATTGCAGGGCGGCCGCGAAACACGTCGCGGCCACCGACCGGCCGCTGCCGGGCGGCCCGGTGAACAACCAGGCATGGGTCATCGACGCACGCGCACCCGCATCCAGGGCGGCGTCGGCGCCCGCGTCCGCCTCGTCCGAGAACATCGACACCGACCCCATCGCCGCCTCGTCGAGGCGGTTCGCCAGCCCGCGGGCAGCGCGCGCTGCGTCGGTCAGGTCGGCGACCACGGCCGACTGTCCGATCATGCGGTCAAAGACATTTGTCACAGCAGCCAGCCTAAACCGCAGCTGGGACAGTACTGTCCCGGCCAATCGCGTTTAACAATTGCAAGCAGCCAGCTACCGTGGTTGACGTGGTGCAACGTCGGTCATGGCTGTCCAAGGCCATTCACACGGGGAAATGGCTGGTCCACACCCCGTGGCCGATCCTTGCCCTCGACATGCTGCGCGCCAACCTCGTCGGCGCCCTGTTCACCTTCGCATTCCTGCGGTTCGGCATGCCGGCCAGCGACTCGTTCCGGCTCGACGAGATCACCGCCGTCAACCAGGCGATCTTCGCGGTGTACCTGGTGGTGGCGATGATCGTCGGGGCCCTGCTGAGCATCCAGTTGTCGCTGCCGGTGCTCATCTGGCATCGGCGACGCACCCGGTTGGACAACGAAGGGGCACGACGCCGCGCCCTCCAGCTGCCGATGCTGCTGTCGGCGGTGAACGTCGGCATGTGGTTGATCGGCGGCGTCCTGTTCACCGTGGTAAACCTCACCGTCTCGCGGCGCGATGCGTTCATCGTCGCGATGGCCAGTGTCATCGGCGCCCTGGTGACCTGCGTTCTGAGCTTCCTGCAGTTCGAGAAGGTGCTGCGCCCGATCACCGTCGCCGCGATGGCCAACAATCCCGACAACGCGATCGCCCCCGGCGTCACCACCCGCATCACCGTCTTCTGGGTGATCAGCGTCGTCGCCCCGACGGCCGTCATCGTCGGCCTGATCACGATGCAGCGACTGCACTTCATCGAGACCGATGCGACCGGGCTGCTCCGACCCATCCTGTGGATGGCGCTGGCCTCGCTGGCATTCAGTGTGCTCGCGATCTTCCGGGTGGTCGCGGCGATCAACGATCCGATCAAACAGTTGCGGCGCGCGCAGGCGAAGGTTTCCGCGGGCGACCTGAACGCCGCGGTGAAGATCTACGACGGCTCCGACCTCGGGCTGCTGCAGGCCGGGTTCAACGACATGGTCGCCGACCTGCGCGAACGGCAGCAATTGCGCAACCTGTTCGGCCGATACGTCGGCGAGGACGTGGCCCGCCGCGCCATCGAGACCGGTACCGAACTCGGAGGCGAGGAACGCTACGTCGGCGTCCTGTTCGTCGACATCGTCGGTTCGACCCGGCTGGCCGTCAACCGGCCACCTCGCGAGGTGGTCGACCTGCTCAACGAGTTCTTCCGGGTGGTGGTGGCCGTCGTCGGCCGCCACGGCGGGTTCGTCAACAAGTTCCAGGGTGATGCGGCGCTGGCCATCTTCGGTGCCCCGCTCGACCTCGAAGACTTCGCCGGCCGAGCGTTGGCGTCGGCGCGGGAACTGCGCGCCGAACTCTACGAGACCCTCGGCGACACCGACATCGGCATCGGGGTGTCGGCGGGCAAGGCGATCGCCGGCCACATCGGGTCGGAGCAGCGACTGGAGTACACGGTGATCGGCGACCCCGTCAATGAGGCCGCCCGGCTCACCGAACTCGCCAAGGATGAACCGGCCCGCGTGCTCGGTTCGGCGCGTGCGGTGTTCCTCGCCTCCCAGGGCGAGGCCGAGCACTGGGAGATCGGCGAGGGCGTCGAACTGCGCGGACGCGGTATCGAGACGCTGCTGGCGCGACCGCTCGTGGAGACGCCGCAGCAGTAGCGGCACGTGCAGCGATAAGGCCGGTCTGTTCCGGGCAGCCGGCTCGGTCAGCCGTCGGCCGGGGGCGTCTTCTGGGCGGCCGTCTTCTTGGCCGTCGTCTTTTTCGCCGTCGTTTTCTTGGCCGCCGTCTTTTTCGCAGCGGTCTTCTTGGCGGCGGTCTTCTTGGCCGGGGCCTTCTTCGCGGCGGCCTTCTTGGTGGTGCGCTTCTTGGCCGGACCGCGGGCGCGACGATCGGCGAGCAGCTCCATGGCACGTTCGACGGTGATGGTGCCGACCTCGTCGCCCTTGCGCAGGCTCGCGTTGGTCTCGCCGTCGGTGACGTACGGGCCGAAGCGGCCGTCCTTGATCACCATCGGCTTGCCGGACACCTCGTCGTTGCGCTCCAGATCACGCAGCGGCGGCGCGGCGGCCTGCCGACCGCGACGCTTGGGCTCGGCGTAGATCTTGAGTGCGTCCTCGAGGGTGACGGTGAAGAGCTGATCCTCGCTGGTCAGTGACCGCGAGTCGGTGCCCTTCTTCAGGTACGGCCCGTACCGGCCGTTCTGCGCGGTGATCTCGTCACCGGATTCCGGGTCGGTTCCGACCACCCGCGGCAGCGACAGCAGCTTCAGTGCATCCTCGAGCGTGACGGTGGCGACGTCCATCGTCTTGAACAGCGAGCCGGTCCGCGGCTTGGGGCCGGCGGCCTTCTTCGCGGTCTTGCGAGCCGTCTTCTTGGCGGCGGTCTTGGTGGCCGTGGTGGTCGAGGCGCCACCCCCGGTCGGGGTCTCGTCGAGCGGGACCACGTCGCCGTCGGCGGCACCACCGTCGCGAGGGGTCGGGCCGGCCGGGATGGTGGCCGGCGCGCCCGACGATCCCCCGTCACCGTCGTCCCCGTCGTCGTCGCTGGGCAGGATCTCGGTGACGTACGGGCCGAAACGTCCTTCCTTGACCACGATTTCGTGGCCGGAGGCCGGATCGACGCCGAGCACGCGACCCTCCTGCGGGGTCGAGAAGAGCTTCTCGGCCACCGCGAGGGTCAGTTCGTCGGGGGTCATGTCGGCGGGCAGATTGGCGCGCTGCAGATCCGGTTCGGCGTCGGGGCTTGCGGCGACATTGCGCTCGAGGTACGGCCCGAAGCGGCCCACCCGGACGTACACCGGACGTCCCTGCTCGTCGTCGAACAGCCGGATCGAGTTGACCTCGCGGGCGTCGATCTCCTCGAGGTTGACCCCGACGAGCTTCTTCAGCCCACCGTGCTTGGCGATCTCGGAGTTCGCGATTTCTGAATCATGTTGTCCCCCAGCCGCATCGTCACCGAAGTAGAACTCGGTGAGCCAGCGGGTGCGGTTCTCCTGACCGCTGGCGATCTGGTCCAGATCGTCCTCGAGGGAGGCGGTGAAGTCGTAGTCGACGAGACTCTCGAAGTAGGCCTCGAGCAGTCCGACCACCGCGAACGCGACCCAGGACGGAACCAGCGCGTTGCCCTTCTTGAGGACGTAACCGCGGTCCTGGATGGTGCCGATGATCGACGCGTACGTCGACGGCCGGCCGATGCCGAGTTCCTCGAGCACCTTGACCAGCGAGGCCTCGGTGTAGCGGGCCGGCGGGTTGGTGGTGTGCCCGTCGGCGGAGGGCTCGGTTGCGGTGAGCGCCTGACCTTCTCGCAGTTGCGGCAGCCGGTTCTCGGCGTCGTCGGCCTGGCCGCCGGCCTGATCGTCGACGGTTTCGACGTAAGCAGACAGGAAGCCCGGGAAGGTGATGGTACGGCCCGACGCCGCGAAGGTGGCGACCTCACCGCTGGTCGCGGTGCCGCTGATGCGCAGGCTCAGGGTGGTGCCCTTGGCGTCGGCCATCTGGCTGGCCACGGTGCGCTGCCAGATCAGTTCGTACAGACGGAATTCGTCGGTCTCGAGCTGCCCGGCGACCTGTCCGGGGGTCCGGAAACTCTCACCGGCCGGCCGGATCGCCTCGTGGGCTTCCTGGGCGTTCTTGACCTTTCGCGTGTACTGACGCGGAGTCGGATGAACGAAGTTGTCGCCGTACAGATCTCGTGCCTGTGCGCGGGCCGCGTTGATCGCCGACTCGCTGAGCGTGGTCGAGTCGGTACGCATGTAGGTGATGAAGCCGTTCTCGTACAACCGCTGCGCGATACGCATCGTGCGGTCGGAGGAGAAGCGCAGCTTGCGGCCGGCCTCCTGCTGCAGCGTCGAGGTCATGAACGGCGCATACGGACGACGCGTGTAGGGCTTTTCCTCGACGGAGGTGACCTGCATCGCCGCGTTGTCGAGGGCTGCGGCCAATGCGGTCGCACGCTGCTGGTCGAGGACAACCACACCGTCGGTCTTCTTCAGCACGCCCTTGGGGGTGAAGTCACGACCGGTGGCCACGCGGGCGTCGTCGACGGAGACCAGGCGCGCGGTGAAGGTGCGCGGGGTCGAGTCGGAGTCGGCACCGGTGTCCATGGTGGCGTCGATGTCCCAGTACTCCGCCGACACGAACGCCATCCGCTCACGTTCACGTTCGACGATGATGCGGGTGGCCACCGACTGCACGCGGCCCGCCGACAGCCTCGGCATGACCTTCTTCCACAGCACCGGGGACACCTCGTAGCCGTACAGGCGGTCGAGGATGCGGCGGGTCTCCTGCGCGTCGACGAGATCGATGTCGAGGTCGCGCGGGCTCTCGGCGGCGGCGCGGATCGCCGGTTCGGTGATCTCGTGGAAGACCATCCGCTTGACCGGGATCTTCGGCTTGAGCGTCTCGAGGAGATGCCAGGCGATCGCCTCCCCCTCGCGGTCACCGTCGGTGGCGAGGTAGAGCTCGTCGACGTCCTTCATCAGGGACTTGAGTTCGGTGACGGTCGATTTCTTGTCCGGCGAGACGACGTAGAGCGGCTCGAAGTTGTCGTCGACGTTGACGCCCAGGCGCGCCCACGGCTGACCCTTGTACTTCGCGGGCACGTCGGCCGCGCCGCGGGGCAGGTCGCGGATGTGACCGCGGGAGGACTCGACCACGTAGTTCGACCCGAGGTACCCGGCGATCTTGCGCGCCTTGGTGGGCGACTCGACGATCACGAGTCGTCGGATCGCCTTCCCGCTCGTGGGGGTCGTGGTGCTGGTCTCGGCCAACGCGGGTCCTTCGCTTTCGAACTGTTCGCTTCGGTGGGTGTCGCCGGCGGGTGTCGTCGGTGGGTGTCGCCATGGGGGCGGTCACCTGCACTGTAGAAGAAAACCGTTCTGGTATCCGTCAGTGGGGTTTGTACCTTATTAATAGCGTCAATTGCACATCCGAATTCCCGCAGGGGCACGTCGGACATTCCGAATGAACGGCCTTGGGGCCGAAAATCCGCTGGTCAGACTACATTGGGCGGTTCGGTCACACCGACGACGACGCGGCCGACATCGGCGCGATCCGTCACCGATCCGTGACCTGACCGGGGCAGTCAGTACGGGTCGCCGGGCCAGTCGCCGGCCGATGCCCCCGCGGGTCCGCGGCCGACGTATTCGGCCAGTCGGGCCAGCCGGCGGGGCCCCGACACCCGCAACGCCGGGGTGTTGATGCGGGTCCCGACCAGTGTCGGGGCGATACCGACCCGCATGAGCGCGGTGGCCAGTACCGCGTGGGAGTCCGGGCAGTGCGGGTCCAGTCCGAGCAGATACTGACCGTGATCACCGTGTCCGGTGGCCAGTGCCCAGAACCGCAGCGCCCGGGGTGAGGGAACCCAGCCGACCGGCATCGTCTTGACCGCCCCGGTCGACCACGCGCGGTGCAACACGTCGAGGTCGTGGCAAACCGAGGTGCGCGCGATCGGCGAGCCCTCGTCCGAAGTGATCGATTCGGCGTCGAGTCCGGTGCTGCGCATCTCCTCGACGATCGCGTCGGCACGCCAGTGCGCACCGACGACCACCGACACCCGGGTACCCGACCGCGTCGACGCCGTCTGGCCCCAACCGGCGAGCAGACCCGCGAGATCGGCCACCACCGGCTCATCGGTCTCGGCTGAGAAGAACGCCAACTGGCCCACACCACCGACATTACTGCCCGGACACGAAAAACCGCTCCCGGCCTGATATCAGGACGGGAGCGGTTTTTGAGAAGCCTGTTCGCGTCTCCGCGAGATCGGCTCAGACGGCGCGGACGCCCGTCGCCTGCGGGCCCTTGGTGCCCTGTCCGACCTCGAACTCAACGCGCTGGTTCTCTTCGAGGGTGCGGAAACCGGATCCCTGGATCTCGGAGTAGTGGACGAACACGTCGTCGGACCCCTCGTCAGGAGCGATGAAGCCGAAGCCCTTCTCCGCGTTGAACCACTTCACAGTTCCCTGTGCCATTACTGCATTCCTTTACATCATGCCAACTGTCAAGTACGGGGTGGCCCCGTACCGTGGCCGGTCTGACCGCCATACCTCGAAGAAGCCCCGCCGGATGGGTGGACACCACCCACGTAGGAGTAAAACTCAGTACCACGGCTGCAACCCGATTCCCCCGAACACCGCAGTGACGATGTACCGAGAGAAGCTGCGGCCGCACATAGTCAATCATGTTCGGGGCGTCAGCGATAGTCGCAGTAACCACGACGAATGAAAATGTGGACGATTTCGAGCAGATGGAATCTGTCGGTAACATCTGAACAGACCCCGCGCCAGTGAGGAACATATCGATCCGGTCTCGAATCCCCGTCCGACAGCGAAACTCTGCGACGTCGACGAGGTGCGGACACGACCCCGATGCACGCTCTATGACTTTGCACACCTACGGAACCGAACTGTTGCGCCGCTGCCTCGCCGGTACCGAAACGGACTCTGGTCCTCTCACTCATCTATCCGTCATCCCCTCGCGCGCACCAACTTTCGCCGAGTGGCCGGAGTGGGTCGCCGACGAGGTCCGATCGGCGTTCGCCGCCCACGGCATCGAGCGGCCATGGGCACATCAGGTGCAGGCCGCCGAACACGCCCACGCCGGGCGGCATGTGGCCATCTCCACCGGCACCGCATCGGGAAAATCCTTGGCGTATCAACTGCCGATCCTGACCGCAATGCTCGACGAACCGCGCGCCACCGCCCTCTACCTCGCTCCCACAAAGGCATTGGGCACCGACCAGATCCGGGCGGTCTCCGCGGTCACCGCCGGCCGGGCCGCCTTCTCCCATCTCGCGCCGTGCGCCTACGACGGCGACACCGATACCGAGATCCGGCACTGGGCCCGGACCCATTCCCGGTGGATCTTCACCAACCCCGACATGCTGCATCTGGGCATCCTCACCGGCGTCCTGGCGCGGGGCACACCGACGGCAGCCGGGCCCGTCCACGGCCAGTGGCGCCAGTTCTTCCGCCACCTGCGCTACATCGTGATCGACGAATGTCACCACTACCGAGGCGTGTTCGGGTCGCACACCGCCCTGGTGTTGCGACGCCTGCTGCGTCTGGCACGGGCGTGCGGGTCTGATCCGACTGTGATCGCGGCCAGTGCGACGGTCGCCGATCCGGGCGCCGCATTGTCCCGGCTCATCGGCGAACCGGCCGTCGTCGTGACGCAGGACTGTTCGCCGCGCGGCGAACGCACCGTCGCACTGTGGGAACCGGACTTCCTGCCCGGCATCTCCGGCGAGAACGACGCACCGGTACGACGCTCCGCGGGAGCCGAATCCTCGCGACTGCTGGCCGATTTCGTGATCGACGGGGCGCGGACCCTGTGCTTCCACCGCAGCCGCCGCGGAGTGGAGATCGCCGCCCTCGGTGCACGAAAGCTGTTGTCGCACAGTGCGCCCGAACTGGTGGACAAGGTCGCCGCCTACCGGGCCGGTTACCTCGCCGACGACCGGCGCCGCCTCGAGGCGGCGATCTCGGCGGGCGACCTCGTCGGCGTGGCCACCACCAACGCCCTCGAGCTCGGCGTGGACATCAGCGGCCTGGACGCGGTCATCATCGCCGGATATCCGGGCACCGTCGCATCCTTCTGGCAGCAGGCCGGCCGGGCCGGACGCCAACGCACCTCCGGCGACGCCCTGGTCGTGCTGATCGCCCGCGACGATCCCCTCGACACCTACCTTGTCCACCACCCGCAGGCCCTGCTCGGCACCCCGGTGGAGGCACCGGTCATCGATCCGACCAATCCCTTCATCCTCGGACCGCATCTGCTGTGCGCCGCCACCGAATACCCGTTGCAGGACAACGAGATCGAACGCTGGGGTGCGCACGACGCGGTCGCCGAGCTCGCCGCACAGGGGTTGCTGCGCCGCCGCGCGGCCGGCTGGTATCCGGCGCCCGGGGTGGATCCGCACGGCGACATCGACATCCGCGGCGGGATCGGCGGACAGATCCTCATCGTCGACGCGACGACGTCGGAACTGCTCGGCACCGTCGACGCCGGACGGGCCCCGGCGACCGTGCATCCGGGCGCGGTGCACATCCATCAGGGACGCACCTTCGTCGTCGACGAACTCGCCCTCGACGACGGCCTCGCACTGGCCCACCCGGAGGAACCCGACTGGACGACGTCGGCGCGCGAGACCACCGCGATCACCATCACCGACACGCTCTCGCAGGAGTCATTCGGACCGCTGCGGACCGCACTCGTCGACGTCGACGTCACCCACCAGGTGGTCGGCTACCTGCGGACGCTGCTGTCCGGGGAGGTCCTCGACGCGGTGGAACTGGACATGCCGCCCCAGACACTGCACACCCGCGCGGTGATGTACACCCTCGACCCCGAGGCCCTGGAGGACGTCGGCGTCGACGCCACCCGCCTGCCGGGCTCCTTGCACGCCGCCGAACATGCGGCCATCGGGCTGCTGCCGCTCGTCGCCACGTGTGATCGCTGGGATATCGGCGGACTGTCGACCAACCTGCATCCCGACACCGGATTACCGACTGTCTTCGTCTACGACGGGTACCTGGGCGGCGCGGGCTTCGCCGAACGCGGATTCGGTGCGTTCGCCACCTGGATCGCCGCCACCCGCCACGCCGTGGCCGGGTGCGGATGCGAGTCGGGATGCCCCTCCTGCGTGCAGTCCCCCAAGTGCGGCAACGGCAACGACCCGTTGGACAAGGCCGGTGCGATCGCGACCCTGACGTTGATCGGCCGGCTGCTGCAGTCGCCGGACTGAGCCCATCCCCACCGATATGCGCTGTTCAGCGGATGTTCCGGGACACCGGCAGCACCGATTGACGATCCCTTGTGGATGCACGCACGATTGCGAATTCCGATGTGTGGCGGGACTACCCGCGAGTTCTCGGTGATACTGGTCGAATGCACGACAGGGATTCGGGGCGGAGCACACCGTCGCGGACCATCCTGCGGGCGCGCCCGGTGTACTACCTCCTGGCCCGCCCGACGCAAGAGCCGGATAGTCTGCCGCCGACGATCGGCGAGAGCGACGTGTTCTTCTCCGAGGACGAGGCCCTCGACGCACTCGACATCCACTACGCCTGGACCGCCGTTCGTCACGACGACAGCGAATTCGTCGAATCCGCGCACTGGTATCTGCAGAGCGCGATGGTCGGCCCCCGCATCAGCCCGTCGCTGGGCGAGGTGTACCTGGCGACCGTCGACGAGCAGAGCGGTGAGACGTGGGCAGCGGCCGGCGGATTCCTCACCGAGGGTGAGGTGGTCCACTGGGCGCCGTTCGTCGCGGCGGTCCGCCCGCGCATCCGCACCGCCGTCGGCGACGCCGCGCTCGAGCTCGCCTACCGCGGCGACACATCGGTGTACTTCGGGCAGGTCTGGTTCGCGCCCATGCATTCAGTACGGGTGTACCCGAAACGCATCGTGGTGGGCGACGAAGCGCACGGGTGAGGGGCGCACGGGGGAGGAGCTTCTGGTTTCAGGCGCCGCACTCGAGTGACCGGCCGTACCGATCGCTGCACCAGGCGACCGTGTTCGTCGCATCCCCGAAGCCCGTCATGGCCAGGTAGCGCACGCCGTCGCCGTCGGTCTGCAGGGTTGCGCTGTACGTCGCGCCCGCGTACATGGATCCGCCGCTGCCGGACCCGACCGATGACTGTTGACTCACCAAGGTGATCGCGATGCCCGATCCCGAGCCACGCCAGGTGACCGTCCAGGTCTCGCCGTTGGACGCACCACTGAACACCTCCATGGTGCCGTTGCCGTCGGGATTGAGCGTCATCTGCCGGGTGTGGCCGATCCAGTCACCGGCGTAGGCGGCGGTGTCGACGGCGGGGGTGGTCGCGGTCTGCGTGGCATTGCCACCCCCGCCGGTCGGGGTCTGGGCGGCCGGTGTCGGGGTGATCGTCGTCGGGGGGCCGCCGCCGGGTGGAACGATGACGGTGGCGGTTTCGGTGACCACGACGACCGGCGACGCCGACCCCGCCGATGCCGAATCGGTGCCGGAGTGGCAGGCGGTCAGCGCCACGATCAGCGCCGGGACCATCCCGATGGTGACGACGACGGGGCGCCGCGTGGGACGTCGTGGGAGCGCGGAGAACATGCGGCCCAGTGTCGCAGTGCCGGGAGCGACGGTGCACGCGAAGTGCCGCGGATTCCTTCCACCGGACGAATCGTCGTGGCGACGGGCGGGGCGTCACGGGCCGGGACGTCGTCGCATGGCCGAATGACCGCGTTCTCGGGCACAATGACCGCTCATGAACGTCGGTGAGGGTGCCCCGCCGAGCGCGGGTTGGAGAACGCTCGCACGGCCCGCCTGGGTGGACCGATCACCCCGGTCGTACTGGTACACCGTCGCCGGTATCAGCTTCGGCGCGTTGATGGTTCAGCTCGATTCGAGCATCGTCACACTCGCCTTGCCGACCCTGCAGCGCTCGTTCGACGCCTCCCTCGCCTCTGTGCAGTGGGTGTCGGTGGCCTACGTGCTGACGGTGGTCGCGCTGGTCGCGCCGTGCGCCCGGCTCGGCGACGGCCTGGGCCGCAAGACGCTCTACCTCTACGGGTATGCGGTGTTCACGGTGAGTTCACTGCTCTGCAGTGTCGCACCGGACCTGGTGTCCCTCATCGCCTTTCGTATCCTGCAGGGTACCGGCGGCGCGGCGATCGCCGGCAATGCGATCGCCATGGTCACCGAGAACATGCCCAAGGACAAACTCCGCGACGGGCTCGCCGTCCAGGCGGCCATGCAGTCGGCGGGCCTGGCGCTGGGACCGATGTGCGGCGGATTCCTCGTCGACGCCTTCGGCTGGCGGTCGATCTTCTGGGTCAACGTGCCGATCGGGCTTCTCGCGCTGGGCTCGGCCTTCATCCTCCTCCCGCCGGGACCGGCCCGTCGCCGCATGCCCCGATTCGACTGGCCCGGAACACTTCTACTCGGCCTGGTCGCCGTCGGCCTGCTGATCGGATTGTCCGGACTCTCCGGCCTCCCCCTGGGCCTGGCCGCCTCCCTCACGTTGCTGGCGAGTCCCCTGCTCACCGTTCCGGCGTTCTGGCATCGGGAGAAGCATGCCGCCGCCCCACTGATCGATCCGCCGACGATGCGCACCCCGCAGATCGCCATCGGCGCGTTCGGCGCCCTGGTGAGCTACCTCCTGCTGATCGCTCCCACCGTGCTCGTCCCCCAGATCCTGGTTCCCCTGGGCAGATCGGTGAGCGAGACCGGCGTGATCCTGTTCTCGATGCCCGCGGGATTCCTGGTGGCCACCGTCGCGTCGACCGTGTGGTTGCACGCATGGGTCGGCAACACGACGCGCACCGCGGTGGCGTGTGTGGTGATGCTCGGGGCGCTGGCCGCGTTGGCGACCCATCCGATCGAGCTCGGCTGGATCGTCCCCGCGCTGGTCGCACTCGGCGTCGGACTCGGCGTGTTCGTGCCCGCCAACAACGCCGCCGTCATGTCGGCGGCCACCGCACGCGGCACCGGGACCGCCGGGTCACTGATCTCGATGTTCCGCAACGTCGGCGTCGCGATCGGCGTGGCCGTCGTGACGCTCACCCTGCACATCGCCGGACACGACAGCCGCGCCGACGCCACCGATCCGACCGGCCCGGCGCACGCCGACCTGCTCGACGGCGCCCGGGCGGCCTGGCTGGTGCTGCTCGCGTTCGGGCTGGTGGCGGCACTGATCACCGCGGCGTCGGCCGTCGCCGCCAGACGTGGCGCGTCAGCGGCTGCCCGGTGACACCGACGCAGGCCCGCCCTCAACCCACCGGACCGGCACGCGCGGCGGCCCCGGCCTCCCGGGACCCGAACACGCCCAACTCGATCGGGACCACCACCTCCACCACCACATCACCTCCTCGGACACTGCACATCCTCAGCTGCGCGCCGCTTCGCTGATCGGCGATCACCTCACGTGCCGACGCACACGGATCGGCGGCGGCGCCCACCTGATCGACGGCGGCGGCCAGGGCCGCGAGGTCGGCGGCGGACTGGGCGCGGTGCCGTGCGACGACCGACGCCCCGACGTGGACGACCATCAGCAGCACCGTCAGCACGGCCAGGATCACCCCGGCCGCCACCACCGTCGCATAGCCGTCCTCGTCGGCGACGACACCGGCGCCGAGCCCACCACGCCGCGATGCCGCCGTCACGGTGCAACCCCGGTCACGGAGCAACCCCGGGTGCGAACTCCACCTGATCGGAGCCGTCGGGCTCCGGCACGGCCACCGCGCGGGCGGTCATCGACACGCCCGGCAGCATCGGCACGCCGTCGGTGACCTCGACGACGATCCGGACATCGGTCGTGGTCACCGAGATCCGCGCATCGCCACCGACCAGATCCGTTGCCGCCGAACGTGCCTGCGCATCTCCGGAGGCGGTGAGTCGTGCCACCTCGCGAGCGGCGTCGGTGCACCGGATCTCGGTGACGACCGCACCGATGACCCCGAGGCCCAGGATCAGTATCGCGATGATCGCCGAGATCCCGTACGCCGCTTCGACCGTCACCATCCCGGACTCCCCGGTGATCAGACGCCGCGGCCACCGGCGTCGAATTCTGCTTTCCTGCAGAGACATTCAGTTCACCGACGTGGACAACGCCTTGTTGATGATGCCGGTCAACGCCGAGACGATGTCACCTCCGGTGACGACGGTGTACAGGATCGCACCGAAGGCCGCCGCAGCCACGGTGCCGATGGCGTATTCGGCGGTGCTCATCGCGTCGTCCTCGCTGATCAGGCGCAGCGTCCGAACGGTGATCCAGTCACGGGTCTGACGGTATCTGCGGTGAGATGACATGGGGTGGTCCCTTCGATCGTCGGGTTGATTCACGGGATTGGACGCACCGCAGGGCGCCACGGTTCCACGAATCCCCGAGAAATTTCGGAGCACACCGAGTAATTCTCTACCGCACCGTCATTCGGGGCCGGCGGTGATGGTCAGCCAGATGATCCGGGCCTGCGCCGCGGCCACCGCCGCGTCACCCGAGGTGTCGTCCCCGACCGCCATGATGTGCTGGGTCGCGGCGCGCTCCACCATCCAGGTGATGGCGGCGACCGATTCCCGGGTGACCACCGGATCGACCCGGCCGGCCGCCTGCCAGTGGGCGACCTTCCCGTATGCGAAGTCGACGAACACCCCGATCCGGCCGTGGTAGAACTCCGCCACCTCGGGGTCGTACGCGGCGACCTCGGCGACCGCACGCATCAGCGGCCAGTGTCCTCGGGTCTCGGCGATCATCGCGGCGACCGCCGACTCCACGCCCGCGACGCCGGCATCGAGTGATGCGTCGTCGGCGAACCACGATGCCGGGGCGGCGAACAGTTTCGCCGACGCCACCTCGGCCACCTGGATCAGCAGGTGACTCTTGTTGGGAAAGTACTGATAGAAGTTGGTGCGCGACATGCCCGAGTGCTCCGCGATCCGTTGCACCGGGAGTTCGGTGAATCGTTCGCCGGAGCTCAACAGCTCTTCCACGGCGTCGAGGACGCGGCGGGTGATCTCGGCCCGGCGGCGGGGTCCGTGCCCGCTGTGTGTTCTCGTCACCGAGCCCATGCCGAGATCCTACCGCCCGCCTTGACACATGCGATACGCAGGGATAACGTCGCCTGACACTGTGTCGGACTGCATGTCGGGGGTCGACGGAGAGGAACATCGATGGACTCTGCCGTCGAGCAGTTCGACGCAGTTGTCGTCGGCGCGCGGATCGCCGGATCGGCCACCGCCACCGCCCTCGCCGAGCGCGGACTTCGGGTGCTGGCCATCGACTCCGCCCGGTTCCCGTCCGACACCCTGTCCACCCATCTGCTGTGGCCGACGACGATGGCCGAGATCGCCGCACTCGGCGCGTTACCTGCTGTCACCGCGATCGGCGCCCCGCGGATGCCGCTGGCGCAGGCCTCGCTCGGCGACCTCGGTTGGCAGACGCCCTATTCACCGGTGTCCGGTATCGACTATGCGATGTGTGTGCGCCGCACCCACCTCGACCGTGCCCTCGTCGACACCGCACGCGCGGCCGGCGCGGAGATCCGGGAACGTTGCAGCGCAACCGATCTCGTGTGGGACGGCGGTCGGGTGGCCGGGCTCGTCTACACCGACGACGACGGCGCGGTGCACGAGGTGCGTGCCCCCGTCGTCATCGGCGCGGACGGACGCAAGAGTCTCGTCGCCACCCTCGTCGGTGCAGCGAGGCCCACCCTCGTCGCACCCAGCGGACGGGCGTGCTACTACGCCTACTGGTCCGACGATCGAGATGACTTGCGGCACATAGCCTCGCAGTGGCGCGTCGACCGCCTGCTGGGCACCGCCTTTCCGTGTGACGGCGGGGATCTGCTGTGCCTGCTGCAGCCTCCGATCGACCTGATCCCCGAGTTCCGCGGACGCCGGGCCCACGACGCCTATCTGCGTGGCATCGAGGCGCTGCCCGGGTTGGCACGTCGACTGCAGGGCTGCGAACTGCGCTCGAGTGTGCGCTCGTGTGTGGGCATCGAATCCTACTTCCGCCGATCGAGCGGACCGGGCTGGGCGCTGCCCGGCGACGCCGGACACTTCAAGGATCCGGTGACCGCCCAGGGCATTCGCGACGGCCTGCACTACGGTCGGCTGCTCGGCGAGTACCTCGCACCGGTGCTGGCCGGGCGTGACGGCGTCGATCCGGCGGCCCTCGACCGGGCGACCGGCATGTGGTCATGACGACGCGAATGGGAATGCGTCGAGGTCTATCAGTGGACCAACTTCCTGGCCTCCGGCCCTGCCACCGCCCCCTCGAAAACGAGTTGTACCGCCGGGCCGGTGCGGACATCGGCTACACGTCAATTCTCGCCGACATCTACAACCGGGCCCGCCGACCCGCGGAGATGATGCCCGTCGCGGCCCTGGCCGCGTCGGTCGCACGTGCACTGCGACGCCCCGACGTGACCCCCGGTGAGGTCGGGACCGATCCAACGATTCCAGCAGCAGCGCATGCTCGGCGAGTGCCGGGAGAAACGTCGATTCCCTTCTCAAGGCCCGGTCAGATCCCGCCGAGGGTCTGCGCGGCGAGCCCGACGACGACCGGCACGATACCCAGGCACACGAAGGCCGGCAGGAAGCATAGGCCCAACGGTCCGCTGATCATGACGCCGGCGCGTTCAGCGCGGGCCAGGGCATCGTCATTCGCCCGACGCCGCACGGTCAGGGCGAGGTCGGTGACCCCCTGCGAGAGCGCAGAACCGGCCCGCGCCGATCGCCGCGCCAGGGTGGCGAGTTCGTCGAAACATGTCATGGCGGACTCATTGCGCCGATGCCGCCACCATCGGCGATCGGCTCGGGAGGTGGATGCGGGTGCCCACGCCTGCTGGGGATCGGCTCCGAGGGAAAGCAGTTCGGCCGCTCCGGCCAGTGGGCGCGCCAAACCGGTCGGGGCACTTTGTGCGGCAACCCGGACCGACACCGCGACGGGTAACCCCGCACGCAGACAGACCGCGAGCAGATCCAGTGTCGCCGCGACTGCGAAGGGATCGTCGGGGCGCGTGACGACGCCGAGCCACCGGGGCTCACGGTTGCGCACCGGCATGTCGGTGACCCGGTAGAGGACCCATCGACGCTCCGGCCAGCACCAGCACGCACCGGCGAGACACAGCATCACCATCGTGGTCATCGGGTGATCACCTTGTCGGAGATCCGTTCCGACCACACCAGCCCGGCGGCCACCAACGACGCACCGACCACCAGCAACACCCCGCCGACCCCACCGCCGGTCAGGATCTGCACCGGACGCGCACCCGTGGCCTGTCCCAACGCAATACCCAGCAACGGCAGCACCGCGAGAACCGATGCCGTCGCCCGGGGACCGGCCAGTCCGGCACGGGTGCGATCGTCAAACCCGCGGCGCTCCACCAGATCTGCGCGGACCGAGTCCAGCAGTTCGGCCAGGGGTAGTCCGTATCGGTCCGCGGTCTGCCAGGCGATCGCGATCCGGCTCCACGACTCGTCATCGGTACCCGCATCGGCGTCGACGACGATGGTGCCGCCGAGTTCGGCACGTCCGGCGAGCACCGACAACGCCGCCGCGACGGTGCTCGTACCGTCGTTTCCCGTCGACATCTCTTGTGCGGCAACTGAACATGCTCGTGCCGGTGGTGCGCCGACCGAAAGTTCGGCGATCATCAGCGTCAGCGCCGTGAGAAGTTCGTCGCGGTGGTGCGCACGCTCGGCGATCCTGCGCCGATGTCGCGACAGCCACCATGCCACCCCGGCCACGATGCCCGCCGCGATCGCCGGCGCGGCACCGCCGATCACCGCCACGGCACCCATGCCGGGCATCATGATCGGCCACCGCGCGAGGCCGGGCACCGACGACCGCGACGCGAGTCGGATGCGTTGCAGTCGGTGTGCAGCGCGAGGGCGACCCGTCCACAGGACCGCGCACGCGAGCGCGAGAAGTACCGGCGTCATCGGCGTGCCATCACTCCGCGGAGCTGTGGGTGAAACTCGGTGATCCCGCTGCCGGACAGCCAGACCGGGACGATCGTGACAAGTCCGTCGGTCTCCCGATGCAGCATCCCGATCTCCGCGATACCCCGGGTGCCGTCCGCGCGTCGGGAGACGCCGATGACGACGTCCACCGCGGCACCGAGCTGGCTGTGCAGTGCCGCGCGCCCCATTCCGCCCAGTGCCGCAAGCGCTTCCATCCGTGCGGGCACCTCGGCGGTCGAATTGGCGTGCAGCGTACCGCCACTGCCGTCGTGCCCGGTGTTGAGTGCGGTGAGCAGGTCGATCACCTCCGCACCACGCACCTCACCGACGATGATCCGGTCCGGCCGCATCCGCAACGCCTGCCGCACCAGCGCCCGCACCGGGACCTCGCCGGCACCTTCGACATTCGCGGTTCGCGCGACCAGCCGGACCACATGCGGATGTGTCGGTGTCAGTTCCAGGGCGTCCTCGACGCAGACGATCCGCTCGGTATCGGCCATCTGCTCGATGAGCGCGCCGAGCAGGGTCGTCTTACCCGACCCCGTTCCGCCGACGATGAGGAAGGACAGCCGCGCGTCGAGGATGCCGCGGAGCAGATCGGCAGCTTCGGCGGGGATGGCGTCGGCGGCGACGAGTGCATCGAATCCCATACTGGCGGTGCGTAACACCCGCAGCGACAGGCAGGTTCCGTCGGCCGAGAGCGGTGGGATCATCGCGTGCAGCCGCACCGTGTAACCACGGCGGCCCAGGCTCGACAGCTGCCCGTCGACCCACGGTTGCGCGTCGTCGAGGCGTCGACCGGCACTCAGTGCCAGACGCCCGGCGAGGCGTCGCACCGCGGCATCGTCGTCGAATCGAATATCGGTGCGCGCCAGCCCCGTTCCGCGGTCGACCCACACCCGGTCCGGCCCGACGACGAGGATGTCGGTGATGTCGGGCTCGGCGAGGAGTTCCTCGAGGCGCCCCGCGCCGGTCAGTTCGGTCTGCAGGTAACGCAGCACCGCGAGCAGGTCGGTGTCACCGAGCACCCCGCCGGATTCGGCACGGATCGCGTCGGCGATGACCGCAGCGGTCACCTCGGCCTTCTCGGCGGCGAGCCGGGTACGCACCCGATCGAGGAGCGCCTCGTCGGCGTGTGCCGCCCTCATGCGACCGACCGATCACCGGCCGCGGGTGGCGGGGCGGACCGACCGGCGACGGCGGTTCGGACGCCGGGACCCGACGCCGGCCCGTGGTCGGCGACAGTGACGGCGCGATACACCGCCGTCGCCGCCCGCCCCAGCGGGCTACGCGAACCCGGTTGCAGCCGTCCGATTTCCACGCGTCCGGGCAGTCTCGGATCCGGACGGAAGGCCGCGAGGAGCGGCAGACCGACGGCGTCGGCGATCTGCGCGGGCCGCAGACCGCCCGGCGACGGCCCGCGGATCACCAGCCCCACCTCGGCGGCATCGCCGAGAAGTCGGTCGGCCACCCGGCGGGCCGCGGCGCACCCGGACACCGTCGGAGCGGCGACGAGGACCACCAGATCCACCGATTCGACAACGCCGCGCACGATGTCGGTATCGGTGCGTGGCAGGTCGACGACCACCAGATCGCCGTGGGCGCGGCCGGCATCGACGGTGGCGAGCACCGCGTCGGGGGTCAACGGCGCACCGTCGTCGCGGCGACCGGTGAGCACCGAAAGGCGGTCGTCGGCCTTCGGCAACGCATGACGCAGCGCCTGACCGTTGACCGCGCCAGCCTCGATCGCGAGGTCCTGCCAGCGCAGGCCCGGCCGGTCCTCGATGCCGAGCAGCAGATCGACACCGCCGCCGAACTCGTCGACGTCGAGGAGCAGCACCTCCTCGCCCGCGTCGCCGGCGGCGAGGGCGACCGCGGCGGCCAGCACCGAAGCCCCGGCTCCACCGTGGGCGGCCATCAGCGCGATGGCGCCGGCGGTGGCCTGACGCGGGGTGCGCAATTCGGTCAGTCGTCGGACCAGGTGGGACTCGTCGGCGGGAAGGAGCGCGGCATCACCGGCGCCGAGATCCATGGCCGCTCGCCATGTGGTCGCCGCCGGCGGCGTGTCGGCGACGAGCAGCACACCGGGCCGTCGCGGGACGGCGGTGTTGCCGAGCACGGCCACCGCCGACGGATCGACGACGACCGCGCGAGCCCGCAGCCACTCGGCGCGGCACCGTTGCGGGTCGGCCACGACGAGGTGGTAACCGGCGGCGGCGGCGCATCGGGCAACGTCGTCGCACAGGGCGGGATCGACGAGGGCCAGCAGGGAGTCGGACATGGCGTCATGGTGACCGAATCCCGGGCCCACGCCGGGGACCCGGACGGATTGACGCACTGATCTGTGGAGACCGCGCTGACTGTGCACAGCCACTGGGGGTTACTCGGGGAAACGTGCCTCAGATAGAGGACGACCCCGGCCAGGGGGGGAGGAGGCCGGGGTCATCGCGTTTCAGCCCCGGGGGGTCGGGCTGAAAGGCACCGGTCCGAAGACCGGCTACCACCGACTATACACCCTCGATCGCTGCCCGCAAGCACAATCGAGAGCCGACACAACCGCGCATTTTCATCTCACTGCCTGCGGGTTTACCAACCCCAAACGGGCTTTACCAACCCGAACGGGCACTGCATCGACCGCAACGCGCGAGATAACCGAAGTCGACTTATGGCGTCGCCGAGAGTCGTATCATCCGACGATGAGCGATGGCCGCCCACCCACGCCCGGGCCGGACGTCGCAGCCTTCTTCGATCTAGACAAAACGGTCATCGCCAAGTCGTCCATCCTCGCCTTCAGCCGCGAGTTCTTCCACGGCGGACTACTCGACACCCGAACCCTGATGAAGTCGGTCTTCAACCAACTCACCTTCGCCCTCTCCCCGGCTGACGCCGACCACGTCGAACGCCTGCGGCGCCACGTCACCACCATGTGCCGCGGATGGGATGCGACCCAGGTGCAGCGGATCGTGGCCGAATCGCTCGACGAAGTCGTCACTCCGCTGATCTACGCCGGCGCCGCCGAACTCATCGCGTTGCACCACGATCAGGGTCACGACGTCGTCCTGGTGTCCGCATCCGGCCACGACATCGTCGAACCCATCGGCGCACTGCTCGGCGTCGACCACGTCCGAGCCAGCGAGATGCGCGTCGACGACGACGGTCACTACACGGGTGAACTGACCTACTACTGCTACGGGGAGGAGAAGCGCTCGGCGATCGAGAGCGTGGCCGCCGAATACGGCTACGATCTCGACAAAAGCTACGCCTTCACCGACTCGATCACCGACGTCCCGATGCTCGAATCCGTCGGCCACCCGCGCGTCGTCAACCCCGATCGAGCACTACGCCGGCAGGCCGAGAACCACGGCTGGCCGATCTACGACTTCGCGCTCGAGACCGAACCGTCGGCGGCATCCGCCGCGGCGCCGGCCCTCGCGGCGGCACTCGTCGTCGGCGTCGGAGCGGCCGTCGGCTACGGGATGGGAGTGCGCCGAACGACTTCCCGGTAGCCGCCTCGGCACCCGGAAGTTGTTGCGTACCAGCATGAACCGCAGGTTACGAGAACTCCACCGAACGTTGACACGCTTGAGTCTTGCTGTGATCGGCATCACGGTGTACAAAGGTCTTACGGAACCTCGGAAGGCAACGCTCGATCCGGAAGAGAAGGAGCGAGCCCCCATCCCGAGCCTTCCCAGCACGGGCGGCAAGTACCCACGCGGAGCAAGCCGCATAAGGCACAAGTGTTGTGCGCCTGCGACATCGAGGCCATGTGACGAAGATGGAATGGCAGCGCCCCGACCCTCGGACAGCGCCGACGGAATCCACGGATGACGGCGTGATGGGACGAGATTGGCAGCGCCGGAACAGAATTCGATTTCATAGTCGAGGTCAATCGCCGAGGCGGTAACCACAACCCACCAAGCACGCTTGGTAGCTTGAGTCCGTGCTTTGCGGGCGGCACCTTCGTTGACGACGAGGGCGCCGCCCGCAGTGTTGTGTGTGGGGGAGAACAAGCGCTGTCGGTGAAGAAGCGAGCGCCGTCAACGGGATTCAGGGCGCCGTCAACGGGATTCAGGGCGCCGTCAACGGGATTCAGGGCGCTGTCAACGAAAACCAGAGCGCTGTCAACGAAATCGGGAGGCTTCGCCTCAACCGGCACGCGCGGCGTCGGCGATCGACCTCGCCTCGGCCGCACCGGCGCTCAGCGCCTCGCAGCAGAAGATGATCCACTCCCCCAGCGCCTCCGGACGGCCGGTGCCGAATGCCTTCGAGAGCACCCGGTAGTCGGCGACCCGCCGCAGCCACGTCACCTCCGGCACGCCCAGATTGTGCGGATCGAGGCCCGTCGACATACAGACCAACCGTGACGCGGCGCGCGCCACCACTCCGTTGGCCGTCGGGAAGGCCCCCAGACTCAGCAACTCGCCGTGGACGACCGCGGCCAGGATCGGGGCCGCCACCCGGGTGGAGCCGGTGATCAGCTGGGCCAGCAGGTCCAGCCGGTCGGCGACCTCGGCACCGGCGCGGGGCCGGCCGAGGTCGTCGGGATCGTCGACCAGATCGGCCGCGGCCAGCATGTGCAGCCGGGCGAAGGCCTGCGCCGGGGCGCGGCGGAAGATCGCGGTCAACGAGTCGGCGGCGTCGCCGTCGAGGGCCTGGGCCACCCGCATCGCGCCGGCCAGGATCGGATCGTCGAAGTCACCGTCACGGCGCAACTCGACGCTGCCCCCGTCGATCGCGGCCGAGGACCGCCCGGCGCGCCACGACGCCTCGGTCGCGGTCTTGTCCCAGCCACGCAGATTGGCGGGATGACGATGCACGGCCGCGAGCGCGTCACGCGCGGTGTCGGCGGCGGCGCTCACCCCGGGCAGGTCGGCCAGGGGGGCGAGCGGATCGGCGGTCACGTGGTCGAACCCTACCCGTGGCGCCCACCCGACGGTGACCGGGCGCCGCTCACCGAACACCACCCACCATTCGTCGCGCGCAGTGGCCCGCGGTGTCTGCAACGGCCATCCAACGTGACTACCCTCACAATAGGTTCCCCACGGTCGCCGCGTCACGCGCGGCGGCTATCCGCGATCTGTTGCCGACCAGCGAAAGGCCATGCAATCCGATGACCACATCCGCATCCGAAACCGTTCCCGGTTACCCGCCGTCGGAGGAGTTCGCCGCCCAGGCCAACGGCACCGCCGAACTCTATGACCGCGCCGAGGCCGACCGCCTGGGCTTCTGGGCCGAGCAGGCCCGACGCCTCGATTGGGACACCGACTTCTCCCAGGTCCTCGACTGGTCGGACGCCCCGTTCGCGAAGTGGTTCGTCGGCGGCAAGCTGAATGTGTCGGTCAACTGCGTCGACCGCCACGTCGCCGCGGGCAAGGGCGATCGCGTCGCGATCCACTGGGTCGGTGAGCCCGGCGATTCCCGCGACATCACCTACGCCCAGCTCAAGGACGAGGTGAGCCGCGCCGCGAACTACTTCACCGCGATCGGCCTGACCGCCGGCGACCGGGTGGCCATCTACATGCCGATGATCCCCGAGGCACTGATCTCGATGCTGGCCTGCGCCCGCCTCGGTCTGACCCACTCGGTGGTCTTCGCCGGATTCTCCTCCGGCGCCCTGCGCTCCCGCGTCGACGACGCGTCGGCCAAGCTCGTCATCACCACCGACGGCCAGTACCGCCGCGGCAAGCCCGCCCCGCTCAAGACCGCCGTCGACGAGGCCCTCGGCACCGGCGACGACGCCGCGGAGTCGGTTGAGAAGGTCATCGTGGTGCGCCGCACCAACCACGATCCGGACCTGCCGTGGGTGGAGGGTCGCGATGTGTGGTGGGAGGACACCGTCGCCGAACAATCCCCCGAACACGAGCCGGAGGCCTTCGACTCCGAGCACCCGCTGTTCCTGCTGTACACCTCGGGCACCACCGGTAAGCCCAAGGGCATCGTGCACACCTCCGGTGGCTACCTCACCCAGGCGTCCTACACCTTCCACTACGTCTTCGACCACAAGGAAGGTCGCGACGTCTTCTGGTGCGGCGCCGACATCGGCTGGGTCACCGGGCACAGCTACCTCGTCTACGGTCCGCTGTCCAACGGCGCCACCGAGGTCGTCTACGAGGGAACCCCCAACTCCCCCAACGAACATCGCCACTTCGAGATCATCGAGCGCTACGGCGTCACCATCTACTACATCGCGCCGACGCTGATCCGCACCTTCATGAAGTGGGGCCGGGAGATCCCCGACGCCCACGACCTGTCGTCGGTGCGGCTGCTCGGTTCGGTCGGCGAGCCGATCAACCCCGAGGCGTGGAAGTGGTATCGCGACGTGATCGGCGGCAACAAGGCCCCAATCGTGGACACCTGGTGGCAGACCGAGACCGGCGCCATCATGATCTCCCCGCTGCCCGGCGTCACCTCCACCAAGCCGGGATCGGCGATGGGCCCGCTGCCCGGTATCAGCGCCACCATCGTCGACGACAACGCCAACCCAGTCGGTGCCGGCGAACAGGGCTACCTCGTCCTGGACAAGCCGTGGCCGTCGATGCTGCGCGGCATCTGGGGCGACGACGAACGCTACCGCGACACCTACTGGTCCCGGTTCGCTGAGCACGGCTGGTACTTCGCCGGTGACGGCGCCCGCTACGACGACGATCACGCCCTGTGGGTCCTCGGCCGTGTCGACGACGTCATGAACGTCTCCGGGCACCGCATCTCGACCGCCGAGGTCGAATCCGCGCTCGTCGGGCACTCCGGGGTCGCCGAGGCCGCCGTCATCGGCGCCGCCGACGAGACCACCGGCCAGGGCATCGTCGCCTTCGTCATCCTGCGCGAAGGTGTCGAGAACACCGGCGAGACCCTCATCGCCGAACTGCGCCAGCAGGTGTCGATCGAGATCTCCCCCATCGCCAAACCGCGTGAGATCAACGTCGTCCCCGAACTGCCCAAGACCCGCTCGGGCAAGATCATGCGACGCCTGCTCAAGGACGTCGCGGAGGGCCGCGAACTCGGCGACACCTCCACCCTGGTCGATCCGTCGGTCTTCGAGGCCATCCGCGCCAAGAAGGCCTGAGTCAGATCATCGGGCCTGAGCTGCGGCGGAAGGCCCGAGCGACCGATCACCACCGCGTCGCGACCGCAGTGAGCGGCGCTCCCCGCCGGGAGCGCCGCTCAGTTGCGTCCGGGTCCGAGGGCGACACTCCATCGACCCCGACGCGGGGCAGCATGGCAACATAACCCACACACCCCAGAGACGGAGGATCCTGTGAGCCGAAACGACAACGGCCAGACTGCACCGAGCAGCCGGCCGGTCCCCGCGATCCCGCTGTCGGACGCGGATCTCGGCCCCAAGGGCGAACCGAGCATCGGCAACCTGGTCAAGGACGCGACCGCGAGCATGTCGACGCTGGTGCGTTCCGAGGTCGCACTGGCCAAGGCGGAGCTCGTCGACGAGGCCAAGAAGGCCGGTGCCGGTACCGGCGCGCTGATCATCGCCGGCGTGACCGCCCTCTACGCCAGCCTGTTCTTCTTCATCTTCCTCGCCGAGCTGATCGCGGTGTGGCTGCCTCGCTGGGCGGCCTACCTGATCGTGCTGGGTCTGCTGATCCTCATCACCATCGTCGTGGCGATCGCCGGTTACCTGTTCTTCCGCAAGGTCCGCGGGCCCAAGAAGACGATCGCCTCCGTCAAGGAGATCCAGACCGTCCTGCCGACGTCGCCGGCGCATACCGACCGTTCGAAGGCGGCCGTCGCCACGGACCATCCGAACATCCCGCCCGCCCGCGAAGGCTGACACGTGGTCGCGCCCGACCCGTCGAGCGTGCGGCTGCCCGGCATCTGGCGTCACCTCGATGTCCGGGCGAACGGCCTCCGGTTCCACGCCGTCGAGGTCGACGAGCCGATCGCCGACCGCCCGCTGGTGCTGTTGCTGCACGGGTTCGGCGAGTTCTGGTGGAGCTGGCGGCACCAGTTGGGTGCGCTCTCGCAGGCCGGTTTCCGGGCCGTCGCGGTGGACCTGCGCGGCTACGGCGACAGCGACAAACCGCCCCGCGGTTACGACGGCTGGACGCTCGCCGGTGACACGAACGGGCTGATCCGCGCGCTCGGCCATACCAGCGCCACCCTCGTCGGGCACGCCGACGGCGGTCTCGTGTGCTGGGCGACGGCCACCCTGCATCCCCGGGTGGTCTCGGCCATCGCGGTGATCGCCTCACCGCATCCCCGATCGCTGCGGCACGACGTGCTCCTGCGCACCGATCTGCGATCGTCATTCCTGCCCGGGTTCCTGGTCAATCAGCTCCCGCGCTACGCCGAGTCACGGCTGACCCGACGCGACGGCGCCTTCGTCGGCCGCTACTTCGGGCGGCGCGCCGGCCAGGCCTGGAAACGCACCGACGACTACGCCGAGGCGGTCACCCGCAACCGTTCGGCGATCCAGATCCCCTACGTCGCGCATTCCAGCCTGGAGTATCAGCGGTGGGCCTTCCGCTCCCAGTTCCGGCCCGAGGGCATCAGGTTCATGCGCCTGATGCACCGGCGACTACACATCCCGACGCTGTCACTGCGCGGTGCCGACGACCCCTTCATCACCGAGCACGTGATGACCGAAAGCCACACGTGGGCCGAGGAATTCACCCATCGCGAGATTCCCGGCAGCGGACACTTCGCCCATCAGGAACAACCCGAGGCGCTCAACGCCCATCTGATCGAGTTGCTGCGGACGACGCCGACATAGCGGCGTCTGACGTCCGGGTGCATCGCCGACGGCCCGTCACTCGCGCAGACACACCCCGGTCTTCACCCGCGCATAGCGTTCTTGCGCCCGTTCCAGATCACCGCGGACGACGTTGGCGGTCAGCGCATACCCGGTCTCGTCGGCCGGGTTCTCCGCGGTCGCGAAGACGACGCCGAGAACCTCACCGTTCGCATTGATCATCGGCCCACCGGAATTGCCCTGCCGGATGACGCCCCGCACCGTGTACACCTCACGCACCACCTGCTGGTCGCGGTAGATGTTGGCGGTCGGCAGTTCGCTCACACCACGTACCCGTACCGCCGTCGATCGGAAGGGCCCGGCCTCCGGGAACCCCAGAACGATCGCGTCGTCGCCGGTCGCGGCCTCGCGCGCGGCGAACTCCAGGGGCTGCGCGTCGAGGTCACTGACCCGCAGTACCGCGACATCGTTGCGGTCGTCGAAGAGGATCACGTCCGCGTCGTAGGCGTCACCGCCGTACGGGGTCACCGTCAGGGTGGTGGTGCCGGCCACCACGTGCGCGTTGGTCATCACCAGATCGCGACCGACGACGAAACCGCTGCCCTCCAGCGCCTGACCGCAATCCGGTGCCTCACCCTCGATCTTCACCACACTCGACCGGACCCGCGTGACCACACGCGAATCGGCGAGAGCGGCATCGGGCGGATCGACCTGGCTGGCCGTGGTGGTGGGGCGCAGCACCCCGTCGAACACCTCGCCCTGGAACAGTTCGTCGAAGCGGTCGGCCGCGCGGGCCTCCAGGCCCGCCGGTGCGGCCTGCCCGACCGCACCGAGAACCGCCGAGTCGTCGATGGCCTGCTTGAGCGGAGACCCGTCGTGCGACAACGGGATCGACAGCAACCACATCGCCAACACCGCGGCGATGGCCTGCAGTACCAGGCCGACGCCGCTGTCGACGGCCCGCAACTCCGGGGACCGGATGCCGCTGCGCAGGGCACTGCCCAGGATCATGCCGGCGACCTCGCCGATGACCACCAGCCCGACGAGGACGACGACGGTGATCACCAGCTTCAGGTTCGGGTCGTCGGTGATCGAATAGGCATGTGGCACAAGCAGAATGCCGGCGACGGCGCCGAGCAGGACCCCGAGTACGGCCAGCGCCGAGGCCACCGCACCGTGCCGGTAGCCGCTGATCGCCGCGATCAGCGCCACCGCGATCACGACGATGTCCACCCACGTCGAGGACGTCACGACTGCGTCCCGTCGTGCTGGTCGCGCAGATGCGCGGGCAGCACCGCGGCCGCACCGGTCTGCTGCGGGCTGCCGGCCAGCTCGATCATCTCGTCGAGGGGTCGGACGTCATCGGTGTTCCACGGCACCGCCCATCCCGCGGCATCACTGATCGCGGCCAGCAGACCACCGGTGAAACCCCACACGAGCAGACCGTCGACGAAGAACGCGGGCCCCTTGTAGACCTGGCCACCAAGCACCGACCGACGAACCTGGAAACGGTTCTGCGGGGCGAGCAATTCACGCAGCGACACCCGGGCCACCCGCGCGGTCTCCCCCGGGTCGACGGCGCGCACCGGTCCCGGCGTGCTCCAGTGTGCGAGCACCGGCACCACATCGAACCCGGAGACCGGCACCGGGAAGCTGGGCAGCGTGGCCAGGACGTCGACGCCGTGGGCGGACAGTCCCGTCTCCTCGTCCGCCTCGCGCAGGGCGGTGCCGACCGGGAAGTCGTCGCCCGGATCAACGCCGCCACCGGGGAAGGCCACCTGCCCGCTGTGCTGACGCAGCGTCGGCGCCCGCTCGGTCAGCAGCACCTCCGCGTCGGCGGGCAGACCCCCGGGATGCAGCGGATCGGCGTCCCACGACCCGGAGATCAAGATGAGCACCGACGCCGACCGGCGGTTGCGGCCCAGCATCGCGGCCCAACGCGTCCGATCACCACCGCGGGAAAGGACCCGCTCGCGGACCGCGGTGACGTCGTCGGTCAGCGCCCGCATCCACGGTGGGATCTGCGCCCGCGGTACCAGCGGACCGATCGGCGTCTCGGGGACATCGTTCGGGTCCGGTGCACCACCCTCGGAAGGCGTACCACCATCGGCCCGGGTACCGCCGCCGGAGTCCGGGCTTCCCGGATTCCCGGAGCGGTGAAAGATACTCACGTAGTGACCCCCGTCGCCGACCGCACCTCGTCGGCGATCTGTTGGGGATCGTCGAATACCGTGGGCGCGATCTTGGCCACACTACCGTCCGCGCGGACGATGATCGTCGACGGAAACACCCGCGGCGCCCGCAGCGCCGCGGCCACCGCACCGTCGGTGTCGAGGACGACCGGCAGATGCACGCCGAGTTCGGTCAGGAATCGCAGCACCAGATACGGGTTGCCCGCCCCCTCCTTGGCGTGCACGGTGAGCACGGTCACCCGGTCTCCCGCGCGCTGTGCGTATTCGGCGAGCACCGGCAGTTCGCGGCGGCACGGCTCGCACCAGACCGCCCACATGTTGATGACCAGCGGCTTGCCGACGGTCCCCGCCCCGACGTCGTAGGGCGCGCCCGTGGCCAGGCACGGCACGCTCACCCCGGCCAGCACCGCCGAGGCCCCCGGCGGCGGGCCGCCGACCTGCGGACACGGGGCGATCGCGGCGTCGGTCCGCGCCTGCGCCAATTGCGCGTCGTCGACCTGCAGATCGGTTGCCGACAGCGCCCCGGACGGACGGACCTGCTCCGACGACGAGGACGAGGATCCGCCCTCACGCGGCCAGATCGCCACCACCAGGGCGATGACGACGATGAAGAACACCACCGTCCAGCGCGCGGCGGGCGGGAACCGGGAGCCGCGCGGTCGGTGCCCGGGTGTGGGCTGCGGGGTCGGTGCCGGCGAGGAGATCGGCGTCTGTCCGGACGTGCTCTCCGGAGCCTCGGACGAACCGTGTGGGTCGCTGTGGTCGGTCGTCATCAGGGCGCGATCCCCGCCATCTCCAGCAGATGATCGGTCTCCGGTCCCTTCACCAGTGCCGCGGCCTGCTCCTTGTCCATCGGTCCGGTACCGACCGACGGGCAGTCCTTGGCGAGGATGCACACGCCGCAGGCGGGCTTACGGGCGTGACAGACCCGACGGCCGTGGAAGATCACCCGATGCGACAGATCGGTCCAGTCCTTGCGTTCGATCAGCTCGCCGACCGCGTGCTCGACCTTCACCGGGTCGGTCTCCTCGGTCCACTGCCACCGGCGCACCAGCCGGCCGAAATGGGTGTCGACGGTGATGCCGGGCACCCCGAAGGCGTTCCCCAGCACCACATTGGCGGTCTTGCGGCCGAAACCGGGCAGTGACACCAGTTCGGGAAGCGTGTGCGGCACCTCGCCGTCGAAGCGTTCGACCAGTGCCTGCCCCAGTCCGATGATGGAGTTGGCCTTGTTGCGGTAGAACCCCGTCGACCGGATCATCTCCTCGAGTTCGATCCGATCGGCCTGCGCGTAATCCCAAGCGGTCCGATACTTCTCGAACAGCGCCGGGGTCACCTGATTGACCCGCACGTCGGTGCACTGGGCCGACAGGATCGTCGCCACCGACAACTCCAGCGGCGTGGTGAAGTCGAGTTCGCAGTACACATGCGGAAACGCGACCATCAGCGCGCGATTCATCCGACGTGCACGACGCACAAGACCCAGGTGGGTCTCGCTTTTCACCGACCTCTTCGACGGCACCGCGCCGGCGGTCGGCGCCTTCGCCATCCGTGCCGGCGATCCCGGGGCCTTACGTGCACTCACCGGACCAGATTAGCGATCGTGCTCGGGGTGATCGGCGCGCGCGTCGCCGCACTCGCCGCCAACGCTTTGGTCACAAAGCGATCACCACGGCCATTCTGGTTGGGAGCCGGCAACCCCTCCGGTGTTTACTGGGGGCCATGCAAGGACTCGCCGTGCTGCTGTTCCCGGCTGTGCTGATGCTCTTCGCGCTCGGTATGGAGAAGGTTCAAGCGTGGACCGACAAGGTCACGGTCAACCGTGACAACGTCGAGGAATTCCTGGAGGGCGCGGAGCCGGAGCACGTGGACACCCTCGCCCGCGAGGGGATGCCGGCCGCGCTGGACGAACTCCGCAATCGCCGCGCAGGCTGAGTCGTCGCACATTTCCCGCATCGGGACACGCTCGCCATTGCGGCGCCCGTGACCCATTCAACACTTATGCTGGTGGCGAGAGTAGCGTTGCAAAGGGTGCGATGATCCGGTCGCACCCGGTGTTGTTACAGTGAGAAGGGACTCCTTGGTGGAGGAAGTACTGGCGCGGGCGGGCATATTTCAGGGTGTTGAGCCCTCTGCCGTTGCGGCGTTGACCAAGCAGCTGCAGCCCGCCGATTTCCCGCGTGGGCATGTCATCTTCCACGAGGGCGAACCCGGCGACCGGCTCTACATCATCCTTTCCGGCAAGGTGAAGGTCGGCCGTCGCTCGCCGGACGGACGCGAGAACCTGCTGACGATCATGGGGCCGTCGGACATGTTCGGTGAGCTGTCCATCTTCGACCCGGGTCCGCGGACGAGCTCGGCCACCACGGTGACCGAGGTGCGCGCGGTGTCGATGGACCGCGACGCGCTGCGCGCCTGGATCAAGGACCGCCCGGAGATCGCCGAGCAGTTGCTGCGCGTCCTCGCCCGCCGCCTGCGTCGCACCAACAACAACCTCGCGGACCTCATCTTCACCGACGTCCCCGGCCGCGTCGCCAAGCAGCTCCTGCAGCTCGCGCAGCGTTTCGGCACCCAGGAGGGCGGCTCACTGCGCGTCACCCACGACCTCACCCAGGAAGAGATCGCTCAGCTCGTCGGCGCCTCCCGCGAGACCGTGAACAAGGCACTCGCCGATTTCGCCCAGCGCGGCTGGCTGCGTCTGGAGGGCAAGAGCGTGCTGATCGCCGACTCGGAGCGCCTGGCCAGGCGCGCAAGGTAAGAGCGGACCAGACCTGACGAAAAGTGGGGGAAGAATCTTCTTCCCCCACTTTTCTGTTTCTCTGCGGGAAGTTTCTGGCCGACGATGACGAACCCCGCGGAAGTCCGCCGTCGGGCCCCGATCACCCCCCGATCCGTCGTCGGGTGTGAGCGCGATTACCCTGGGCGCATGACGGATTCCGGTGTCGGAGCCCCCGACGAACCCACCCCGGCGAACGAGCCGGTCTCCCATCCCGCCTACGGCGTGCTGCGCGAGGTCACCCCGTTCGCGTCGGTGCTGCTCTGTGAGAACCCGGGCGTGATGGAACTCGACGGGACCAACACCTATATCCTGCGGGCTCCCGGCCACGCCGAATGTGTGGTCGTCGACCCGGGCCCGCCGCGTCACAAGAAGCATGTGAAAAACATTGCGGCCCAACCGGGTATCGCGTTGACGCTCATCACCCACCGGCATTTCGACCACACCGGCGCCATCGATCGGTTGACCAAACACACCGGTGCACCCACCCGCGCCCGGCTGGCCGAACACAGTCGCAACGCGCCACCGCTGCGCGACCGGGAGATCATCGAGATCGCCGGACTGCGCATCACCGTCCTGTTCACCCCCGGTCATTCCGGTGATTCGGTGAGTTTCCTGGTCGAGCACGAGGAGTCGCGTGCCGTGCTCACCGGCGACACCATCCTCGGCAGCGGCACCACCGTCATCGACCCCGCCGACGGCAGCCTGCGCGACTACATGGCGTCGCTGAACCGGCTCATCGTCGACGGCGCCGACGCGGCGCTGCTACCCGCGCACGGCCCCGACCATCCGGCCCTCGAGCCGGTGGCCCGCTTCTACAAGGCGCACCGCGAGGAGCGCATCGACCAGATCCAGGCCGCGCTCGACGAGATGGGTGTCACCGCGCACCAGGCCAAGCCGATGAAGGTGGTCAAGAAGGTCTACGCCGACGTCGACAAGAAGCTCTGGCCGGCAGCCCGGATGTCGGTGAAGGCGCAGTTGGAGTACCTGCGGGGGGAATGACCACGGCGTCCGTGACGCCCACCGCTCACCCGGTGATCAGGTCATACGACAGCTTCGCCACCATCACCACGACGACGACCAGCAGCACCCAGCGCACGAAGGCACTGCCGCGCCCCAACGCCATCCGCGCCCCGATCTGCGCGCCGATCACGTTGCCGATTGCCAACGCCGCTCCGAGCAACCACATCACATGCCCCTGCGCGGCGAAGACCGCCAGCGCCCCGAGGTTGGTGCCGGTGTTGATCACCTTGGCCGTCGCCGAACTCTCCAGGAAGTTCGTCCCGACCATCGCGGTCAAGGTGATGATGAGGAAGGTTCCGGTGCCCGGACCCATCACACCGTCGTAGAAGGCGATCACGACGCCCGCGATCACCAGTCCGGCGATCATCGACGCCCGCGAACGTGTTGTGGCCGAACCGGATCCGAAGCCGGGGTTCAGAGCGACGAAGAGTCCCACGACCACCAGCATCACCAGCACGATCGGTGTGAACACGTCGGTGGGCAGGCGGCTCGCGACGAAGGCACCGGCACCCGAGCACACCACGGCGCAAGCGAACACCGGCGCCAGACGTCGCCAGTGCAGCGGCACCGCACGGGAGTACCGCCACGCCGCCGACGCGGTACCCACGACCGCGGCGAGTTTGTTGGTGGCCAGCGCCGACGCCGGCGCGACGCCGGGCTGACCGATCAACAGCGCCGGGATCAGGATGAGCCCGCCGCCACCGACGACGGCATCGACCCATCCGGCGGCCGCCGCGGCGAGGATCAACGCCGCGACGACCTCAACGCTCACTGATCGGCGACCTCGACGATGAGTTCGACCTCGACCGGCGCGCCCAGCGGCAGTTCGGTCACGCCGACCGCCGATCGGGCGTGGACACCGGCGTCGCCGAAGATCTCACCGAGCAGGTCCGACGCGCCATTGAGCACCCCGGGTTGACCGGTGAATCCGGGAGCCGACGCGACGAAACCGGTCACCTTGACCACACGCACGACCGCGTCGATCCCGACGAGGCCGTCGACGGCGGCCAACGCGTTGATGGTGCACTGCCGGGCGGCCGCGGTAGCCTGATCCGGTTTGACGATGCCCTCGGCACCGACGCATACCTTGCCGCGCGCACTCAGCTCGCCGTCGACGAATGGCAGCTGACCGGAGGTGTAGACGAGGTTCCCCGACCGCACCGCCGGCACGTAGTTGGCCACCGGCTTCGGCGCGACCGGCAGCGTGATCCCCAGTTCGTCGAGACGTCGGGTCCAGGTACCCACCGCGATCAGCCCTTCGGTCGTTTCAGGTAGGCGACGTGCTGCTCCCCGGTCGGTCCGGGCAGCACGCTGACCAGCTCCCAGCCGTCGGCGCCCCACTGATCGAGGATCTGTTTGGTGGCATGGGTCAGCAGCGGAACCGTCACGTACTCCCATGGGGTGACTTCACTCATGAGGGCCAGCCTAACCGGTTTGTCCCCGAGGACTTCCACAGTGGATAGGGTGGGGCGATGGTCGACGATACTGCCGATGACGGCACGACACACACCGCCGCCGGGGGCGGCGCCGGTGACGGCGCGCGGTATGCGGCGCAGGCCGAGGCCGACGACCTGGCCGACGATGTGACCGCAGCGGCCCTGCGTGAGGACACCGAGGACGTGACCGCGCAGAACTCCTGGCCGGACTCCGCGGCCCGGGCCCGGTTGCACTTCGTCTCCGGCAAGGGCGGCACCGGCAAGTCCACGGTCGCCGCGGCACTGGCGCTGACTCTGGCCGCCGACGGCAAACGCGTCCTGCTCGTCGAATGCGAGGGCCGGCAGGGCATCGCGCAACTCTTCGACAGCCCGCCGCTGCCACCGACCGACACGCGAATCGCCACGTCCGAGGGCGGCGGCGAGGTGTGGGCGCTGGCCATCGACATCGAGCACGCCCTGCTCGAATACCTCGACATGTTCTACAACCTGGGCTTCGCCGGCCGCGCGATGAAGCGCATCGGGGCGATCGACTTCGTCACCACCGTGGCCCCGGGTCTGCGCGACGTGCTCATCACCGGCAAGGTCAAGGAACGCATCATCGCAACCGACAAGAAGGGCACCCGGGTCTACGACGCGGTCGTCGTCGATTCGCCACCCACCGGCCGCATCGGCAGCTTCCTCGACGTCACCAAGGCCATGGCCGACCTGGCCAAGTCGGGACCGATCCGCAACCAGAGCGAGGGCGTGGCCCGGCTGCTGCACTCGGAGGAGACCGTGATCCATCTGGTCACCCTCCTCGAGGCGATGCCGATCACCGAGACCATCGAGGCGGTCGACGAACTGCGCGGCAAGGATCTGCACATCGGCAGCCTGATCATCAACCGCGTCAACCCGATTCATCTGCCCGCCGACTCGATCGACGACATCGCCGAGGGGCACATCGACGCCGCCACCGTGGCGAAGGGACTGACCGCGGTCGGCATCGACGCCTCCGAATCCGACTTCGCCGGACTGCTCACCGAGACCATCGAGCACGCCTCCCGGCTGCAGGCCCAGCAGGTCGCCAAGGCGCAGCTCGACGAGGTCGAGGTGCCCACCCTGGAACTGCCCACCCTCGGCGACGGCATCGACCTCGGCGGGCTCTACGAACTGGCCAATCTGCTGCAGAAAGCGGGCGCGTGATGCCACTGGACCTGAAGATGGGCGCCGTGCTGGCCGACCCGGAGACCCGCGTGGTGATCTGTTGTGGCGCAGGCGGAGTCGGCAAGACGACGACGGCCGCCGCGATGGCGCTGCACGCCGCCGAGGCCGGTCGGACCGTCGCGGTGCTGACCATCGACCCGGCCAAGCGGCTCGCCCAGTCACTGGGGATGAGCGAACTCACCAACGACCCGCAACCGGTCGCCGTCGACGGTGCCGGAACGCTGGACGCGATGATGCTCGACATGCGCCGCACCTTCGACGAGATGGTGCTCGAATACTCGACACCCGAACGCGCAGCGGCGATCATGGAGAACTCCTTCTACCAGACAGTGGCCGAATCCTTCTCCGGCACACAGGAATACATGGCCATGGAGAAGCTCGGCAAGCTGTTGGAGACCAATCGCTGGGATCTGATCGTCGTCGACACCCCGCCGTCGCGGAATGCACTGGACTTCCTCGACGCCCCGCAACGCCTCGGTTCGTTCCTGTCCGGACGGCTGATGAAGATGCTCGTCGGCGGTGGCCGCGGGGTGGGCCGGATGGTCACCGGCGCGATGAGCCTGGCGATGCGTGGCGTCTCCACCATCATCGGTGGCGACATGCTGCGTGATGTCGCCACCTTCGTGCAGTCACTGGACTCGATGTTCGGCGGTTTCCAGGACCGGGCGATGAAGACCTACGAACTGCTCAAGCAGCCCGGCACCCGATTCGCCGTGGTGGCCGCCGCGGAACCGGATGCCCTGCGCGAGGCCGCGTTCTTCGTCGATCGGCTCTCCGAGGAGTCGATGCCGCTGACCGGACTGATCCTCAACCGCACCCACCCCAACCTCACCGGCATCACCGAGGACGCCGCGCGGGCGGCGCTGGAGCGCAGCGACGGCGACCTCGACGAACTCACCCGCGGCGTGCTGCTGGTGCACGCCGAACGCGCCGGGACGGCCAAGCGTGAGGTCCACCTGCTGCAGCGGTTCACCGCCGCCCACCCCACGGTGCCGATCGTCGGGGTCCCGTCGCTGCCGTTCGAGGTCGCCGATCGGGTCGCGTTGCGCGCGGTCGCCGAGCAGATCACCGGGCGGGGCTGACGCATCACATCCATCGGGGGATGGGCGCGCCACTGTGCGGGTTCGGCGGTTCTCGGCGGGTTGCTCACCACATTCGGCGCGGCACTGTTCCAGGGACTCGCCAGCCCCGGCGGCCGCGGCTACGTGACCTACATCGCGGTGTGGCCGGAACCCGCCGATGGCTTCGGGTCGGAGACGCTGCGTTATCTGACCGTCGCGGTGATCGGCATCGTGATCGGCGCGCTCGCCGCAACGGTCTCGTATCTGACCGGCGCCCGGGCCGCCCCGGCCGGCTCCCGCGTCGGCCTGACCGTGACGGCCGGACTCGTCGGCATCACGCTCGGACTGGCGCCCGTTCTCGCGATGCTGACGGTCACCGACTACCCGGACGTCTCACCGCTGCTGATCTACGGGGTCTGTGGCGTCCTCGCGTACGTGCTCGCCGTGGCCGCGATCGGCCTGGCGCTGAGGGCCGTCGGAGATGAGCGGGTGCGGTCGACGATGTACGCCACCGCGGCCGTGTTACCGATCGGGGCGGTGGCGGCGACGGCCGGCGGGGTGCTCAGTGCATGGGCGCTCGGATTCTCGACCACGACGTCGACGTGGATCGTCGTGGTGATCCTGGTGATCGGTGTGCTGGGTGCCACGCTCGCAGTGGCGCGCGGGGTGGCCCTGAGGCGAGCGGGCCGGCCGGCGGGCCACGATTCTCACCCGGCCTGAACGCGAATCGTCCCGCACGGTTCCGACCGGGATCAGAAACGACACATCACCGGCGGGATGTACCCGGCCGGTGATGTGTGAAGTGACTTTACTTCAGCCCGCGACCCGCTGACGCCGACGCTGTGCCTCGAAGAACGCCGCCCACGAGGTGACCTCGGGATGCTGACGCAGCAGCGCCCGACGCTGACGTTCGGTCATGCCGCCCCAGACGCCGAATTCCACCCGATTGTCGAGCGCGTCGGCACCGCACTGCAGTTGCACCGGGCAGTGGCGGCAGATGGTGGCGGCCTTGCGCTGTGCGGCGCCACGAACGAACAGATCGTCGGGATTCTCCCCGCGGCAGCGCGCTTGCGACACCCACGTCAATCGCGCCTCTTCCGTTGAAACCGCCGCTGTCGCCATCGTCGCCCCTGTCTGTCGTTGTATGCCGGCCACCTGCGTCGCCGACTTCTCGACTGCAACCCGCCCATTCGAGATCGCCGCGTCGTATTTGATACATGCAACACTCTGTCGGACCTGCTGTTAAGTGAGTCACATTCTGCCCTCAATCTAGGGATCTGTGCTGACGACCGCAACCCCTGGGCCGGAAAAACTGGCACACACGTGCAGACTTGACGAATCGTCGCAGTTCAGAAGGCATGCCGTGGTCGACGACATCGCCCGCGGTCGAGGCTGCGCGGGTGTTGACGAAATCACACGTATCCTGTCGTGGTGCCGATCTCGAAGAAGCTGGGGCCACTCGCCGCGGCGTGTGTGCTCGCCGGTGTGTTGGTCGCCGGACTCCTCTACCCCGTGGCCACCGGAATCGGAGTCGTCTCCAATCGGGCGGCGTCGGCGGTGGAGAACGTCTCCTCCGAACTGCTCAACGGCACCCTGCCGGAGGTCACGACGATGACCGACGCGGCGGGCAATCCCATCGCGCTTCTCTTCGATCAGTACCGCTATCAGGTCGGCTACAACGACATCTCGCAGAACATGATCGGCGCGATCATCTCGATCGAGGACCGCCGCTTTCTCGAACACGACGGGGTCGACTGGAAGGGCACGATCCGCGCGGCCCTGAAGAACTCGTCATCGGGCGAGGTGCAGCAGGGCGCGTCAACGCTGGACCAGCAGTACATCAAGAACTATCAACTGCTCGTGCTCGCCCGCACCGAGGCCGACCGGCAGGCCGCCACCGAGACCACCCCGGCCCGCAAGCTGCGTGAGGTGCGGATGGCGCTGACGATGGAGCAGTCACTGATCGAGCAGGCCAAACGCAAGGGCCTCTCGGACGCCGCCGCCAAGCAGGAGGCGAAGAAACAGATCGTCACCCGCTACCTGAACGTCGTCCCGTTCGGCAACAACGCCTACGGCATCGAGGCCGCGTCGCAGGTGTATTTCAACTCGCACGCCAAGGACCTGACGGTCGAGCAGGCGGCGCTGCTGGCGGGCATGGTGCAGTCCAGTAGCGCACTGAACCCGTACACGAATCCCGAGGCGGCGTTGGCACGGCGGAACACCGTGCTCGACACGATGATCCAGAACTTTCCGGATCGCCGCGACGAACTCATCGCCGCCAAGGCCAAGCCGCTGGGCGTGGTACCCAACCCGAACATCCCGACCCAGGGGTGCATCGGCGCCGGGAACAACGGTTTCTTCTGTGACTACGCGCTGCAGTTCCTGGCCGAGAACGGCATCTCGCGGGACTCGGTGATGCGCGGCGGCTACATCATCAAGACCACGATGGATCCGCAGGTGCAGCGGTCGGTGCAACGCGCACTGCAGACCCAGGCCAACCCGCAAGCCGACGGCGTCGCCAGCGTGATGAGCGCGATCCGACCGGGCACGACGTCGCACCCGGTGCTGGGCATGTCCTCGAGCCGCAACTACGGCCTGAACCAGAACGCCGACGAGACCGTGCAACCGCAACCGTTCTCCCTCGTCGGCGACGGCGCCGGGTCGGTGTTCAAGGTGTTCACCACCGCGGCGGCCCTGGAGAAGGGCGTCATCGGCACCGGCTCCAACATCCCGGTGCCCGCCTTCCTCGCCGTGCAGGGCATGGGTAACAGTGGTGGTTCGTTCGGGTGTCCGGCCAACAGTTACTGCGTGAAGAACGACGGCCGGTATCCGGCGACGATGTCGGTGTCCCAGGCGCTGGCGCAGTCCCCGAACACCGCGTTCGTCGGGTTGCTGCAGCAGACCGGGGTGAAACCGACCGTCGACATGGCGGTGCGGCTGGGTCTTCGGTCCTACAACACCCCGGGCACGTCGGGCAGTGGCGACAAGTCGATCGCCCAGTACGTCAAGGACGGCAACTTCGGTTCGTTCACCCTCGGGCCGTTCCCGGTCAACGGCCTGGAACTGTCCAATGTCGCCGCGACGCTGGCATCCGGCGGTGTGTGGTGCCCGCCCAATCCGATCGGGTCGATCAACACGATCAAACGCGACGAGAACCTCAACGCGGTCCCGGGACCGGACGGCAACCCGGTGCTCAACGCCGTGCCGTTCAACCCGCCGGCCTGTGATCGCGTCGTCGAGGAGGGGCTGGCCAATTCGCTGGCCGTGGCGATGGGCCAGGACGATCGTGGGGGCGGCACGTCGGCCGCCGCGGCCGGGGCCACCGGATGGAATCTGCCCGTCTCCGCCAAAACCGGTACCACCGAGGCGCATCGCTCCGCGGCATTCCTCGGCTTCACCAACAACATCGCCGGCTCGGTGTACGTCTACAGCGACGGACCCAACCCGGAGGGCATCTGCACCAGCCCGCTGCGGTCCTGCTACGACGGAAATCTGTACGGCGGTTACGAACCGGCGCGCACCTGGTACTCGGCGATGCTGCCGGTGGCCAACAACTTCGGCCCGACGGCTCTGCCGCCGTCGGATCCGCGGTACGTGGCCGGCACCAGCCGTGGCCGCATCCCGAACGTCACCGGACTGACCGCCAGTGACGCGACCTCGCGCCTGCAGGCCGCCGGATTCAAGGTCACCCAGCTCGAGGTCGACTCCGCCCGCCCGCAGGGCACCGTGCTCTTCACCGCGCCGTCGGATTCCGCGCAGCCGGGTACCACCATCACGATGTACGTGAGCAATGGTCGCGCCGAGGGCGGCAGCGGTGAGCCGACGCAGACCACCGTGCAGGTGCCCGGCGTCGGACCGGTGATCATCGACCTGCCCGGCTGAGGCGCGTGTCGGCGTGTCCGGTGAACACGCCGACCGGCGTGTCGGGCTTCGGGTGTGCGCGTATCGTGGGGTGATGCCCATCCTCGATGCGAACCTGGTTCGGCAGCTCGAACGCCACCTCCCGACGTCGATGACGGCCCGCTCGGTGGCAGCCGGCACCGGACTCGCGGCCGCCGGACTCTTCTACTCGACGGTGATCGAACGCAATGCGTTCACGCTGCGGCACACCACCATGTCGGTGCTCGAGCCGGGCGCCACGCCGCTGCGGGTGCTGCACATCAGCGATTTGCACATGATGCCCGATCAGCGGCTCAAGCAGGCGTGGGTGTCCGAACTCGATGCGCTCGAACCGGACCTGGTGATCAACACCGGTGACAATCTTGCTCACCCGCAAGCGGTTCCGGCGGTCATCCAGTCCCTCGGCGGGCTGCTGTCGCGGCCCGGCCTGTTCGTCTTCGGGTCCAACGACTACTTCGGCCCGAAGCCGAAGAACCCATTCAAGTACTTCCGGACCGAACACAAGCGGACCCACGGGGCGCCCCTGCCGTGGCAGGACCTGCGGGCCGCGTTCGTCGAGCGCGGCTGGCTCGACGCCACCCACACCGTGCGCGAACTCGAGGTCGCCGGCGTCCGGGTGGTCGCGGCGGGCGTCGACGATCCGCACATCGAACGAGATCGCTATGACACGATCGCCGGTCGCCCCAATCCGCTCGCGCAGCTGCGGCTCGGGCTGACCCATTCGCCCGAGCCACGGGTGCTCGACCGCTTCGCCGCCGACGGCTACGACCTCGTGCTGGCCGGGCACACCCACGGTGGTCAGCTCTGCCTGCCCTTCGTCGGCGCCCTGGTCACCAACTGCCACCTGGATCGTTCCCGGGTGAAGGGCCCGTCCAATTGGGGCTCGACGATGAAGCTGCACGTCAGCGCCGGCCTGGGCACCTCGCCGTATGCCCCGGCCCGGTTCTGCTGCCGTCCCGAGGCCAGCCTGCTCACCTTGACACCCGTCTCTCATGGGGACGCGACGTTCGACGAAGATCATTCCCTGCCCCAGTTGGCCACCGACGCGCACTGAGACGCCACGCGAACCGATCCGCCGACCCCCGACGACCCCGACCCCGACCCCGATCCCGACGACACTGGGTGTGACCATGATGAGCGGCGACGGCGCACTCGCCGAACAGATCTCGGTTCTCGCATTCGACACGTTCGGCACCGTCGCCGATTGGTTCACCGGTATCCGCACCGCGGTGGCCGAAGAGATCCCCGATGTCGACGCCACCGAGTTCACCCGAGAATGGCGACGTCGGTACGCTCCCATCCTGGCCCGCGTCGAGTCGGGTGAACTGGGCTGGCGGGGCCTCGACGACCTGCAGGCCGACACTCTCGGCGAGGTGGCCCGAGAGTTCGCCGTGGCCCTCGACCCGGCCGCCTCGACACGACTGGTGCACGCCTGGTGGACCATTCCCGGCTGGCCCGATTCCGCACCCGGCCTCGCTCGTCTACGCACCCGATTCACCGTGTGCGCGTTGAGCAATGGCAGTGTGGCGCTGCTGACCGCGATGGCCAAGCACAACGGGTTCGGCTGGGATGTCGTCGGCGGCTCCGATCTCTGGCGGCACTACAAACCCCACCCGGCGACCTACCTCGGAATTGCCGGTCTCCTGGAGGTGCGGCCCGATCAGGTGATGATGGTCGCGACCCATCAATCCGACCTCGATCACGCCCGTTCATGTGGCCTTCGCACCGCATTCATCGAACGTCCCCTCGAATGGGGCGATGCATCGTTGAAAGACGATTCCGGCTCGGTGCACAACGACATCCATGCACACGATATCCGTGATCTGGCAACCCAACTTGGCTGTTGATCGAATGAGTCAGTTCATCCTTTTCGGGCGATGCCCATCCCGGTGACCCGCCACGAGAATTCTCTTCGGAAACACGTTTACCGAAAGGGCATTGTCATGTCGGCACCCAGACCTGTTCAGGACCAGCATCCGGTTCGCCAGGGATTCGCGGGCGGAGCCACCATCGGCGCCGCAACTCTGCTGCTCGTCGCCGGTGTCCTCGGCTTTCTGTCGGGACTCTCGGCCATCGTCAACGACAAGCTGTACGTCGCCGGACCCGAGTACATCTACCAGTTCGATCTCACCACATGGGGCTGGGTTCACCTCATCGTCGGCATCATCGCGATCGCGATCGCCTTCGGGATGTTCGTCGGTGCCACCTGGGCCCGCGTGAGCGCCGTGATCATCGCCGCGATCTCGATCGTCGCCAACTTCCTGTGGCTGCCCTACAACCCGTGGTGGTCGGTGCTGGTCATCGCCCTCGACCTGTTCGTCATCTGGGCCGTGTGCACCTGGAAGACCGACTGAGAACAGGGCACCGTCGCTTCCGGTGATACGACGACGACCCGGCCGAGTTCACACTCGGCCGGGTCGTGTCATGCGGGCGTCCGCTCTGACGGTGGTTATCTGCGAATCCAGGTGACTCCCTGTCTCGCAACACTATTCAGTCCTCGGCTAAAACCCCTTGTGCGCCCTGCTGTTTCCGCAACAGACCAGGTACTCCGACTTCTTGACGGGACGGGATACCTGATTGCGAATGTCACTCAAGGCTGCTCGGCAGGGACCGGGGAGGTCGTGATCTCGGTGCCATCACCAGGAGTGAACCCGGCAGCATAGGCCGCCGCGGTTCCCCGCCACGCGTCGTACTCATCGAGCAATCGCTGATAGATCCCGAGTTCAACGGCGCTCCACAGCAAGCTGTCGATCTCCGCAGCACATTCCCGCTGCTCGTCATCGTCCAACTGTCCGAACCACGCGTCGGCAGCGCGAAGAGCATCGATCACATGCCCGTGCGCATGGGTGGCACGCATGAGCCGCGACGCCAAAGCAATCCCCGCCTCACGGCTTTCGAGGTCACCAGCCCGCATCAGCACAAGGTCCGCAGCATCACGACGCGTGATACGGACAGCACCGTGCTCTGCCTCTGCGGTCACCTCATTGGGGTGGCGCAGCAGGTCGGTGAGGGTGTGAGTGGTGCCCATGGTGTCGATCATAGTGCACATCAGATAAACCTCTGATGTTCCTTCCACAAGCCGCGCAGCCCCCAAGATGGTGCCGTCCGAGCCCCTATTCGCGAGGAGTCCACCGCGTTTCGGATCTGTCGGCTCAACACTGCGACCAGCGGGCCGGCCGTTCCGGCCATACGGACAAGTAAGGCGCTGACCCGGAAAATCCAGGTCAGCGCCCTGCTGTCGTCTCAACCAACGAGTCGGGGTGGCGGGATTCGAACCCACGACCTCTTCGTCCCGAACGAAGCGCGCTACCAAGCTGCGCCACACCCCGTGTGCAACCTGCGATAGCTTACCCCCGGACTCTGCCAGGAGTTAAATCGGCTGGTCAACGCGCCAAACCACGACTCAATATGAGTCCAATCCCGCCCAACGGGTTCCCTGCGGACTCAGGTTCGCGTAAGGATGGCATCACGCATGTCACTCTAGGAAAGGACCCGCGCGTCATGAGCAGTTCCGCCGAGGATCGCCAGATCAACTCGTCCACGAAGACCGGCTTCGCACTCGGGATCTCGATCGTCGCCGCAGCGTTGCTGTTCGTGGCCGGCATCGTCGCGATCTTCGAGGGGATCGCCGCCCTCAGCAACGACGAGATCCTGGTGGTGGGCGCCGAGTACACCTTTGAGCTCGACCTGACGTCGTGGGGCTGGATCCACATCATCGTGGGCGTCATCGCCGTCGTCATCGCCGGCGGTCTGGCCGTGGGCACGGCGTGGGGCCGGGTGGCGGCCATCATCATCGCGTCGTTGTCGATCATCGCCCAGTTCCTGTGGCTGCCCTACTATCCCGCCTGGGCCATCCTCATCATCGTTCTCGACATCATCGTGATCTGGGCGGTGGCCACCTGGAGTCCGGCCAACGCCTGACCGGCGCTCGGGTGTCGATGGGCTGGGCTGCCTCGTGGTGGCCCAGCCCATCGTCGTCTCCGGCGGGCACGGCTCACCCATCCGGATCACCCGTTGGTGGCGAATGGCTGGCGTTCACCGAACGAAAGGGAGTCCCACCATGCCGCTCGTGCGCCACATCATCCGTCTGTTGCTCGTGCCCCTGGCCGTCATCGGCGCGGCGGTGGCGATGATCGTCGCCCCCGCCACCGCCGACGCCGCGCCACTGAAGCCCGTTCCGAAGCTCGACGTGCAGCGCTATCTGGGCACGTGGTGGCAGCAGGCCACGATCCCGTCGTTCTTCGGTATCCGCTGCGCCAAGGACACCAACGCCACCTACGGCATCATCGATGCGACCACGATCAGCGTCGACAACAAGTGCACGTCGTTCACCGGGCAGCCCGATGGCATCAAGGGCAAGGCGACCGTGGTCGATCCGGTGAGCAACGCCCAGCTCATCGTCACCTTCCCGGGTGTCCCCAACACCATCGATCCCGGCAAGACCCCCAACTACATCGTCTCGTGGGTGGCCGACGGCGCGACACCGGATGCCCCCTACGAGTATGCGGTCGTCGGCGATCCGTCACGCCTGTCGGGATTCGTGTTGTCCCGCAAGAAGGTCCTGACCACCGCGGAACTGCGGATGCTCAAGGATGCGACAGAGAAGGTCGGCTTCAATTCGTGTACCTTCCTCATCTCGCCGACCACCGGTGGGCGCAGCGACTATTCGCCACTCTGCACGGTCTGAGCACGGTCTGACGACCGGCGATCGGTTCGGTGCGGTTGCGCCGGTGCCGACCTGATCGGTCGTAGCCTGATCAGGTGAGCACCCGCCGTCCGCCCGAAGCGCTGTTGACCGACGCCTACCGCATCGCCGACGAGATCCTCTATCCCGCCGCCGGTGAGGTGGACCGCACCGGGATCATCCCCGAATCCCATTGGTCTCACCTCGCCGGCGCCGGACTGTTCGGGATCGCCGACGCCGACGCACGTCTCGATCTCACCGCAGTCCTGGAGATCCAGGAGGTCCTCACCAGCGGTTGCCTTTCCACCGCCTTCACCTGGCTGCAGCACCACGGCGTTGTCATCGCCCTGTCCTCGACATCGAATGCGGCCCTGCGTTCGGAGTTGTTGGCCGATACGGTGAGTGGACGGCTACGCGCCGGAGTCGCCTATGCCGGCGTGGTACCCACCCCGCCGCGGATGACGGCCAACCGCACCACCGACGGCTGGATCATCGACGGCTACGCCCCGTTCGTCAGTGGCTGGGGCATCATCGACCTCCTGCAGATCTCCGCGCGCGACGTCGAGACCGACGACGTGATCGCCGCAATCCTGCCCGCGCGTCGCACGATCCCCGAGATCGCCGCGAGTCCCATGCACCTGTCGGCCGGAAACGCCACCAGCACAGTGTTTCTGCGCGTCGAGGGCCTACGGGTGAGCGACGCACAGATCGTCAGTCGCGTCAGCCTCGACGACTTCTTCGCGAGCCAGAACATCGGCCTGCGCATCAACGGCACGCTCCCCTTCGGCCTCGTTCGGCGCGCCACGGCACTGTTGGAGCGACTCGACGACGTGCACGCCGCCCGAGCACTACGCGAACGAGCCGGTGTGATCCGCACCCGCCTCGACGAATCCCTTTCCGACACAACGGCACTCCTCGACGCTCGTGCCGACGCCGCCCGACTCGCCGTCGAGGCCACCTCCGCGCTCGTCGCCGCCGACGGCGGCCGCGCCCTGGTGACCGGTTCCACCCCGGAACGCCTGGCCCGCGAGGCGATGTTCACCCTGGTTGCCGCGAGCCGGCCCCAAGTGAAAGACCTTCTCGTCCAACGGTTCAGCGGAGCCGATGACCCGAGTTAGGACGCAGTCCCGTTGACAGTGCTCCCTATTCCATTGACAGCGCCCAGACGTCGGCCCGTTCCGCGTTACTGACCCGTCGATTCGGTTCGGGCACCGAAGTCCCGCAGGAACAACGCCTCGGCCACGGCGAGATTCTCGATCTCGGACGGGTCGACGCTCTCGTTGGGTGCGTGGATCAGGCAGCTCGGCTCCTCGACGCCGAAGAGCATGATCTCGGCGTCGGGGAAGGTCTCCTGCAGCACCGTGCACAGCGGGATCGACCCGCCCTGGCCCTGCTGCACCACCTCGTGGTCGTAGGCGCTGCGCAGCGCGGCCGATATCGCCTCGAAGGCGGGCCCTTCGGTGGAACCGGAGAACGGCTTTCCGATGGCCTCGCGTTCGAACTCCACCCGGGCGTTCCACGGCGTCACCGCTCGTAGGTGTTCGATCAGCGCATCCTGCGCCGCGGCCGGGTCCATGCCCGGGGGTACCCGGAGATTGATCCGCGCCCGAGCCTTCGGCGTCACCGATGCCGACGATCCGACCACCGGCGAGCAGTCGATGCCGAGGACGGTGGCTGCCGGTCGCGCCCAGACCATTTCGGCGATGCTGCCCGAACCGACGACGTCCACCCCGTCGAGAACCGTTGCGTCCTTGCGGAACTGCTCCTCGGAGTAGTCGATACCGGACCACTCCTGACTCGCATCGACGCCGCGCACCGTGGTGTTGCCGTCGGCGTCGCGCAGGGTGGCGAGCATCGCGATCAGGGCCGCCAGGGCGTCCGGAGCGGCACCGCCGAACATGCCGGAATGCATGGCCGACGACAGGGTTTCGACGCTGACGACGACATTGGCGATCCCGCGCAGACTGGTGGTCAGGGTGGGGCGACCGACGCCGATGTTGCCGGAGTCGAGAATGAGGATGGCGTCGGCGCTCAGCAGTTCCGGATGTTTGGGCACGAAGTCCTCGATGCCGCCGGAACCCTGTTCTTCCGAGCCCTCCCCGATGATCTTGACGGTGACGCCCAGATCTTTGCCCAGGGCCCGCAACGCCGTGAGGTGGACGGCGATGTTGCCCTTGCAGTCGGCGGCACCACGCCCGTACCAGCGTCCGTCGCGTTCGGTGAGAGTCCACGCCGGCGTCGTCCAGGCCTGTGAGTCGAGAGGCGGCTGCACGTCGTGGTGGAAGTACAGCAGCACCGTCGGCGCTCCCGGCGGGCCGGGAATGTGTCCGGTCACCGCACGAGACCCGTCGGATGTGACATGTGCGGCCACGTCGGACACCCCGGCCTCGGTGAACGCCTCGATCAGCCAGTCGACCATGCGGGCGCATTCCGGCGGTTCCGGCTGGGACGGATCGAAGACCGACTCGAAGGCCACCATCTCGGTCAGATCCTCACGAGCCCGGGGCATCAGCGCGCTCACCCGTTCGCGAATCTCGTCCACACTCACGTCAGTTCTCCTCCGATGCAGTAGGTGAGCCGGTCGGCTGCGGTAACCGAAGCCTCACACCATTGTCGCAGCAACCATGCGAACCGACCTTGCATGCCCGAATCCCGGATGCACGCAATGCATTCCGTGTGTGTGGGAGCAGCGCACGCAACTTCCGACGAAAGAGGTCAGCGTCCGTCGTCGGTGGTCGTGTCGGCGGGGGTCGGGTCGGCGGGGGTCGGGTCGGCGGTCACCGAATCCTCGCCGGTCGACGCGTCACCGCCGGCGACGGCCGCATAACTCTCGGTGAACGACACCCGTGGCGTCGTCGCGGCGTGGAATGCGGCGAGTCCGGCAAAGAACAGTGCGGCCAGCCCGAAGACACCGGCGAGTACGAGTGACGCCGCGTGCAGGACCGTGAGGTACAACCCATCGCCACGAGTCGCAAGCCCCCCGGCCGCCGCCAGCACCGCCCCGAGCAGCGCCCACACGGCGCTGCGCACCCGCGGCGACACCGTCGAGACGAAGAAGAGTCGCTGGTAGAGGGCGGTCTCGTATTCGTCCACCGCGGCCAGGCGCACCGGGTCGTCGGCCCCGAGTTCGCGCAGTTCGCGCGCCAGCGACGCCCCGCGCCGCAGCTGCTCCGGCTCCCGCTCGCGAGAGCGGACGAAGGCGACGGCCGCAACGACCGCGGCCACGAGGAAAATCCCGACCATGACACCCCAGTACTCCACACCGCGAGGCTACCGTCGCCTCCGACGGGCGGGTGCGCCAGGTCACAGCGCGCCGGGCGGCGGCCCCTCTCGGTCAGGAGAGGTCCAGGTATCCGCCGTGGGCACCGCAGTGCAGGCACCGGAACAACGCGACCGCGGCGTCGCCGTCGGCACGCAGGATCGGCAGCAGCTGTCCCCACTGGTCCACCGCCACCTCGGCGGTGGTGCGTATCTGCTCGATGGCCTCATCGCCGAGGGCGGTCATCTCGTCGGTTCCGGCCATGCCGACGAATGCGGCGCCGTCGTCGCAGTGCGTCCACCATCGTCTGTCCTGCCAAGTCGGGAACCCAGGTGTGCGGTGGGCGATCACGTCGATCACGTCGCGGGGGACATCCCACCGTGGGAGGCCCCATCCGATGTCGGCGGTGAACTCACCGTCGAACCTCGCCGCCGCCGACCCGTCGGCGATGCACCACGGGCACAGGTCGTCAATCTCCTGCTCGGAGTAGAAACTGCCGTGGTAGATCCAGCCGCGAGAGCGTTCGCAACACTGACAGACGTCGTCGGCGGGTGCGACGGCACCGGCGGCCACCGGATCGGGAAAGTACCGAAATGTGGGCAGTTCGGAAGCGGGCATCGCGCCAGGATAGCCACCGGAGACGACAAGCCCCAACGCCAACGAGCCCCGCCGAAGGGGCGGGGCTCGTCACGGGGTGGGAAAGCGAGGACCAGGCTGTCGCCCTCGCGTCCCCCGGTGATGCGGTGCTCAGGGGCGTAACGCTCAGGCCACCTGGGCCTGCCACATCCAGTGCAGCTGCTCGAGCTTCGAGGCGAATCCGATGAGCAGATCCTGGGTGACCGGATCGGTCGACTCGGTGACGTCGATCCGCGCCCGCAGACCGGCGATGACGGCCTTGAGGTTGTCGACCACGGCGGCGACGACGTCGGCGTCCTTGGTCCAGCCCTCACCGAATCCGGTGGTGCGGGCGGTCTTGGCGACCGTCTCGGCCCGCCCGTCGGGGCTGACACCGATGGCGGTGGCGCGCTCGGCCGCGGCGTCGGTGAACTCGCGGGCGACGGCCACCAGCTCATCGAGTTCGAGGTGGACCGAACGGAACTGTGCACCAACCACGTTCCAGTGGGCCTGCTTGGCGATCAGTGACAGGTCGATCAGATCGACGACGGTCTCCTGCAGCGCGGTTCCGGTGACCGACTTCTGCTCCTCGGAGAGCGTGCTGGTGATCGGGGTGTTCAGAGTGGAGGTCATTGTGTGACGTCCTTTCTTCTTTCTTGGCGGCACCGGGCGCTTGTGGCGGGTGCCGCGTGGATATGTCTCGTGTCGAGCAAACGGTGACGCGGGGTCAGACCCGGACGGTCAGCGTGTGCTCGATGTTTCCCTTGGTGGCCTTCGAGTAGGGGCAGAAGGCGTGTGCCGCCTCGGTGAGTTCCTTGGCCTTGGCCTCGTCGAGGCCGGGGAGGTAGGTCTCGATGGACACCTCGAGACCGAAACCGTCGTCGGCCGGGTCCTTGCCGATGCCGACCGTCACGGTGACCGTGGAGTCGTCGGGTGCGGGCGTGCCCGCCTGCTTGGAGGTCAGACGGAGGGCACCGAGGAAACAGGCCGCATAACCCGCGGAGAACAATTCCTCCGGGTTGCTTCCCTCGCCGCTGCCACCGAGTTCCTTGGGCGGCTGCAGGTCGAGGTCGATGCGTCCGCTCTCGGACACGACCTCGCCGTCCCGGCCGCCGCCGCTGGCCTTGGACGAGATGGTGTATGCGGTCTCGATTGCCATAGTGCTCTCCTCACTGATACCACCGGGGTCGACGGTGGAAGATGATCGAACGTCTTTGCTGTCCAACGATTCTCGACGATGAATGCTTCCCGATTCGGGTGAACGGTGAAAGAACTTCTCGGTTAACGGAATTCGCCGCCGAGCCGGTGCACGTCAGTCCTGTTGACCGTTGCGCACGCCCTCCTCGACCTTCTTGCCGAGTTCGGCGTCCACGTTGCGCCAGTACTCGAACACCCGCGAGAGCACCGGCTCTTCGACGCCGTCGAGGACGTGGCCGACGATGTTGTTCACCAGCCGCTCCCGGGCGTCGTCGTCGAGGACCTCGCGCACCATCGTTCCGGCCTGCGCCCAGTCACTGTCCTCGGGGTGTTCGATGTAGCCGGCGCGGTCGGCCTCGTCGCCGAAGGTCCACAGCCCCTCGTCGCCGGCGGCCGCGGCGTCGGCGTGCGGGCCGCCGTAGGAGTTGGGCGCGTAGACCGGGACGTCGGAGCGGCTGAAGTCATACGCCATCGCGCCCTCCTTGGAGTAGGAGTTGACCTGTGCGGCCTTGGCCGAATTGACCGGCAGCTGAGCGTAATTGGTTCCGACCCGGTAGCGATGCGCGTCGGCGTAGGAGAACACCCGGCCCAACAGCATCTTGTCGGGCGAGAATCCGATGCCCGGAACCACATTCGACGGTTCGAAGGTGGCCAGCTCGATCTCGGAGAAGAAATTCTCCGGATTGCGATCGAGTGTCCACTTGCCGACCTCGATGAGGGGGTAGTCCTTCTGCGACCACACCTTGGTCAGGTCGAAGGGATTGAACCGGTATCCCTCGGCCTCGTCGAGCGGCATGATCTGCACCTTCAGTGTCCAGCTGGGGAATTCGCCTCGATCGATCGCCTCGTAGAGGTCCTGACGGTGGTAGTCGGGGTCACTGCCGGCGAGGGTGTCGGCCTGTTCCTGGGTGAGGAACTCGATTCCCTGATCGGTCTTGAAGTGATACTTCACCCAGAAGCGTTCACCGTCGGCGTTGACCCACTGATAGGTGTGCGAGCCGAATCCGTCCATGTTGCGCCACGACTTCGGGATGCCGCGATCGCCCATCAGCCAGGTCACCTGATGTGCCGACTCCGGACGCAGGGTCCAGAAATCCCACTGCATGTTGTGGTCGCGCAGGCCGGACCCGGGCAGTCGCTTCTGCGAGCGGATGAAATCCGGGAACTTGATCGGATCCTTGATGAAGAAGATCGGGGTGTTGTTGCCGACGAGGTCGTAGTTGCCGTCCTCGGTGTAGAACTTCACCGCGAAACCACGGGGATCACGCCAGGTGTCGGGGCTGCCCTGTTCGCCGGCCACCGTCGAAAAGCGCACCAGCGATTCGGTTGTCGCACCGGGCTGGAAGAGCTTCGCCTTGGTGTAGCGCGAGACGTCTCCGGTGATCTCGAGGTGACCGAACGCGCCGGCCCCCTTGGCGTGCACCACCCGCTCGGGGACGCGTTCACGGTTGAACTGCGCGAGTTTCTCCAGCAGGTAGTGGTCGTGGAGCAGGATCGGGCCCTGTGTGCCGGCGGTCAGGGATTCGTTGTCGCTGGCGACCGCGATGCCGGCGTTGGTCGTGGTGCGCGGGGTGTTCTGAGACGAAGTCATGCGTGGCTCCCAATCGTGAGTACGTCAGGTCGCGGCACCGGGCTGTGGCACCGTCGCCATGTGGTCGATGTCGTGTGGTCTATCTGCGAATTGTCTTGTCGCCGTGCATTTTCAAGTCCTGTAACTTCTTCGGACCGCTCACCCTGCGGGGTCGGACTCCGCATCGTGCGCGTCGGTGTCACGGCACGCCGGGCACCTTCCCCAGAACGTCACCTCTGCTTCGTCGATCTCGTAACCGTGATCGGCATCCGGAGTCAGGCACGGGGCCCGGCCGACGACGCAGTCGATGTCGATGATCTCGCCGCAGGACCGGCACACCAGGTGATGGTGATTGTCCCCGGCGCGGGATTCATACCGCACCGGCGAGCCCGCCGGTTCGATCCTGCGCACCATGCCGCGTTCCGAGCACGTGCGCAGAACGTCGTACACGGTTTGGGTAGACACGCCACCCAGCCGGTCCCGCACGCCGGCCGCCACGAAATCGGCTGTGGAATGCGGATGGTCATGCAGGATTTCGAGCACCGCGAGCCGCGGCGCGGTGACCCGGAGACCCGCGGCGCGAAGCGCGTGGGTGAGCTCTGTCCGATCCGGCATGACTTCACCATACGCACTTATTTGGAATGAGTCCAGTATTTGGAAGAATTCCAGTTTATTAGGTGAGCCTTGCCCCGCGCCGGTTCAGCTCGACCGCAGCATCCGCGTCGGACGCATCCGGGTCGATTCGGGCAACCATCGGTTGACGGCGCGCCGCAGCGTCATCACCGCGGCGATGACCAGCAACGCGAACTCCAACCACCCGAGCACGACCACACCCGACCACAACTCCGGATACCGGAAGAACAGATCGAGCCCGACCGGGATGCACATCAGGTGCAGCGCCACGATCGCCAGGAAGAAGTTGCGGCAGTTGCGGCTGTGGTGACTCGCCGCGGCGACCAGAAAGGCGTATTCGCCCACCAGGAACAGGACCGCGATCACCAGTCCGGCTACCGGGAGGACATCGGCGAAGGTGGTGATCTGATCCCCGGTCGGCTGCCCCTTCGGCGTGGTCACCGCGTCGACGAGCATCCGATCACGCAGTGCGTCACGGGTGGCGCCCAGTTCGATCGTGCCGTAGACGATGCAGATCAGCCCACAGATCGCCGCCCCCCACCAGGCCACCCGGGCGTGCAGCACGAGGGCCGCGGGAGCGGGTCCGGGCGCGCCCGGACGCTTCGGGTAGAGGTTCGCGCGGTCGCGGTCGGCGGAATTGCGTTTGCGCAGTTCGGCGAGATCCTCCGCGTCGAGTTCGGCCTGCGTGGGAGTGCGGTCCGCATCGTCGGGAGTGGCGTCGGTCATGGTCGCATTGTCGCACTCACCACAACCGGATCGGCCGACGACCGGTTTCGGCGCCGGTACACCCACGACCAACGCTCAGGAGCCGACCTTGAGCATCCGCCCCACCGTCGCCTGCCAGAGCGTTCCGTCGGCGGCGATAGTCCCGGTCAGTTCGAGCGGTTCGTCGACGGGCGCGCCGCCCACCGGCAGCGTCTCCACCCGAGCGCCGGTCGCGAAATCGGTCGCGATGTAGTAGACCGGCCCGAGTTGCTGCACCGCACCCGCGTCGTACGGACCGTAACCGAGACCGTGGATGAGACCGTCGGCGCGCGAGAGTTTCGGCAACGACGCGAGGCGGTCGCCGTTCTCCCACACCCGCCGGCAGCCCTGAGCCGACACATCGATGCGCGTGGAGCCGCCGACGAAGCCCGCGTCGACCGGAACCGACGGTCCCGAGACCGCCATCGGCGGGTACTGATAGCCGTAGGTGCTGGGGATGACCAGCGAATTGCCCCACGCCATCGGCGAATTCTCGGTGCCCTGCCCCGAGGTGGCGAACGCCGGCATCCGGCAGACCAGGCGGCCGGTGTCGGACTCCCGCACGATCAGCGACGGACGCGCATCGGCGTTGTCGACGATGGCCACCCATCCGTCGCCCCTCGGACCGAAATAGGTGGGTGTGGTGCCCGACCCCCAGGTGAGCTGACCGGGTTTGCGTGCCGAGCCTCGATCGTAGGGCTGCCGCCACACGATATGCGGCGCGGCCCCGGGATGGGCCCACATCTCGTAGAGCGCGTGCGTGGTGATCACCGAGACACCACCTGGGCGAACGCTGAGCCCGTTGCCGAGGTCCTCCCCGGCCGGTAGATGCGCGGCATGCACCGTCCGATCGCGGGCGAGGACACCGATGACACCGTGGGTCGTGGCGAACCAGACCCGCCCGGTGGCGTCCGGGGCCAGTCCGGTGATCGCGTCATTGGCCGGGATCTGCCGCGACACGTCGATCCGCTCGTCGACATACACCTGCCAGCCGGTCGGCGTATTCCGGTGCGCCACAAAGAGAATCGAGTTCGAACCGTCGGCGACCACCACCCGGTTCCGGCCATCGAGGTATCCGTACACCCCGCCGAGCAAGCCGCCTTTGCGCAACTCGGACCGGGCCAGCGGTTCGGCCGTCCGCGGATCGAAGAGGACCACCGAGGGCACCGCGACGCCCCCCGCACCCACGAAGCCGGTGCACAATGCGACCGGCATCCCGTCGGTACCGATGAAGGTCGCCGCGCACGCGCCGCCCGGCACCGACGACGCCAGCAGTCGCGCACCCGGTCCCGGGCCGGGATTCGGTGTGGAGTCGGTGGACGCGAGATCGCCGTGCATCAGCGACGTCCCGGCCGGGCCGAGAATCGGTGGACCCGGATCGGGCAGGGGATCCGCCGTCGCGGGAGCGACACCGATCAGCATCGTCACGACGACGCCGACCACCAGCAGCGCCGACCGCACCAGCACCGACCACCACCGTCGCACTCCCCCGCGATCACACATGCGCGACAGCACATCACATCCGCCGTGATCCGACCAGGGTTTCACGCGGCCCCGTTGACAGCGCCCGCCCTGACACTGACCGCGCCCGACTCCCCGTTGACAGCGCCCGGCTCCCCGTTCACAGCGCCCGACTCTCCGTTCACAGCGCCCGACTCCCCGTTTACAGCGCTCAATCCCCCACTGACAGTGTCGGGCTGAGCGCCGTCAACGTCGGAGCAAGCGCCGTCAACGAGCGCCGTCAACGACATGGCGAGCGCCGTCAACGCTGCTGGGTCCCAACGGCTTCCCGCTTCACGACAGACCTCACGACAAACGTCCCGGTGGGCGGGATCCGCGGAGTGATCCGCGAGCCGCCCACGGGGACGTCTGTGGTGATGAATTATCGGTGGTCAGGACGTGTGGCGACCGATGAACAGTGCGCTCCGATCAGCGGTTGAACTCGCTCATCAGGAAGCTCGTGGCCGGCAGCAACGTGGTGATCATCGGCAACGCGTGGTTGACGACGAGACCCGGGAAGATCGGCGGGATCGGGTTGGTCACCAGTTGCACGTTGGCGCCCTTGGCACGCCAGTCCTGATACAGCTGATGCACCTGGCCGTACGGGATGACGTCATCGTTGATGCCGCCTTCGAGCAGCACCGGCGCGTTCGGGGTGAGCCGGCCGATGCGCTGTTCGTCGACGACCGCCTTGACGTCGGGGTACTTAATGATAACCGCCGACAACGGCTTTCCGCTGCGCGTCCACTGACTCGTCCGCTGGAACCCGAACGCGAGTCCGGTGTCACCGATGCACTGGGTCGACAGCGTCTTCAGGGCCGCGCGGCCGTTGGCGTTCGTCTCACGGTCGACGACCGTCTTGAGCGCCGGGTATCGGGCCTCGAGGCCGTTGATCGCGTAGCCGATACCACCGACGATGAACGTCCCGTCGATCTGATCGATGACCTTCGACAGATCCGCGGGCGGAGCACCGGCGTAGGTGGCCTTCACATTCAGATCCGGGGCGTAGGTCGAGGCCAGTTCGGCCGCCGATGCCGCGGCGCCACCACCCTGGGAGTAGCCGGAGAAACCGACCGGCGAATCGGCCGGTGCGCCGGCGACCTTGAGCGCGGCCCGCGCGGCATCGAGCATGGCGTGCCCGGACTCGGCGCGGTTCACGTATGTGTGGATGCCCGGGGTGCCCATCCCGATGTAGTCGGTCATTGCGACCCGCACACCGTTGAGGAGCAGCAGGTTCATCTCGAGAGCGGAATAGTTGATCGCGATGCTGGGCTTGCTCGGGTCGATGGCGAGCGGGAAGCTCATCAGCTTCGAGCCGGCACACTGATCACCTTGGCCTACGGTGCCCGGACCGAGGACCACCGTCGGGCGCGGGCCCTTGCCCTGCCACGGGGCGGTCGGTTCGACGACGGTGCCGGTCACCGGCGCGGGCGATCCGTCTTGATAGGTCGAGGTGTACATGATGCGCTTGGCGGTCCCCGGCCACTGATTCGGGACACCCGGGATCTGCAGCAGGAGCGGCGACGCCTCGCTGCGGATGATCGAGCCGGGCGTCGAATTGAACGACGATGGCGGGGTATAGAAATCGGCCGCCTGCGCCGTCGGCGCGGCCAGGCTCAGGCCGGTGCCCACCAGCGCTCCCGCGGTCACGACGCTCGCGATCCGAGCGGTCCATGAAGTTTGCCGAGATGAGTTGAATCCCCGAATGTGTCTCATGCCGAGGTAACCTACCGCACGGTAATAAAGATGCGTGGCGGGGGTCACGAATCGTAACGGTGACGTGATGATCCACCAGCACGCGCCGCCCGCCGTCGCCTCAGATCACCACCCCGAGCGCCGACACCACGATCAGCCCGGTCACCGACAGGATCGTCTCCATCGCCGACCAGGTCTTGAACGTCTGGCCGACACTCATCCCGAAGTACTCCTTGACCAGCCAGAATCCGGCGTCGTTGACGTGCGACAGGAATACCGAGCCGGCGCCGATCGCGAGCACCACCAGCGACACCTGACCGGACGACAGGCCGTCCACGAGTCCCAACATCAACGACGACGCGGTGATCGTCGCGACCGTGGCCGAGCCGGTGGCGACGCGGATCAGCGCGGCGAGCACCCACCCGAGCAGGATCACCGAGATGTTCGCCGCCGACGCCCAGTCCGCGAGCAGGGTGCCGATACCGGTGTCGACGAGGACCTGTTTGAACCCGCCGCCCGCCGACACGATCAGCAGGATGCCGGCGATCGGCGGCAACGCCGATCCGACGCAGGTGGAAATGGTGTCGCGGTCCATCCCCGAACCCCGTCCGAAGGTGACCATGGCGACCATCACCGCGACCAGCAGGGCGATCAACGGCGTTCCGAGCACGTCGAGGACCTGCCGGATCGGATTGCCGTCGTCGGCGACGACGATCTCGGCGATCGCCTTGCCGAGCATCAAGACCACCGGCAACAGAACGGTGGCCATCGTGATACCGAATCCCGGGCGGCGCGAGGTGGGGCCGTCGGCCGGGTCGGCGTCGAAGGTGCGCGGGGCGTCGAGGGGCACCCACTTGCCCGCCAGGGTGCCGAACAACGGACCGGCGACGATGATGGTCGGGATGGCGACCGCGACGCCGAGCGCCAGGGTCAATCCCAGATCGGCGCCCAGTGCGTCGATGGCGACCAGCGGTCCCGGATGCGGCGGCACGAATCCATGCATCGCCGACAACCCGGCCAATGCGGGAATTCCGATGGGGATCAACCCGATTCCTGATCGACGGGCGACGAGGTAGATCACCGGCATCAGCAGCACGAGGCCGATCTCGAAGAACATCGGCAGACCGATGATCGCACCCACGAGGGCCATCGCCCACGGCAGCATCCGCGGACTCGCATGCCCGACGATGGTGTCGACGATCTCATCGGCACCACCGGAATCGGCGAGGAGCTTGGCGAACATCGCACCGAGCGCGATCAGGATGCCGACCCCGGCCGCGGTAGAACCGAAACCCTTCGTGAAGGATTCCAACACCGTCGGAATCGACTCGCCGGCAACCACTCCCACGGTCGCGCCACCGAGGATGAGGGCAAGGAACGGATGCAGTTTCACCCAGGTGATGGTCACGACGATGACCGCGATTCCGGCCACGGCGGCCAGCACCAATTGCCAGCCGACGGCGACCGGTTCGGGCAGGTCCGCATCGGCGGCGAGCAGCATCGGCGACATCATGAGCGATCTCCCTCGGAATCATCCTCCCCGGCAACAGCATCGGTATCGATGGCTGCCGACACCCGGTCAACGATCGCATCGACGCCCTGGTCGACGTCGACGGCGAGTCCACGCTCGTCGGACCCCAGTGGCTCCAGGGTCTCGAATTGCGATGCGAGCAGCGAGGCCGGCATGAAGTGCCCCGGCCGCGACGCCTGACGACGCCGGATGACCTCGATCGAGCCCTCCAGGTGGACGAATCGAACCTCGGGACAGTGTGCCCGCAGCCGGTCGCGGTAGATTCGCCGCAGTGCCGAACAACTCATCACCCCGCCGTCGGTGTGGTCGGCCAGCCAGACACCGATCTCGTCGAGCCACGGCCCGCGATCGTCGTCGGTGAGTGGTTCACCGGCCGACATCTTCCCGACGTTGGCCGCCGAGTGAAAGTCGTCGGCGTCGGCGAACGGCACCCGCAGACGCTGCGCAAGCGCCGCTCCCACCGTCGACTTACCCGATCCCGACACTCCCATGACCACCACCGGTGACCCCATGAGCTCTCCTCATCACTTGTGCTTCCGATCACAGAGTGTGCCTCATACGTAGTATCAATTCAAGCTGTTCTGTGTAGTAGTAGTTTTATACAGAACGAATCAACGTACTCACCCGATCATTCATCACACTCCGCAATCAATGAGAGGATGTGTGGGTGAGTCAGGAAACAGGCCCGAATGACCGGCACGAGCAGGTCCTCGGCACCATCGGCGCCCGGATCGCCGCCGGGGATCTCCCCGTCGGGGCCGTACTGACCCTGGACGGGATCTGCACCGAGCACACGGTGTCGCGGACCGTCGCACGCGAGGTGATCCGGGTACTCGAATCGATGGGGATGGTCGCCTCACGCCGCCGCGTGGGCATCACCGTGCAGCCGCGCACGCGGTGGAGCGTCTTCGATCAACGGCTCATCCGGTGGCGCCTCGACAGTGACGAACGCGAGGATTTCCTGCTCACCCTGTCCGAGCTGCGACGCGGAATCGAGCCGGCCGCAGCCGCTTTGGCGGCCGTTCGTGCCGACGAGCACCAGTGCCGCGTGCTGGCCGCCGCCGCCTCCGACATGGCGGTGCACGGCCGGACCGGCGACCTCGACGCATATCTCCAGGCGGACAAGATCTTTCACCGCGCACTGCTGGAGGCGAGTGGGAACGAGATGTTCTGTGCGCTCACCGGCGTCGTCGGTGAGGTGCTGTCCGGGCGTACCCACCACGGCATGATGCCGGCGACACCCAATCCCGTCGCCATTGCTCTCCACGACGACGTAGCGCGGGCGATCCGCCTCGCCGACCCCGACACCGCGGAAGCCCGGATGCGCGCCATTATCGACGAGGCCGCGTCAGCGGTCGCCGATCACGATCCGGCACATCGCTGATCTGGCACGAAACCGCAACGTCTCGACCCGGATTCGCCGCCGAGTCCTCATATACTGGGCCCACCAAACCAGCATCCGGATGACGTATCGATCGGTGGGCCACGTGACCGAACCATTGACCCGCGTGTCGATTCAACGCGCGTTGGACACCTCGTTCCTTCGCAACCGCGACAACATGGACGGAGCAAACGCCGACTACATTCCCGCTCTCGCCAACGCAGACCCGACCCTCTTCGGCCTCGCTGTGGTCACAGCGGCCGGTGACGTGCTCACCGCCGGGGACTACACGCATCAATTCCCGATCGAATCGGTCTCCAAAGTGTTCACCATGGCGCTGGTGATGGAACAGATCGGTGCCAAAGAGTTTCGGCACAAAATCGGCGCCGACCCCACCGGGTCACCGTTCAACTCGGTGATGGCTCTCGAACTCAACAATGACAAGCCGTTGTCTCCGCTGGTCAATGCCGGCGCCATCGCCACCACGAGCCTCGTCCGCGCGGATGACTCGGCACATCGGTGGGAACTCATCGTTGACGCCTACGCAGACCTGGCGGGCCGTCGACTACAGATGAGCGGGGAAATCTACGCTTCCGAGGAGCAACACAACGCGCACAACAAGGCGATCGCCTGGCTGCTCGCCAGCGCGGGCAACATTTACTGCGATCCGATGGAGGCGTGTGATGTCTATACACGCCAGTGCTCGATCCTGGTGTCCACCGCCGATCTGGCGACGATGGGTGCCACGCTGGCCAACCACGGGACCAACCCGGTCAGCGGGAAGCGGGTTCTCGCCGAGGCGAATGTGCCCCATCTGTTGGCCGAGATGACCATGGAGGGGCTGTACACCCGCTCGGGTGACTGGGCCTACAAGGTGGGACTGCCGGGCAAGAGTGGCGTCGGCGGTGGGCTTCTCGCGATCGCCCCGGGCGAACTCGCGATCGCCGCCTACTCCTCACGGCTTGGTCCGGCCGGGAACAGTATGCGGGGGTGGGCGGCCATCACCGATGTGGCCGTCGAACTCGGTCTCGGCCTCTACCAGGACCGGCGTCATGCCGGCACCGCGGGCTGATGCCCGCCGACGCGACACAACCGCGACCACCCCGGCGCAGAGTCGTTCCGGTGCCGGTGATCGACGGGCGTGAATGATGCGGATCAGCTGAAGCGGACGTTCATCGTCGCCAGGCCGAAGATCTTGCGGCCACCGGACTTCGCGATGAGGAGGACCACACCGCTTCGGGTTTCCGGATCCAGCGACTTGATCTTGCCGGAGAATTCGATGTCGCCGCCCTCGGCCGCGGAAACGGCGGCCACCTGCGACAGCCGCACGGCATAGCGAGTGACGGCACCGGGATCGCCCGACCACGCCGAGACAAAGCCTGCGCCGAGGCCCATGGTGAGCATCCCGTGCGCGATCACGTCGGGAAGCCCGGCCGCCTTGGCGATCGACTCGTCCCAGTGGATCGGATTGCCGTCACCGGAGACACCCGCGTAGTTGACCAGATCGCCGCGAGAAAGCCGGGCGTGCCGCAGCGGCAACTCGGCACCCACGACCAGGTCGTCGAACCGTAGCGAACCCGGCGTCCGCTCGACACCGGCACTCGAAAACCGTTGCGGGACTTCGGGCCGAACCGTCTTGTGATAGTCGGCGCCGATCGCGTCGGTGGACAGCACGGTCACGTCGTGCACCACGAGACTGCGCGCCATCGCCGTCATCGACGGGTCGACCTCGTCGCCGCCGACACCGACGACGGTGGTGTGCATGGAGTGCACGGTCTCGCCGGCGGTATCGGTGAACGTGTTGGTGATGGTGAACATGTCGCGGCCCGCGATCCGACGCACTCCGGTGAGTTCGACGTCGGTGGTCAGTTCATCGCCTTCGACGATCGGCCGATGCTGCTCGAACACCTGCTCGGTCTGCACGTAGGTCTCGTAACCGACGACGACGGTTTCCAGCAGGGAACGGTTGGCCGACATCGCGGGAATCGACGTGAACGTCAGCGGTGTCACCAGTCCCGAGTAACCCAGTGCGGCCGCGGCAGATTCGTCGCGGTGCACCGGGTGGAAGTCCTGCACCGCCCGCGCGTACTCGCGGATCTTCTCGCGGCCGACGAGATAGGTGCCGTCGACCTGGTAATAGTGACCGAGCCGATCGGCGATCGCCGGGGCATCAGGAGTGGACATTGAGGGACTACCTAACGGTGGTGAGGGAAGGCGCCGGTCGCAGCGTCAGCCGACGAGCAGCTCGGCGATCTGAATCGTGTTGAGTGCAGCACCCTTCCGGAGGTTGTCACCCGAGATGAACAGCGCCAGCCCGCGACCGTCGGGAGCTCCGGGATCCTGGCGGATGCGCCCGACCAGAGAATCGTCCTTGCCGGCTGCTGCCAGTGGCGTCGGCACGTCGACCACCTCCACACCCGGTGCGCCGGAGAGGATTTCGGTGGCGCGCTGCGGCGAGAGCGGCGCGGCGAACTCCGCGTTGATCGACAGCGAGTGACCGGTGAACACCGGTACGCGCACACACGTACCACTCACCAGCAACTCCGGCAGACCGAGGATCTTGCGGGATTCGTTGCGCAGCTTCTGATCCTCGTCGGTCTCACCGGAGCCGTCGTCGACCAGCGCACCGGCCAACGCGACCACGTCGAAAGCGATGGGCGCAACATACTTGACCGGTGCCGGGAAGCTCACCGAGGAACCGTCGTAGACCAGTTTCTCGACCTCGTCGATCACCGCACGGGACTGGGAGGCAAGCTCTTCCACACCGGCCAGTCCGCTACCGGACACCGCCTGATAGGACGACACGATCAGCCGTGTCAGGCCGGCCTCGTCGTGCAGCGGCTTGAGCACCGGCATTGCGGCCATCGTCGTGCAGTTCGGATTGGCGACAATGCCTTTCGGCGGGTTCTTCGCCAACTCGCCGTTGACCTCCGACACCACCAGCGGCACATCGGGGTCCTTGCGCCAGGCGGAACTGTTGTCGATAACGGTCACACCCGCGGCGGCAAACCGCGGCGCCTGCGCCCGCGACATGGTGGCACCCGCGGAGAACAACGCGATGTCCAATCCGGACGGGTCGGCGGTCGCGGCGTCCTCGACGACGATCTCGCCGTCACCCCACGGCAGTTTCTTGCCCGCCGACCGCGGTGAGGCGAAGAAACGCACCGAGTCGGCCGGGAACTTGCGCTCCGCCAACAGGGTTCGCATGACTCCGCCGACCTGACCGGTGGCGCCGACAACTCCGATACTCACGCTCATGATCAGCGTCCCGTTCCTGCGTAGACCACGGCTTCCTCGTCACCACCGAGTTTGAAGGCCTCGTGCAGGGCACGCACCGCGTCGTCGAGTTCGGTGTCGCGGCACAGCACCGAGATCCGGATCTCGGAGGTCGAGATGAGTTCGATGTTGATGCCGACGTTGCTCAGCGCCTCACAGAAGGTGGCGGTCACACCCGGATGGCTCTTCATTCCGGCACCGACCAGCGACACCTTGCCGATGTGATCGTCGTAGAGCAGATCGGTGAAGCCGATCTCGGACTGCAGCTTGGTCAGTTTCTCCACGCCGAGCGGACCGAGTTCCCGCGGCAGGGTGAAGGTGATGTCGGTCTTGCCGGTCTCGACCTTCGAAATGTTCTGCAGCACCATGTCGATGTTGATCTCGGCGTCGGCGACAGCACGGAACACCTTGGCGGCGTAGCCGGGTCGATCATCGAGGCCGACGACGGTGATCTTGGCCTCGCTGCGGTCGTGTGCGACACCGGTGAGAATTGCTTCTTCCACGGGAATGTCCTCCATCGATCCGGCGACCAAGGTGCCGGGTTTGGTCGAGTACGACGAGCGCACGTGAACGGGAACGTTGTATCGGCGGGCGTATTCCACACACCGCAGCATGAGCACCTTGGCGCCGCACGCGGCCATCTCGAGCATCTCCTCGAAGGAGACGGTCTCCAGCCGACGCGCGTCGGACACGATCCGCGGGTCGGCGGTGTAGACGCCGTCGACGTCGGTGTAGATCTCGCAGACATCGGCCTCCAGCGCTGCGGCCAATGCCACCGCGGTGGTGTCGGAGCCGCCGCGGCCCAGCGTGGTGATGTCCTTGGTGTCCTGCGACACTCCCTGGAACCCGGCGACGAGCACGATCTTGCCCTCGTCGAGCGCGGCCCGGACCCGGCCCGGCGTGACATCGATGATCTTGGCCGCGCCATGGCTGCTGGTGGTGATCACGCCGGCCTGTGAACCGGTGAACGACTGCGCCTGCGCACCCAGCGAGCTGATCGCCATCGCGACCAGCGCATTGGAGATCCGCTCGCCCGAGGTGAGCAACATATCCATCTCGCGCGGCGGAGGTGCCGGGTTGACCTGCTGGGCGAGGTCGAGCAGTTCGTCGGTGGTGTCACCCATCGCCGACACCACCACAACCACGTCGTTGCCCTGCTTCTTGGTCTCGACGATGCGCTCGGCGACACGGCGGATACGTTCGGCCGAGGAGACCGAGGATCCGCCATACTTCTGCACCACGAGTGCCACGTCGGCTGCCTCCCTGCATGGTTGTCGTCTGTGTTTGCCATGGCAACCTTACCGGCGGCCGATCTCGTGCATGCGGGCGCCGGTCGTCGCCGGAGACCGGCACGCCTCGCCGGTTGTCGGAGTGTGGCGGGTTCGTCACGACCCCTGGCCCGGTCTGGCCGTCACTGCCCTACCATCTTGGCGTGTCCACCACGAGCGCGCGTCGTGCGCATACCGAGCCCACGAGCCCGGACGACGACGCGTCCGCGACGTCCGGACAGGTCCCCGAATGGCGCTCCTGGATCCCGCCGATCGCCATCTACCTCGCCATCCGGGCCATCGGGATCGCCGTCCTCGCGCGGTTCGACGCCCTGCGGGGGACGTCGTTACACGACTCACTGTCGGCGTGGGACGGCAAGTGGATGCTGGCGATCGCCGAGCACGGCTACGGCGACGTACCGATCGACCTGACCGACGCCAGGGGCATCCATTCCGCGGATACCGCGTACGCGTTCTTTCCCGGCTATCCCTACGCGGTGGGCCTGATCGCGAAGATCCCGTTGATCTCGCCGTTCGCGGCCGCGGTCCTCCTCAACCTCGTGCTGGGGTGTGTCGCAGCGGTCGGCGTCGCCCGACTGGGAGCGCTCTGTGTCCGCCGGATGGCCGGACGGTCACCAATGGTCGACGGAGTCACCGGACCCGACGACACCTTGCCGGTGACGGCCGAGACCCGCGGCGAGCGCGTCGTCGATCCCGCTCGCGCCGGCCTGTATCTGGTGGCGATCTTTGCCGCGACACCGATGTCGGTGGTGCTGAACATGGCCTACACCGAGGCCCTCTTCTGCGTGCTGAGCATCTGGGCGCTGGTCGGTGTGCTGGAACGCCGTTGGCTGCTCGCCGGGATGTGCGCGTGCCTGGTCGGCACGGTCCGTCCGACGGCGGTGGTGGTGATCGGAGTGGTGATGTTGGCTGCGCTGATCGATCTGTTCCGGACTCAGCGATCCCCATTCGCCGGATGGCCTGCGGCCAGGGCATGGCTCGCCGTCGTCGTCAGTCCGTTGGGGTATCTCGGATACCTCGCTGTCGTGTGGGCGCACACCGGCTCACCGACGGGGTGGTTCACCATCCAGACGCAGGGCTGGGACACCCGATTCGATTGGGGCGTGGCCGCATTCGACTTCGTCAACGACATGCTGGTGAACTCCGGCGAGATCGCCCCGGTGGCCACCTCCTGGATCATCGTCGGCACCCTGTTGCTCGTGTGCGTCGCGATCTGGGCACGGCTGCCGTGGCCGATCCTGACCTACGGCATCCTCGTCGTCGCGTCGATCGTGTTGTCGAGCGGGCTGATGATGAGCCGCCCCCGCCTTCTGCTGCCGGCGTTCGTGCTGCTGATCCCGCTGGCGATTCTGTTCGCGCGCGCCCGCCCCGCCGCGGCCATCGCCGCGCTCATCCCGATCGTCGTCGGCAGCGCCTGGTTCGGTGCGCACATGCTGACGGTGTATCCGCACGCGATGTGACGGCCGGTCGCCGGTCCGCAAAGCCTGCCGAAAGTGGGGGAAGAACGTTCGTCCCCCAGAAACCTCATCGTCGGCGAGGAATGTCTACCGGACGAATCAGCTTCTGGGGGACGAACTTGTCGGATTTACGACGTCTCCGTCAGGCGAGCGCCGAGAACGTGCCGTCGAGACCCGAGTCGCGCGGTACCGTCGTCTGACTCACCGACGGCACCTGCCACGGGCAGCGGTCGAAGCCGGTACCGATCAACGACGTCACCGGCGTCCCGCGGTCGATGACCTGCAGTTCAAAACACGACCCCGGTCCGGCGTCCTGGGTGATCCAGTCCGCCATCACCGTCGCCAAGTACGCATTGATCGACGCGTCGACCACTTCCGGTGGCAGCACCTCGTCATTGTCGATCGCGAGGTCGGATATGGCGTCGGTGAGCTCGTAGGCCTGGTCGGTGGCCAGGAGTCGGGTGGTGCCGGCGTCGAACCGGAATACCCACGCGTGATCGCCGGCCGGCGCCGCAGAGGCCGCCGGAGCCAGCGCCATTCCCATCGAACAGGCCGCCAGCGCGGCAAGCATCAGTCGCCCAACCATTTTCATGTGTTCCCCCAACCCTTATCGGAAATCATCTGTGACCGCGATGCGGCTTCTGCACTATACAGTATGACTGGTTTAGCATAGCGGCGAGATATCAGATATGCGTGTCGGCGGGTGGGCACGCTCGACGGGGAACAGCGCCCAGTCGACGGGAAAGGACGCACACTCGACGGGAATCAGCGCCCACTCGACGCCGCGAATCCTGCGCACAGGTACGCAACACCCGAGTCGAGGATGGCGCGCGGCGACAACAAGCGCCCGACGTCGGTGTGGGCGGCGACCGACGACACGATGGGCAACGACGCCAGTCGGTCGTCGTCGTCGCGCTCGGTCCAGCCGCGGAGCAGGTCGCCCAACCCGCCACCGGGGTCGGTGGCCGCCCCGTCGGCGCGCAGGATCTGCTCACTGACACCGACCAGGGCGACGCCATTGACGTAACTCCAGAACGTCAGCACCATCTCGACGGCGCGTGCGGGTTCGACGCCGAGTTGCCCGAAGCCGTCGGCCAACCACTCGAGGCCCTCGAGCGAGTCGTCACCGAACCCATACCGCGGCACCGAGTAGGCCAGCACAACCCACGGATGGCGCTGGTAGAGCTGCCAGTCGATGTCGGCGGCGATGGCGATCCGCTCGCGCCACGTCGGTGCCGGGTCCATCTCGACGGGATAGGGAAAACGTCGTCCGACCTCGGCCGCCATCGCGGCCAGCAGCGCATCCTTGTCCGCGACGTGCCGGTACAACGACATCGCGCCGACGCCGAGGTCGTCGGCGATCCGGCGCATCGAGAGCGCGTCGAGTCCGTCACGGTCGGCGATGGCGATGGCCGAATCGACGATCGCCGACGTCGTCAGCTTCTGCGTCTGTGGGGCCACCGTTTCTCCCTCCTGACCGACCGCCGGGTCAACACAAGTGACATTCACCGGGAATAACCCACTTGCGTACAGCGTACTCATATCCGTACCGTCAGTGAGCGTACGACGTACGCGTCGCTTCTACGAAAACCGTCCACACCGAGCACAGTCCACACCGGGCACCATCCCCACGAGCACCATCCCCACGAGCACCACGGAGAGTCGCATCATGTCCACCCAGTACCGCCCCGTCGATCAGCGTCACCGCGAGCCCGCGCGCGCCGATCGCCGAACCTGGCTGGGTCTGGCCGTGCTGACCCTGCCGGTGCTACTGGTGTCGATGGACTTCTCCGTCCTGTACCTGGCCATCCCGTCGATCACCGACGCCATCGAACCGACGGCCGCGCAGCAGTTGTGGATTCTCGACATCTACGGCTTCCTCATCGCCGGCCTGCTCATCACCATGGGCAACGTCGGTGACCGACTCGGACGTCGACGCATCCTGCTGGCCGGCGCCGCCGTCTTCGGTATCGCGTCAGTGATTGCCGCGTTCGCACCGAGCGCCGGCATCCTCATCGCCGCGCGTGCCCTGATGGGGATCGGCGGCGCGACGCTGATGCCGTCGAGCCTGTCGCTGATCGCCAACATGTTCCCGAACGCCCGTGACCGCGGTCGCGCCATCGGCGTGTGGACAGCCGCTTTCGCCGGCGGCTCGGCCGTCGGACCGGTGGTGGGAGGCGTTCTGCTGCATCACTTCTGGTGGGGCGTCGTCTTCCTCATCAACGCGCCGGTGCTGGCCGTGCTGTTCCTGCTCGCCCCGCGCCTGGTGCCCGAGTACCGCGCCCCGTCGACCGACCGCTTCGACATTGTCGGCGTCGCCCTGTCACTGCTGGCGATCCTGCCGATCGTCTACTCGATCAAGACGATGGCCGCCGAGGGCGTCACCCCGCTCGTCGCGATCATCGGCGTGGTGGGTGTGGCGATGTTCGCGGTGTTCATCGTGCAGCAGCGCTCCGCGCGGGCACCGCTGCTCGATCTGAAGCTCTTCGCCAATGCGCAGTTCAGCTCCGCCGTTGCGGTGGCGCTGGTCGGCATGATGGCCCTCGGCGGCACCTCGTATCTGACCGGGGTCTACCTGCAGTCGGTGATGGGTCACGACGTGCTCGCCGCCGCCCTCGCCGGTCTGCCGATGGCCATCGCCGTCGCGGTGTTCTCGATCGGCGCGAGCCGGGTCGCCGCCTGGGTGGGTGTGCGTACCGCGTTCATCGGCTCGGTGGTCCTGGCCGCCGCCGGCAACCTGGGATTGCTGTGGCTGACCACCGACAGTTCGCTCTGGATCTATCTGGTGGCGACGTCGATCGCCGGTATCGGCTACGGCATCCAGTTCAGCTTGGTCTCCGACATCGTGGTCGGCTCGGTTCCGCCGGAACGTTCCGGCGCCGCGTCGGGCATCTCCGAGACGAGCTTCGAACTCGGGACCGCGCTCGGCCTGGCCCTGCTGGGGTCGCTGGCCACGTTGGTGTTCCGTGAGCACACCGACGGCCGGAACTTCGGCGACACCCTCGGCGAGACCCTGCACGACGCCGGGCAGCTGGGTCCCGACGGCACCGCATTGGCCGACGCCGCACGCAGCGCCTTCGTCGACGGCATCCACGCCGCGTCGCTGGCCGCGGTGATCACGTTGTCGGTGCTGGCAGTGGTCCTGGCTGTGGTACTGCGCACACCGGTCGCCGACGACGACGATGCCGCCGACAGGACACCGTAGGCTCGTCGGGGTGCACGCACCGATCGAGAATCGCTGGAGCGCCCGCGGCTACGACCCCGAGGCGACGCTCACCACCGCGGAGGTCACCGACGTCCTCGAAGCCGGCCGGTGGGCACCCACCTGGGGCCGTATCCAGCCGGTCCGGTTCATCGTCGGACTCCGCGGTGACGACACCTTCGCGCGTCTGACCGCAACCCTCAACCGCGGCAACAAGAGTTGGGCACCGGCCGCCGGCGCCCTGATCCTGCTGAGCACCAGCAACAATCCCGACGACGCCATGGTGCACGAGTACGGCGCCGTCGACCTCGGATTCGCCGCCGCACAGATGAGCATCCAGGCCGTCTCGATGGGGCTCAACGCGCATCCGATGGCCGGATTCGACCCCGCCGCCGCGCGGGCGGAGTTCGACATCCCGGCCGAGTCCCGACCGATGCTGATGCTCGCCCTGGCCCGACTGGCCGCCGACCCGACCACCCTCGCCCCGGAAGTGGCCGAACGAGACGCCTGGCCCCGGGAACGACTCCCCTTGCACGACATCACCTTTGCCGGGCGGTGGGGCACGTCCTTCTACCCCACCGACTGACCACAGCCGGCCGCCGATCGATCCCCGATGAGTTCCCCGCCGACGACGACACATCCCCGTGTCGGACTGCTGGGTCCCATCACGGTCATCGACGGTGACGACGAGACACCCATCACGTCCGGGCGCGCCCGGGCACTGCTGACCGCCCTCGCACTGGCCCATCCGCGGCCGATCGGCGTCGCCGCACTGGTCGCCGACGCCTGGGGAGACCGGCCGCCACAGAATCCGGCCGGGGCCGTGCAAACGCAGATGTCCCGCCTTCGGCAGATCCTCGGCGCCGGGGCGATCGTGGGCTCGGCCGCCGGATATCGACTCGACCTCGCCGTGCCGGTCTCCGATCTCGCTGTGGCCGAATCACTGTCTGACCTCGATGACGACCCGGACGGGGCCGACGCGACGCGGGTGCTGGCGCTGTGGCGCGGCGACGCCGGCGCCGACCTGCCGGCCGGTGAACTCCGGGATCGCCTGCGCGCCCGCGCCGATCGCGCCCACCGTGCCGCGCTCGAACGGGATTGGCATGCCCGTCTGTCGCACGACCCGGCCGATGTCGCGGCCGAGATCGCCGACCTCCGTGGCGATCTGCCACTCGACGAGCATCTCGCCGCGCTCGGGATGCGGGCCCACCTGGCCGCGGGCGATCCGAACGCGGCGCTCCGCATCCACGCAGAGATCGGTGCCGAACTCGCCGAGCGGCTGGGCGCAGATCCCGGTCCGGCACTTGCCGCCGCCCACAGCGCCGCCCTCGCGTTCGCTCCGCTGCCCCACACCCCGTCACCACCGGCCGACACGTACCTCGCCGACGCGGACACGAATGCCGAACTCGCCGAGGCGATTGAGCGATCGTCGCTGGTGACGATCGTCGGTCCCGGCGGCATCGGCAAGACCCGGCTGATCACCGAGTACATCGCGTCGACCCGTCCGGCCGAGGTCTTCGTCGACCTGTCGGCGGCCCGCCATCCCGACGACGTCGCGGCCGCCGTCGCCATCGCGCTGGGACGCGGCTCCCTGCCCGAACAGGACACCGCGACGGCCACACCGTCGGTCACCACGGGCGCCGTCCTCGCCCAGCTGAGTCCCGTCGGTGCGCTTGTGGTGCTCGACACGTGTGAACACCTGGTGGCCTTCGTCGCCGACCTCGTCGACCACATCCGTTCCCACCGTGACGATCTCACCGTCGTGGCCACCAGCACGACGCCGCTGGGGGTGCCCGACGAGCGCATCGTGACCGTCGGCCCGCTCGACACCGACCGGGGCGTCGAACTCGTCACCCGGCGGGCCCGCGAGTTGCGGTCGGACGTCCACCTCGATCGCGGCCTGCTGATCGAGTTGTGCCGACGCCTCGACGGTTCGCCATTGGCACTGGAACTTGCCGCGGCACAACTGCGTTACCTGTCGCTGGCCGATGTGGTCGGGCGACTCGACGCACGTTTCGGGCTGCTCGCCGTCGTCGGCGGGGGTCGTCACCAGCGCATCGCCGACGTCGTCGCCGCCAGTTGGGACCTGGTGAGCCTGCCCGCACAACGCACCCTGGCGGTCCTGGCCCTATTCCCCGCGGAGGTGCGTATCGATGACGCACTGGGTTTCGAGGCGGTGACGCTGTCCGCGCTCGCCGAACTCTGTGATCACCACATGGCGAGCGTCGTCGAGTTCGACGACGGCCGCACGCGGTACCGGATCACCGAGACGGTACGGGAGTTCGTGCGGGAACGCACTCGGCTGGACCCGCCGGTCGATCGGGCCCTGCATCACGAATTTGTCTCCTGGGCAGCCGATGTCGTGACATCGACGACGGATGATCTGATCGCCGGCCGGGTCGGTGACGCTGCCGGGCGCCTCGACGAGAGCACCGACGCGGTGTTGGCCGCCCTCGATGATCCCGCCACCGCCGCCATCCCGGGTGCCGTCACCCGATTGCTCCCCATCACCCTGTGGCGTCTGGTGCGCACCGGTGGCTATCCCGACGCCGAACGGCTCGCCGTGATCGCTCTCGATCACCCCGGAAGTCCCGACGATGTACTCGGATTATTGTGCGCCACCGCCTATCTCATGGTTCGTGGACGATTCCGAGAGGCCATGCGGGCACGGACACGGCTGCGCGCCGCGGTCCGCCGGGCACCGGCGACCGCCGGGCCCATCGCACTGGCCGTCGGAATCGTCACCGGATCGCCGCACGCGACCGCGCGCAACCTCGCGGACGCGACCCGCTCGCCCGACGCCGTCGTCGCCGCACTCGCCGAGATCGTCCGATCCGATATCGCCGAATTCTATGCAGCGGTGCACTTCTCCCGACGCTGCGCGCTGGCGGCGCTGGTGTGCGCCGAGCGGTCGGGGCACCCGTGGCTGATCGCCGCCGCCCGCCAGCGACTCGGCCGCGGGCATGCCCTGACCGGGGACCGACCGGGTGCGGCCGCCCTGTATGCCCGCAGCGCAGACGACTTCGCCACGATCGGGTTCTCGGACGAGTCCACGGGTATCCGCATCCATCAGGCCCTGGCCCTGTCACCCTCGGATCCGGCCGCGGCCGCCGAGATCCTCGAGGCGTGCCTGCTCGCCGCCGGTGATTCGCGGCGCCCGCACATCGCCACCGCCCACATGGCCCTGTCGGTGCTGCGTCTCCCGGAGAACCCGCAGGCGGCGCGGCGCTCCGCGGACACCGCGATCGCCATCATCGGAGCGCCGCACGACGGACACTCGGCCTACCTGCACGGGGTGCGTGCGGTGATCCTGGCCCGGTCCGGCGCCAACGTGGCCGCACGACTCGCGGCCGACGCACTCGGCGTCGCGTTGCGGTTTCTGGTGGCCGCGCCGACCGTCAATCTGCCGGCGCTGGCCGGGGCGGCCGCGGCGATCTGTCTGGTCGAGAATCGCGCCGCCGACGATCCCCTCGCCGCCGCCGCGCGGGGCGCCCACTACCGGCGCGACTTCGCGGTGATCGACCTCGGCGAGGGACCTCGGTCACACCGACGGAGTCTGATTCGGCTGATTCGGCTGGTCGGATAGGTTTCGAGACGTCGTCGGCGCGCGTGTGAAAGGGAGATGAAAGGGAGGCCGGGCACTGTGGTCGGCATGCTTCCCGACATCGCGATCAACGCGGAGCACCTGCGCAAGACATTCGGTGACGTCGTCGCCGTCGACGACGTCTCGCTCACCGTGCCCACCGGCTCGGTCCTGGGTGTCCTCGGACCCAACGGGGCCGGCAAGACCACCACGGTCCGTATGCTGGCGACCCTGATCCGGCCGGACTCGGGCCACGCCACCATCTTCGGACGCGACCTGGCCGGCGATCCCACGGCCGTGCGGTCGCTGATCTCCCTCACCGGGCAGTACGCATCGGTCGACGAGGATCTCACCGCCCTGGAGAATCTCGAGTTGTTCGGTCGGCTCCTGGGTTTCAGTGGTCGCAAGGCCCGCGCCAGGGGCAGCGAGTTGATCGAGCAGTTCGGGCTCGCTGCCGCGGCGAACCGTCCGGTCAGCGGATTCTCCGGCGGCATGCGTCGCCGCGTCGACCTGGCCGCCTCGATGATCCGCACACCGGCCCTGCTGTTCCTCGACGAACCGACCACCGGACTCGACCCCACCACCCGCACCCAGGTGTGGTCGGTGGTACGCGATCTCGTCGATCAGGGCACCACGGTGCTGCTGACGACCCAGTACCTCGAAGAGGCCGACCAACTCTCCGATTCCCTGGTCGTCATCGACTCGGGCCGCGTGGTCGCCTCCGGTGACGCCGACTCCCTCAAGGACCGCGTCGGCACCCGTTCCCTGGAGGTCGCGGTGGAACCGGCCCGGCTCGACGACGCCGCACGGGTTCTGCGCGACGTACTCGACGCGACGGTGACCGCGACCCCGGAGAATGGGCGACTGGTGGCACCGATCGCCGACCCGTCGCTCTCGGCGCGGGCGGTGGTCGCACTCGAGGACGCGGGTATCACGGTCGCCGAGATCTCGGTCCGCCGACCGAGTCTCGACGACGTCTTCTTCTCCATCACCGCTGCCCCGGCGGCGCCGCCGGCATCCGATACGTACTCCGCCACCGAAAGCGAGGCCGCGGCATGACCACTGTCGCCGAAACCCCGTCACCCGGAATCGACTTCGGTCCGGTCATCGAACGCATCGGACCCGGCAAGGTCGTCGCCGACACGTTGACGATGACCCGCCGTGGTTTGCTGCGGCTCAAGCACACCCCCCAGCAACTCTTCGACGTCATCGTCATCCCGATCGTCTTCACCGTGATGTTCGCCAACATCTTCGGGGGCGCCATCGCCGGCAGCGTGGATGCGTATCTGCCGCAACTGGTTCCGGGCGTGCTGGTGTCGGTGGCGATCACCAGTTCGGTGGTCACCGGTGTGCAACTCCGGGAGGATATGGACCGCGGGGTGTTCGACCGATTCATCTCCCTGCCGATCGCCCGGATCTCTCCGCTGGCCGGATCGCTGATCGCCGACGTGGTGCGCTACTTCATCGCCTCGGTGATGTCGATCGGCGTCGGAATGGTGATGGGGTATCGACCCAACAGCGTGCTGGGCACCGTCGCCGGGGTGATCCTGACCATGTTCGCAGCCTTCGCGATCAGCTGGATCTTCGCCCTCATGGGCGTATTGATGTCCAAAGCATCTGCGGTGCAGGGTGTCTCGATGCTGGTGCTGATGCCATTGACGTTCACCTCCAACATCTTCGTCCCGGTGACGACGATGCCCACCTGGATGCAGAACCTGGCCGACGTCAACCCGATCTCGCATCTGGTGTCGTCATTGCGGTCGTTGATCAATGACGGGGCGGTGACCGGCCACGTCGCGTGGACCCTGCTCGGGACGCTGATCATCATCGCCGTTTTCGCGCCGATCACGGTGCGCGCGTATCTGCGTAAGGCCTGACGACGCCCGTTCCTCCCCACCCGCACGACAAGGACGAAAACTGTTGGTGACCAACGCCGCACACCCCACATCGATGTCTGCGGCACCCGGCCGCCCGGAACGGCTCACCCCCGACGACGACCTCTTCGTCCGGATGGAACACGCGATGGGGCTACCGGTGATCAATCAGGCCGTCTGGCGCCTGCCGACCCGCCTCGACCCTGCCCGCTTCACCGAACTCGGCGCGGCACTGACCCACGGACGTATGAGCAGACTCGTTGTCCGGTGTGCATTTCCGTTGCGAGACCGATGGGTTCACACGCCGGATGCGGGACGTCACGCCTTCGCCGACGAGCAGATCGACGCCGCCGACGGTGCCGGGTGGGCGCTGGCGCAGGCCAACCTCGGGATCGACAGTGTCACCGGGCCGTCGTGGCGCATGAGTGCGATCTCCACGCGGGACACCGACGAGACGTTCGTGTCCTGGGTGTCGTCGCATGTCATCGGCGACGGGGGCGCGGTGATCACCGGCATCGGTGAGGTCCTCGACGGCATCGGATATGACGCCACGGATGCCGACCCCGGCATGCTGGACACGGTGCGCGAGGGTGCCGATGCGCTGCGCACCAGTGCCGTCGCCGCCTATCGACTGGCGCGACACCGCACTCGCCCCGCACCACTTCGACGTCCGACCGCGCCCGATCCTGCCGTGTCGGCCGAGGACTGGGGCGGAGTCAGTCCGACCGTCATCGTCACCATCCCCGAGGGCACCTTCGACGCCGTCGCCCAACGCGCCGGCGGTACCGCCAACACCCTGTTCACCGCCATCGTCATCGGCATCCTCGAAGCCTCCGGAGCGGTCGCCGACGGTGACGAGATTCCGGTGAATCTGCCCGTCTCAACCCGCATCCCGGGCGATCGACGGGCGAACGCGAGTACCGGCGTCACCGCCCGCGTACGGGTGAGCCCCGCCCTGCGCGCCGATCTGACTCCGCTGCGCACGGCCAGCAAGACCGCGTTCGCCTCGGCAACAGGTGCACCGAGTTCACTTGCGCTGCTGGGCCGCCTGGCGCAGCCACTCGGCGACTCCATCGTCCGGAGACTGGCCGCCGACTCTCGTGCACCGCTGTGTCTCGCATCCAACCTGGGCACCCTCGACGCCGGATTCGCCGGCCTCGGAACCGGACTGCCCGGTTCGGTGGCGATGCGCTCGATGACCGTCGGCGCCTCACGCGACGTGTTGCGCCGGATGGCCGGCGGCATCAGTGGCTGGTCATCACGCAGCGCCGGACACATCACCCTGTGCATCACCGCGCTCGATCCCGACCGCGTCGCCAACACCGCAACGCTCACATCCCTGGTCGCCGAGGAACTCTCACGGTGGGATCTCCGTGGATCGTTTTGGGGCACGGGGCCGAAAGAGTAGGAACCTCAGCGGCAACCCCCGGCCGACCGAGTGCCGACGAGCTTGCGGGTAGGTGTATCCGCCGCGCCGAGCTCGTCCAGGTCGAGGCCACCTCCGCAACCCGACAGCGAAACCAGCCTGCTACCAACCAAACACAGCTCGGCCGATACCGACATCGTTCATCCCCAACCGATTCCGCGCCGAAGAAACTTGTCGGTGGTCGTCGCTACACTTGAGTCAGTTCAGTTGGAGCGACCGATCAAGGGGGTGAACATCATGGCCGACACCACAATTCGCACGACTACCGCGCCGGAACTGTCGATGACCGCCGCCGACGCCGCCATGATCGATCACCTCCCCGCCGAGCAGGCCACCGCTCTGGCCCGATCGTTGCAGCGCCAGGAACGACAACTGACCGCCCGGAAGGTGCTCTCCGCAGCCCGGATCGGGCATGCCGTGTACGACGAGATGCTGCTGTCGGGTCACGTGACCAACGTGCACACCACCGGTGGCGTCGACAAAGCTGCGACCGGCAAGGTCTCGACCGCGTTGGGTGTGTCGGTGCCGCACGCCACCGCGTGGATGACGCTGAGTTTCCTGCTGTCGACGCTCCCGACGGTGACGCGGCGTTCCTGGCCGGTGACCAGTCCCTGGAACGTATCCGCATCATCGCCGACGAGATCGTCGTCCTATCCGATGACGATGTGCGCGCGTTCGCCGAAACCCGTGCACTGCAGCTCGCTGGACGTAATCAGGCGGACACGACGTTGCGGGATCAGGTTGCCGAGATGGTGATCGCCCTGGATCCCGACGGTGCCGCCGACCGCCGGGAGGAGGCCGCCGCACGCGATCAGAATGTGCGGGTCCGTCGGGACACCAACGGGCACTGCAGCATCTCCGTCTACGCCCCCGGGGAGATGGGTGCGCATCTGGCAGCGCGGATCGCGACGATGATCAGTCAGCGGATCTGCCCGCGTGATCGGCGTCGCCGCGGTCAGATGCAGGTCGCGGCATTCGCCGAAATCCAAGGCCTACCCGGTGCGTACCTGTCGTGTGAATGCGGGCGGGGTGACTGCTCGCGGGCGATCCCGTTGCCGGAAGAACCCACTGGTCTGACCGACCGCGACATCGACCCCGACGACGACGCGGCTGATCTGTTCGACGATGTCGAAACCGAGCGTGGTGAGGCTGACGAGATCACCGAACCCGAGACGACCGACAATCCCGAGACGATCACCGAGGGCGACGCTGACTGTGTGGCAGCGGATACCGCCGAGGCGCAACCCGACACCGACACAGACACCGAACCCGATACCGACAGTGATTCGCAGTTGTCGCTGTCGTTGATCACCGACCCATCCGGGCAGCGGGAAGCCCGGCTGGAATACTTCGGCGTGATTGACGAAGCTCACGCCAGAGCGTTGATCAGTTCGGGACAGTTGGTGACCGTCACCGAGTGTCCCACCCTGGACATATCCACCATCAGCACCGCCACCTCGCTGGAACGGATACCGGCGGCGTGGCGTCGCCTCGACGACCCGTTCCCCGCAACCCCGGTCGACCCGTCCGGGCACGGCGGCTATCTCCTCCCACCGCCGGGTGCGTTGACGTATCGGATACCGGCGTGGTTGCGGGAGAAGATCATCGAGTTGGATGGCACGTGCCGGTATCCGCAGTGCGGCCGGCCGGCCGGTGACTGCCAGATCGATCACCTGGTGAAGTTCGTGCACCGCGATCCGATCACCGGTGGCTGGACGGTGGAGTTCAACCTGATGCCGCTGTGTACCCCGGACCACCAACGAAAACACATGGGGCTGTTGATCCCCACCATGCTCGCCGATCGGGCGGTCATCTGGCGCGACCCCGTCACCGGGGAAACCATCACCACCTATCCGCGGTAAGCCTTGGGCTGGTGCCATTGTCGGCATATGGAAGTGGTCTCGACGAGTGCCTCGACCTGCGCGATGAGTGGTGTTGCCCCGCAACCGGTTTTCGGATCACTCCCCCGCCGGCACCGGCAACCGCACCTCGACGATGTCGGCGGCAGCGGCCACGGCACGCTCCGGTGGCACCATCCGCTGAGCGAAGTCCGCTGCTACGCAACGGACCTTCTCCGTCAACGCCACTGACAGGTCCGCGCGGATCGACTCGTCGGTGAGTGCCGAGAACGCACGGCCGGTACCGACTCCAAGCGTGCGGATACGCTCCGCCCAGAACGGCTGCTCGGCGGTGAACGAATACACCGCCGATGGCACACCGGCCCGCAATGCGGCGGCCGTCGTCCCTGCTCCCCCGTGGTGAACCACAGCTGCGCAGTGCGGAAACAGCCACGCGTGATTGACCGCACCCACGTGATAGATGGACGTGTCGTCGGCGTCGACCCCGGGCGAGGCGCCCAGGCCGAACACACATCGGACACCGAGTTCGGCTGCAGCCACGCCGATCAACGACCGCACCCGCTGCGGGTCGGTCACCGGCATCGAGCCGAATCCGACGAACACCGGCGGGTCTCCCGCGTCGAGCCACTCGGCCAGTTGGGCATCCCCGTGCGAGGTCTCCGCGAGATGATCGCGGGCACCGGCGGGCAGGTCGAGGAACCCGATGATGGGTTTGACAGCGTGCCCGGCCTTCCATTCGGCAACCAACCCCGGAGCGATGGCCGGGTCGTAGGCCTGGATCTGCGGAACCCGCAATACCCCGAGACGATCCGGGCAGCCGGTGCGCGCGGGGGGTCTGCCGATCCGTCGGCGAAATCCATTCTCGCTGTATCGCGTTGCCCACCACACGATGCGGTCATAGGCCCGCCAGCTGCGTCGCTTCCACTCCGGCGACCACGAGTCGGTGACGCCGGGTAGCGGACCGATCACCCCGCTCTCCGACATCGGCGCATAGCGCAGGACCGTCAATGGCACGCCCAACCGCTCGGCGAGCGCGAGGCCCCGTGCCTGACACAACGGGGCCGCGATCAGCATATCGACATCGGTGATCGCGGCGTCGTCGCCGAGGAAGGTCTCGACCATGGCCCGGTCGAAGGCCGAGATGCCGTCCCGCACCGTGGCGAGCGCGAATCGCGCACGCGTCCAGGGGTTCCGGGACCGCTGGGCGTCCAACGCTTCATCGGAGGACCACTGCGTGCCGGTGTCGCGGCCGATGGCCACCACCGTCGCCAGTCCCGCGTTCCGCGCGAAGCCCAGCATGTTGGGCGGTACCGCGACACTGACCCGATGGCCACGTCGCTGGAGTTCGACGGCCAAAGACACGCCGGGCTGCACGTCGCCGCGACTGCCGTAGAGGATGACAGCAACATGCGCGCCGCCGGATCGGCTTGTCATCATGAGTAATTCACCAGAATCTATGATCGAGGCCCCAGGCCGACAGTTCCGCACTGAGCAGCTTCGCGAAATGATCCTGGTCGCCGTAGTACTCGGGACTGAAGGCGGCAAACGACAGGGTGACGGTGGAGCCGTACTCGACGATCCACGCCGAAAGCCCCGGGCCGGGCATCACCAGATCCTCACCCGCGGTGTCCTGCACCATCAGTCGCAGCACAAACGACGAGGCGGGCACTCCGGCGATGGTGCGTACCCGATCGTCGAGCACTCCGAGATTGGACACGCTCACATCGGGGGCGGGCACCGACCGCAACGCCATCGTCAGCACCCGTCGCGGCATCAATCGCACCAGCGACTGGAGATCGTCGGGCACGTCGGTGCCGGTCTTCGCATACTCGGCGAAGGCCTGCCGGCTCAGACCACGGAGGTAGCCAAGGTCGGCCGGCGACTCCTGCGGTTCGTCGACCCGCAGCCAGATCCCACCAGACGCGTTGGCGCGCAGGTCCTCTGGTCCACCGCGTTTGCTGACGGCGACGCTGACACGCATCTGGTCACCGACGGGATAGCCCGATCGGCGCACCAGCCCACACACCAGCGCGGTGAAGAGGGTGTTCCCGGTACCGCCGTACTGCCGGGCCTGGGCATACCAGAGGTCGCGGTCGACGTCGACGATGCCCAGGGTGGCGCGGTACGGGTCGTAGGTCGGCGGTGGTGACGGCGGGCGGTTCGGGGCCACCGGCGCGGTGCCCTCGCGACGTTCGCGCCGCCGCTGCCGGGCATCGCGGGCCACGGCGCGGACCGATCTTGCCGCCGAACGGATCTGTCGTGCGCTGTCCCGCGCGTCCTCGGCCAGCGCGCGCGCACCGTGGGCGGTGTCGGGATCGGCAAGTGCGGTCGTCTCATCGTCGGCAGCGGCGACGAGGGCGCGCATGATCGCCTCTCCGTCGGCGATCAGGTGCGACAGCAGCAGCACCACGACGCGGCGTCCGCGGGTGGTGGTCGTCGTGTGCACCCGCCAGCCCAATCCCTGCGCGGGACGCAAGTCCGCCGAACGCAGCAGATTGTCGGCCCACGCTCCGATCTCGGCATCGTCGATGCGGGCGCCGACGATGACCCGCGGTTCCACCCGCGAGGACACCCAACGCCGACGCGCAGCCGGGAAGCGTCGGCGCGAAATGGCGCGGTGGAGCAGGCCGGTACTCAACGACCCCGCGTACCGATCGATGGCCTCAAGCCCCGGGTCGTCGTCGAGGACCCAGCAGAACTGGATGGGTGTGCGGAATCCGAGTTTCTCCTCCGCGAGCAGAAACGCCTCGTCCGGACCCGACACCCGCAGGCCCGTCGTGGACGAACCATGCACCACGGCATCGGAAGGCGCACCCACGGCCTCGTCGGTCACACCGCGCTCGGTCACGGAAGTCCCCGCTGGGAGGTCTCCCGAAGGAGATTACGAACGGAGAAGGTGGAGGTCTGCTCGTCGTGTGCGCGGATGAGCACGAGGCGGGCGGCATGCACGACGATCAGTGGCGGCAGATAGCCGAACACCACCACCGCGGCCAGTCCGTATCGCCGGTGCATCAGCAGGGTCCGCGGCAGGAAGCTCATGTATTCGACGAACGCCGGCAGCGCGGTCTCCATCCGCCGCGGCGACACGCCCACCGTGAGCGAGGAGAGAAAGGCATTGCGGCCGTGTGCGTCCTGGACACACAGTCCCATGTCGACGTCCTCGAAGATGTCGCGGCGCATGCTGACCCGAGTGCGGATCACCTGCCACATCTCCCGCCGCACCACCATGTTCGATCCGTACAGCACCGGAATGTCGCGTGGCGCCACCGTCCCGTCGGTGTCACTCCCACGTCCCCGCTTGGGGATTCGACGCAACAGCGGATCGATCAGCCTGCGGACGCGGCTCGTGGAGCCCTCCAGCGGAAGTCCGTAGGCGGCGCCGCGGCCGCAGAGTGCCGACCAGTGGCCCGCGGTGTCCGTGGTGAAGAACTCGACGATCGTGGCGGCCCACGTCGGCGGAACGCGGGTGTCGGCATCGATCCTGGCGATCACATCTCCTGTTGCCGAATCCATCCCGGCGTTCCGCGCAAAAACCAAACCCTGATTCGATTCATTGACCACCCGGACAATGCGCCATTGGTCGATGAATTCCTGAATGATCTCGGCACTGCGATCCGTCGAATTGTTGTCCACCACCACGATCTCGGCGATGTGGTCGGCCTGCTCGAGCAGCAACGTCAGGCAGGTACCGATGGTGTCTTCCTCGTTGTAGACCGGGATGACCACGGACAGCCGCACCTGCGGGTCCGTGGCGTCCTCTCCGGCGGCATCTACTGCGAGGCTGGCCACGTCTGAGGTCGTCACCGCAATCCTTTGCTATGTCGAGTTGATCTTTCGCGATGGTGACATTGCTTTCGGCACATCGCATTTCGGATGCACCACCGGCACGCCCCGGGTGCGCTCACACCCGGCGACCGGTGAGCACAGGCACCGTTGCCTCACCTGGGACGGCGGCATCCGCCGTCGGCGGTGGCCGCGGGAAATTGAACAGGGAGCACGATACGTGCGATCGCAACAGCGACTCGACCTCAGAACGTGACCCCCGTGCAGGTTCCTCCCGCGGAGTCTAGGACACCGGCAACCACCTGGCAATAATTGGCGCCACCGTGACATATGCGGGCGGACTGATGAATCATAATTCGGTTGCCGTTTCACATCGAATTCACAGAAATCAAGGCGGCGTTTCCGTCGATTCTTCAAATCGGCACATCCGACATTTCGCGTCAGTAACTACCGACCCCGGAGGGTTGCCCACATCTCATCGCGCAGGGCTGGCGGGAGGGTCGAAATGCCGCTAATGTCATCGCTTGTCGACCTTCATGGTTGGGGATGGGGGACGACGAAAACACGAAGGCGCATTCATTGTGTCGTCGAACACTGCTCGCGGAAGATGCATGCTCTGTCACTGCGTAGTCGGCTTTGGTGTGATGAAATACTCACCGTCGCCGCATTTCCGCGGGTGGTACCTGTCATCCTCCCCCAACAGCACCGGGCGTTCGGAACGGGGACCACACGCTCGAGCTGACCAGCCTTCGCCTAGTCACCCCTGGGATGTCATGGAGTACACGGAGCTTGCGGACTATCCGGTGCCGACCGGTCGGATCACCGAGTGGATTCCGACCGTCGAGGCCGATCGGTGGCAGTCGGACGGTCGTCCACTCTCACCCAATCACGCTGCGCACCTCTACCATTCGGCCACGTCGTCGACCGCCGACGATTTCGGGCTCGGCTCCTGGATCGGCACCGCCTTCCGCCTGCCCGGAGCCTTCGATCCCGACACCTTCGCCGAGGTCCTGCGCATCTGGATCGCCCGGCATGACGCGTTCCGCACCACAGCGCAGCACGACGGACACGGCCACGCGCGCTACGTCGTCGTCCCGGACTCGGTGACCATCACCGCACGTCGCCAGGAGGCGCCCCCGGAGGGGGTGAGCGTCGACCACCACATCGAGCGCTTCTTCGCCCGCGAGGTCAGCGCGCTGCGGTGGCCGCACGTGGTGGCCACCACCATCGAACCCGACAGCGCCCTCGAGGCCGCCAAGGGTGTCATCGTCATCGTCGGCGCCGATCACTCCGTGATGGACGCCTACACCCAGTTGCTGCTGATCGCCGAGTTCCGGGAGATCTACGGCGCGCTGACCGACGGCCGCGACCCGGTCCTGCCGCCGTGCGGATCCTTCGTCGACCACTGTGCCCACGAACATCGCACGGCCGAATCGATCACCGCCGATCACCCGGCGGTGACCACCTGGCGATCGTTCCTGGAGGGCGACTCCGGCCGGCTGACGATGCCGCGATTCCCGTTGCCCACACAGCCTTCGGCCACCACCGCGACCACCGCGGCGGCTCCCGGCTGGCAGTCGAGCCTGTCGCTGTGGCTGCTGGACGCGCAGGAGACCGCCGCGTTCAACGCCGCCTGCAAGCAGCACGGCAAGTCACTGTCCGGTGGCGCCTTCACTGCCCTCGCGGCGGCGATCGAGCGACTCACCGGTGAGCGCACCACCCGCTTCGTGATGCCGATGCACACCCGCACCGATCCGGAATCCCTGGCCGCCGCCGGGTGGTACGTCGGACTCGTGCCCGTCGAGATGTCGTTGGGTGAGGCGAACACCTTCGCCGAGGCCATCGACATCGTCGACGCGGGCGTACGTCGCCACGCCGCGCTCACCCACGTCCCGCACCCACGGATCGCGGAGTTGCTGGCCGTGACCGAGGCGCCACGATTCGCCGTGTCATTCGTCGACGCACGTTTCGTGCCGGGCGCCGACTCGTGGGACGAGCGGGATCGCGCGCTGCGCAGCCGAATCCACAATCTCGACGAGGTCTACCTATGGGTGAATCGCACCCATGAGGGCATGAACGTCTCGATGCGCTTCCCGAACAACGAGGTCGCCGCGGCGTCCCTGCACGCACTGATCGGCGAGTACACAGCGGTGCTGCGCGAGGTCGCCGCCAACGGTGATCTCGCCTTGTGCGGCGCACCCACCGACGCCGCACCCACCGATTCCGCCGACACCGACTCGGCCCCGAGCCCGACGGTCACCTCGACCGAGGTTCGATGAGGCTGGGTCCGGACACCTACTGGTGCCCGAGCCCCGGGCGGCTGGTGGATTTCGTCCCCGCGCCGTCGACGATGCAGGCGGCCGAGTCCGCACCGGAGCACCCGCTGGGCCCGTCGCTGCTGCAGGGTGACCACATCTCCGGTGTGCTCGCGCAGCGCGCCGCCGGTCGCGAGCACCGTGGGTACACCTGCAGTGCGATCACGGTGGACGCCGACCTCGACGAGGACCGGATGGCGGCGGCGCTGACCGCGTTCGTACGGGCCCACGAGGGCCTGCGGTCGTCCTTCCGGGTCGACGAGGCCGCCGGCATCACCCGCTACGTCGTCGACCCAGAGGCGATCGACATCGTGGCCGCCGAGGTCACCGAGACCGACCCGCATCGTCATCTGGCCCAACGCCTTCCGCACACGGCCGTCTTCGATGCGTTCCCCGGATGCGCGTTCGGGGTGGTGACGCGACCGGGATCGTTCGACCTCTACTACGGCATCGATCACGCCTACGGGGACGGCAGTTCCCAGGTGCTCGGGCTGCTGGAGATCCTGGCCCGCTATCGCGGCGAGCAGAACCATCCGCTGGTGTCCGCACGGCACGGCAGTTACCTCGATTACGCCGTCGAGGAGTTCACCCGTGCCACCGCGCTCACCCCGGATTCGCCCGGCGTCGTCGAATGGCGGCGAGTCCTCACCGAATCCGGCGGCACCATCCCGGTTTTCCCGCTGCCGCTGGGGCTCGGTGACGATCCGCAGCAGGTGGTCATCCACTGTGAGGATCTCGCCGACGCCGCCACCACCGAGGCGCTCTCGGTGATCGCCAAAGCTCATGGGACGAGCCTGATCTCGGTGATCTATGCGGGACTCGCACTGGCGCACAAGGCATTGTCCGGTGCCGGGCGGTATGCCACCGCCACGGTGCTGTCCACCCGGGGGAACGCGGAGCACCGCGGTTCGCAGGGCTGGTACTGTAACTTCGCACCGGTCGGATTCGAGATCCGAGGCTCGACGGTCGAGGAGGTCATCGACGACGCGGCCGCCGCCGTGGAGGCGTCGAAGCGCGCCGTCGCCGACCCGGTACACGGTGCCCTGGCGATCCTGCTGGGCGAGGGGGCCATTGACCCGTCGGTGGTCGCGAGCCCACAGATGGTGACCTACTTCGATTTCCGCTGGTTCCCGGCCCCCGAGGGTGCCCGCGACATCGTCGTGTTCACCGGCGAGGGACGCACCCGCAATGCCTCCCTGTGGATCTCCCGCGATCTCGACGGTCTGCGCATCAACACCCAGCGTCCGGACAATCCGGTGGCGGCCGAATCGGTGGTACGGTACTTCGCCACCGTCCGCGACATCCTCACCGCCGCGGTGGCCGTCGACGCCGGAGCACGCTGATGCACGTCACCGCCGTCGACCTCGCCGACCTCGCCGGTCGACTCACCGAGATCGAGGTCACCTGGGATGCGGAGCCGGCGCAGTGCGATGTGCCGGTCACCTTCAATCAGGGCAACCATGTTCGCGCCCAACTCACCGGAAGCGGGGCCTGGCTGGCCGGCACGGTGACCCTGCCGGATCGGTATCCCGACCGGTCGCGGATCGTCGAGGCCGTCACCCGCCTGCTGGTCGAGCACGACGCGCTCCGGGCCCGAATTCGGCCGTGCGACACTCCTCGTCAGGACGTGTACGCCCCCGACCAGTTCGAGGTTCGGTCCCGGACCGTCGGCACGGTGTGGCACGGATTCACCACCGCCCTGATCACCGAGCGGTGTCGAGCGGGCGAGGTCCCCGGATTGTTCTTCGGCATCCTCGCCGATCGGCTCGTCTGCGCCTTCGATCATGCGCACGCCGACGCTCTCACCATCGATCTCGTCCTGCGACGGCTGTACGAGCTCTACGCCGATCCCGGCACCGCCGCCCGCACCACACGCAGTTTCGCGCAGCGGTGCGTCATCGAGGAGACGGGCGCGTCGGTGTCGGGTGGACCGCACTCGACCGACCCCACGCGTCTGATGCAGGTGTGGGAGGACTTCTTCACGATCACCGACGCAACCCTGCCGGTCTTCCCACTGCCACTCGGATCGGGATCGGCCCCACAGCGCACCGTCGTCGTACCGCTGCTGAACTCCCCGGAATGCCATGATGTACTGGGTCGTTCGGCGTTCGCCCACATCCTGGCGACGCTGACAACAGCGGTGGCATCGGTGGGCGGGCCACGGCGACTGGCGACGCTGATACCCGTGCACACCCGCGGGGCGCGCGATTCCGGCTGGCACGACACGGCGGGCTGGATGGTCTCCAACGCGCCGGTGGTCGTCGACGCCGGAGATCCGGACAGCGCCACGCAGTGGCTGACACACGCTGCGGCACTGACGGATCTACCGCTGGATCAGGTACTCGCCCACTGTCGGCCGAGTTTCGTCACCGAGGGCATCTTCATGGTCTCCTACCTCGACTACCGCAAGCTGGGTCCGGCATTGCCCGGAGCACAGCACATCTCGGCGGTGACGAGAACCGACACCGCGCAGTTCTGGTTCAACCGTTCGGAGTCCGGACTGGATCTGCGCGTGCGCTACCCCGGCCGACCCGAGGCCGACGCCGCAATGGCCGAACTGCTCCGGGTGCTCACCACCGAACTCCGGGAACCGCTGCGCCACAGCGCGTGCCGCACCAGCGCCTGAGCACTCCGCGCGCAGTTGCGCGCTCGGCTCCCACATGCACGCCATGCATTCCGTGCGTGTGGGAGCTGCGTGCGCATCGTCGAGTGAGCCCCTACGCGCGGCAGGTGGTCGCGGCGGTGTCGATGGCCGCCTCGGCCGCGTGGCGTTCGTTCTCCGACCAGCCATGGACCCCGAGGAACATCTGACGGTTGTCGGCGTCGGTGGGCCGCACCTGATCCCAGTAATCGGCGCGGCCGGCGGGACTCAGGGCGAGAACGTTCGCCAGTTCCGCCGACGAATCCGAGTACTTCATGATCTTGGCGTAGTCGGCCGGGTCCTGTGCCGCCAGCGTCGCCTCGGCCTGCCCGACGGTGCAGGTGCTTCCCGGCACCGCCGACGACGTATCGGCGGCGGATGCGACACCGGCCGCCAGCGTTCCGGCGATGCCGATACCGACGACGACGATGCCGATCCGGACACCGACGGTCTGATTCACGAGTTTCATGGGTCCACCTTTTCTCCCGCACCGAAAACCACCTCCGGTGTGACAGTCACCAACACTAGGAATCCACCTTGGGAGTGGGCTGTGATGAACCTGCCAATACTGAATGATTTCCATAGCGCGAGAACGCTTTTCACCATTCGTCGCCATTGCCCGGATTGGCGGGTGCACCCGCCGCCCGGATCAGCCGCCACCCCCACCCGGGCGCGAACTAAAGTGGATCCGATCCGTTCCACCCCACCCCGACACGATCGCAGCGATGGACACCGACGACCCACGCCCCCAACCGCCGGCACGACCATCGATGTCGGGCGCTCTGTTCGCGGTCCCGGACGTGCGGGGCCGCTGGCCCGCGGCCATTCGGGCCGGCCTCGCCTTCGCGATTCCCGCCGCCGTGCTGTATCTACTCGGCTTCGACCGCGATTGCCTGCTGGCCACCCTCGGCGGCTTCGCCGCACTCTACGGCGAGAAACGTCCGTACCGTGTGCGGTGGCGGGCGGTGAGCACCGCAGGCGCTGTGCTGGTGGCGACCACCGCCGGGTACGGCGCACTCGGGGCCTGGGCCGGGCCGTCGGCGACGTCGCCGGAGAATCTCGTCGTGATCATCGCGCTGGTCGCCGGTGCGGCCGTCACGGCGTTCTGCCTGAACGCGCTGCGACTCGGGCCGCCGGGCCCGTTCTTCTTCGTCCTGACCGCCGCGATCGCCTCCGTCGTGACCCGGCACGGCGTCGATCTCACCCCACTGGTCCTGGCCTCCGGCGCCGGCGCCGTCGCATCCCTGGTGGTATCGATGGCGCCGGCCCTGTGGCGCCCGCACGGCCCGGAGACCGCCGCCACGGCCGCGGCGATCCGGGCGGTCGAGGACTACCTCGACGACAATCGCAGTACCGCACCCGCACATCGTCACGGGGTGGCCCTGTCCACCTTGCATGCGTGGTCCGTGCTGCACGACGCGGCCGCCACCAACAGCGCTCTGGCCCAACAACTCTGGGAGTCCATGCGCCGCTGGCACGGCGCCCGGCAACCCGTCGACCTGGCACCGCCACTGCCCCGCCCGTCGGTCGCCCACCGGCTGCGGATCGCCGCCCGGCGGTTCAATCACGCCGAGGTGACCACGGCACGGGTCGCGTCAGCCGCCTTCGCCGCGGGCGCGATCTCTATCGCCACCGGACTCTCGCGTCCCGACTGGGCGATCCTCGGCGCGGTGCTGGTTCTCCAGTTGGGGCCCGACCGCATCCGCGGTGTGGTGCGCGGTGCGCACCGGCTGATCGGAACGGTCGCCGGACTCGGCGTGTTCGTCGCCCTGCACCTGCTCGACCTGGGTGTGCCGACGCTGATCGTGGTGATCGCGGCGCTCAATCTGCTGATCGAGTTGACCATCGTGGGCAACTACGCCGTGGCGGTCACCTTCATCACTCCTCTCGCCATGCTGATGGGTGACCCCGCCGTCGACATCACCATTCCGGTGCGTGACCGCTTCCTGGAGACGTTGCTCGGCGTGGTCTGCGCCATCGCCGCCATGTGGCTGGTGCTCGGGCGTGCGCATCGCCGCACCTGGCGGTATGCCGACGAGGCCGTCGTCGGCGGTATCGACGACGTGCTCGACGGCGCCGCGACCCAACCCGTCGGTTCACCCCGATCGATGACGCTGCGCCGCGACCTGCAGTGGTCGCTGCTCGAGGCCGAGATGGCCGCCACCGATGCCGCCGGGAACGAACCCGGGTGGGCGCGACGACGTTGGGCCGCCCACGTCGCGCTGTGTCAGGTCGGTCATGAGGTACTCACGTGGTGCTGGCGTGCCGATCCGGACCGGCCGCTCGACACGGCGATCGCCGGAATGTTGTCCGAACGTCGACTTCTGCTCACCGATCACGCACCTCCCGGCCGCTGACTCCCTGGCGTCCGGTGCATCCGGGCCGACCCCGACCTTCGTCAATTACCTCGAGGCCGCGTCTGCGGTCACCGGCCAACTCGACAGGCAGCCGGTATCGGGCCGCGCCTACGCCGAGGTCAACCCGTGCCAGGTCAACCCGTGGGAAGAGCCCTACACGTCACTGCCGTGACCGGACTTCTCACCATCTGAGGCGACGACGCCCGTGCGGGCCCGCTCACGCGCATCACGATCGGCAGGCTCAGGACCGGCATTTGATCCCGACACGCCCCGGGGAGTACATTCGACGTCATGCAGCGCGCGCTCCTTCTCGGTTGCCGCGGCGGGGTCTGATCTGACCGGCCCTCCGTCGCGGGCCTTTCTATGCGCCGGTCATCTTCCCCCTCTTTCACTCTCGGAGAATGACCATCATGGCAGCAGCAGACACCTTCACCTCGGGCGCAAGCCGGATCGTCGAGCCCACTGGCCCGATCCCCGCCGACCAGCCCGCATGGAACACCCAACGCAACTCCGCGATGCCGGTACACCGCTATCGCCCCTTCGCCAACGAGGTCGAGACCGTCTCGGTGCCCGACCGCACCTGGCCCGACAAGGTCATCGACCGCGCACCCGGATGGTGTGCGGTAGACCTCCGCGACGGCAACCAGGCCCTGATCGATCCGATGAGCCCGGCCCGCAAACGCCGCATGTTCGACCTGCTGGTTCGTATGGGCTACAAGGAGATCGAGGTCGGATTCCCCTCGGCCAGCCAGACCGACTACGACTTCGTCCGCGAGATCATCGAGGACGGCGCCATCCCCGCCGATGTGACCATCCAGGTGCTGACCCAGTGCCGTGACGAACTGATCGAGCGGACCTTCGACGCGTGCCGCGGCGCCGCCAACGTGATCGTGCACTTCTACAATTCCACCTCGATCCTGCAGCGCCGGGTGGTGTTCCGTGCCGACAAGGACAAGATCACCGAGATCGCCACCCTCGCCGCCCGCAAGGTGCTGGAGGTGGAGAAGAACTACCCCGACACCAATTGGCGCTACGAGTACTCCCCGGAGTCCTACACCGGCACCGAACTGTCCTACGCCAAAGAGGTCTGCGACGCGGTCACCGAGATCATCGCGCCCACCCCGGAGCGGCCGATGATCATCAATCTGCCGGCCACCGTCGAGATGGCCACCCCGAACGTCTATGCCGACTCCATCGAATGGATGCACCGCAACCTGGCCCGCCGGGACTCGATCATTCTGAGCCTGCACCCGCACAACGACCGCGGCACCGCGGTCGCCGCGGCCGAACTCGGCTATCAGGCCGGCGCCGACCGCATCGAGGGATGCCTGTTCGGCAACGGCGAGCGCACCGGCAACGTCTGCCTGGTGACCCTCGGCATGAATCTGTTCAGCCGGGGCGTCGACCCGCAGATCAGTTTCTCCGACATCGACGAGATCCGTCGGACCGTCGAGTACTGCAACCAGCTGAACGTTCCCGAGCGTCATCCCTACGGCGGCGATCTGGTCTACACCGCGTTCTCCGGCAGCCATCAGGACGCCATCAACAAGGGCCTCGACCAGATGAAGTACGACGCCGATGCCGATGACGCCGACGTCGACGACATCACCTGGGCGGTCCCCTACCTGCCGATCGACCCCAAGGACGTCGGCCGCAGCTACGAGGCGGTCATCCGCGTCAACAGCCAGTCCGGCAAGGGCGGCGTCGCCTACATCATGAAGACCGACCACGGCATGAATCTGCCGCGACGCCTGCAGATCGAGTTCAGCCGCGAGATCCAGAAGCTGACCGACGGCGAGGGCGGCGAGGTCGCACCCAAGGAGATGTGGGACGTCTTCGCGCAGGAGTATCTGCTGCCGATCCGGCCGCTGGAACGCATGCGCCAGAAGGTCGATGCGGCCGAGGTCGACGGCGGCGAGGACCGCATCACCGTCGTGGTCAAGGTCGACGGCGTGGAGAAAGAGATCTCCGGCTCCGGCAACGGTCCGCTCGACGCCTTCGTCGATGCGCTGGGCACCGTCGGATTCGACCTGCGCATCCTCGACTACAGCGAACACGCGATGACCGCCGGCGGTGACGCCAACGCGGCCTGCTACGTCGAGGCCGAGATCAACGGCGAAACGGTATGGGGGGTCGGCGTCGCCTCCTCCATCACCACCGCATCACTGCGTGCCGTCGTCTCCGCCGTCAACCGCGCACATCGGGTGACGACACCGGCCGACGAGGCCGGCGACACCGCACCACGCACCTGGGCACCGTAGACCCCAGGTCACACCCCAAGTCCCCAGGGCACACCCCAAGTACCCAGGTCACGCCGAGATCCCGGGTCACATCGAGATCCCGGGTCACATCGACCTTCACATCAGAAACCACCGGCGCGGGCGATCCCCGACGTCGGAGCCACCGAGCGCGGTTACGTCGCCGTCATCGCGCGTGGCACGGAATGGGCCGGACACTGCTTGCGCGAGAAACCCTCGCGAATGTGTCCGGCCCTTTGCCGATGCTCCGGGATCGATCCCGGGTTCTCATCCCTTACGCATGACGACCCACGACCGCCCCGACTCCACACTGGAACGAGCACATTCCCCGTTCCCCTGCCCGTGAGGAGCCGGACCATTGCACGCTGCGGACATGGGCCCCATCGACTACCTGGTGATCGAATTGGCACCGGGTACCGAGGAACTGCCCACCCGGATCGGTGAGACGCTGGCGCGGATGATCGCCTCGGGCATGGTGCGGATTCTGGATCTGCTACTGGTCCATCATGATCGGGACACCGGGTTGTCGGTCCGCGAGTACGAGGACGTCGGCGCCACGCTCCCCGCGGAACTCGGTGGTTCACTCGCCGAGATTCTCGCGCTCGAAGATCTCGACAATCTGGCTCCCGCGATCGAACCGGGCCGCAGCGCGGCAATCCTGGTGTGGGAGTACGTCTGTGCCCGGCAACTCATCGACGCGGCCGCCGCGTCGGATGCCCAGTTGGTCGCGCAGGGACGAATCCCGTTGCGCGCCATCGTGTCCTCGCTGTCCTGCGATGAGTGACAGGTGGGCCGCGCCCATCTCGGACCGCGGTCAGAGCAGGCGACGCTCCCGCGCCCGGTCGACCGCGTCGCGCCGGGTGGACACCCCGAGTTTGCGATAAATCGACTGCTGGTGGGTCTTGACGGTGTTGACGGAGACGAAGAGGTCCGCGGCGATCTCGGATGCCTTGTACATCGTCGGGAGATACCTCAGCACCGCCAACTCACGCTCGGTGAGCAGTTGTTCGGGCGCCACCGCATCCGGATCGGCCGGTGGTGGGGACGCCGCGGCGGTGTCGTCGCCGCAGAGTTCGAGGATGCGATCGACCACCTCGACATGTTTGCCGGTCAGCAACCGGTATCGCGCCACGATGGGGCCGATGTCGGCGGACCACGCCGCGAACGGGCGCACCGATCCGGTGGTACCGGCGACCGCGATCGCCTCCCCGATCCGGTCGAGGGCCTGGGCGTCGCGACGGCACCGGGCGGCCGCGACGGCGGCGACCACCATGGCCTCGCACTGCTGGATCGGATAGTCGCGGTACTTCGTCGACGGCCCGAGGATCGCTGCGACGTCGTTCGGCTTCGCCGACGCCAATGCGACCTCGGCGGTGACGACCCGTTCGAGGACGCCCGCGAGTCCCCAGTCCTGCGGCATCGGTGGCAGGCTTTCCCGGGCACCCTCGACGTCCCCGTGGACCAGGTGCAGCCGGATGAGGACCACGCACATCCACCGCCGGAGCAGGTCGGGCAGCGCGCCGGCGCGCGACCGCAGGACGGCCAGGCGATCGGCGGCGGTCCGGGCGGCGTCGGCGTCACCGGCGGCCACCGCCACCCAGATCGCGTAGATCTCCACGATCATCAGGGCGGCGATGTCGGTGACCGGTTCCCCGGCCACCCGCGCGCGCCGCACATGCTCCCACGCCTCCTCGAGGTGTCCGGTGTGCAGGGCTGCGGCAATGCACACCGCATGCGAGATGAGCACCTGAGGTTGCCTGCTCCAGCCCCGTCGGCCGGCCTGCTCCAACGTGGCGCGCGCCCGCCGACCGGCCTCGGCCAGATGACCGTCGATCAGATCCAGCAGCGACAGGTAACCCGACGCCGCGATGGCCACCAACCCCATGCCCTGATCGACGGCCTGATCTCGGCAGCCTTCCAGCATCCCGCGTGCCTCGACCAACCGGCCCTGCAGCAGGTTCCCGATCCCCAGGTTGTTGGTCGCGAGCACCAGGTAGGCGGGCGCGGCCGGGATGTGACCCGGTTCGACCTCGCCGATGACCTGCCGGATCTGCTCGGCCCGCACCGTGAGATCAGCGATGGTGTGGAACCGGGCGAGCACCATCCGGGCCACCGCGACCACGATCCGGGCGCTCGACACGAGTTCAGCGTCGGGATGAACCGCGCCGTCGGCCAGCATCCGCTCGACGGCGTCCGCGTACTGGCCCATCAGCAGGTAATCGCGTCGGTGATAGGCCAGCACGACGCCGATGATCTGCTCCGCCACGGTGGCCGGGAGGCCCGGCTTGTCGTCAACCTGCTGGAGCGTCGCCGCCAGATCGGCCGCGCGCGCGGTGAGCATCAGGGGAATTGCATACCCCCCGAGCACCCGCGCCGCCTGGGCCCGATCGTCAGCCGCGATCAGGTGCCCGACGGCGGCCACGTGATCACCGTGGTCGAGATACCAGTGCGCCGCGCGGCGATGCAGTTCGGGAACGCTGTCGGGCACTTCGGTCTGCAGCCGATCGCCGAGCAACTCCCGGAGCAGCGGGTGGTAGCGGAACCAGTCCGGGCGGTCGGCGAGGCGCACCGTCAGCGCGTTGTCGGCCACCATCTGTTCGAGAACACGGCGGCCGTCGTCGCGGCCGGTGAGGGCATGCGCCAGCGATGCATCGACCTCCGGGACGAGCGAGGTCGCCAGGAGGAATCGCCGGTCGCTGGACGACAGCCCCGCCAAGACCTCCTCGAGGAGATAGGCGGCCACCAGGCGGTTGTGACCGCTGAACTGCCACAGCGCGTCTCGACTGGCCACCTCGACCGGTGAGCCGCGGCCCAGCAGCGCCAGCCGCAGACCGGCGGGCCACCCCTGGGTGCGTTCGCCGAGCACACCGAGTTCGGCCTCGGACAGACCCATCCCGTCGCACAGCTGCCGGGTCTCGGCACTGGTGAATGCCAGGTCTTCGGCGGTGATCTCGGTGACGGCACCGTCGAGCTGACGCCGTCGTAGGCGCAGTCTGGGCCAGGTCCGGCCGATCAGGATCAGCCGCAGCCGATGCTCACACGCGTCGAGCAGCCGGATGATCGATTCGTTGACGTCGGGATCGGTGATCAGATGGACATCGTCGATGACGACGATCACCGGGGTGCTGCCCGCCGCCAGGACATCGCTGATCCGATCGACGTCGCCGAGGCCGAAATCGGGGCCCGGGGCGATCAGGTCGAGACCGTCGTCGTATCCGGGCACTCGGGCCACCCGGAAGGCCGCGAGCATATCGGTCCAGAACGACGGCAGGTCGGCGTCGGGATCGGCGGTCAACCACACCACCGGCCACGGCGCATCCTCGGCCCACGCGGCCACGGCGAGGGTCTTGCCGTAGCCCGGCCCGGCGCAGACCACGGTGATCGGTCCCTCGATACCGGCGATCAGTGCGGCGTCGAGGCGGGGCCGGTCGACCAGAACCGGCGGAACCGCCGGACGCGACACCCGCAAGCGCGAGCGGGCGCCGCCGATGCCAGTTTCTGTCACAACCCGTCCCGAGGAGATCGCCGGATACTTCCGGCCAGATCTTACGCACCGACGACCACATCCACCCGGGTTCATCAACCTCGCGGGTTCATCCACCTCGGATGACGACCCGATCCGGGCATCCCGCCCATGATGGACACACCAGCACGATCTCATCAGTCGAGGAGAACCCATGACGATGCGTCCCTCACGAGGCACCCGGCATGCGGTGATCGGCCATCCGGTCGGCCGGGCACGCCCGGTTCCCGCCGCCGGCGACACGATCGCCAAGGCCATCGAACGTCGTGCCACCAGGGTCGACGGAGCATCCCGGGGTGCGCCCACCTGACGGGTGCGCCCAGGAAGGACAGGACCGGAACCGATCGTCCGGCTCAGACGTCGGCGACCGCGGTCACCTCACCACGCTCGATCGCCGCGACGAACGCAGCGTGATCGCCGGTATTGACCTTGGCGTACCGGGTGGCGAACCGACGGATCGCCTTGTCGAACTCGGCGGTCTCGCCGAGGTATGCCGAAATCGCGACGGCGTCGCCGGATCGGCCGTGGCCGTAGGCGAGCACCCGGGCACACACCCGGCCGTAGGCATACAACCCCTTCTGGTCCAGGGCCTCGATGACGAAGGAACCCTTGCCGTCGCGAAGTTGACGGAGGTAGAAGTCACGCTGCGTGCCGTCGAGGCCGGGCCCACCGTTCCACCCCAGGAAGACATCGCTGACCGCCTGGATCAGCTTTTGCCCGTGAACGACGCGCTGGCCCTCGTTGTCATAGGTCGGCCCGTCGAGATATCCCGCGAGCACCGAACGCTGGGCCTCCTTGGCCTGCAGTAGCAGCGGATCGCCGGAATCCTTGCCCTGCAGCAACAGAACCCACGCCTGCGTGCCCACACTGCCCACCCCGACGACCTTGCGCGCCATGCGCACGAACTCGAAACGATCGAGCAGGACCTGATGATGCGGCTCCATCGTCGCCCGGAAGTCGACGTACCGGCGTGCGATCTCGTCGTAGAACCCCGGCGCGGACTCACCGAGCAGATTCTCGATGGGAACGATCAACGGGGGCTGATCGACGAACTCGAGGGCGCCGTCGACGACGGTCGTCAGCTTGCTCAACGCCTGCAGGCTGTCGCGCCGCCACGCCTTCTTGATGGTGCGTTGGACCTCCTTGGCCGACTTCGGATCCAGATAAGGGCTCAGCAGTGCCAGATCGGGCGTCGGAATGGCATGGCTGTACCACGCTTTCAGCGTTCCCATGGACGCCAGTCCGGCCATCGTCGTGCGGTATTCGGTGGCGCAGCCCTGCGCGATCTCCTTGGCGATCTTCGGCGTGAACCCATTGCCCAGCGCGGCGACGACCAGGCTGGCGGCGAGCCGCTTCACGTCCCATTCGAAGGGGCCGGGGTAGGTTTCGTCGAAGTCGTTGACGTCGAAGGTCAACTGCCGTTCCGGGGTGGCGTACAGCCCGAAGTTGCTCAGGTGCGCGTCACCGCAGAGTTGCACGGTCAGACCGGAATTCGGGGTCCGGGCGAGGTCGTCGGCCATCACCAGGGCGGCACCGCGGTAGAAGGTGAACGGGGTCCGGGCCATCCGGCCGTGGCGGATCGGCACCAACTCGGGAACCCGGGTACCCGCCTGACCGACCAGCAGACCGATCGGGTCGCGGTCGGCGCCGTCGCCGAGGTCGGCCAGATCGGCCACCGCGACGCGGTCGGCCGCCGCACGCCCGAGGGCTTCCCGATCGGACACGCTCAGATGGCGGCGTGCCGGGTCGGCCTCTACGTCCGGAGCACTCATGGCATGTCCGTTCTCATCGGTGACGACCGGCCCCGGTCGGGTCGAGCGGGGCCGAGCGGGGTCGAACGCCGGGGGTGGATCAGGACGCGAGGATGCGCTGCTTCTCCGTGGCGAATTCGGCGTCGGTCAGCACTCCCTGCGCGTGCAGATCCGCGAGCTGCTTGAGTTCGGCGATGCGGTCGGCGTTCGACGCGGCCGGGGCCGCCGGTGCCGGTTGCGGAGGCGGGGCCTGCTGGACATACTGCGGCTCGGGCTGCGCATACCGTTGCTGCTGCTCGTAACCCTGCTGGGCCCATCGCTGACCCTGACGACGAGACACTCTGTTGGACACCGCCGTTGCGGTTCCTGCGACGACTGCGGTGCGTGCCATTCCACGCAGGAGTCCGGGCATGATGTTCTCTTTTCTGTCGTTCGGCGAAAAGTAAGAGGATCAGTTCTCGGCGGACTCGAGGGCTTCGATCAGGTCGGTGACCGGAATCCGGCCGGACGCGACCGGCTCCGCCCCACTGCGCCGAAGCGCCGTCGCAAACGGTGCCGCCCAATGGTTTTCGTAGACGATGATGGCCGCGGCATGGCCGACGTCGAGCACGGCGCCCGCCTCGGCGAGATCATCCTCACCGATGAGGCCGGACGCAGCCTCGGCGAACAGCGTCACGTCGAGGTCCCCGTCGAGGTCGAGGTCGGCGATGTCCACACCGACCACACCGTCGGCGGTGCGCCGGAGGAACGCGAGGTCGAGGACTCGGATGATGTCGCGGTCGACGAGGTCACGCAGGTGCCCGAGTGCGCTGCCGTCGAAGTGGGCGTCTGCGGGAAATTCGACGACGAGATAGTCGATCGGACCGATTTCGACGTCGACGTCGGTGATTTCGCTGTCTGCTGCGGTCATGGTGTCCAGCCTTCCATCGCCCGATGTGCGCGGCATCATCCTACTGGTATGACAGCAGTCGGTCGGCCGGTATGACCGCAGCCGACCGGCATCGACGACGGTGGCACGATGTCATTCGGTCCGGGTGATTCGCATCCGCGGGCCGGCGGTGCACGATGAAGCGCGCACACAACCGTCGCCGGGTCCGTCGTGGCCCGAGATCACGAGGAGAGGTCAAATCATGTGGGATTCGTTCTGGGAGTTCATCTGGGGCATGGTGGTGATCTTCGCGTTCGTCGCCTACCTGCTCGTGCTGTTCTACATCCTGAGCGACCTGTTCCGTGACCGGAAGCTGTCCGGCTGGTTCAAGGCGATCTGGATCATCTTCCTGATCCTCATCCCCTACCTGACCGCACTGGTGTATCTCATCGCCCGCGGGCGCGGGATGACCGAACGCACCGTCGCCGCACAGCAACAGATGCAACAGCAGACCGACGACTACATCCGCAACGTCGCCGGACCGTCATCCGCCGAGCAGATCGCCACCGCCAAGGCACTCCTGGACGCGGGCACCATCACGCCGGCGGAATTCGAGACACTCAAGGCCAAAGCGCTCGGGTGAGGCCCGCCGTATCGAAGTGAATCGGCCTCGGACGCGTCAGTTGTTGTCCATGACGCTGTTGTCCATGACGCGCCCGAGGAACTCCGTCGCCGCATCCAGCCCTCCCCGCCACGGCAGGTCACCGTGATCGGAATCGACCCCCCGGAGCTCGTATCGTGTTCCGGCGGCGGCGAATTCGCCGAGCAAGGCCGCGGTCAGCGGTAGCGGCACATCGGCGTCGCGAAACCCCTGCACGACCAGGATCGGGCGGTCGTACCCCGTGGTCGGAACGGCCATGTACCGGTGCAACGCGGCCGCGAACACCGGGTCGTCGAGTGGCCGGGAGACCAGCCGTCCGGCAGGTGCCTGCCCGACCACCGACGCGAAGTCCGGTGCGCAGACACTCGAGATCCGGTCGATGATGCCGCGCCCGAGGGGCGTCAGATACCTTCCGACGTCGACGTCGTCGGAGTTGGCGGCCATCCCCGCCAGGATCGCGGCCACGGTTCCGGTCAACCCGGCGGGCAGTGCGGGGACACCCGGCCGCAGGGCGAGGATCGCGTTCTCCACATTCGATGCGGGCGCCATCGCGACGGTTCCGCGGAAGTCGAGGTCCGGGGCCCGGGCCGAGGCGACATTGCCGGTCGCCAGCGCGGCGTGACCGCCCTGCGAGACACCCACCACCGCCCACCGGCGGGACAGGCCGGGAAGCGCGATGTGGGCGGCCCGCACGATATCGGCCGACGCCGTCGCCTCCGACCGGGTCTGCAGATACGGATGGGTCCTCTGCCCGGCGACGACGGCGGCGGGGCTCAGACCCAGGTACTCCGGGGCGACGACCGCGTAGCCTGCGCGGTTGAATTCGGCGACGATCGCGGAGTCGTTGCGTTCGGCGATCGGCGACGCGGTGAGGCCGCAGTCCGGTCCGAGCCCGGAGGTGCCGTGGGTCCACACCACCACCGGCCATCCGCCCGGCGGCGGTGTCCCGGCCGGCGTTCGCACCAACCCACTCGCCGGCACCGTATGCCCGAATCCGTCGGTGGTGAGGTACGACAGTCGCGCCACGCGGTCGAGGCCACCCCAGGCGCGGCCGAGTGGGGCGATCGCCACCACCGCGCCGGGTGGCCCGGGCGAGGCCTGCGCCGGGGCTCGCACCACCCGTCAGAATGGCCGTGACCAGCACCGATACCATCACCGGCCACACGCTTGCATGCCTTCTCGTCGCCACGTAACACTCCTCGTTTACGAGTGAGTATCCACACCGATTCGCCCCTCCGGCTGGAATTATGGCGTCGAGCGCGGACAATCGAGACACATGACCTCCATGGAAATCCTCGCGCTCAGCTCGCTGCTCGTTCTCGTCGCCTGCGCCGCCGGCATCGGCGCGCTCATCGGCATTGTCGCCACCTCGGCCGGTTCCTCACCCGCCGCACCGGATCGCGGCGCCGACTTCGCGCCCGTCCCGGCCTCCTGAGGCCTGTCCTCAGACCTCGTACTCCACGAGCCGGCCCTGCACGTAGACCTCGGCGATCGCCGGCTCCCGCATCCCCATCAGCAGCGCGAACAGTGTCTGCTCCCTGGCCAATTCGGGATCATCGGCGCGAATCCCGTTGGTCAGCAACGATTCCAGCGGCGGCCAGCGTTCCGGCTCGATCACCAGGAAATCCGCTTCCTTACCGGCGTCGAGGTTGCCGAATCGCTCCTCGGCGTCGAGCGCGCGCGCCCCGGCCAGTGTCCCGGTGAACAACAGCTGCGCCGGATGCAGCGCCACGCTCGCGTCACCGGCTTCGGAGATGTGCACCTTGAACGCGTCGGCGAGCACCTGCGGTATCAGCCACTCATCTCCTGCCCCGCAATCGGTTCCGGCCGCCACGGTCACACCCGCCGCCACGGTCCGCCGCCACGGCATGGTGCCCGATCCCAGGAACTGTTGCGATGTGGGGCAGTGCGCGATCGATGTTCCGGTCTGCGCCATCCGTGACAGCTCGGCGTCGGTGCAGTGCACCGCATGCGCCATGATCGTCCGTCGTCCCAGCAGACTCTCACCGCCGGTCGACGAACCCGGCAAGAACTTCCCGTCGTAGGTGTCGAGATAACTGTCGACCTCGAAAAGTGTTTTCACCGTGTCGATTTCACCGGTAAGCGGACGATTGTTCTCGTTCAGGTGGGTGTGAACGTACACTCCTCGCTCGGTCACAGACGCGTATAGATCCCCCAGCGCACGCAAGGTCTCGGTGGTCACCGACAGGCTGAACCGGGGCACGATGGCGGTGTGGCGCAACGCGGTCGACGGGTCACCGGTGTCCGAGGCATGCCAGCGGTCGATCTCGGCCAGCGTCAAGGCGGTCGCGTCGGCCTCCGAGGTCATCAGCGGCGCAGCCGAATCCGGCCCGGAAGTCTGAATGCCGCGGCCGCTGACGATGCGCAGGCCCGCACGCTCGGTTTCGGTGAACAGTGCCTCCTGGGCCACCGGGAACGCCGATCCGAACACCATCGCGGCGGTCGTGCCGGCCGAGATCCGGCGGTTGGTGAAGTCCCGGGCGATGCGGCGGGCGAATTCCGGGTCGGCCAGTCGCGCCTCGGCCGGAAAGATACAGGTGTTCAACCATTCCAGCAGTTGCCCGCCACCGTAGGCGTCCAGGGAGTAGGTCTGCGGGAAGTGGATGTGGGTGTCGACGAAACCGGGCAGCAGAAAGGCCGGACCGTGATCGATCACCCGGTGCGCGGCGAACTCGTCGGGGACCTCGCCGCGGGGCCCGGAGAACAGGATGACCCCGGAGTCGTCGTCGACGACCAGCGCACCGTCGGCGATGTCGACGAGCGCGGCCACCGCGTCGTCGACGGTGGGATTACCGGCGATGTGGACGAGGTGGCCGAGGTGCGTGCTCATCGGTCAACCGAAGCACAACCGGCGCGGTTCGGCGCGCCGAGTGCGGTGCGACACCGTTCTGCGCGCCGACCTCATCCGCACCACTCGATGGTCCGCTCAGATGACGATCCGATCCGATGACGATCCGCTCAGATGACGATCCGCTCAGATGACGTGGCCGTCCCATTCGTGATCGTGCATGAACCCCTCGGCGAGACCGACGCGGTACTTCACGCAGCTGCGCAGGATGCCGAGGTAGGCGGCGGGCAGCAGCAGGCCCGGTTTCCGGTCACCCGGCACCCCGATGACGTCGTCGAATCCGCGCAGGTCCCGGAAGTACTCCCGCATGGTGCGTCCCTGCCGGGAGTCCTCCGTCCAGCCGAACAGCGTCATCCCGACCTTGATCATGGTGTGCACGTCGTCGTCGGGGACGATGACCTCGGTGTTCTCGCGGAAGAACGCGCGATCGACCCGGTTGTGCGGACGGAACATCATGATCCCGCTGGTCGCGCGGGGATTGCACTCGATGCAGTACAACCCCTTCTCGGGGTGATCGATGAAGTCGAAACCCACCTGGCCGGTGAAGTCGGTGCCGGCGAGGAAGTCGGTGACCCAGTCCAGGATCCCCTGGTGGTGGGCGGAGACGAACGACAGGCAGGAGCTGCCGCCGATCGCGTACTCCACCGGATAGGTCGCGTGGGCGAAGATCCGGCCCTCCCGCACCACCGAGTAGGTGCAGTAGCGGTCGCCGGTGAGCCATTCCTGTGCCAGCCACGGGTTGCTCGGGTCGTGATCGAGCCACTCCATCGCGTCACCGGGATACACCTTGTGCACCTTCTGCGAACCGCGCGAGTAGCACTTCTTGACCGCGAACGGTCCGGTGAAGTCGAGTTGTGCGATGTCCTCCGGTCCGCGGAGTTCGGCGAACTTCAGGGTCGGGATGCCGCGATCGGCCAGCATGACCTGGAAATCGTATTTGTTGTGCAGCCGGTTCTCGAGGTCGAAATCGGAGAGGAACAGCTCGCATTCGGGCGGGAAGAGCCCTCGCATCATCGCCAGGATGTCGGTTTCCTCGTGGATCGGGATGACGATGTCCACGGCTTCCTCGACGACGATGCGCGCGAGTTCGCGGCAGTATTCCTGCGGTTGGAATTTCGGAGGTGGGACGAGGTGAAAGCCGCTGACCGCATTGGAGACCCGGGTGATGGCGACCGGGATCGAGTCCACCGTCGTCACCCGGTGCCCGCCGGCGGCGAGCAGACGGGCGAGGTTCAGGGTCAGGAATGATCGGCCGAAGGTGATGAGCACATGCTTACCGGTTGGGGGCACGTCGCGAGTCTAGAGACATGCGGCCGATGAGCGCGCAGGGCGGCCCGACGGCACCGGTGAGGACACCGATGTCGCCGCCGCGGGTGTCCGCAATTTGCGCATAATTGACGGGCTCTTGTCGGCCCCACCCGGCATACTCGGACATGTCGGTACCCGGAATACTCGGACATGTCGGTACCCGGAATACCGGGACCGCGATGACTGTTCCAGTTTTTCGCGTTGTTAAGTTGGTGTTGTCGGCCGTTTGAGGCCGCAGGGGTGGAGGTGCGGATGTTGTTTGTCGTCGGCGTCATCTCCGCATGCCTGGCTGCCGTCGCCTACGGCATGTCGACGGTGCTGCGTGCGCTCGGTGCCCGTCGCGTCGCGCAGACCTCCCGTGAGGACGGGATCGAGGACACCAACGCGGCCGGTGGTCCGTCACTGCAGTCGACGATGTCCACGTTCGTCGATCCGTCCTTCATCCTCGGCACGGTGATGGTGATCGTCGGGTTCGCCGGCGGCGCGGTCGCCGCACGGTTCCTGCCGCTGTTCCTGTCGCAGACCATCGTCTCGGCCAACCTCGTCGTCACCGCGCTACTCGGGACGATCATGCTCAACATCGCCCTGCACACCCGGGACTGGGTGTCGATCTGGCTGGTCGTCTTCTCCCTGTGTCTGCTGGGCTTCTCCTCGTCGCATACGACCGGGGAAGGCCAGGCCCACTCGATCCACTGGGGTTTGTTCGTCGCGACGCTCGTGTTGTCATCGCTGGCCCTGCTCGGTGTCTACCGGCTGGGTCGCCACGGCGCGATCGTCGGTGGTGCGATGGCCGGCCTGCTCTTCGGCGTCATCGCGATCGCCGTGCGCATCCTCGACGGCGTTCACCCCTTCGACCTCAAGGTGCTGCTCCTCGATCCGGCGGCATGGACGATCGCCGTCGCGGGGGCGGCCGGATTCTTCGTGCAGACCGTCGCCCTGCAACTCGGTGCCGTCAACGGCGTCACCGCGGTCCTGGTGGTCGGTGAGACCGCAGGACCCAGCCTGGTCGGGGTGCTGTTCCTCGGCGACACCGCCAAGGCCGGTCTGGGCTGGCTGGCCGTCGTCGGTTTCATCGGCGCGGTGATCGGTGCGGTCCTCGTCGCCTGGTACGGCTCCGGCGATCCCGACCACTTCGGCGAGGCACCGCCGATGAAGGGCGGCTGGCGACGCGGACGGGAGAACGACGAACGCGACGACCTCGACGCCGAGGAGCGCGACGCCGCCGACGTGACGAGCGCCGTCGCCACCGACGACGAGGTCAGCGAGGATCAGTTCTGCGACGCAGACTTCACGCTCGTGGAGGACGATCTGGAAGCCGACCTGGGCGTCACCGGCGATCAGCGGGTGGCCCATCCCGGTGGCAACGGACCGCGCCGGACACCGTGACACCGTCTCCGTGATCACGCTGCACGCTTGACACCGAACGGTGGCGCCGACAGCGTGGTGACCATGTCCACGACCAGCTCCGCCGCCCGACGCGCCTATGACACCCTCGAACCCTTCCACGTCCTGGCCTACTTCAGTCCCGCCCTCGCCGCCGCGCACGAGGCGACCGGCCTGAACGCGCACGCCTTCTACGTCGGGGCACGTGCCGCACCGATGGGTCCGTGCGCGGCGGCGGTGGTGACCGCCGCCTTCGTCAACTTCGCCCCCGATTCGATCGCCAAGAGTTGGGCCAAGGCCGTCGCGGTCGGCCTCGACCGGGTGTCGCAGGCCCGCGACCAGATGCTCGATGAGCAATTGCGCGATATCTGGGGCGACGGCGTCGCCGACGACGCCATCGTCGCGGCCGCCGATGTGTTCGCCGAAGCGGCGCAGACCCTGCCGTACTCGGGTCGTCCGCTCGCCGCTGCGTGGGCCGCGGCCCCGGCACCCACGCCGCCGCACCTGCGGCTGTGGCATACCTTCGCCGTGCTGCGGGAGTGGCGCGGCGACAACCACATTGCCGCGTTGGTGGTTCACGGACTCGGCGGACTCGACGCCGCGGTATTCCACGAGGCGGCACTGCCCGATCCCACCGTCACGCGCCGGGTACTGGGCCGGGATCTGACGCTGCTCACCCGCGGCTGGTCGGCGCAGGAGTGGGAGGAATCGGTGGATCGTCTTGTCGCCCAGGGGCTCGCCGAACGCACCGGGTCGGATACCGAACCCGGTCACCGTCTCACCGCAGACGGCGCCGCCATCTACGACGACATCGAGGCGCAGACCGATGCCCTCGGTGAGCAACTGTGGTCGCGTCCAGAACTGTCGGAGACCGTCACCGCCCTGCGCCCGTACGTGAAGTCCGTCATCGACGCCGGGGTCCTGCCCGGCACCCGGAAGAAGTAGCCCGGAAGATCCAGGTCCGAGAAAATCGGCGATCTCGATCCCCCGGCGGGTGTGGTGGGTGTATTGGTCGAACCATGACACCACCACACCCCGACGACGAACACGAATCGCCTGATCACCAAAGACGTTCCACCAGTCTAGATCTCGCCGAGATCAAGCAGCTCAAGTATCGGTATCTGCGGGCCCTGGACACCAAGAACTGGGATGATTTCGCCGCCACCCTCACCGACGACGTGATCGGCCACTACGGCGGTCTCGACCTCACCGGCCGCGACGACCTCGTCGGCTTCATGCGCGAGTCGGTGGGACCGGGGGTGATCACCGAACATCGTGTGTCACATCCGGAGATCGACGTCGACTGCGACGTCGCGCACGGACGGTGGTATCTGTCGGATCGGGTGATCGTCGCCGAGGTGGAGTTCATGCTCATCGGCGCCGCCTTCTACGCCGACGTGTATCGGCGCACCGCCGACGGCTGGCGGATCTGCGCCACCGGATACGAGCGCACCTACGAGGCGCACGTACCGCTGGCGTCGATCCCCGGATTCAGCGTCACCCCGGGGCCGGCGATCATCGTCGGCGAGGGATCATCGCTCCCGAAATAACCGACGATTCGCGAGTCCGGAGGATCACCGTTCCCGGAGAATCAGTGAGGCGATGCCGTCGCGATCGGTGACGTCGAGCTTGGCACAGGCCCGGTAGATGTGGCCCTCGACGGTGCGGACCGAGACGGTGAGCCGCTCGGCGATCTGCCGGTTGGACAGTCCCGACGCTACCAGCGTGGCGATCTCGCGTTCGCGGGTGGTGAGCGGCAGCGGCTGCGCCGCCTCGAGTAGTGCCGGGGTGCGCAGACCACCGCAGGCCGCGGCCAGACGATTGGCCATCGACGACGACGCCACCGTCGCCGACCGTTTGCCGGCCTTGTCGTGGATCGCCGACGCCTGCGCGGCGACGTCGGCCGCCGACAGCCGCAGCCCCAGTGCCTCGAGATCGGCGGCGCAGACGTCGAGTTCCACCCCGTCACCGGCGGCGAGCGCCTCGGCGTGCCGGGCGTAGAGGCCCGGCAGCGGACCGTCGATCCGTTCGGCCAGTTCGGCCAGGCGCCCGGCCGGGCCGGCGTCACCGAACCGGACGACGGTGTGCAGCGCCTGCGCCTCGACGGCCAGTTGCCCGGTCTGCGCGGCCAGCGCGGCCGCATCCCACGCCCGCCGGATACCCAGTGACACCGTGCCGGCGGCGGCCGCCTGCCAGGCCTCGGCGATGCGCAGCATCGGCCGGAACACCGCGACGTGCCGGCCGTCCCGGGCGCGGGCGCGGGCCAGGACGGCCTCGGCGCGGTCGGCCTCCCCCAGCGCGCTCAGCGCCTGGGCGAGAAAGACATAGGCGGGGAAATTCCACGAGGCCGAGTACTCCTCGCCGTCGAGGGTGGCCAGGGTCTGCTCGATCCGCCGCACCACCGATGCGCATTCGCCCCGAGCCAGTTCGACGGCGGACACCAAAATCCCGGACATCGCCCAGCTGAGATACTGCGCGGTGTCGGCGAACGCCACGTAGCGTCCGGCGGCGGCGTCGGCGGCGTCGAGTCGGCCGCCGAGGATGAGTCCGAGGATCTCGCCGATCCCGGCCGGATACCGCAACAGTCCGTCGGTGAACTTCTCGGCCTCGCGGGCCCGCTGGATCAGCGGATCGAGTTCGTCGCCGCGCCCGATGAGGGCCCGGGACAGCATGCCACCGAACACACCCCATTCGACCGCCCACGGCAGCGCGTCCTCCGGTGCCAGTGCGGCATCCGACAGGCGCAGCGCGTCATCCAGCTTGTTCTCGAAAAGCGCACAGGCAGAACTGATTCCGTCGACGATTCCCATCAGGTGCGGATCGGTCACCGCAGCGCGCACCGCGTCGAGGATGGTCGATGCCCGGTCGGCGTCGTTCATCACCCAGAACATGTTGCCGACGCGCTGCAACCCGATCCGCAACTGCAGCGACGCCTCGAGCCCGGTGGTGTCGATGCGCGCGAGGATCGCCTCGGCCTCGTCGGGATGCCCCTGCCACATCAATGCCCGCGAGAGCAGTTCGGCCTCGGCGGGACCGCCGCCCTCCTCGAGCGCGGCGCGCGCGAATCGCTCCCCCATCGGGGTCTGCGCCAGGTTCAGGGCGTCGCCCGCGGCCGCCGACAGCAGACCGAGGTCGACCGCGGACGCGTCACTCTCCAAGGCCAATTCGGCCAGCCGGATGCGGTCGGCGGGTGACGACAGCGAACGCCCGCGCAGGGCCTTCACCAGATTGCCGCGGAGGCGCCGCGACGAGGCGAATCCGAGGCGTCGGCGGATGACCTCACCGAACAGCGGGTGGTGGAAGCCGACGTTGAGGTTGCGGCCCTCCCGTTCGATCCGCACCAGTCCGTCGATCTCGGCTTCCTCGACCGCCTCCTCGCCGGCCACCTCGGCGAGGACGTCGAGATCGAGGGGTTCACACAGGCTCAGATATTTCAGCGCGGTCAGCACTGACTCGTGAAGTTGTTCGATGCGTCCCTCGAGCAGCGAGGCGAGTTCGGAGGTGATGGCCGCGCGCCCGCGCAGCTGCCACACCCCGTTGACCTGCCGCAACGTGTTCGCCTGCCGGGCACCGTCGACGAGATGACGCAGGAACAGCGCGTTCCCGCCGGATGCCGCCCACATCCGGTCGGCCGAGTGTTCCTCGAGCTGACCGCCGAGCACCGACTCCACCAGTTCGACGCTCTCCTCCTTGGTGAACGGCGACAAGGTGATCCGCAGCAGGTGGTTGTCCTTCCACAGCGAGGTCACCGCGTCGGGGACGGTCTCGCCGCTGCGGACCGTCGCCACGATGTGCACCGCGCGGTCGATGGCGAGTTGGTGCAGCAGCGTCGCCGACAACTCGTCGAGCAGGTGCGCGTCGTCGACGCCGATGACGGCGTGACCGTCGGCGAGCAACGATTCGCGGGCCGCCGCGAGGTAGGTGACCGGGTCACTGGAGGTGGCCGTCCCGACCAGGTGGGCGAACACGCCCAACGGGATGCTGCGGGCCGATTCGGTTCCGGCGACCCACCGCACGCCGCTGCCGATGCTCGCGGTGACGTGCCGGGCGAGGGTCGTCTTGCCGACGCCGGAGTCCCCGGTCAGGACCACCCCACCGACGGCGGATTCGCCGCGCAGGGCCGCCGAGATGGCGCGATACTCCTTCTCGCGTTGCACCAGGGGCCAATTCGTTGGCATGGTTGCTGATTTTAGTCCCTTTATCAGCAAATACGCAGGTGAATATCAGCCAACGACATACGGTCGGTTGATCACGCGTCCCGTCGGTTGGTCACCACGACGCCGGCGACGAAGACGACGATGGCGACCACCGCGAAGTACACCAGCGACACATACGAATTCCAATGGAACACGTCGTCGGCCGAACCGCCGGACAAAAAGCGCGTCCCATTGGCGAACGGCAGGAACGGGCCGACCCAGTCACGCACCCGCGGAACCGATCCGAGAATGGTCTCCAGCACCAGCATCCACACCAGCACGATGGAGATCGCGCCCGCGGTCTGACGGACCAGCGCACCGACTCCCATCGACAGCAGCACGCACAGCGCGGCGAAGATCGGGGTACCCCAGATCTGCCGGATCACCGACGAGTTGCCGAAACCGACGACCGAGGTGCCGAGACCGGCCTGCAGGATCAGGATGCACACGACCGCCAGGACCAGAGTCGTGATCACGGTGAGCGCAACGTAGACCACGGCCTTGGCGATCAACACCCGCGGCCGATTCGGCACCGCGAGGAACGACGCCCGGATCGTGGAGAACCGGTATTCGCTGGTGATGCCGAGGACCGCCATGATCATCAGGACGATGACGGCAAACTGCTGCAGCCCGACAAGGAGCACGGTCATCGCGGCGCCGTCGGCGACCTCGGTGCCACTCGATCCGGTCTCGTCAGGTGCTCCGGTGAACAGCGCACTGAACAGCGCGGTGATACCGATGCTGAGCAACACCACCAGCCCCATGCACCAGTACGGGGAGCGGATGGAGCCGATTTTGATCTGTTCGGCACGCAGGACGTCGATCACTGCGGACCTCCCTGGGACGGGCCTGGGAACGGCCCCGGTGCGGGCGGGGACGGCGGGAATCCGGGTGGCGGCACCTGACCGGGTGGCACATACCCCGGTGGTGGCGAGCCGTGGCGCGGTGGACCCGAATGCATACCCGCCTCGGCGCCCGGCATCGCCACACCCAACTCCTGGGCGCCGCCACCCGGCGCCGCCCCGGTACCACCCTGATATTCGACGGCGTGCGCGGTCATCGCCATGAACGCTTCCTCCAGCGATGCGTGCGCGCCGACGAGTTCGTGCAGGGTCACCCCGGCCGCGGCGGCGATGTCACCGATCCGATCGGTGGTCGATCCGTCGTCGATGACGAACACGGTGCGTCCGTGGCCGTCGTTCTCCGGGTGCGGCGTCACGCCGGCGGCGACCAGCGCGTGATGGAGTTGATCCGGATAGGGCGAGCGCACCCGCACGATGGTGCGGGCCGCCGCGGTGAACTCGGCGACCGACTTGTCGGCGATCAGCCGGCCCTGTCCGATGACGATGAGGTGATCGGCGGTCAGCGACATCTCGGTCAGCAGGTGACTGGACACCAGGACGGTCCGGCCCTCGGCGGCCAGCGCTTTCATGAAGTTGCGGATCCAGACGATGCCCTCGGGATCGAGGCCGTTGACCGGCTCGTCGAACAGCAGGGTGTGCGGATCGCCGAGGATCGCGCCGGCCAGTCCGAGGCGCTGCGACATGCCCAGGGAGAAACCCCCGGCGCGTTTGCCCGCGACCTGGGTCAGGCCGACGGTCTCGAGGACCTCGTCGACGCGGGCGGCGGCGATGCCGTTGCTGGCGGCCAGCCACCTCAGGTGTGCCCGGGCGCTGCGGTTGGGGTGCACCCACTTCGCGTCGAGCAGGGCACCGACCTGCCGCAGCGGATTATCGAGGTGACGGTATTCCTTGCCGTCGATGGTGGCGCGTCCCGCGCTCGGCCGGTCCAGTCCCAGCATCATCCGCATGGTGGTGGACTTGCCCGCACCGTTGGGTCCGAGGAAGCCGGTGACGATCCCGGATGCCACCTCGAAACTCAGGTTGTCGACGGCACGCACCGGCCCATAGTCTTTGGTGAGGTTCTCCACTCTCAGCACGGACTCGACAGTACACAGCTTCCGGTGTCGGCCGGGCGGTGCGATGTCTCAGGGTGATGTCTCAGGCGTCGCGGTCGGGCGAGGAGGCGTTCGCCCAGCGTCGCCGCGGAATCCGGCCCGCACCGGCGGCCAACCGGCCGGCGGTGACGCCGTGCCGCATCGCCGCGGCCATCCGTTCCGGATCGTCGGCGCGCGTCACCGCCGTCGCGAGAAGTACTGCGTCACAACCGAGTTCCATGGCGAGAGCGGCGTCGCTCGCGGTTCCGATCCCGGCGTCGAGAACGATCGGTACCGTCGCCCGCGAGACGATCATCTCGATGTTGTGCGGGTTGCGGATACCGAGGCCGGTACCGATCGGCGAGCCCAACGGCATCACCGCCGCCACGCCGAGGTCGGCGAGTCGGGCGGCCAGCACCGGATCGTCGTTGGTGTAGGCGAGTACGACGAATCCGTCGTCGACGAGTTGGGTTGCGGCGTCGAGGAGTTCGACGGGATCGGGCAGCAGCGTCCGCTCGTCGGCGACCACCTCGAGTTTCACCCAGGACGTCTCGAGTGCCTCCCGCGCCAGTCGCGCGGTGAGGACCGCCTCGGCCGCGGTGTGAGCGCCCGCGGTGTTGGGCAGGATGTCGATCCCCAATCGCCGCAGCAGTTCCAGCACGCCGGTGGCACTGTCGGCACTGACCCGCCGGATGGCCACGGTCGTGAGTTCGGTGCCCGAGGCGATCAGTGCGCGGGAGAGAACATCGAGGTTTCCCGCACCGCCGGTACCCATGATCAGGCGTGAGGTGAACTGTTTGTCGGCGATGCGCAGCGGATCGCCGATTCCCGGGTCGACCGCGGTGCCGAACGCGGATTCGGCCGGCGCGCTAGCCACCTTGCACCGCCGTCACGATCTCCACCACGGCACCGTCGGAAAGGCCACGGCCCCAGCCACTTCGGGGTATCACCTCGCCGTCGACGGCCACCGCGATCCCTCGATCGGGCAGACCCATCGTCGACACCAGGTGCGCCACCGATCGGTCGTCGGCGAGGTACATGGTGTTCCCGTTGACCCGTATCGTCATACTCGTTCCCCTTTCGTGACGCCCGCCCCGATCCCGGTCTCCCTCGGCGCCTCGCCCAGCAACTCGAGGACCGCGTCGGATGTGTAGGGCGCCAACATGATTCCGTTGCGCCCGTGACCGGTCGCGATCACCGTCCGGTCGTCGGCCCGTTCGATGATCGGGAGGCCGTCGGGCGAACACGGCCGGAATCCCACCCCCACCTCGGTGAGTGAATACTCGCGCAGGCCCGGATAGACCTCGATCGCGTCGGCGAGCAACTCGGCCACGCCACCGGCCCGTGCCGCACCCGAGGCGTTCCGCCAGTCGGACACGTCACCTTCGTATTGTGTTGCGCCGACGACGATTCCGTCGCTTCTCGGCACCAGGTACACCATCCGGCCGTCCACTCGAGCGCGGATGACGTGCCGCGGCGGCGGTACCGTCCAGCGGTCGGCGGTCAGGCGCAGCACCTCCCCGGCGGCCAGGTGCACCGGGGCCGACGGCCACAGGTCCACCATGCCGGCGCCGGCGGTGAGCAGCACCTGATCGGCGTCGACCTCGGCCGGCGAGGTGATCCGGCGGGTGACGATGGTGCCACCCACTGCTTGCAACGCTGCGCGCAGTGCCGCCAGTAACCGCCGATTGTCCACTGCCCCTTCGCCTCGCGCGAGGTATCCACCGTGCAGCCGCGGCCCGACGGCCGGCTCACGACGACGGATCTCCGCGGCGCCGACGGGTGTCAGGTCGTCGTCGCCGCGCGGTCGGGCCGACCACACGAAGTCGGCGAGTTGGCGGAGGTAGGCGACGTCGGCGGCGGTGGTCGCGACGAACAGTGAGTCGCGGGCCGCGATGATCGACGGGTCGCCGAGTCGCTCGACGAGTGCCGGCCAGCGCCGCACCGAGGCTTCCGAGAGCGCCAGCAATGCGTCCTCGCCGGGATGTCCCTCGCCCAGCGAGCCGAGCATCCCGCCAGCCACGTGCGCGGCGCGGTAATGCTCGCCGGCGTCGAAAACCGTGACGCGCCAACCACGATCGGCGGCGGCCAGTGCGCAGGTGAGGCCGATGACGCCGCCACCGACGACGGCCAGCGTCCGCCCGTGCGGCCGTACGGATTCCGGGATCCGCGAATGATGCATCCGTGCTCCTTCCTTCGCCGGCATGATCCGGATCAGGTGTGACGGTCTGCGGGGGCGGCCCGCACTCTCAGCCCGACGTTCCCCGGACTCCCGTGTGGTGGTGCCAAGCCTACCCCCGACCGCACGGCCGCTACTCTCGTCCCCATGTCGACCGAATCTCGGACTCCCGGGACCGGCCGCGCCGAGGGACCATCCCGGCGCGATCGCCTCACCACCACCCGGCTCTACCTGTGCACCGACGCCCGCCGCGAACGCGGAGACCTGCCGGCCTTTGTCGATGCCGCGCTTTCCGGTGGGGTCGACATCGTGCAACTGCGCGACAAGGGTTCGGCCGGTGAACGCGAGTTCGGCGTGCTCGAGGCCCGCGAGGAACTCGCCATTCTCGCCGACCTGCGCAGCATCGTCGACGCACACGGCGCACTGCTGGCGGTCAACGATCGCGCCGACATCGCCGCACTCGCCGGCGCCGACGTTCTGCATCTCGGCCAGGGCGACCTGCCTCCTGCCGACGCCCGGCGCATCGTCGGCGACGACGTTGTGATCGGCGCCTCCACCCATGACCCGGAGCAGGCCGCGGCGGCGATCGCCGACGGCGACGTCGACTACTTCTGCACCGGACCGTGCTGGGCCACCCCGACAAAACCGGGTCGGGTCGCCGCCGGCCTCGACCTGGTGCGGTCGGTGGCCGCGACCGGCACCGCCAAGCCGTGGTTCGCGATCGGCGGCATCGACGCCGACCGCGTGCCCGAGGTCGTCGACGCCGGGGCCGGACGGATCGTCGTGGTTCGGGCGATCACCGCGGCCGCGGACCCCGCTGCGGCGGCGACCGATCTGCGGAGTCGGCTCGGCTGAACTGACGCAGCACCATTCACCCGCAGCCGGAGATGCCGGGAAAGCGACCCCGCGGGCGTGATACGGACCTTCCCTGAGCAGAACTCGGGTCGGGCAGGCTTTGCCGTGTCATCCACCCACGCCCACTGCCCTGAGTCTGCTCCCGAAACGCGTTTGCCCGCCGCCACGAGCCGGGTCTATGGTGGGCGGATCATGTCGTGGACACACATCGCGCTCGTAACCCGCCGCAGCGGGGTCTGATCTGACCGACCCCCCGCTGCGGGGTCGGCGTGCGCTGAATGACATACGTTGGAAGTCGGTCACCCACTCTTCGACCGAAACGATGATCCACGATGCCTTCTCGTCACCTCTCGCCCGCACCCTTGTCATCGGGTGAGCGCGACCCTCATCCGTCCACGTTCCCCTGGTCGCGCTGCGGCGGTCCGATCCCTCGCGGCATTCGCGAGGAGGCATCGGGCATGACCTGGCAAGAGTTCAACGAATCCTATGGCGCGACCGGCGCCATCCGCCTCGGGTCCTTCTCCGTGGCACCGGCCCCGGCGGACATGGTCGAATGCCGGGCCACCATGGCCTACGCCGACCGGATCATGTCGCTGTCGGCCACCTCGACCGGCCCGATCGGCGCCATGACGTCGATGCTGCACGAGATGGGTGCGCAAGTCTCGATCCTCACGCTGCATCAGCGCCCGACCGACGACGGATTCGCGTCGTTTCTGCTGTGTGAGCGCGACGACCGGCAGTGCTGGGCCTACGGCGACGGCGCGACCGGCGACGAGGCCAACGTCAAGGCCCTGATCGCCGGCGCCAACCGACTCCTCGAGCCGTAGGCGGCGCGGGACCTGACCCGGCCGGAGCCCTCGGGTCAGGTCGGCAGCGCTCAGGTCGGGTCGAGCGCGGCCAGACGTTCCCGCAACTGAGGCCATGCCTCACCGAAAGCGGGATGCAGCGGCAGACTGTCGACATCGGCCTCGTCGACCCACCGCAGTTCCGCGGATTCACCGTTGGCCACGGTCCGGACCGGCGCGTCGACGTCGGCGATCACCGTCGTGTAGGTCCACGCGTCCACCCGGTGCGTCACCAACGCGGCGACCACTTGCAGGTCGTCGGCCTCGATGCCGGCTTCTTCGTGCGCCTCACGCATCGCCGTGTCGATGGCGCTCTCGTGGGAGTCGCGCGCCCCGCCGGGCAGACCCCAGGTGCCGCCCTGATGGGACCAGACCGCCCGATGTTGCAGCAGGATCAGGGTCCGGCCCTCCTCCTCGTGGGGCGCACGGATCAGCAGTCCCGCCGCTCCGTTCACACCCCAATACCGGCTGCCATCGCCACCGATGACCCAGCCATCCCCGTCTCCGCGCACACATGCCTCCTCGACACCCGAGAATCGCCGGCGACAAACTCACCACCGCCATCCGCGGCGGATGCGTCCGCACCGCCACCGTTCCTCCACCGTATGTGAGGCAGCGCACCTCGGCCAGGGGTGGCGCGCGTGTCAGGCCGATGCGGACGAAGTGGAGAAAACGCCCCGGGGAGGTGGGGCATCGGCCCGTCGACATGTCCTAGGGTTGAAACGGACTCCTCCCCCGGAGCGATTCATCCGATACCGAGCGATTCGCCCGATACCGGACACTGCCACGCCGCGGCGAGGCGTCGGTGGGTGCGCCCTGCCGATGCGGCGGAGCGACCAGCACACTGAGCAGTTCGCTGCCCAGGACCGGCGGCCAGAAGAGGTGACGACGTGACCGGCGACGCATCTGGAGTGCGTACCGCGCTCACGCGCGCGGGTCGCACGATTCGACCGCATCCCACCACCCCGCCGATCCGGCAGGTCCTCACCGACCGTCGCGAACTGATGTCGATGGGCCGGGCGCGCGCCCAGTCACCGCTGGTCACAATGCGTCACTACGCACGCACCACGCCCGGCAAACTCATCATGATCGTCGCCGTCGTGGCCATCGGGATCCTCGCCACCGGCTGGTACGGCTCCACCGTGCTCGAGAAGCGCACCGACTCCCTGAAGTCGATGATCGACGTGGACGAACCCCTCGCCGAGGCATCGCAGGTGCTCTACAGCTCGCTGTCGATCGCCGACGCCGCCGCCAATTCCGCGTTCATCTCCGGCGGTCTGGAATCCCCCGAATTGCGGGCACGCTATTCCGACGCACTGGCCACCGCCTCGGCGTCACTGATGCGGGCGGCGGGCACCTCGGGGGCGCCCGGCGAGGTCAACGACGCCACCGACCGCGCGATCAACGCCGACCTGCAGACCCTCGCCACGACGATCCCCGTCTACAGCGGGCTCATCGAGACCGCCCGTATCAACAACCGGCTCGGCAACCCGGTGGGCAGCGCCTATCTCGGTCAGGCGTCGGCCCTCATGCAGGACCAGATCCTGCCGTCGGCTCAACGACTCTACGATCGACGCTCCACCGCGATCGCCGACCCGCAGCAGGCGCTGACGATCCCGCCCTACGGGGTCTACTTCGGGTTGCTCGTGGTGAGCCTGGCCCTCATCGGGACCTCCCGGTTCCTGGTGCGGCGCACACGACGCCGATTCAACATCGGCGTGCTCGCCGCCCTCGTCGCGATCCTCGGGGGGCTGGCGTGGCTGCTCATCTCCGGATTGGCGTCCGTCGCTGCCACCAATTCTGCGAAGGTCGACGGCGCCGATCCCCTCGGGCAGCTCACCGAGGCTCGCATCCTCACCCAGCAGGCACGGTCGGCGGAGACCCTCTCGCTGGTCCGTCGCAGCGATCAGGCCGATCTCGACCAGACCTTCGCGACCGCCACCGACAGCATCAGTGCGACGTTGACGCATCTGGGTGGGCAAACCGCCGACGACGACGGCGCGCTGTCCTCGGCGCAGGTGGAGTCGGTGAAGTCGGCGCTGGCGCAGTGGCGCGAATCCGACGAGCAGGCCCGTGCGGCGATCGAGAAGGGTGACTTCGCGACCGCCCGCACCCTCACGATCGGCAGCGATCCGTCGAGCACCGCGAGCAGCTACGCCGCGGTCGACTCGGCGTTGACCGACGCGATCACCACCACCCGCAACTCGTTCCGCGACGACATCAACACCGCGCAACGGGTCCTCGGCTACACCGGTACCGGGATCATGGTGCTGTCGCTCTTCGCCGCGGCGGCCCTCGTGCTCGGCATCATCCCGCGGATCCGGGAGTATCGATGAACCCCGTACCGATGAACCCCGGACCGATGAACCCCGGACGGCATCCGCTCACCTCGCGGCGCCACGGCGCGGCACGGTGGATCGTGCTCCTCGGCGCGGTCGTCGTACTGTGCAGCGGTTGCGTGACGTTCACCGCGCCGGAGTCGCCGCCGCCGTCGGCCGCGGGTGTCACACCCACCCCGCCCGGGGTGCAGACCGCGACGACCACCGAGCCGGTGCCGAACTCGCAGTCGTGCAATGCGACGGCGAGTCTGCGTCCACCCGAGCAGATGCCCGAACCCAACGAGATGCCGCCGAACAGCACGATGGCCGTGATCGCCGCCCGCGGTCGGCTGGTCGTCGGCACCGACATCGGCTCCAACCCGTTCAGCTTCCGTGATCCGCTCTCCGGTGACATCCAGGGATTCGATGTCGACATCGCCCGCCAGATCTCCGCGGCCATCTTCGGTGATCCCAATCGGATCGAGTACCGGGTGCTCAGCTCGGCCGACCGCACCGAGGCACTGCGTGACGGCTCCGTCGACGTCGTGGTCAAGACCATGTCGATCACCTGCGACCGTCTCCGAGAAGTCAGTTTCTCGGCCCCGTATTATATTGCGTCGCAACGCATTCTGGCACCCAAGAATTCCGGCATCACCGACGTCGACGGCCTCGCCGACAAGCGCGTGTGCGCCGCGCGCGGAACCACCTCGATCGGCCGGATGCAGGCCGACCAACCGCGTGCCAAGATCATCACCACAACCACATGGGCCGACTGCCTGGTGATGTTGCAGCAGGGCCAGGTCGATGCCGTCACCACCGACGACGCCATCCTGGCCGGGCTCGCCGCACAGGATCCGTGGGTGGAGGTCGTCGGACCGGGTCTCGGTGCCGAATACTACGGAGTGGGCATGCCGCAAGGGCACGATGACATGGTGCGGTTCGTCAACGGAGTCCTCGCGGAGAACAAGGCCAACGGTCAGTGGTATGCCACCTACAACCGGTGGCTGAGCAATCTGGGCCCCAGCTACGGCCCGCCACAGGCAACATATCGGGACTGAGGGACGATGACCGGGCACGACGAGCGCACCGACGAGACACCCGCGTGTGTCGACGTCGGGACGCAACGTGCCGCGCTGGAAGACCTCGACGTCGGGACCCAACGCGCGGAGTCCGACGATCTCGACCCGGGAACCCAGCGCGCATCGCTGGAGGACCTGGATCCGGGAACCCAGCGCGCATCGCTCGACGATCTCGATCCGGGAACCCAGCGATCCGATCCCGCCGACCTCGGGACCATGGCCACCCCGATGACCGGATCGACCGATCCTGTGGTGCGGTCCAGACCGCTCATCCCGACCGAGGCACTCACCTCGGTCGGCCAGACCCGTCGTCTCGTCCCAAAGCGCCGCCCGCAGGTGCACGATCGGCGACTCGGCAGCGGTCTGGTCGAACTCCCGAAGATCACCGACATCGAGCCCGCGGACGCCGTCCTGGACTATCCGGTCATCGCCGAGGCCAAGCGCACCTGCTGGCGCTGCGGCCGACCGGTGGGACGTGACTCTGGTTCGGCTGCAGGCGAACTCACCGGAACCTGCCCGCACTGCGGCGCGCGATACTCCTTCGTTCCCGGACTCGAACCGGGCACCGTCGTCGCCGGACAGTACGAGATCGCCGGCGCCATCGCCCACGGTGGCCTCGGCTGGATCTACCTCGCCATCGACCGCAACGTCTCCGACCGCCCCGTCGTCCTCAAGGGTCTGCTGAATTCGTCGGACTCCGAGGCGCAGCAGGTGGCACTGGCCGAGCGGCAGTTCCTGGCGTCGGTCAATCATCCCGGCATCGTCAAGATCTACAACTTCGTCGAGCACGTCACCGACGACGATCAACGCTTCGGCTACATCGTCATGGAGTACATCGGCGGCCAGACGCTCAAGCAGATCACCTCCGGCGGAGCGGATTCCGACTCCGCGCAGGCAACGATGCCCATCGAACAGGCGATGGCCTACATTCTCGAGGTGCTGCCGGCCATCGGATATCTGCACTCGGTGGGACTGGTGTACAACGACGTCAAACCCGAGAACATCATGATCTCCAGCGACGAGGTCAAACTCATCGATCTCGGCGCGGTGTCGGCGATCAACGGGTACGGACACCTGTACGGCACACCGGGATTCCAGGCGCCGGAGATCGTACAGACCGGACCGCAAGTGGTCACCGACATCTACAGCATCGGACGGACCCTGGCGGTCCTGACCGTCGACATGCCCATGGAGAAGGGACGCTATCTCGACGGGCTGCCCGACGCCGAGTCGACACCGGTGTTCGCCGACAACCCGTCGTTCCACATGCTCCTGCGGCGGGCGACCGCGGCCGACCCAGATGACCGCTTCGCCTCCGCCGAGGAGATGACCACGCAGCTGCTGAATGTGTTGCGCGAGACCGTCGCCGTGCACACCGGGGTGCCGCGACCGTCGCTGTCGACGGTGTTCACCCCGCAACGCTCCACCTTCGGGACCGATCTGATGCTCGCTCCCGTCGACGGCTTCTTCGATCCCGATCTCGCCGCCTTCTACGATCCGGTCGACATCGCCCGCGCGCTGCCGGTGCCGCTGGTCAATCCGACCGATCCCGCTGCCGGACTGCTCAATTCGGCGGCGCTGTCGGATCCGCGCCAGACCCTCGACTCGATCGGCGCGGCCCGGGCCGAAGGTTTCGCATCACTGCTGGGCCGCCCGGCCACCAGCGCCCACCCGTCGCTGGAGATCGACCTCGCCGAGGCCCGAGCACACCTCGAACTCGACGACGTCGACACCGCACTGGCCGTGTTGCGGGATGTCTCTGCCCAGCACGGGGATTCGTGGCGGGTGCAGTGGTACATGGGTATCTGCGCCCTGATGAACGACGAACCGGAGTTGGCCCACGCCCGCTTCACCGACGTCCTGGCCGCGATGCCCGGTGAGGTGGCACCCAAGTTGGCGACCGCCGGCACCTCCGAACTCATCGGACGATGGCTCACCGACGAGAAACAGCCGACCGACGATGCCGACGGCGCTCCCGATGCGCGCATCGAGGAGATGTACGCGATCGCCGCACACCATTATCACGACCTGTGGCTGACCGACCACAGCATCGTCACCGCCGCCTTCGGGCTGGCGCGCCTCGCCGTGGCCCGCGGCGACTTCGACGCCGCGATCGAACCGCTCGACGAGGTCCCCCCGACGAGCCGTCACTACAACACCGCCCGGGCCACCGCCGTGCTCGCTCTGGTCCACGGACGCGATCCGCAGTTGGTGGAGAAACGTCAGATCATCGAGGCGGCACAGCGTCTGGAGGCGATGCCGGATTCCGAGCCCCGCAAGGCGCGTCTCCAACTCATCGTGCTCGGCACCACGATGGGGTGGATCATGGCCCATCCCGAGGAGGCCGGCACCCCGGCCACCGTGCTCGGCGTGCCGTTCACCGAACGTGGACTCCGCGCCGGAACCGAACGCGCACTGCGCTCACTGGCCCGTCAGATGCGCAGCAACCGCGATCATCGTTTCCTGCTCGTCGACCTCGCGAACTACGTGCGGCCCGACAGTCTGTTCTGACGTCGTCCCGTCGAGTGGGCGCCCTTCTCCGTCGAGTGGGCGCCATATCCCGTCGAGTGGGCGCCCTTCTCCGTCGAGTGGGCGCCATATCCCGTCGAGTGGGCGCCTCGCGTTCTACCGCCGCACCGACGACCCGGCACGCGCCGAGATCGTGTGATCGCCCGACAGGAATTGCGACATCATCCGGCGGTAGGTGGCGGTGTAGGTCGGCCACATCACCGAGTTCCGGCCGGTCGAGTCGAAATACCAACTGCCACAGCCACCGGAGTTCCAGACGGTCGACGCGAGCCGGGCATCGATGTCGGCCACGTACCGATCGTGGGCGGCCTGCGTCACCTCGACGGTGCCCGCGCCGTGCGCGGCGAGATAGGTCAGCACCTGGCCGATGTAGTAGGCCTGCGCCTCGAGCATCAGCACGATCGACGAGTGGCCGAGGTTCGTGTTCGGGCCGTACATCAAGAACAGGTTGGGGAAGTCCGGGATCTCGACACCGCGGTAGGCGCTCGGCGATGCGTGCCAGACCTCGTCAAGTCGCCGTCCGTCGCGGCCGGTGATGACCGACGCCAGCGGTGGGGCGGTGGGCGTGAACCCGGTGGCGAAAACGACGGTGTCGACCTCGAATTCGGCGCCGTCGGCGCTCACCGCACCGGTCGGGGTCAGACGCGCCAGGGCACCGGTGACGGTGGTGTGCGGATGGACGAGCGCCGGGTACCACTTGTTGGAGATCAGGATTCGTTTGCATCCGATGCTGAAATCCGGGGTGAGGCGCCGACGCAGGCCCTCGTCGGCGATCTGATGATGCAGATGCCGCAGTGAGATGGCGCGGAAGATATTGAGGAGTTTGCGGTGGTGCGCCATCGCCATCACATTAAACTCGTGAGTGAGCCAGGTGAATCGCCGCGCAGCCCGATGCAGCTTCGGGAAGCGTTTGTAGGCAGCCTGTTCCACCGGCCCGATGGTGCGATCCAGGCGCGGGATCACCCACGACGGGGTGCGCTGGAAGACCACCAGTTGGTCGACGTCGTCCACGATCTCGGGCACGACCTGGATGGCCGACGCACCGCTCCCCACCACCGCGACCCGACGACCGACGAGGCTGTGCCCATGGTCCCACCGTGCGGTGTGAAAGACGTTGCCGGAGAAGTCCTCCAGGCCGTCGACCGCCGGAATGGTCGGGGCCGACAACGCCCCGGGCGCCGCTATCAGGTAGGTGGCCAGTATGGTGCCACTCGAGGTGTCCACCCGCCAACGACCCTGATCGGCATCCCACTCCGCCGCGAGAACTTCACAGTCATAACGGATCTGATCGTCGAAGTCCCGCGCGACACCCTCGAGGTAGTTCTTGATCTCCCAACCACGGCCGTAGGTGTGCGACCAGTCGGGCTTGTGGGCGAACGAGAGTGAGTACAGGGATGTGGGCACGTCGCAGGCTGCGCCGGGATAACTGTTGTCACGCCAGACGCCACCGGGGCCGTCGGCACGTTCGACGGCGACCACCGTGAGATGCGGGTGGTCGGTACGCAGTCGGTGCAGCGCGGCCAGTCCGCCGAATCCGGTGCCGACGATGAGGACGTCGACGCACTCGTTGCCGCCGCTCGGCTCTGAGCCGCCCCTGGCGGGCGGTTGCATGCCGGGTCGATCGGTGGGAGTGAGAGTCATTGTCGGAGCGCCTCGGTGAAGGTGGTGAAGATGCGACGGGCGACGTCGCGGTCGGTGGAGGGGTCGCGCAGCAAGCGCGAAATGGCCAGTCCACGAGCGAGTTCGGCGGCCACCTCGATCTGTTCCGCGGAGTAGCGGTGCCCGAACAGTTCGAGACCGGTGGTCAGCAACTCCTCGGCGATGCGCCGCTCCACCGGGATCAGTGCTTCCCGCAGTGCGGGATCGGTCCGCGAGGCGACCCAGAGTTCCAGCGCCGCGTAGAACAGCGGACCGTCGAACACGTCGAGCAGCAGGTCCAGGTCCGGTTCGGCCGCGCCGGCACGTTCGATGATCTCGGCCTTGCGCCGGTCGACGAGGTAACCGATCGCGGCCACCACCAGCGATTCCCGTGTCGGGAACTGATGAAGCAGCGCACCGCGTGACACCCCGGCCCGCCGATTGACCTCCTGGGTGGTGGTGGCACCGTACCCACGCTCGATCAGCAACTCGACGGTGGCGTCGAGCACCTTGTCGCGCGTCGCCGCCGAGCGTTGCGCCTGAGTGCGCGGGGCGGGCGCCGTCGGGACGGGAGTGGTCGTCGTTTCGGACACTCCGTGATCGTATCCGCCTACTTACAATCAGTCCAGACTGTTTTGTGCGCGGTTCTCGCCGGCCGACACCGCGACCCCGTTGACGGCGCTCACCTCACCGTTGACTGCGCTCTGGGGTCGTTCCAGCGCAACCTACGGAGGCCTCGACACCTCCCTCGGCCAGCGCCTCGTCGGGCGCGACCGACGGGTGGGCGAGCGCCGTCAGTGGGTCGGCGAACCCCGTGAGTGAGTGTGTGAGCGCCGTCAACGCGTGGGTGAGCGCTGTCAACGTAGAGGCGAGCGCCGTCAGTGCGGCACGCGCACTACTCCTCGACGACTTCCGCCGACTGCCGTGCGATGGCGAGTTCCTCGTTGGTGGGGATCACCAGGACGGTGACCGGGCTGTCGTCGGTGGAGATGCGTCGTGGTTGCCTGCTGCGCACCGCGTTACGTTCCGGGTCGACGACGATGCCGTAGTTCTCCAGCCCGGCGAGGGCGTCGGCCCGGACCGACGCCGCGTTCTCGCCGACGCCCGCGGTGAAGGTGATGGCGTCCACCCGTCCCAGGTCGATCATGTAGGCCCCGATGTAGCGGCGCAACCGGTGGATGTAGACGTCGTAGGCCAGCTTAGCGGCCGGGTCGCCGTCGGCGATTCGCTGTGTGACGGAACGGAAGTCGTTGTCTCCGCAGAGCCCCTTGAGGCCCGAGTTCTTGTTCAGCAGGGTGTTGATTTGATCGGCATTCAGTTTGACGACGCGGTGCAGATGCAGCACGACGCCCGGGTCGATGTCACCGCTGCGGGTACCCATCACCAGCCCCTCCAGCGGCGTCATACCCATGCTGGTATCGATGGGGTCGCCTCCCCGGATCGCCGAGGCGGACGCACCGTTACCCAGATGCAGCACAATCTGATTGACGTCGGACGGTTCCTTGCCCAGCAGGTCCGGCACCTGCTCGGAGACGAACTGATGGCTGGTCCCGTGGAAACCGTAGCGGCGAATGGCATGCAGTTTCGCGACGCCGCGATCGATGGCATAGGTGGCGGCCGCCTCGGGCAGCGCGTGAAAGAAGGCCGTGTCGAAGACGGCCACCGAGGGCACGTCGGGAAGCTTGTCCCGGGCCGCTTGGATACCGATGAGATTGGCCGGGTTATGCAGCGGCGCAAGCGAAGAGATGCGTTCGATCTCACTGATGACGTAGTCATCGATCAGCGTCGGCTCGAAGAACGTCCGCCCGCCGTGCACCACTCGGTGCCCCACCGCCGACAGCCCCGCGTTCGCGAGGTCGATACCACCTTCGGCGAACAAGGCCATCACCCGGGCGATGGCCGCGGCATGGTCGAGGAGTTCGAGTTTCTCGGTGATCTCCTCACCGGCCTGGACGTGGGTGATCGTTCCCTCGTCCTCACCGATGCGTTCGGCGATCCCCTCCGCGATGACCACCTCGCTACCCGGATGCACGAGTTGATATTTCAGCGATGACGATCCGGCGTTGAGAACCAGCACCGACCCGGCGATCTGGTCGGTCATCGGGTGACTTCCTCGGCGGCCATGTTCTGCGCCTGGATCGCGGTGATGGCGACGGTGTTGACGATGTCGTCGACCAGCGCACCACGCGACAGGTCGTTGATCGGCCGTCGAATACCTTGCAGCACCGGCCCGATGGCGATGGCGCCGGCGCTACGCTGCACGGCCTTGTAGGTGTTGTTGCCGGTGTTGAGATCCGGGAAGATCAGCACCGTGGCGCGCCCGGCGACCGGCGAGTCGGGCATCTTCGTCTTTGCGACGGACGGTTCGACCGCCGCGTCGTACTGAATCGGGCCTTCCACCAACAGATGTGGGGCGCGCTCCCGGACGAGTTCGGTGGCCACGCGCACCTTGTCGACGTCGGCACCGGTTCCCGAACTCCCCGTCGAGTACGACAGCATCGCCACCCGAGGCTCGATCCCGAAGCCCGATGCCGTGGTCGCAGAGGAGATGGCGATGTCGGCGAGTTGCGCGGCGGTGGGATCGGGCACGATGGCACAGTCGCCGTAGGCCAGCACCTTGTCGGCCAGGCACATGAAGAACACACTCGAGACGGTGGAGACGCCGGGTGCGGTCTTGATGACCTCGAAGGCCGGGCGGATGGTGTGTGCGGTGGTGTGCGCCGCGCCACTGACCATGCCGTCGGCGCGACCGGTGTAGACGAGCATCGTGCCGAAATACGAGACGTCGCGCATCCGCTCCTGCGCCTGCTCGAAATCCATCCCCTTGTGCTTGCGGAGTTCGGCGTAGATCGTCGCGAATTCGTCGGTGAGTGGCGAGGTTCCGGGATCGATGATCTCGACGCCGGTGATGTCGATACCGAGATCCTGCGCTCGCCGGCCGACCGCGTCGGGATCGCCGAGGATGATCAGCGAGACCACATCGCGACGCAGCAGACGTCCGGCGGCGCGCAGGATGCGATCGTCTCCACCCTCGGGGAGCACGATGCATTTCCTGTCGGCGCGGGCACGGGCGATCAGCCCGTACTCGAACATCTGCGGCGTGGTCACCTGACTGGTCGGCACCTTGAGGACGCTCATCATCTCGTCGGCGTCGACGTGGCGCTCCATCAGTTCCAGTGCGGCCTCGATCTTGCGGACCGATCCGACCGCCACCCGCCCGCGGGTCTTGGCCGCGGTGCGCGCGGTTTCGTAGGTCCCCTGTTCGCAGGCCAGGATCGGCAACGTCGACTTCAGGCCGCTGACGAGTGCGTCGATCATCGGATGGGGATGCAGCCCACCGTTGAGTATGATGCCGGTCAGCCGCGGAAAACCCTGTGCGGCATTGGCGGTCACCAGCGCGAGCAGGACGTCGGACCGGTCGGCCGGGGCGATCACGACCATGCCGTCGCTGAGGCGTTCGAGGATGTGCTCGACGGTCATGCCGCCGACCATCACGTTCAGCGCCTCCCGGTCGAGCAGTTCGGGGTCCCCACTGAACAGCGAGGCACCGAGCGCCTCCTGGAGTTCGGCCATGGTGGGCGCGAACAGCACCGGGTCCTCGGGCAGGCACCAGGCCGGCACCGGTACCCTCTCAAGTTCGGCACGAATCCGTGACATCTGTTGCGGATCACAGCGATTGGCGACGATCGCCGCGGTGGTGGCGTGGATGGCCGCGATCTCGGCGAGCAGATGTTCGGCGAGATCGCGCACCTCGCCGGCAGTATGACCGGATGCGTTGAGCGCCAGGATGATCGGTGCCGAGAGGTTGGCCGCGACGCGGGCGTTGAAGGCCAGCTCGGACGGATTGCCCACGTCGGTGTAGTCCGAACCGAGGATGACCACGGCGTCACATCGCGATTCCACGACGTGGAAACGGGCGACGATCTCGGCGATCGCCCCCTCGGGCGCGGCGTGCACCTGGTCGTAGGTGACGCCGATGCAGTCGTCGTAGTCGACGTCGGCCGAGGCGTGCTCGATGAGCATCTCCAGCAGGAAGTCGCGTTCGGAGGCGACGGCCCGCGAGATCGGCCGGAATACGCCGACCCGACCACCTGTCGCCGACAGCAACGCGAGCACACCCAGCGCGATCGTCGACTTTCCGGTACCCCCCTCGGCCGAGGCGATGTAGATACTCGTCGACGGGGCGTTCGCGCTGTCCTCGCTGGCTGCGGTCATGGTGTCTTAGCCTAGCGATACCCGCCCGGCCAGGCGCCCTACTGACCGGTCGGTTCGGTATCCTCCGGCTGCGCGGCGTCCGCGACGATCGCGCGCACCACCAGGTCGGCCACCTCCTCATCGGACAAAGCGCTCTGCGGGACGAGCATGACCGAGTAGATCACCCGCACCAGGAATTCAGCGGCTCCTCGCGGATCGGGCACCAGATGTTCACCGATCTCCGGTTCGAGGTCCTGTAGTGCTTCGTCGACGATCCGCTCCACCAGCGACGGCCCGGCGGCGGCGTCGGTGCTGATGATCGCCCGGACGATCTCCTCGGGTTCCTTGCGCAGCACGTACTGCAGGGCCTCGTGCTCCCGGATGTAGGGCAGCACGTTGCGGATCTGGGCGCGGACCTTGCCGGCCGCGTCCGGTTCGCTCGCCGCCCAGTCACGCAGCAGCACCCGCAACTGCGCGACCTCACGCTCGACGATGGCCGCAACCAGCGCATCGCGCCCACCGAACATGCGATACGCGGTGGCCCGTGCGACACCCGCGTGGCGAGCCACCGACGTCAGGCTCAGCGCCTTGGCCCCGAAGCGGGACACCAGGCTGACCCCGACGTCCACCATCCGATCGCGTTCCATGAGAAAACGTTAGCGAACGGGTCGCAATCGGGGTGATGCGCCGCGCACGACGTCACAGTCATGTCACTGTTGTACGCATAGATGTCGATCATAGTAGTCTCGCCGCATGCCCCCCGACGGACCCGCCGCGCCGACCGCGCTGACCACCGCCATCGCCGACGCGGTCCGCAGCGCCCGCCTCGAACGCGACATGACCGTCGCCACCCTGGCCACCGAGTCGGCCGTCTCGCGCGCGATGATCACCAAGATCGAACGCGGAGACGCCCAGCCGACGGCCGCGCTGCTCGCGAAACTCGCCAACGCCCTGGGCCTGACACTCTCGGAGCTGATCGCCCGCGCCGAGAATTCCGAGGCGCGGCTGGCCCGTCGGGACGAACAACCCACCTGGACCGACCCCGACACCGGATACCGCCGACGAGCCATATCCCCCTCCGCCGCACACGATCTCGAACTCGTCGAGGTCGATCTCCCACCCGGCTCACAGGTCTCCTACCCCGCAGAGTCGTATCGCTTCATCGATCAGCAGATCTGGGTCCTGGCCGGCACGCTCAGATTCGACGAGGGATCAGCGACCCACGAACTCCACACCGGCGACTGCCTGTCACTCGGCGCGCCGTCCCCATGCCGATTCCACAATCCGTCCACCACCGAAGCGTGTCGTTATCTTGTTGTGCTCCACAAGGTTTCCCGACCGCGCTGACACCGGATCTACCTTGAGAGGCCCCACCATGGACATCCGCGACGCCACCGACCTCGACGCCGAGGGCATCACCGTCATCTACAACGACGCCGTCGCACACACCACGGCAATCTGGAACGAGCGCCTCGTCGACGCCGACAACCGCCGCGGATGGATCGCCGACCGTCGGGCCGCCGGATTCCCCGTTCTCGTTGCCGTGGAACCCGACCCGGCCAATCCCGACGCGGAGCGGGTCCTCGGCTACGCCACCTACGGCCCGTTTCGCCCCCACGACGGCTTCCGCCGCACCGTCGAACACTCAGTGTATGTCCATGGGGATCAACGAGGTCGCGGCCTGGGCACCGATCTGATGGCGGCCCTGCTCGATCGGGCGCGCAACTCCGGCGTGCACGTCGTCGTCGCCGGGATCGATGCCGCCAACACCGGGTCGATCCGGTTGCATGAGCGACTCGGCTTCACCCGCGTGGGGACGCTGCGCGAGGTCGGTACGAAGTTCGGATCATGGCTGGATCTCGCTTTCCTGCAACTGATTCTCGACGACGGGACGCCCGCCGACCGGTGAGGCGGATCGGCGGGTTCGCCGACGGCTACCGCCAGCGGCAGAGCCTTGCCAGTTCGAGGGAAATCCCATCTCGTCCTCGGACCGCATCCGAATCGATGCCAGTCGCGTCGTGATCAGGTCGGCGATCCCGTCCACCCACGTGGTTCCCGGCGCCAGAATCTCGCCTGGTCTCGCATTGCCACGGGTTCGCGTGCCCGTGACACCCGAGTCGTGAGCGATACGGTCGCGGTCGCTCATGTTCATGCCTTTGTAGACCTATGCGGGAAGGTTGATAGAAGTCCGGCCCACAGTTCCGTCAACTGTCACAACTCGGTTCGCGTACGGCCTGACCACCATCGACCGGCTGCTCCACACTTACCCGACGCCACCGCAGCGGCACCCGCAGCAGCCCGCGTGTCAGCGCGACGCCCACCAGGCACAGCACACCGCCGACGATCCGAAGGGGTGTCGGCACCTCGGCGAGCAGCAGCCAGGACAACACGATGACAAGGGCCGGCACCACCAGCGTGGTGGCGGCCATCGCACCCGCCGACGTGCGGGCCAGTGCATAGGCCCACGTGCTGAAGGCTATGGCGGTCGGGCCGATACCGAGGAAGACCATCCAGCCGATGTCGGCGGCCGAGGCCGAGGCCACCTCGCCGATCGCGGCGGGAACAAACGGCAGGGTGACGACGAGACCCGCGAACGCACCCCAGAAAGTCGCGGTCAACGCGTCGACGGTGCCCAGCGCCACCTTCTGCACCAGCACGCCGGTCGCGTAGAGCACGGCGGCGAGCAGCCCCAGTCCGACGCCCAGCCAGTCCGCGTGCGTGTCACCGCCACCCACCGTGATGAGGACGACGCCGCCGAATGCGACGGCGATCCCGACCACCAGCCGCATCGAGAATCCTTCACCCAGAAAGAGTCCGGCGAAGACGGCGACCAGGATGGGCGCAAAATTCACCAGCAATGCCGCGGTTCCGGCGTCGATGTGCTGTTCGGCCCAGTTCAGCACCACGCTGTAGGCCCCGAACCACGCTGCGCCGTAGGCGATCACCAGTGCCAGGTATCGGCCGCGCGGTGGCACGAACGGGTTCGACGCCGCGCCACTCGATCCTCGTGCCACGACGGCGGCGAGCACCACCAGCGCGACGACCGCGATGGCGAGTCGCCCGAAGGCGAGCACCCCCGGCGAGAACGCCTGTCCGGCCGAACGGATCGCGATGAACGACAGGGACCACAGCGCGACGGTGGTGGCCGCGGCGAGGGCCGGAAGATTCACCGCACGTGGCTTCAGAGAATCACTCCGCGACAGTCAGTTTCCGCAGGCGCGGGGCCAGATCGGACTCGAAGTTGTCGAGGAAACGACGCTGATCATGTCCCGGCGCGTGGAAGACGAGGTGATTCAGGCCGGCGTCGGTGTAGAACTTCACCTTCTCGACGGCCTCGTCGGGGTCGGAGGCGACGATCCAGCGCTTGGCGACCTGCTCGATCGGCAACTCGTCGGCCAGGCGTTCCATCTCCGTCGACGAGTTGACGCTGTGCTTCTGCTCCGCGGTCAGTGACAGGGGCGCCCAGAACCGACAGTTCTCCAGTGCCAGTTGCGGATCCGGATCGTAGGAGATCTTGATCTCGATCATCCGGTCGATTGTGTCGAAGTCACGCTCGGCCTTCTCCGCACCCTCCTTGACCGCCGGGATCAGCTTCTCGGTGTAGAGTTCGGCCCCCTTGCCGGAGGTGCAGATGAAACCGTCGCCGGCCCGGCCGGCATACCGTGCGACGACCGGTCCACCCGCGGCCACGTACACCGGAATCGGTTGCTCCGGAACGTCATACATGTAGGCGCCCTGGGTGTGGTAGTACTCGCCATCGAAGTCGACCTCGTCACCGGTCCACAGTTCGCGCATCAGCCGGATGGCCTCGCGCAGCCGGGCGAAGCGTTCCTTGAACTCCGGCCATTCCCCCTGGAATCCGGTGGCGTATTCGTTGAGGGCCTCGCCGGTGCCGACGCCGAGCATGATCCGGCCCGGATACAGGCAGCCCATGGACGCGAAGGCCTGCGCGATGACGGCCGGGTTGTAGCGGAAGGTCGGCGTCATCACCGAGGTGCCGATCTGCACCCGCTTGGTGCGTTCGCCCACCGCGGCCATCCACGCCAGCGAGAACGGGGCGTGCCCGCCGTTGTGGCGCCAGGGCTGGAAATGATCGCTCACGGCGACCGAATCCATGCCGTGCTCCTCGGCCGCGACCGCGATCTCCACCAGCTCGCGGGGATCGAACTGCTCGGCCGACGCCTTGAATCCGAGTTTCAACTGCTGTGCCATGTCGCCGCCTCACTTCGCGGAACGGCCCGGTCTCGAGTGCCGGTGCGCTCCGATCACTGTCGTCTGATCGACATCCAACGTACTCATCGGGTGACGAGACGCACAGACTCGACCCCTTACACCCACCTCCCGGCGAGCTGGACCTCAAGTTCACTTGAAGTTCTATCCTCGTCGTCATGAGCATGGAATCCGTCGCCTGGGACATGATGTACCGGACCGGCACCGCACCGACCGGGTCGAACGGAGGCGCCGACCGCCGCACCACCCTGCGACGGGTGAGCGGCTTCGCGCGTCCGCACCTGCGCCGCATCGTCGCCTTCCTCGTGTTGTCGGTGTTCACCGCGGTTCTCACCGTCGTCACCCCGCTGCTGGCGGGCCACGTCGTCAACCTGATCACCGCCGGTGACGCCGGGGCCGGTCCGGCCATCGTCGGCGTCGCGGTGCTCATCGCGGTGATCGCGGTGGCCGAGGCGCTGGCGTCGGTCATCACCCGCTGGCTGTCGGCGACCATCGGCGAGGGCCTCATCCTGGACCTGCGTCGCGCGGTCTTCGACCACGTCCAACAGATGCCGGTGGCCTTCTTCACCCGCACCCGCACCGGCGCTTTGGTGAGCCGCCTCAACAATGACGTCATCGGCGCCCAACGCGCGTTCAGCGACACCCTGTCCGGGGTCGTCTCCAACGCCGTCACGCTGGCGCTCACCCTGGGCGTGATGTTCGCGATCAGCTGGCCGATCACCCTGCTGGCGCTGATCCTGTTGCCGGTCTTCGTCATTCCCGCGCGACGACTCGGCCGGCGGATGTCGGCGCTGTCCCGGGAGGCCGCCGAACACAATGCCCGCATGTCGACGCAGATGACCGAACGGTTCTCCGCCCCCGGCGCCACCCTGGTCAAACTGTTCGGACGACCGGAGACCGAATCGGCGGCCTTCGCCGACCGCGCGGATCGAGTGCGTGACATCGGAGTTCGACGCGCCATGCTGCAGTCGGTGTTCATGACGGCACTGACCCTGGTGTCCGCCTTGGCCCTCGCCCTGGTCTACGGCCTCGGTGGCTGGCTCGCCGTGCACGAGCACCTGTCCGCGGGCGCGGTGGTCTCGCTGGCCCTGCTGCTCACCCGGATGTACGCACCACTGACCGCCCTGGCGAACGCGCGCGTCGAGATCTCCTCTGCGGTGGTCAGTTTCGAGCGCGTCTTCGAAGTCCTCGACCTTTCACCCCTCATCGCCGACAAGCCCGACGCCATCGCGGTGCCGCACACCGATGAGACCCGCGGCGTGACGGTCCGATTCGACGATGTCTCCTTCGCCTACCCGTCCGCGGACAAGATTTCCCTCGCCTCACTGGAAGAGGTTGCGCAACTGGACAACCGGGGCGGCAGTACTGTACTGCATCACATCGACCTCGATGTCCCGGCCGGATCGATGCTCGCCCTCGTCGGCAGTTCCGGCGCCGGAAAGTCGACGATCGCCTCCCTGGCCACCCGGCTCTACGACGTCGACGAGGGGTCGGTGCGGCTCAACGGCATCGACGTCCGTGACCTCCCGTCGGCATCGGTGCACGCCACCGTCGGCCTGGTCACCCAGGACGGTCACCTCTTCCACGACACCGTCCGCGCCAATCTGGGTCTGGCACGCCCGGACGCGTCCGACGACGACATCTGGGCAGCGTTGCGCCGCGCCCGACTCGACGATCTCGTCGCGACACTGCCCGACGGCCTCGACACCGTCGTCGGCGAACGCGGATATCGGCTCTCCGGCGGTGAACGCCAGCGGCTGACCATCGCGCGACTGCTCCTCGCGAGGCCGTCGGTGGTGATCCTCGACGAGGCGACCGCCCACCTGGACTCGACGTCGGAGGCCGCGGTGTCGGCGGCGCTCGGCGAGGCCCTGGAAGGCCGGACGTCGATCGTCATCGCCCACCGGCTGTCGACCATTCGCGCCGCCGACCAGATCGCGGTGCTCGAAGACGGCCGCGTCGTCGAACGCGGAACCCACGCGACGCTGCTCGCGAAGGGCGGGCGCTACGCCGAGCTGTACCGCACCCAGTTCGCCGGGGAAGAGCAGACCCGCGAGTGCTGCCCCGCAGTCGGGGCGTGAGCGCACACTCGACGGGAAAGGGCACCCACTCGACGCAAAACGACGCACACTCGACGGGAAAGGGCGCCCACTCGACGGGGCGGGATCGTCAGTCCTCGGGGTCGTCGTCGTGATCGCCGGGCGGCGGCGTGAGCTTGGCCTTCCGGTAGGTCATGACGACCATCATGATGTTGACCAGGATGAGGATGATGCCGAGCGCGACCCACACCCAACGGCCGTCGCGCCACCAGGTGTAGGTCAGGAAGCCGACGCAGACCATCAGAATGATGGCGCCGACGGTGACCATGCCACGCGAAAAGCCCTGCGCGGCGCTCTGGAACTGATGATTGGTCACCGGACGTGCACTCCTCGAACTACTGGGGTCAGTTCTGCACGACGATCGCCACCGCGGTCGCCACTGCCACCACCACTATGGCAGCGACGACGATGATCACCTGGCTCGACCCCGGCATCGGCTCACCACGACGCAACGCCCGGTCGGTGCGCCGCCACCGCCAGGCGCCCAGCAGCACGATCGCACAGCCGAGCGCGACCATCACCAGGCCGAGAACCGTCTCCACGATCGCATCGGTGACGTCGGGGGCGACGTAGACGATGGCCACGCCGCCGGCGATGAAGCCGAGCGCGGTACGCACCCACGCCAGCAGGGTGCGTTCGGCGGCGAGGGTGAATCGGGCGTCGGGAGCACCCGGCGGCCTCAGGTCCTCGGCGGGCACAACCCGATCGTCGTCATCCGGCCCATTGGTTCTCTCGGTCGTCAGTGTCCTTGGCCTCTCGAATCGCATGACCGGCAAAGGCGGCCGTGGCCTCGATCGCCTCCAGTGTCTCCTGGTGACGGAAACCGAAGACCGGGAACGCGTGAATTTGCCACGAATAACTATGGGCCACTGCGTCGATTCCGGCAGCGTCGAGGTTCTCGATGAGGTGGATGACGTCGGGTTCGAGGAGTTCGTTCTCGGCGGTGACCATGATGGTCGGCGGGAAGTCCTCCGGGTCGAGATCGGCGATGCGGCGCGCCCCGGCGAAGGGCCGCGGACCACGCAGGAACGCCGGGGCCAGTTTGCGCAGCTGGGACAGCGGGATGTAGGCGTCGGCGCGGCTGCTGCGGTCGGGATGGTCGGCGAGGTCGATGTCGAGCAACGGGGAGAACCCGATCAGCGCGGTCGGCGCGGGCAGGTCCTGCTCGGCTGCCCCTTCGACGACCTTGGCCGCCAGGAAGCCACCCGCGGAATCCCCGGCCACCACGACGCGTCGAAACCCGCGTTCGGTGAGCAACTCGCGGTACGCCGACATCGTGTCGGCCACCGAGGTGCCGACGCCCGCGGCCGGCAGTTGCCGGTAGACGAGGGAGAACACCGGCAGTTCGGTGGCCTTGGACAGGCGCGCGGCGATGGAACGGTGGGTGCCGACGCCTCCGACGACGAACGCCCCGCCATGCAGGTAGAGGACGGCGGTGTCGGAGTCGCGCCGCGACGGCCCGGTCGGCACGATCAGTTCGGCCGGACGTCCGCCGAGTTCGAGTTGCTCACGGACGACGCCGCGCGGGGTGGGGCCGGCGGCGAAGGTCCGGTCGATGAGGAACAGACCGGCCATTCCGGCCCGGTCCAGGGGCCAGAGCGACATCAGCGGTTTGAGTGCGATGCGGCTGCCCAGCCAGATCGGATACGACAGCAGGCTCGCCTTGCGATGATGCACGATCGGCATCGGACTCCTCCGGGGTTCGGTGTCAGGGGGCCGGTGTCAGGAGGCCGCGGTGTGACGCCTTCGGCCTTGGTACCGGCACGTCGTCGGACCACCCGAGTGGACTGATCGGGAGTGTGTAAGTGAACCTACACCGATCTCCGGCGCTCACGGGGCGGTTACGGCGGGTTTCGCAACCGAACTCACCGGAGCCCGGCACCGAGACGAATGACACCCAGCGTTCACCCACGTCCGGGTCAACACGTGTCCCGGGCGCGATATATTTCTTGCTTCCATGTCTAAAAACGGTGGTGAGAGTGGACATACCCGGCCAATATCTGCTGTCGTCACAGGCGAGCGCACCGCGCACGCTCTGCGACATCCTCGACGAGACCGCCGCACGGTATCCCGACGCACCCGCCATCGACGACGGCGACGTCATCGTCAGCTACTCGCAACTCCTCGCGGTGATCCGTCGCGGTGCCGACCGGCTCGCCGCGGCCGGGGTGCGACGCGGCGGTCGCGTCGGCATCCGGATGCCGTCGGGGTCGCGGGATCTCTACACCGCGATCCTGTCGACGATCTATGCCGGCGCCGCCTATGTGCCGGTCGACGCCGACGATCCCGAGGAGCGCGCCGAACTCGTCTTCGGTGAGGCGGGTATCGACGCCCTCGTCGACGCCTTCGGGGTGCATGCCACCAACCCGGATTCCGACGGGCTCGCACCGGCCATCGCCGACGCGTGTCCCACCGTCACCGACGACGCCTGGATCATCTTCACCTCAGGTTCCACCGGAACCCCCAAAGGTGTTGCGGTGACCCATCGCAACGCCGCTGCCTTCGTCGACGCCGAGGCGCGACTGTTCCTGACCGACGAGCCGATCGGCCCCGGCGACCGCGTCCTGGCGGGGCTGTCGGTGGCCTTCGACGCGTCGTGTGAGGAGATGTGGCTGGCGTGGCGCAACGGCGCCTGCCTGGTGCCCGCACCACGATCCCTGGTGCGCAGCGGCATGGATCTCGGGCCGTGGCTGGTGCAACGTGACATCACCATCGTCTCGACCGTGCCGACCCTGGCGTCGCTGTGGCCGCCGGAGGCCCTCGAGGCGGTCCGGCTGCTGATCTTCGGCGGTGAGGCCTGCCCGCCGGAACTGGCCGAGCGCCTTGCCGTTTCGGGTCGCGAGGTGTGGAACACCTACGGCCCCACCGAGGCCACCGTGGTGGCGTGTGCCGCACCGCTGGGCGGCCCGGGACCGGTCCGTATCGGATTACCCTTGGCCGGTTGGGATCTCGCGGTGGTGGGCGCCGACGGAAGCCCGGTCGCCGAGGGGGAGATCGGCGAGTTGATCATCGGCGGCGTCGGACTCGCGCACTATCTGGACCCGGCCAAGGACGCCGAGAAGTACGCGCCGATGCCGATTCTGGGCTGGGAACGTGCTTATCGCAGTGGCGATCTCGTGCGTCTGGATGCCGAGGGCCTGGTATTCCAGGGCCGCGCCGACGATCAGGTCAAGGTCGGCGGCCGACGCATCGAACTCGGCGAGATCGACAACGCCCTGCAGCATCTACCCGGCGTGAGTGGTGCCGCCGCGGCGGTCCGCACCACCGCGGCCGGCAACAGTCTGCTGGTGGGGTATCTCGTCTCCGCCGATCCCGACTTCGACGTGGAACGCGCCCACACCCTGCTCACCGAACGCCTCCCGACGCCGATGGTGCCCCGCCTGGCACTCGTCGACGAATTGCCCACGCGCACATCGGGAAAGGTCGACCGCAACGCCCTGCCCTGGCCACTGCCCGGCGCGGCCGCGGACGCCGATGACGACGACGCCGACGATCTCTCGCCGACCGAGGCGTGGCTGGCCGGGCGCTGGACCGACGTTCTCGGCGCGCGGATCACCAGCCCGGACGCGGACTTCTTCACCGAGGGCGGCGGGTCGCTGTCGGCGGCACAATTGGTGACCGCGCTGCGCGAACGCTACCCGGCGATCACCGTCGCCGATCTCTACGACCATCCGCGCCTCGGCGCCCTGGCCCGCATGCTCGACACCATCGCGCCGACGACGGTCATCACCGAACGTGAGGTCACCCCGACACCGCGGTCGACCGGCGTGGCGCAGATCCTGCTGTCGGTGCCGCTGACCACCCTGACCGGCTTGCAGTGGGCGACGTGGCTGGGCGTGACCAACAACGTCGGCGCCTGGGCGGCACGCCGACTCGACGTCACGGTGCCGTGGCTGGTCGAGGTGAACTGGTGGGTGGTGCTCGTCGCGTTCCTGGTGTTCATCACTCCCCTGGGCCGGATGGTCATCGCGGCTCTCGGGGCGCGCGTCCTGTTGGCCGGCGTGCAACCCGGCACCTATCCGCGTGGTGGTGGTGTGCACCTGCGCCTGTGGGTCGCCGAACGACTCCTCGAGGCCGCGGGCGCCGCCAACATGTCGGGCGCGCCGTGGATGATCTACCTGGCCCGGGCGCTCGGCGCCGACATCGGCCGGGGCGTCGACCTGCACACCATCCCGCCGGTCACCGGCATGCTCACCGTCGGTGAGGGCGCCTCCATCGAACCCGAGGTGGACCTGTCCGGGTGGTGGATCGACGGCGACGTCGTGCACATCGGTGCGGTCGAGGTGAAGCGCGGCGCAACGGTCGGCGCCCGCTCCACCCTCGCACCCGGCGCGGTCGTCGGGCGGGACGCGGAGGTCGCGCCGGGTTCGGCGGTCTTCGGCCGGGTCAAGAAGGAGCAGCACTGGGCCGGATCACCGGCGGTCAAGGTGGGTAAGGCCGAGCATCGGTGGCCGGCGCACCGGCCACCGCGGCGTACCGCGTGGGTTCCGGCCTACGGACTGTCCTCGCTCCTGCTCGCGGCCATCCCGCTGGTGTCCCTCGGCGCCGGGCTGGTGGTCATCGGGTCGTGGGCGTTGCACGCGAATCGTCTGCGCGACGTCGCCGAACGCGCCCTGATCCTGATCCCCGCCGCCACCCTCGTCAGTCTCGGCACGTTCGCGGTGATCACCGCGGTCCTCGTGCGGTTGCTCGCGATCGACATGACCAAGGGCTATCACCCGGTGCGCTCGCGGGTCGGCTGGCAGGTGTGGATGACCGAGCGACTCCTGGACTCGGCACGCACCTATCTGTTCCCGCTGTATGCGAGTCTGTTGACGCCGTGGTGGTTCCGGATTCTGGGCGTCAAGGTCGGCAAGGGCACCGAGATCTCGACGGCTCTGGTGCTGCCGAAGTTCACCACCATCGACGACGGCTCCTTCCTCGCCGACGACACCATGGTCGCCTCCTACGAACTCGGCGGCGGTTGGCTCTACATCGACGACGCGAAGGTCGGCAAGCGGTCGTTCCTCGGGAACTCCGGGATGACCGGCCCGGGCCGCAAGGTGCCCAAGAACGGTTTGGTCGCGGTGCTCTCGGCCGCTCCGGACCGCGCGAAGAGCGGGTCGAGCTGGTTGGGCAGTCCGCCGGTGCGGCTGCGTCGTACCGCCTCGGAGGCCGACACCTCCCGCACCTTCGATCCGCCGATGCGGCTCAAGGTGGCGCGCTCGGCGATCGAGACACTGCGACTCATCCCGGTGATGGTGTCCTTCGGTCTGGGTCTGTTCATGCTGTTGGGTCTGCAGTACGTCGCGTTCCACACGAGTTATCTCATTGCCGGTCTGGTCAGCGGGCTGATCCTACTGGTGGCCGGGGCGGCGGCGTGCTGCATCGCTGCCGCGGCGAAGTGGCTGGTCGTGGGGCGCATCGTGGTGTCCGAGCACCCGCTGTGGAGTTCGTTCGTGTGGCGCAACGAGTTGTCGGACGCCTTCGTCGAGACCGTCGCCGCGCCGTGGTTCGCCAACGCGGCCACCGGCACCCCGATCCTCAACCTGTGGCTGCGGATGCTGGGCGCGCACATCGGCCGCGGCGTCTGGTGTGAGACCTACTGGCTGCCCGAGGCCGATCTGGTGACCCTGGGCGACGGCGCGACCGTGGAACGGGGCTGCGTGGTGCAGACCCACCTCTTCCACGACCGGGTGATGGCCATCGACCGGGTCACCCTGGAGGCCGGCGCGACGATGGGCCCCCATTGCGTCGCACTGCCGGCATCGGGGCTCGGTGCATCAGCGACGGTGGGTCCGGCGTCGCTGGTCATGCGCGGCGACGTGGTGCCCGCCCACACCCGGTGGCAGGGCAATCCGATTGCGCCCTGGTACGGCTGAGAGACCTGCACTCACATACGCGAAGCGGGCCGTCATCGAGATCTCGGTGACGGCCCGCTTCGTCTACGGGTTGTTGGCGACGTTGCGGTTCAGACCGAGGCGTCGACCTTCTTCGGCAGGGTCAGCAGGGAGGCGATGCTGATGACGATGAGGAAGATGCCGCCGATCAGGACGAGGAAGTCGACGCCGACTCCGCCGAGGGAGATCATCGCGATGCCCGCGAGCAGGCCGATGATGCCGGAGAGGACGAGGAACCAGGTCGGTGCGTGCCCGGACTTGGTGACCGCGGCGTAGAGGTCACCGACGCCCTGGAAGATCCAGCCGACACCGATGAACAGCGCCAGCAGCCACACCGCATTGCCCGGATGGAACAGCGCGATGATGCCGAGGACCAGGATCGCGAATCCGAGGATGCCCAGCAGGACGCGCCATCCGGGGGCGATGAACGTGGCGGCGAAGGCCTGGTAGATGCGGAAGATGCCGGTGATGATCAGCGAGATGCCGAACAGGACGGCCAGCACGATGGTGGTCGCGCTCGGCCAGACGACCGCGATGATGCCCAGCACGATGCCGAGAATCGATGTCGCGATGATCGCTGATCTCACCGCACCGATGAGTTCGTCGGGGATCTGTCTGGTGTACACACCGAATGTCATGGCCGAAGCGTATCCCGCGTGACATGCGGTGGGCACTCAAAGCCGCCAGGTTGAGTCCAAAGGCCCCCGGGAGAATCACCCGAAACGGGTGGCGGTAGACAAGAACGCGTGACGCCGATCGCCTTCTTCCGTACCGAGTCCGACGACCGGGTGATGCCGACCCCGTTCGCCCGAAGCCTATGGGCGCCCGGCACCCTCAACGGCCCGGCGGTCTGCGCATTGGCCGCACACCGCGTCGAGACGGCATTCGCCGAACCCGGTTTTCGTCCCGCCCGTTTCACCATCGACCTGTTCCGGGCAGCGCGGGAAGTCCCCACGATCACGCGTGGCCGGCTCATCCGGTCGGGAGGTCGCATCCGCGTCGCCGAACTCGACGTCGTGCAGTTCTTCGACAATCCGGGGACCGGCGACGACGGTGTCGTCGTCGCCAGGTCGACGACGGTGTTTCTGCGCGAGTCGCACAATCCACCCGGTGACCGGTGGGAACGGCAACCCGACACGATCACGTTCGTTCCGCCGGAGGCCGATGCGGCCCGTGACGCCGCGCTGGACTCGGACGATCCGCAAGCGTTCACCACGTTGTGGTCGCACGATGCGCCCGACGGCACCGTCGGCCGGTGGGATACGGAGATGTCGCGACACCAGAACGGGGCACGGAAACGTCGCTGGTCGCGCGCCGCTCCCGCCGTCCTCGGCGAGCCGATCACGCCGTTCGCGCGCGCGGTGACGGCCGCGGAATCGACCAGCCTGATGGCCAATTGGGGTTCGACGGGCATCGGTTTCATCAACTGCGATCTCACGGTGGCGTTGTCGCGTCTGCCCGAAGGTCAGTGGATCGGCGTGGAGGCCGATTCGCATACCGAACACGACGGCATCTCCGCTTCGACCGCGGGGCTCTACGACTCGAAGGGCATGTGGGGTACCGGCATGGTGACCGCGGTGAACAATTCCGCCGCCGAGATCGACTTCACCAGCCACGATCTGCACGCGCGTTTCGTCACCGAGTGATCGCGCGGGGACCGCGCGGGTCCGGTGTCGCGGCCCCGACGTCGGCTCACAGCTTTTGCTAAGGTCCCGGACATGTTCCGGTCTCGCCTGTCCCGAATTCGGACCGCCATGACGATCGTGGTCACCGCGGCGGCACTGACGACGGGCCTGGCCGTCGCGTCACCGGCCGGTGCCGCCGACTACGCGGCCGGAAATGCGTCGATGGTCGGCCGGCTGACCGGTCCCGGGGCCATTAACGACACGGTCGGCCGATATCAGATCATCGGCACCGACCTCGGCATCATGTGGGACAACGGCCGCGGCGAGATCCTCACCGCCTTCGGTGACACGCAATCCTTCAATGGGTGGTCACTGCTGCACGGGTCGCTGTTCCATTGGCGGTCGAATGTGCTGTTGCGCAGTACCGATCGCAACCTCGCCGACGGGATGACGTTCACCGGGCACACCGGGCCACCCGGCTATGCGAGCAGACTGCTCAAACCCAATCTGCGTCGCGAGATCACCCTGATCCCGACCGCCGGCGTGGCCGTGGGCAACAGGCAGTATCTGAACTACATGTCGGTGAAACGCTGGGTCGCCGACAGCCATTGGGTGACCAACTTCTCCGGCCTGGCGGTGTCTTCCGACAATGGGCGCAGTTGGCACCGGACCGACACCTATCGGCCGAACACGGGCGGCAACGTCAAGTTCCAGATGTCGGCGTATCTGAAGGTCGGTGACACCGTCTACCAGTATGGCACTCCCGACAGTCGTTGGGGTGCAGTCTATCTGGCTCGGGTACCGGCATCGCAGATCGAGAATCTCGGTGCCTACGAGTACTTTTCGCGTGGCCACTGGGTCCCCCGCAATCCCGGGGCGTCGACGCCGATCATGCCGCCGAAGACCGGTGAGATGTCGGTGGCGTGGAATTCGTACCTGGGTAAGTATGTTGCGCTCGTCCAGACCGAACCGGGTGTCATGCTGCGCACCGCCGACAGCCCGCAGGGACCGTGGTCGGCGGGCGAACTCGTCGTCTCACGCAATGACCCGTACTCCGGATACGCGCCCTTCATCCATCCGTGGTCGACGTCGGGTCCGACCCTGTATTTCACCTATTCGGTGTCATACGGATACCAGGTGTATCTGATGCGATTGCCGTTGCGGCGCAACTGATGTCGCCAGGCCTGCGGTCCCGCCTGCCGAGCGGCAGACAGAACCGCAGGTGCTGCGTCAGCGACCCAGCAGTGCGTTCATCTGGTCGATCTCGGCCTGCTGCGAGGTCTTGATCTGCGTTGCCAGCTCGCGTGATTCGGGGTTGACCCCGCCGGCGAGTTCCTGATCGGCCATCGTGATGGCCCCCTGATGATGGGTGATCATCCCCTGCAGCCACAGGGTGTCGAAGGCCTGCCCGCGGGCGTCCTCGAGGGCATCCATCTGGGCATCGCTCATCATGCCGCCCATGGCCGAACTCGAACCCGTCATGGATCCGTGATGCATGCCGCCCATGTCGTCATCGGCATCGTCGTCGACCGCGATCCCCCAGGACCGCAGGCGAGCCGTCATCTGGTCGATCTCCGGCTGCTGGGCATTCTTGATCTGCGTTGCCAGAGCGAGGATCGCAGGATTGTCGGTGCGACTCGGCACCAGTTCGGCCATCTCGATGGCCTGCTCGTGATGAGGGATCATCATCTGGTTGAACATGATGTCGGTCTGATTGTGCGCCGAGGCGCCCGGCGACGACGTCACCGAATCCATGGCGCCGCTCATGTGACCGGCGTGTGCCCCGCTCGGATGTGTCGCGGTCTCGTCCGACGACGAGCAGCCCGCGACGATCAGGGCTGCGCAGGCTGCGAGGGCAGCACCCGTCAGTCGGGTGCGGTTGATGGTGAACATCTGAAAACTCCTGTGCGAGTGATTGATACGTATTGTCGGAGGGCTTACGCCGTCCATCAGCAGCGGATCACCGAAAGCGTCAGATGGGTGGGATGGGCCCACGGGGGTGGACGCCCCAGCCGGCCGATGAGTGCCGGCGCGATACCCATCAGGACGGGTAGCGCCGCGAAACCCCAGACCAGGATCAGCAGGATCACCGGCGGCAGCGGGACGTCGTCACCCCGCAGGGATACGCAGTGATGTCCGAGGACGCAGTGGTCGCCGTCACTCAGGTGCGCCTGGTCGGTGTGCTCGTGCATCCCGGCGGTCGCCATGGACGGTGCCGTCTGAGCAGATGCCACCGAGTGCGTCGATCCGTCCCGCGAGCCGGCTGTCGAGGTGCCGGCGATCAGCGAATGCATGAGCGCCACCGCAACACCGAGCAGCATCACCACGACGACGCGCAGCCACCGCTGTCGCTGGGGTCGTCTGACGATCGGCATGCCCCCGAGGCTATCCGGATTGCGAGACCGAAGCCCCCGGCGGCACACCATCGGCCACGTCGGCGTCGGCAACGGTCTCCCGGTGCGCCGACTCCGCGTCGGGGTCCGCCGCCTCGTCGCGTTCGGCGGCTTTCCGGGCGTTGCGCGGCCCGACGATGCGGCGATCGATCAGTTGGTACACGAGTACCACCGCGCCGGCCAGCGCCCACCCGAGCAGGATGTCGAAGACGTAGTGCTCGGCGGTGTAGACGAGCGTGAACGCCATCGCGAGGGCGTAGCCCATGAACAGTGTTCGGCCGAGCGCCTTGACCCGCGGCCACATGAACAGCGCGAGCAGCATCGTCAACCCGGCGTGCAGGGACGGAATCGCGGCGACGAGATTCGACTTCCCCTGACCGATCTCGATGAGGTCGGATGCGACGTGGATATGCAGGAATTCCCAGCCGCGCGGGGAGATGCGCTCCACATACGGCGCGGCGTCGGCATACGAGGGGTCGATCGGCCCCAGCATGCCACCGGGTTCGGTGGCCACCGGGTTGGTCATGCAGATCGCTTCGCGCGGGCCGTCGGCGACCTGGGCGGCGGTGCATCGTGCTGCCGCCCAGGGCGGGGCCGCGGGAATCAGGGTGTACCCGACCAGCCCGAGGAAGGTGGTCGCGACGAAGCAGATCGCGAACCGACGCCACGCCGAGCGGTCCCGCAGCCACAACACCGCCGCCACCGCATACGGAACGACGAAGTACGACATGTAGACGACGCTGGTGATGACCTCCCACCACGGCGCCGACGGCTGTTTCAGGTGCTCCTGCAGCCACACCGTCGGGACGACCCCGAACATCGCCTTGTCCACATCGGGCGCGAGATGCCATTCGACGGGCACCTGAATGAGCTGGGCGACGTTGCGGGTCCAGTCGTAGAGCAGCAGGATCAGCGCGAACGGCGCCCAGTCGAGGAAGACCGTGATCGTTCGTCGGCGTCCGATGCTGGCCGCGATGAGACCGAGGCACAGCAGGATGATCAACCGGGTGCGGTCGAAGGCCAGGCCGTACTGGACGACCTGCCAGACCATGAACAGGCCCCACGCGATCAGTGCGACCCTGCGTACGACGGTGAGGTCCCGACGCTTCTCGGGTTCGGCCTCCATCTCGGCGGCCGCGGCGAGGTCGTCGAGGACCGGTTCGAGGTCGACGGGGTCGGCAGCGGAATCGTCGGTCACAAGGTTGTCGGGCAGTGAGTCGCCGGGGACGGGGTTATCGGGTCTGACGTCATGGGATCTGGTGTCGTCGGATACCGAATCCTCGGTCGCCGACCGCGCTCTGGGGAACCGCGAGGCCTGACCCGTCGTCTCGTCGATACTCAAGCCCCAGCCCCTCACCAATTCCGTTTCCCGCTCGTCACCCAACGTCAGCCTAATGAACATCTGGTGTTCTCGACGCGTTCGGACACGCGTTGTTCTCCGTTCGACACCCAAACCTCCTAGACTCGAGAGTGGTAGAGGTCACAGTCAGTGGGCCCGGGTCCGGTAGGGAGGTCGACGATGCCGAACAGATTCCTGCGATACGGCGATCAGCGGTACATCATCACCAGGGAGGCCGAGGCACGCCTCGACCGCGCGCTCGAATCCGTGTACACCAAGGGCGGCGGCCATCAGTGGCTGAACCTCTATCACGACACCGAGGCACCGTGCCGTCTGCTGATCGCGTCGGGCGTTCCCATCACCATCGAGACCGAACCGAACGACTGACCGGGCAGTTCACGCCGTGTCCATATCGGCCCGCAGATGAGCGGTCGGCCCGAGGATCAGCGGTCGGCCCGAGGATCAGCGGTCGGCACCGCACTCCAGGGTGTCTCTTCCGTTGCCTCTGCGAGGGATCGGCGGCATCGATTGTTCTCCGGCAAGGCGGAGGAGGCGTCGTCCCGAGGTGCGAGGTACGAGCCTCGACGGCGAGTAATAGCGGAGCCGTTGTGACCGACGACAACGCAGCCAGGGGGCAATCCGCCGCGTTGAGCTCCGTCGAAACGAGCCGCCAAGACCCGCAAAGGGCAATGGGAGACATACCCTAGGGTGAGAACCATGCGAATCGGAGCCCATCTGCGCGAGGACGACGACCCCTTGGCCACCGCGACCGATCTCGGGATCGACGTCTTCCAGATGTTCGTGACCGATCCGCAGAAGTGGAACAAGCCGGTCCCCCGCGATGATGCGGCAGCCATCCGCGAGTCACCGATCGACGTCGTCGTGCATTCGAGCTATCAGATCAATGTGGCCAGCCTGAACAACCGGCTGCGGATGCCGTCACGCAAGGCCGTCGAACAGCAGGCCGCCGCGGCTGCCGATCTCGGAGCGTTCGGACTCGTCGTCCACGGTGGTCATCTCCGGGACAACGACGATGCCGCCGAGGGCTTCGCCAACTGGCGGAAGCTGTTCGACCGGCAGGTCGACAAGGGCGGCTTCGGCGTTCCGATCCTCATCGAGAACACCGCCGGTGGCGATCACGCCATGGCGCGCACCCTCGAGGCGATCGATCGACTTTGGGAGTCGGTCGGCGATTTCGACCAGGCCGGTTTCTGCCTCGACACCTGCCACGCCTGGGCCGGAGGTGAGGATCTCGTCGGCCTCGTCGAACGCGTCCGGGCGATCACCGGTCGTATCGACCTGGTACACCTCAACAACTCTCGTGACGAATTCGATTCCGGCCGCGATCGGCATGCGAATCTCGGTGACGGACACATCGATCCGGAGGTGCTGGCCGCGGTCGCGGCCGCCGCCGACGCCCCGGTCATCCTGGAGACCCCCGCCGAGGGCATCCCGGACGACCTGGCCTATCTGCGGTCGGCACTGACCGTGTGATGGGTTGGACGACAACGGCTGCACCACAGGTTTGCGCCGCCGGAGTTCTTCCCCCACCTACTGATTCGTCCCCCAGCAGTTTCCGGCCGAAGAACGCGAAAGTGGGGGACGAACCACTCCTCCCCCACTTTTGTGCTCCCCCAGCACTTTCGGCTCGCGTAGCGCTGTCCCCCGCACACCGCCCAGCACCCTCACACGGCAGCGTCGAGCCTGGCTCGCTGATCGTCGGTGAGGGTTAGTTCGGCCGCGTCGAGGGCCTCGTCGAGTTGGGCGACCGAACTCACCCCGACAATCGGACGTATCGGCGGCGTGCCGCCGAGCAGCCAGGCGAGCACCACCTGACCCGGCGTCGCACCGAGTTCTGCTGCCACATAGGCCAATTCGGCGAGACGGCGGGTCGTTCCTGGGTGATCGTAGGGTTCGGGGAACGGACGGTCGGCGCGGTCATAGCTGCCCTGGATGAGCGGGCTGTAGGCCCACAGCTCCAACTCCGGATGCTCGGTGACGTAGTCGATCGTCTCATCCGTCATGAACCCGAACCGGTGATCCTTACCCGGCACCGCGGCATCCGGACGCGGTCGCACATACGACGTCGAGAGTTGCAGGGCAGTGAAGGGCTCACTGCCCGCGACCGCGGCCAGCGCCCGCGCCTGCTCGACCCGCCACGTGGGGTGATTGGAGATGCCGATCCGCCCGACCGTCCCGTCGGCGACGAGCCCGCCGAAAGTGGCGACGATTTCCGCCATCGGGGTGGCGCGGTCTTCGAGGTGCGCCCAGTAGAGGTCCGTCCGGTCGGTGCGCAGCCTGCGCAGACTCGCCCGTACCGACCGCGTCACCACATCGGCGGCCAGCCCGACAACCTCCCCCGGGCGGCCCGGCACCGGCTCGGGCCCCACCTTGGTGGCGAGCACGACCTCGTCGCGCACGCCGGGGTTGTCGGCGAACCACCGTCCGAGCATCTCCTCGCTCTGCCCGCCGGCGCCGGTACCGGAGGCCCAGAAGGCGTAACAGTCGGCGGTGTCCAGGGTGGTGCCGCCGCGCTCGAGGAATCGTTCGACGATGGCGCGGGAGGTGGGGCCGTCGGTACGCGTGCCGAAGTACATACAGCCGAGGACGAGGTCTGCAGTGGACATGCGATCGAGGGTACGGAGCCCCGCAGCTCCGGCACCCCACATGGCGCCGCTTTCAGCTGCTTGCAAAAGTCAGCACGGTCACAAACCATCGGGTTGTCGACCAGAACCCGGCAGGGTATTCTTGAGGTTACCGGCCAGTAACTTAGGGTCGATCGGTGCTGCTCTCACACCGTTTGCCCTCGAGTTCTCCAGCCAAGCAGTGAAGCGACGATCGCCGCACGGGACCAGTTCAGCCCGCGTCAGATAGGAATCCACAAATGGGCCACTACAAGAGCAACATGCGCGACCTCCAGTTCAACCTCTTCGAGGTTTTCGAACTGGACAAGGTGCTCGAGTCGGGGGAGTTCGGCGACCTGGATCATGAGACCGCCGTCGACATGCTCCGCGAGGTCAAGTCCCTCGCCGAGGGCCCGATCGCGGAGTCCTTCGCCGACGTCGACCGCAACCCGCCGGTCTTCGATCCCGACACCCACAGCGTCACCATCCCCGAGGGCTTCAAGAAGTCCTACAACGCCCTCATCGAAGGCGGCTGGGACAAGGTGGGCGTCGCCGAGGAACTCGGCGGCATGCCCGCACCCCGCTCGCTGTACTGGGCGATCGGCGAGATGATCCTCGGCGCCAATCCCCCGGTGTTCATGTACGCCGCCGGCTCCGGTTTCGCGAACATCTTCTACGACAACGGCACCGACGAGCAGAAGAAGTGGGCCGCAATCTGCTCCGAGCGCGGATGGGGCGCCACCATGGTGCTCACCGAGCCCGATGCCGGCTCCGACGTGGGCGCCGGCCGCACCAAGGCCACCCAGCAGGAGGACGGCTCCTGGCACATCGACGGCGTGAAGCGATTCATCACCTCCGCCGACCAGGACATGACCGAGAACATCTTCCACCTGGTGCTCGCCCGCCCCGAGGGCGCCGGCCCCGGCACCAAGGGCCTGTCGCTGTTCTTCGTCCCCAAGTTCCACTTCGACCCGGAGACCGGCGAACTCGGCGAGCGCAACGGCGCCTTCGTCACCAACGTCGAACACAAGATGGGCATCAAGGCCTCGGCGACCTGTGAGGTCACCTTCGGCCAGCACGGCATCCCAGCCAAGGGCTGGCTCGTCGGCGAGGTCCACAAGGGTATTGCCCAGATGTTCGACGTCATCGAGCACGCCCGAATGATGGTGGGCACCAAGGCCATTTCGACGCTGTCGACCGGTTACCTGAACGCCCTCGACTACGCCAAGGAGCGTGTGCAGGGCGCCGACATGGTGCAGATGACCGACAAGGCCGCTCCGCGTGTGACCATCACCCATCACCCGGACGTGCGGCGTTCGCTGATGACCCAGAAGGCCTACGCAGAAGGCCTGCGAGCAGTCTACCTCTACACCGCGTCGCATCAGGATGCCGTTGCCGCACAGATCGTTTCGGGCGCCGACGCCAACCTGGCCCACCGCGTCAACGACCTGCTGCTGCCGATCGTCAAGGGCGTCGGCTCCGAGCGTGCCTACGCCAACCTCGGCCACGAGTCGCTGCAGACCTTCGGCGGTTCCGGCTTCCTGCAGGACTACCCGATCGAGCAGTACGTCCGTGACTCCAAGATCGACTCGCTCTACGAAGGCACCACGGCCATCCAGGCGCAGGACTTCTTCTTCCGCAAGATCATTCGCGACAAGGGCCAGGCCCTGGCACACGTCGCGGGCCAGATCCAGTCGTTCATCGACTCCGAGGCCGGCAACGGCCGCCTCAAGGCCGAGCGCGCACTGCTCAAGACCGCGCTCGAGGACGTCCAGGGCATGGCGGCCTCGCTCACCGGCAACCTGATGAACGCGCAGGAGAACCCGAAGGACCTCTACAAGGTCGGCCTGGGCTCGGTGCGCTTCCTGATGGCCGTCGGCGACCTGATGATCGGCTGGCTGCTGCTGCGCCAGTCGGAGATCGCCATCGCCAAGCTGGATGAGGGCGTGACCGGCGACGACAAGGCCTTCTACGAGGGCAAGGTCGCGGTCGCGAGCTTCTTCGCGAAGAACATGCTTCCGCTACTCACCGCGGTCCGCGTCACCGTCGAGAACGTCGACAATGACATCATGGAGCTCGACGAAGCGGCCTTCTGAGCCACTGGAAGCGCGAAGGGCTGGGACCCGTAGGTCCCAGC